>CAZZLC010000037.1:11123-61188 GCA_964655065.1 uncultured Enterobacteriaceae bacterium | reverse complement strand
TGCCGGCAGCGCCGCCGCGAGGTGCTGAAGGGGGGGAACGACATCCACGCGACGGTCGCTGCCGGTGACGCTGAGGTCCAGCGCCTCGACCAGCTGAGGTGAAGGTACGCCGATCGCTGGCACAGCATCGTTACGAGCGGGTTACCGGCGGTGTTCGCTCGGTTTCATCGAAAAGCAGTCCCCGCCGGGCTCACCAGCCCCTGGGAACCATCCCTTGCAGGCAGTGCACGGTGTGGGGCCGCCAGGGCTGCGACCGCCAGGCCCGACGGGGCTCCCGGGCGGTGCCGAGCCGCAGCCCCTCGGTAGGCGACCAATGAGGCCGGCGCCCGGGGGACAGTCGGTGGAGTCCACTCTGCCACGGCCCGATGATGTGCGTGTGACCGGCCGCGTCACACCCGAGGAAGTCGGTGAACGCCTGGGCGAAGTCGTGGCCGGCGCTCGCGCCGAAGGTCTCGCAGGTCCGGAACCACCACAACGATCGCTCCGTGAGCCGCTCCCGCACCTCGCGGAGCCCGTGGTGAAGCGGCGAGCGAGGCGCCAAGGCCCGGTGATCCAGCTGGTCGCGCCCAATCCGGGCCAGTCCCCAGTTGCCGTGGCCCCAGAACTGCACCTCGGCGATGGGCTCGCTGGATCGCACCGACGCGAGCCACTCCAGCGCCTCGACCCAGTTGCGGGTGGGCTTGGCGGCATCGATCCGCCCGAGCCCGGCGTAGAGCCGCGACCCGACTCGCCACGTGTGGGTCAGACCGAACGGACCCACCAGGTCGCGGGTACAGGTGTCGTCATAGACGAGCAGGCGCAGTCCGTCAGCCATGGGATCCGCTATCGTCGGCCGCTGGCTCCGGCGACAGGGCCGTCACCAAGGGGCGAACCTGCGCCACGAGCGCCTCGGTTACCGTCTCGGGGGCCGGCCGCGCGTCGACGAGCCGAACGTCGTCGGCGAGCAGCGACAAGAAGATGTCGCGGCACCGTCGGAGGTTCTCGAGGCCCTCGAAGGCGTCGAGCTCCCCTCGAAGGGCGATGCGGGCCCGGCTCTCTTCGGGATCGAGGTCGAGCACGAGTGTGAGGTCGGGGCGCGGCGCGAACGTCTCGTGGTGGGCCACGATGGCCTCCGGGTCGGCGCCACGGGCGCCCTGGTAGGCCGCGGTGCTGAAATAGTAGCGGTCCAGGACCACCACCTCGCCTGCGGCGAGCGCCGGCCCGATGACCTGCTCGACGTGCTCACGACGGTCGAGCTCGAGCAGTCGGAGCTCCTCCTCGAGGGACAGCCGACCGGTCGTCGCGCTCGCCCGCAGCGCCTGCCCGTGAGGCCCCATCGTGGGCTCGCGCCGCGCGTGCACGACCAATCCGAGCCCGCGCAGCCAGGCCGCGAGCGCGGCCACCTGGGTCGACTTTCCCGTGCCGTCGATCCCCTCGATTACGAACAGCCGTCCCCGACGCACGCTCCCCCCCGGGCACCATACCCTCACGGGAGACCTACGCGAACGTAGGGAATCCGACCCTGACCTACATCCGCGTGGGATGACGCGGCGGCCTCCCCACGGAAGACCGGCTCTGTCCGTGCTGCAAGGTTGGCACGAGAGCTGAACTGCGACGCCGACGAAGCAGGTGGAAGCACCCCGGGAGGAACCCATCGACACGGAAACCCTGAGCAACGCCGACCTTCAGCTGTGGATCAACAACGCGTGGATGCTGCTCGCGGCCTTCCTCGTGTTCGTCATGCACCTCGGCTTCGCGGCCCTCGAGGCGGGGAGCACGCGCGCCAAGAACACGGTGAACATCCTCTTCAAGAACATCTGTGTGCTGTCGATCGGGCTCCTCACGTACGCGGCCGTCGGGTTTTCGCTGATGTACCCGGGCAGCGCATTCCAGGGCGGCGTGTTCGGCTTCGCCGGGTTCGGCATCGCCACCGACGCGACGGGCGTGACCACGGCCTACGCCGACGGCCAGTACACCTACTGGACCGACTTCCTCTTCCAGTCCATGTTCGCTGCCACCGCCGCCACCATCGTGAGCGGCGCCGTCGCCGAGCGGGTGCGGTTGTCCGCGTTCCTGGTCTTCAGCACCATCTACGTGGCGCTCGTCTACCCGATCGTAGGGTTCTGGCACTGGGGCGGCGGCTTCCTTGCCGAGGCCGGCTTCCACGACTTCGCGGGCTCCACGATCGTGCACGGGGTCGGCGGCTGGGCCGCGCTGCTCGCCGCCTGGTGGATCGGTCCACGGCTCGGGGCCTTCGAGGGCGAAGGCTTCCGGGGTCACTCCGCTCCTCTCGCTGCCATCGGCGTTCTCCTGCTGTGGTTCGGGTGGTACGGCTTCAACGGCGGCTCGGTGCTCTCTGCCGATCCGGCGGCGATCTCGTACGTCTCCGTCACGACCACGCTGGCGGCGGCGACGGGTGTGCTGGTCGGCGGCCTCGGCTCGTGGATGCGGATCGGCCAGCCCGACCTCTCGCTCGCCCTCAACGGTGCGCTCGCGGGTCTCGTGGGGGTGACCGCGGGCGCCGACGTCCTGACGCTCAGCGCGGCCGTGGTCGTCGGCGGCGTGGCCGGCCTCCTCCTCCTTCTGAGCACCGAAGGACTGTCGCGCGCCGGCATCGACGACCCGGTCGGCGCGGTGCCGGTCCACCTCGTCTGTGGGGTGTGGGGCACGCTGGCCGTGGGTCTCTTCGTGCCCGAGGTGTCGATCGTTGCCCAGGTCCTGGGCATCGTCGCCGTGGGAGCGTTCTGCCTCGCCACTGCCGGCGTGGGGCTGTGGGTGCTCGATCGCGTGCTCGGCATGCGGGTCGCCGCGCACGAGGAGCACGGCGGCCTGGATGCCCACGAGCACGGCGCCGAGGCGTACGGCATCCCCGCCGCAATGCCGGCCGTGGCGAAGTGAGTGGAGGTCCCGCGTTCTCGCGTGAGCGAAGGGGGAGACGACCGCGCGGAGCGCGCTTCGCGACGGCGAGCGGATGGCGGATCAGCTGAAGTAGAAGTAGGCCGCGACGGCGACACCCACGAGCAGAAAGCCGAACGAACCGAAGACGACCAGCGCCGCCGCCGCGACGAACCACGCCCACCGCGGCACCGTGGCGAGCAGGTTCCACAGCGACGTCGCGACCGGCAGGCGTCGATCGGCCGGGGCGGGCAGCTCGTTGCGGACGACGGTGGGCTCTTCCGGCGAGACGGCGGGCACCGGCTCGGGGGAGAGCCGAGCCACCCGGAGAGGCTCGGGCCCGTCGTCGTCCATGTCCTCGAAGGGGACGATGATCGTGTTCCCCGCTACGCGCGAGCGGGGCACGGTGTCGCCTGTCGCCGACAAGCCAGCCTGGGACCTCTGGGTCCGATCTTCGTCGAGGTCGGAGGGACTCGTCATCGGCATCTCCAGCGCACGCGAGTCATCTCGGCGCTGGAGCGACCGCAGTTGAGTCTCTGACCGGTTCCTGGAGGCTGCGCTGACCGTGCGGGTCAATGGCCGCGAACGGGTGCTGGGGCACCGGGGCGATCAGGGGGGCTCGGGCCGCGTCCGCAGGCCGTCGTCGATCCACAGGAACACCTCGTTGCGAGCCCGTCCTGGCCCCTCCGACGAGCCGGTGACCTCGACCCGAACCCGGTCCTCCGGCACCCCCGCCTCCACCAGCGCCGCCATCACCAGATCGGCGAAGCCCTGCGCCGCCGTCTGGTCCTCCGAGGGCTCACGACTCTTCGCGGACCGTGCCTCGAGCACGAGCTCGAGACCTTCGGGCGCGATGCCCTCGGGCGGGTCCAGGAACCCCCGGATCGTCATCTCGAGCGACCCCGCGAAGCGCCGCGGGATGTCCTCGGCCGCGCGGAAGAAGGGGATGCGCAGGTCGTAGGCAGCAAGCGGGCTCGCTGGTGGCTCGGGCTCCGGCTCGGAGATCAACACGGGCGGGGTCGTCAGGTCGAGACCATCGGTCTCGGGCTCCGGCTCCGGCTCGACGGGCGCGAGGGCGGCCGCCTGGGCGGCGTACCGCTCCGCGACCCGGGCCAGCTGGGCCTCCGGCGCCCCCACCTCGAACTCGTTCGCCGCCGCGAACGCCGGGTTGACCACGCTCCGCGGGGCCACCCCCAACAGGACCACGAGCGCCGCGCAGATGAAGATGGCGGCGCTGGTGCCGAAGTCAGCCGTGATCGGCTCCTCGTCGTGGGGCGGCTGGACGAAGATCGCGTTCATCACCCGCAGGTAGTAGTACAGCGACACCACGGACATCAGCGCCGCGAGCACCACGAGCCACCACAGGGCCCCCTGCCACGCTGCCCAGAACACGAACAGCTTCGACCAGAAGCCAGCCACGAAGGGGATGCCCGCCAGCGAGAGCAGGAACAGCAGCATCGTCCCCGCGAGCCAGCCGCTTCGCGCGTAGAGGCCGTCCATGAGACGCAGCTCGTCGCCCCGGGTGCCCGTCACCGCGTGCACCACCAGGAACGCCCCCATGTTCGTGACGACGTACACGATCAGGTAGACGATCAGCATGGCGAGCGCAGGGTCTCCGCCGGCCGCCAGCGCCATGAGCACGAATCCCAGGTGGGCCACCCCGGAGTAGGCCAGCAGCCGCCTCGCCTCGCGTTGGTGCAGGGCGAGCAGGCTGCCCATCACGATGGTCGCCGCGGACAGGGTGAGCAGCATCGGCTTCACTCCGGCCAGCATCACGCCGTCGGCCGACAACAGCACCCTCACCAGCGCCGCGACCGCTCCTGCCTTGGGCGCGACCGAGAGGAACGCCACGAATGGCGTGGTCGCTCCCTGGTAGGTGTCGGGAACCCAGGTGTGAAAGGGGAACACCCCGAGCTTGAACCCGGCCCCCCCGAGCACGAACACCGCCCCCAGGAGCATCATCGGGCTCGGCGAGGCCGCCGCGTAGAGCGCGATCTCGTCGAGCACCGTGCTGCCCGACATCCCCACGAGGATGGTCACCCCGAAGAGCAGCGTCACCGACGACACCGCCCCGAGCAGGTAGAGCTTGAACGCCCCCTCGACCGCCCGCGGGTCTTCGCGGTTCCAGGCCGACAGCGCGTACAGCGGTACGCTCATGAGCTCGAAGGCGACCACGAACAGCAGGACGTCTCGCGCCCCCGCGAGCAGGCTCATGCCGAGGATGCTCGTGAGCAGGAGCACCCAGTACTCCCCCTGGCGGCCCGGGAATCGCTCCGACAGATCGATGATCGAGCCCAGCGTCGCGAGCACCCCGGCAAACAGGAAGATGCGCTTGAACCACAGCGCCACGGGATCGCCGAGGTACGCGCCGTCGAGCGCGAGCCCCGCCAGGGTGTCCCCCAGCGTGAACGTGGCGAGGAGCGCGGCGAGCAACGTGAGCAGTGCCCCCCAGCCGAGCAGGTGCTTCTCGGTGGTGATGAGGTCACTGACCAGGATGAGCAGGATTCCTGCGAACAGCACGAAGTCGGTCGCGAGCGGCCCGAACACGAGCGATTCCATCACGACCCTCCGGGAAGCAGGAATGGCGCCACGTAGTCGGGCGTGGTCACGTTGATGAGGTCGAGGAGCAGGCGAGGCCACGCGCCAAAGACGACGAGGCAGACACCGAGCGTCCACAGCGCCACGCGTTCGGTCCCCGAGGCGTCCTGGAGGGCTGCGAACCGCTCGGGCGGCCCATTGCCGAAGAAGATCTCGCGAGCCGCCTTGAGCACGTAGATCGCCGTGAGGAAGGCGCCGACGATGCCCGTGACCGCCCAGATCGGCCCGAAGCGGTGCGCGTAGCTCGTCTCGTAGAGCAGCCGGAGGGCCTCCGACGCGTCCGCGGGAGGCACGGGCGTGGTGGCCGGGATCTCCCACGCACCCACGAACACGAGGAACTCGGCCACGAAGCCCGCCGTGCCGGGCATGCCGAGCGACGACAGCCCCGCGAGCACGAACCCCGCGGCCACCACCGGCATGATCCGGGCGAACCCGCCGAGGTTCGGGATCCAGCGGTCGTGGGTGCGCTCATAGAGAATGCCCACGAGCGCGAACATGAGCCCGGTCATGATGCCGTGCGCGAACATCTGATAGACGGCACCGTTCCAGCCCGTCTCGTTGAGCGCCGCCGCGCCGAGCATCACGATGCCCATGTGGCTCACCGAGCTGTAGGCGACGACGTACTTGAGGTCGCGCTGGGCCATGGCCGACAGCGCCCCGTAGAAGATGTTCACACACGCGACCCAGCCGACGACGATGGCCCAGTACTTGGCGCCGTCGGGCAGGAGCACCATGCCGACGCGCATGACGCCGAACGCGCCGAGCTTCATCAGCACCCCGGCGTGGAGCATCGACACCGCGGTGGGGGCCGCCGCGTGACCGTCGGGCGACCAGGTGTGGAACGGCCAGAGTCCGGCCAGGGTGCCAAAGCCGATCCACAGCATCGGGAACACGATGAACTGCCCCGCCCACGGCAGCTGCACTTCGGCGATGCGGGTCATCAGGAACGTGCCCGACTCGGCCCCGAGCCAGAGGAACGAGGCGAGGACGAGCGCCGAGCCGACGAGCAGCATCAGCGTGAGCTTGACGGCGTCGTAGTGCCGCGAGCCCACGTCGAGCATCCGGAACGCGTATCCGAACGGCCCGCTCGGCGGAATCGTGTTGCTGGTGCCCCAGATCCCGATGAGCAGGTACATCGGGAGCACCGCGATCTCGTAGAACAGGAAGAACAGCAGCAGGTCCTGCGCGACGAACACCCCGTAGACGCCCGCCACCAGCACGAGCAGGAACACGAAGAACTCGCGGGGCCGCTCCTCGAGGCTGAACGAAGCCCACGTCCCGCTGAAGGTGATGATGCCGGTGAGCAGCATCAACACCGCGCTCCAGCCGTCACAGGCGAGCGTGTAGGTGAGTCCGACCTGTGGCACGAGCACGATCGACTCGAGGAACATCGCCCCGCCGTCGGGCGCCTCGGTGAAGTAGCGCCAGGCCAGGAACCCGGACGCGAGCGCCGAGAGCGCGGACCCGAGCAGGGCCCAGCCGCGGACGACCGAGCGCTGGGTGTCGGGAATGAACAGGAGCACGATCGCCGCGAACAGCGGCATGAGCACGATGAAGGAGAGGATGGGGAACCCACCCCCCGTGGCCTCGATCTCCGTCATCAGCGCACCGTCCATGCCATGACCTGGCTCCACGCGGCGAGCAGGGCCAGGCCCCCGACGACCGCGTAGACGTAGTCAGCGACCCGTCCCGTCTGGAGGTGCCGGGACCACTGCCCGAGCTGCAGCGTGACCGCGCCGACCGCATTGACGAGGCCGTCGACCATGTAGCGGTCGACCCAGCCCACGCCGGCCGAGAGCTGCAGCGTGCGCCGGTACAGCCAGTCGTAGGTCCCGTTGACGGGACCGAGCTGGAGCACCGTGCCGATCGGCGTGAGGGCGTTGACGATGCCCCCCCCGCGCGAGAACAAGACCCCGAGGGCCGTGGCCACCCCCACCAGGGTGGCGGCGAGCCCGGTCACCCCGACCCCGCCCAGGTGAAGCGGGCCGTGGGCGTGTAGCCCGAGCGACTCGGCGAAGAAGCTGACCCCGAAGCCCGCGAGCAACGACGGCACCGCGAGCAACAACATCGGGATCTGCATCGACCAGTCCCCCTCCTTCGCCCGATAGGCTCTTCGCGACTGTCTCCCGAAGAACGCCGAGAACAGCACCCAGGTCATGTAGTAGGCGGTGAGCCCGACCGTCACGAGGCACGCGAGGAAGGGGAACCAAAGCAGCGGGTCGTCGTTGCGGGCCGCCTCGTAGAGCGCCTCGAGCACGAGGTCCTTGCTGATGAACCCCGACAAGAGCGGGAAGCCCGCGAGCGCGGCCGCCCCGACCGCGAACATGGCCGCCGTGAGCTTCATGGGCTTGAACAGCCCGCCCATCTGCGAGATGTCGTTCGTGTGCACGGCGTGGATGACGCTGCCCGCCGCGAGGAAGAGCAGAGCCTTGAAGAACGCGTGGGTGACGAGGTGGAAGTACCCGGCGAGCATGCTGCCCGCGCCGAGGGCGGCGATCATGTAGCCGAGCTGACTCACCGTCGAGTACGCGAGCACCCGCTTGATGTCGATCTGGACGATGGCCATGGCCGCACCGAAGAACGCGGTCGTGCCCCCGATGATCGCCATGGCCTGAAGCACCTGGTCGGCGCCCTCGAAGATGGGCCAGGCCCGGACCACCAAGAAGACCCCCGCCGCGACCATCGTGGCCGCGTGCAGCAGGGCGGAGACCGGGGTGGGCCCCTCCATCGCGTCGGGCAGCCACACGTGGAGCGGGAACTGGGCCGACTTGCCCATCACGGCGAGGAACAGGAGGCCCGCCACCACTCCCGTGACGTCACCGGCCACCACCTCGCCGACGGCGTCGAGCTGGCGGCCGAGCCCCGCCACCGCCTCGGGACTCCACTCGAAGCTGCCCGTGCGCCCATACAGCCAGATGAGCGCGGCAAGAAGCCCCATGTCGGCGAACTTGGTCACCCAGAACGCCTTGACTGCCGCCTTCGCCGCCTCGGGCTTGCGCCACCAGTACCCGATGAGGAGGTACGAGCACATCCCCACGAGCTCCCAGCACAGGAACAGCTGGAGCAGGTTCGGGGCCACCACGAGCCCCATCATCGAGAACAGGAACAGCGACTGGAACGTGTAGTAGCGGCCGCGATCAGCGTCAGGCTCGCCGTGCAGGTAGCCGTGGGAGAACACCTGCACCATGGTCGCGACGAAGCTGACGACGAGCATCATGGGCACCGAGACGGCGTCGACCTGCAGCCCCACGCGGGCCACCGTGACGTCGCCGGCCGCGAGCCACTGCCGCTGCACGACCTGCTCGAAGGCGCCGGGCTCCGCGGCGAACAGCTCGAAGAACAGCACGCCGCTCGCCGCGACCGAGGTCATGGCTCCGACCACCGAGAGGGCGGTGGCGAAAGTCGGGCTGTGGCGGATGGGGGCGACCACGACGAGCACGGCGGCGGCCACCAGCGGCGCGAACACGGCGAGGGCAGCGATCTCTACGGGAATCATCCTCGCAACTCCCCGGCCACGTCGGTGAGCACGCTGCCGTGCGTGCGGCGCAGCAACAGGATGATGGCCACCCCCATCACGACCTCGACCACGGTGAGGGCAATCGCGAACAGCGTCAGCGCCTGACCCGCCGAGCCCGTCACGAACCGGGCGAAGCCCAGCATGCCGATGTTCACGGCGTTGGCCATGACCTCGAGGCAGAGCAGGACCCCGATGGCCGAGCGACGCGCGAGCACACCGTAGATGCCGAGGCAGAACAGGACGGCCGCGACGGTGAGCACCACGCGGAGCTCGATCGGGTTGACGACCAGGTCTTCGCTCATGGGTCCTTCCGTCTCGAGAGCACGATGGCGCCGATCATCGCAGCAAGGAGCAGCACCGAGAGAGCCTCGAAGGCCAACAGGTGCTCGGTGAGGAGCTTCCGACCGACCTCCGCCGTCACGTCGACCTCGACGACCCTCGAGCCAGCGCCGTCGAGCCGGCGCAGGGCCTCGCGAAACCCGGCATCGGATGGGTCGGTGAGGCGCAGCCAGACGCGGGCTCGCGAGGACTCCACCTCGTCCTCGTTGGCCGAGATCTCGACGAACTGCTCCCGTGGCAGCATCATCGCCAGCTCGGTGCGAATCGCAAAGAAGGCGTCGGTCCGGCGAGCCAACCGGTCGCTCGCGTAGAGCTCGGGGTCGCTCGCGAGGTCCTCGGGCACCACGACCTCGCGTTCGACGACGAGGTGGGCGTCGAACGTCCGCATCGCGGGCACGGATCGCGCGGCCACCACCTCGGGCTCGAGCTCCGGGGTGTTCCAGATCGCCGAGAGCAGGATGGCGAGGAGGGTCAGCGACGCGAGCACCGCCGCGCCGGGACGCTGCACGGGGTTCGGCACCTCCGTGGACGCCGAGCGATTCGTGAGCATCACCGCGAACAGCATCAACGTGATGACGCCGCCCGTGTACAGCACGATCTGAATCCCCGCGATGAAGGGGGCGCCGAGCCACACCATGACGCCCGCCGAGGCGAGCAGCGTGGCGGCGAGCCAGAACACCGCGTGCACCAGGTTGCGCGCGATGGTGACCATGCCGCTCGCGAGCACCACGAGACTCGCGAGCACCGCGAACCCGATGTCGGCCATTACTCGACCTCCTCGGGGCTCTCGGCCATCAGCGAGCTTCGGGTGGGGTCCTGCATCTGCATCAGCACCGACCCCTTGGCCCAGTACAGCGGCCGCTTGCGCTCGTTGTCGTAGAGCTTGTCCATCGTGAGGACGAGGTCCTCGCGGGAGTAGCCAGGCTCCTCCTGCACGCGGAGCATCACGATCGCGTCGGTGGGGCACACCTGCACGCAGAGCTCGCAGTAGATGCAGGCCTGGAGGTCGAGGGTGAAGTCCTCGCAGTAGCCACGCTTCTTGCCGGTGACCGGGGAGTTGCGCTTGCCTGCCGGCGTGACGGTGATGATGTCGGAGGGGCAGATCACCTCGCACAGCTTGCAGCCGATGCAGGCCTCTTCGCCGTTCTCGTCGTGCACCAGCGCGAAGCTGGCCTTGTAGCGAGGGGCTCGGCTCTGCTCGCTGCGGATCCCCTCGGTGACCCGCGAACGGAACAGGTTGCGGAGCGTGACCCACAGCGCGCGGCCGGCCCCCGTCAGGTACGGAATCCTCACACCCACCCCACCGCGACGACCAGCGCCGTCGCCATCACGAGCCCGAGCGTGAGCGGCACGAGGTAGCGCCAGCACAGCTGCATGAGCTGGTCGGAACGAAAGCGGTACCACGACCAGCGGATCCAGTAGATGATCACGAACAGCACGCCGGCCTTCAGGAGCAGCCACAGCGGCCCCACCGTGCCGGCCTCGGGACCGTCGGACCCCCCGAAGAACAGCGTCGCCGCGAGCAGGGCCGCGATCGCGGTGTGCACGTACTCGGCGAGCATGAGCATCCCGAACTTGAGCCCCGTGTACTCGACGGTGACCCCGCCCACGAGCTCGCTCTCGGCATCGGGCATGTCGAACGGGATGCGGTTCGCCTCGGCGAGCGACGCCGCGAAGAACACCAGGAAGGCGAGCCAGGAGATGACGGGCAGCGTGACCACGAGCCACCCGTTCTCGGCTTGCCAGCGAACGATGCCGCCGATCGAAAGCTCGCCGGTGGCGATGACCGCGACCATCGCGGCCAGCAACAGCGGAATCTCGTAGGACACGCCCTGGGCTACCGCCCGCATGCCCGCGATGAGCGTGTACTTGTTGTTGCTCGACCAGCCGGCCATGAAGCTCGGAAAGACCATGAGACCGCCGAGGGCCAGCACCCAGAGGATGCCCACGTCGAGGTCGGCCACCAGGAACTGGTTCTCCCAGTACTCGCCGTCGACCCAGCGCCCGCCGAACGGGATGACCGCCGCCGTGGCCAGGGCGAGCGCGATGGGGAGTGCGGGGGCGAGATTGAAGAGGACCCGATCCGCGTCACGCGGGACGATGTCCTCCTTCTGCATCATCTTCAGCAGGTCGGCGACGGGCTGCAGAATGCCGAAGGGCCCGACGATGTTGGGACCGATGCGGTTCTGGAGGCGAGCCGAGAACCGTCGCTCCCACCAGGTCGCGAAGCCGCCGATGGTCATGAGCACCACCATGACCACGAAGCCCACCGCGAGACCACGCAGCCAGGGCTCCTCGGGGATCATCTCGGCGAGGGTCTGGATCACCGGTCCACCTCGCCCATGATCGGGTCGAGCGAGCCGAGGATGGTGACCACGTCACTCACCGTGTGTCCCACGAGGGCGTAGGGCAGCGCGGACATCGCGTGGAGGCTCGGGGGGCGAATCTTCAGCCGGTAGGCGCACGCGCCCTTCTGCGCGCCCCCAGCGATGATGTAGGTGCCGAGCTCCCCGCGGGGCGTCTCGATCGCCCGGTAGACCTGTCCCGTGGCCGCCTTGACCGCGATCGGCGACTTGGCCGGGCGCAGAGCGGCGATGGGGCCCTCCGGGATGCCGTCGATGAGCAGGTTCACGAGGCGGACGCTCTCCTTGAGCTCCATCATGCGCACCTCGTAGCGGGCGAAGCAGTCGCCGCCGCGCGCCACGGCGACGTTGACGTCGATCTCGTCGTACGCGTGGAACGGCTCGTCACGCCGCAGATCGTGGTCGACGCCCGACGCCCTGAGGTTCGGCCCGGTGAGCCCGAGGTCCATGGCGAGGTACTGGTCGATGACCCCGACGCCCTCGGTGCGCATGCGGAAGATCTCGTTGTCGGTGCACTCCGCCTCGTACTCGCGGATGCGACGGCCGATGGTCTTCATGGCCTGCTTCACCATGCGGTCCCAGCCCGTGGGCACGTCGTGGCGGTTGCCGCCCACCGTGTGGGTGCTGTAGTGGAACCGCCCTCCGCACAGCGCCTCGAAGCAGTCGAGGATCAGCTCGCGCTCGCGGAACGTGTACATCATGACCGACGCGCCGCCGCCGACCGTGCCGCCGATGTCGAGGCAGAACGTGCCGAGCCAGAGGAGGTGCGACGCGATGCGCTGCATCTCGGCCAGGATGGTGCGCAAGAAGCGCGCCCGTCGCGGGACCTCCACGCCGATCAGGGCCTCGATGGCCACGTTGATCGCCTGTTCGTTGGTCATCGGCGCGACGTAGTCGTGCTTGTCGACGATGGGCGTGAGCTGGATGTAGGTCAGCTTCTCGCAGAGCTTCTCGACGCCGCGGTGGAGGTACCCCGGGTAGGGCACCGCCTTGATCACGACCTCGCCGTCGACGTAGAGCTTGATGCGGAACACCCCGTGGGTGGAGGGGTGCTGGGGGCCCATGTTGAGGGCCATGAGGTCGCCCTCGGGATCGTAGGTCTCGAGGTCGAAGTGGGGATCGACGCGGCGTGCGCCCGGCTGGGTGCCGGGGGCCGGCCGGTGCCATGGCATCTGGTCGCGCACGCTGCTCACGCCGTCATCTCCAAGGGGGGTGGGGGGTGTCGATCGCGTAGTCCTTCTGGAGCGGGTGGCCTTCCCAGTCCTCCGGCATCATGAGCCGACGGAGATCGGGATGGCCGGCGAACCGTACGCCCACGAGGTCGAATTGCTCGCGCTCTTGCCAGTCGGCGCCCGCGAACAGCGGGTAGAGGGTCGGGATCGCCTCGTCGGGTTCGAGGCGCACGCGCCAGGTGAAGGTCCCCCCGTTTCGTCGCGGCCGGCGTAGCACGGTTGCGACTTCGAACAACTCCCCTTCCTCGTGGTCGGGGAAGTGGGTGGCCACACAGGTCACATAGAGGGTGTAGCCAAGCTCCTTGAGCATGGTGGCCAGCGGAACGTGTCGGTGCGGTGGCACCAGCGGTCCGTCAGGTGGAAGGCCACCATCGACCAGCGGAAGCTCCGGCAGCAGCTCTTTGAGGCGGGCGCGAACGTGCGGTTCGAGGGGCGTCATGATGCGCAGCATGGACCGGTCTGGTCACCCGCGCAAGGTGCGAGAGGCTACGCAGGGTCGTCGTTGGACCGGAACGCGTTGCCACCGAGGCCGATCGAGCGCGCCCGTTCGAGCTGGTCTTCGCTCGTCGGGTCGTCGCCGCCGCGATCCTTCCAGCGTTGGATCGCAGGGGTGATCATCTTCGGCGTCTCGGGACGCGACTCGCGCTCGATCGGCTGACCCCGACGCTTGAGCGTGACCTTCTCGCGGAGCCGATTGAGGCCGGCGAGCACCTGGTCGGCGTTGGGAGGACAGCCGGGAATGTAGACGTCTACGGGCATCACGGTGTCGATGCCCGGAATCACCGAGTAGATGTCTCGGTAGAAGTCGCCGCTGATCGCGCAGGAGCCCATGGCGATGCACCACTTGGGCTCGGGCATCTGGTCCCACAGGCGCTTGACCCGCGGGGCCATCTTGACGGTGATGGTGCCGGCGACGACCATCACGTCGCAGTGGCGGGGCGACGGGCGGACGATCGAGCCGATCTGGTCGACGTCGACGCGGCTCGCCGCTGCGGTCATGAACTCGATGGCGCAGCAGGACGTGGCCATGGGGAACAGCCACATCGAGTGCTTGGCGCCCCAGGTGAGCATCATGTCGACGGTGGTGGTCGCGAGCGAGAGCCCGGGCACGCGCTCGAGCGTGGCGTACATCGGGTGGACGTAGGGGCGGTCACTCTCGTTCACTGCCATTCGATCGCCCCCTTGCGAACTGCGTAGGCCCAGCCGAGGAACAGGATGCCGAGGAAGATGGTCATGTCGATCAGCGCGACTACCCCGAGGTTAGCGTCGCGCAGGGTGAGCGCCCAGGGGAACAGGAAGGCGGCCTCGACGTCGAAGAGCACGAACACCAGCGCCACCACGTAGTAGCGGGGGTGGAAGCGCACCCAGGCGACCCCCTCCGGCTCCTCGCCACACTCGTAGGTGTCGAGCTTGGCGGGGGACTCCACCTTGCTTCGCACGCCGACGATGCGCGCCGCCAGGAGCAACGCCACCGGGGTGGCGACGCAGAGCGTCAAGAAGACGAGAGCCGGGATCCATTCGCTGTCCATGGGGGCGGTTTACCACCTCGGAAGCCAGGGCGTCATCCAGGCAGGCACAGTACGGTGACGGTCGATGGACCTTGGAGACACCGATGGGGGCCCCGACGTGGCGGGCTGGGCTCGCCGCTTGTGGGAGGGACTCGACGACCCGGGGGAGTGGTTCGTGCTCGCCGACTGGCTGGCCGAACGACGCGATCCCCGGGCGGTGCTGCTCCGGCACGCGCTCACGGGTGGACGTCTCGAGTCCGCTGGCGATCACTGGGCCCGGCTGCGGGACGTCCACGAGAAGCGCGGGTTCGACGACGTGGGGGGTCTACCGTGGGAGCTCTCGTTCCTCGTGGCGGGCCGGGAGCTGCTGCGCGTGCCCGCGGTGTCGAGCTTCTCCGCCCTGCTCGGGCTGCTGCGTGGGCTGAGCGACGCTCAGTGGTCCGCGGTGCGGCCCCGGATCGAGGCTGCGCTGGAGCGGTGGCCCGACGCGCTCCGCGACCCGGGCAACCTCGGTCTGGAGAGCCACGCGGCGGACGGGGTGCCTCCCCCGCGATGGTGGGGTCTCGTCCGGACCACCACGCTGTCCTTCCGGTTCGCGCAGCCCGCCGACCTCGACCCCACGTCGCCGTGGTTCGAGCCGCTCACCGAGGTCGAAGTCCACGACCTCTCCTCGTCCGTGGAGCTCGAGTTCCTGGGGCAGCTCGGCGCGACCTCCCTCCGGCTGGTCGGGTACGACGAGCCGTGGCCGCCGGGGCTGCTCGCGGTCCGCAAGGTCAGCGTCGTCGCGAGCAACGACGTCCAGGGGTTCCTGGACACCTTCGTTCCGAGCTGCCCCCGTCTCGAGGAGGTCACCATCGTCGGTTCGCCGACGACCTCGACGCCTCGGGTGGACCTCTCCTTCCTCGCGAGCAGTGCCCTCGCGCATCGGCTCCGCGCGCTTCGCCTCGTGCACGAGGGCCCGCGTGGCGGACGCATGCCGAGCTGGCGGGCCCTCACTCGGCTGGAGCGACTGACGCTGGCCGCCTGCCGGCTCGGCCAGTCCCGTTCGCTCGCGGACGCCCTGCTGGACGACCGGCAACTCCCCGCCCTCAAGCAGCTCGACCTGCGCTGGCTCGACCCGGGGGGCAGCTCGCGAATCGGCAGCATCGCCGAGTGGCCCCGCGTCGACCGGCTCGAGGCCCTCGGCGTGCCGATGGGCCAGACGGCCAGCGGCTTCGTGGCCCGAATGCGTCCCCTGCCCGCTCTGCGACGGCTGTCCCTGTCCGGGGGAGCTCCGCTGGACGTGATCGACCGCTGGCTCGCGAGCCCCGGTACCGAGGCGCCGAACCTCCAGCGACTGGACCTGCACGTCGACGCCACCCCGCGGGCCACGGCCGCCTGGGCCGGGGCGCTGGACCGGTGGCCATCCGTGACCGCGCTGTCGCTGCCCGTGCGCATGGTGGAGCGTCGCGAGGACGTCGCACGCTGGGCACGCTCCGAGGTCTTCCGAGGGCTCTCGCACCTCACCCTGCACGGCGAGGGCGGTTCCCTGTCCGCGTTCGTCGACGGGCTCGGAGCGGCGGGAGTCCGACCCCGCATCGTGTGCGACCTCGGCATGCGGAGCCAGATCCCGGCGCTCCTGCGTCGCGCGGGCTTCGTTGTCGACACGGTCGTCGACCTCCCCACGGACAGCGAGGAGCGGGACTGGTCCGCCCCCAACCTGCGCTGATCGGGAACGTTGCGCGAGCCGCCCCGCCGGGGCAAGTCTGTCGTGTGATGATGCGCTCCCTTCGCTCGAGTCGGTCAAGTCGCTAGCCTGCAGCCCGCCCGCTGCAGGCCATCGACGCACGTCCATCCCCGACCCGATCCCCTCTTGGAGCCCATCTCATGCTCGATCCCAATCAAATCGCAGAAGATCCCGAACGCGTCAAGCGCCACCTGCGGCGTCGCCACGCCGACGATGCCGTCCTCGCCGAGGTCGACCGCATTGTCGAGGCGACCGAGAAGCGTCGTGTCCTCGTCGCCGAGCGCGATGACCTGCGGGCCAAGCGCAACGCCCTGTCGAAGGACATCGGCCAGCTCTTCAAGGCCGGCAAGGGCGACGAGGCCGAGGCCAAGAAGGCCGAGGTCCAGCAGGGCAACGATCGCATCGCCGCCATCGAGACCGAGCTCGGGGCCATCGAGGCGGAGCGCGACGAGCTGTGTCTCGGCATCCCCAACCTCCTGAACGAGGCCGTCCCCGACGGCAAGAGCGAGGAAGACAACGTCGAGGTGCGCCGCTGGGGGAACGCGCCGGCCGAGCCCGACGGCGAGAGCCATGTCGAGATCGGCACCCGACTCGGCATCCTCGACCTCGAGCGCGCGACCAAGCTGTCGGGGGCTCGGTTCTGGGTGCTGAAGGGCTGGGGCGCCAAGCTCGAGCGAGCCCTCATCAACTTCTTCCTCGACGTGCACACCGGCGAGCACGGCTACACCGAGCTCATGGTGCCCTACATCGTGCAGCGACCCGCCGCGGTGGGCACCGGCCAGCTGCCCAAGTTCGAAGCGGAGATGTTCAAGCTCGCAGAGCCGCTCAACGGGCAGGACGCCTATCTCGTGCCCACGGCCGAGGTGCCGGTCACCAACCTTCACCGCGAGGAGATCCTCGCTGGCGAGTCGCTGCCGCTCAAGTATGCCTCGTTCACGCCCTGCTTCCGCAGCGAGGCGGGGAGCGCGGGCCGTGACGTGCGCGGACTCATCCGGGTGCACCAGTTCCACAAGGTCGAGCTCGTCTGGGTGACGACGCCCGAGCGCGCCGAGGAGGACCACCAGGCGCTGGTGGGCCACGCCGAGGCGATCCTGCAGAAGCTCGAGCTGCCCTACCGGGTGGTGGAGCTGTCGGCCGGCGACATCTCGTTCTCGGCGGCGCGCTGCTACGACCTCGAGGTGTGGCTCCCGAGCCAGGGGTACCGCGAGATCTCGTCGTGCAGCCACTTCGGCGACTTCCAGGCGCGTCGCATGGGGCTGCGCTATCGACCGGTGACCGATGGCAAGAAGGCCAAGCCGCGGTTCGCGCACACGCTCAACGGCTCGGGCCTCGCCGTCGGGCGCACGCTCGTCGCGATCCTCGAGAACAACGTCCGGGCCGACGGAACCCTGAAGGTGCCCGGGGTCCTGGTGCCGTACCTCGGCGGTCAGGAGGTGATCGAGCCGGTGAGCGGGTCTTGACGGCGATGGGGCGCTGGTTAAGCGACCCCAATCGCCACGAGACACAGCTTCGCAGTTTTGGAGGTGTGGCCGAGTGGTTGAAGGCAGCGGTCTTGAAAACCGCCGACCTTAGCGGGTCCGAGGGTTCGAATCCCTCCGCCTCCGTTTCGTTCCTGGAGTCGTGACCGAGTGGCCGAAGGTGCTTGATTGCTAATCAAGTGTAGGGTGTTCCCCTACCGAGGGTTCAAATCCCTCCGACTCCGCCACCTTGCCGACCGCGACGGGACCTCCCGTCGCGGTCGCTTCACTCAGAGCCCGTTCAGCGCAAAGTAGGCGGCGACGGCGGCGACGGCAGCGGACATCCCCACCACGTCGGCGGTGAGCGCGGCGGCGATGGCGTGGCGCGTGCGCTGGATCCCGACCGATCCGAAGTACACGGCGAGCACGTAGAACGTGGTCTCCGTCGACCCCGACATGGTGCTCACCACGTAGCCGATGTAGGTGTCGGGCCCGTACTGCTCGAGGGTGGCCATGAGCACCCCCAGCGCCCCCGAGCCCGACAGGGGACGGACGAGCGCCATGGGCAGCGCCTCCGGGGGGAAGCCGACCATCGAGGTGACGGGGCCGAGGAGCCCCGTGAACACGTCGATGGCCCCGGAGCCGCGCAGCATGCCCACCGCGGCCAGGATCACGACCAGGTAGGGGACGATACGCACGCCGATGTCCCAGCCCTCGCGGGCGCCCTCGACGAAGACCTCGTAGACGGGCACGCGGCGAACGAAGCCGAAGGTGAGCAGGGTGACCACGATCACCGGCACGAGCCACGGCCCCACGGCGTTGCCATAGACGAGCAGCAGGGGCACGCCCGCGAACAGGCCTCCGATGGCCAGGAGCGAGACCCAGAGCGGAAGGTCGGCCTGGGCAGGCGGAGCGTCGACCGCCTCGGCGGGGTCGTCGGGGGCCGGCCGATCGGCCGGCGGGTCGTCAGGAGGCGCGACCACGGTGAAGCGCTGGAGCACCTTGGCGGCCACGATGGCTGCCGCCGTGGACGTCATCGTCGCGAGCAGGGTGGGCGCCATGATCGCGGCCGGGGCGCTGGAGCCGAGTGCGGCCCGGATGCCGATGACGCCCGTGGGGAGCAGCGCGATCGCCGACGTGTTGATGGCGAGGAAGAGGCACATCGCGTTGGTGGCGGTGCCCGGCACGGGGTTGAGGCGCTCCATCTCCTGCATGGCCTTGATGCCGAACGGGGTGGCGGCGTTGCCGAGCCCCGCGGCGTTGGCGGCCATGTTCATGATGATGGCGCTCATCGCGGGATGATCGGGAGGGATGTCCGGAAAGAGAAACACCATCACCGGGCGGAGGAGCCGGGCAAGGTAGGCCATCACGCCCGCTTCCTCGGCCACCTTCATCAGGCCGAGGAAGAAGGCCATGATTCCGATCAAGGGGAGCACCACGTCGAGCACGGCCGCCTTGGCCATGTCGAACAGCCCCTTGCCGAGCGCGGTCATCGGGGATGCCTCGCCGTACGCGAAGCGGCCGATGATCTCGAGGTCGGACGCCGCGTCGTCACCGCCCGTGGAGGCGCCGAGGACGCGATCGAACGACGCGTCGAAGCTGGCTGCGTCCAGGCCCGCGCTGTGGCGGATCTGACCCATCAGATCGACGCCGCGCTGGGCGCTCTCGCGTTCGAGCCAGTCCCGCACGCCGGTGGAGCCACCGGCGTCGAAGGCTTCGACGAGCTCGGCTCGGTCCGCGTCGGAGAGGGCGACGGGGGGGTCGGTGACCTCCCGGACCGAGGCGGTCAGGAAGGCCACGATGACCATCAGGTAGATGATCACGTTCATGTCAGGATTCCTCGCACCCCCACCTTGTAGCCGACACGGCAGGAGCGAGGGCTACCCAGGGGGCGGAACCAGGCCGCCAGCGGCGGGCTCGGCCGGGGCAGGGGCCTCGGTGAGGTCTTCGTCTGCGATCTCGTCGCCGGGCTCTGGCTCGGGGGGATCGAGCAACTTCAGCAGGCTGTTGCCGGCGAACTGTTCCCGCGCCAGCTCCTCGATGGGCTGGGCCTTCTCGGGGCCGTCCTCGCGCGCGAGGAGCGCCTTGGTGATCAACTGGGCCGCCGCGACGTCGTCCTCGTTGGTCACCAGGTTCTCGGAGAGGATCCAGGTGACCTTGCTCGTCCACTGGCCATCCGGGAAGTCCACCTCGACGAACTTGCCCTGGTCTTGGGTCACGACCAGCACCGAGCCCGGAGCGAGCTTGAGGTTGGTGTTGAGGGACAGCAGCTCCGGGCGGCTGAAGGTCTTGACCTCTTCCTTGATCGTGGCGAGCTTCGCGCCCTCGGCGGTGGTCACGCGCTTGCTCTGCAGCCAGCCCTCGTTGCCACTGCCGTCCTCGAGCACCACGCGGACGAAGTCCTCCTGCTCCTCGAGCACGGAGAGCGCGTTGCCGCGGTACACGGTGGCGACGTAGGTGCGGATGTTGTTGCCGGGATTGTCCGGGTCTTCGGCGTACTTCTTCGTGGTCGCGAACTTGCGCAGATAGGTCGTCGCCAGGGCAAAGCCGTCCTTTGGTTGGTTGGTCGGCTCCTCGGCTGCTCCGGCCGCCTCCGTGCCCTCTGCGATCGGTTCCGCATCGACGTTCCCACCCGAGCAGGCGACAACCACGATGGCAAGCAGCATCTGGCCCATGCATCCCTCCAAGACGGAGTCTACGTAGCCAACGGGGTGCACCGCCGCTACCGGGTGGCCGAGGTCGCCAAGATCTCGTCCCGGGGGGTGCGCGAGTCCGACACCAGGGTTACGCCTGCTGGGTCGGAACGACATGCACCCATAGCTCAATTGGATAGAGCGTCGGACTACGGATCCGAAGGTTGGGGGTTCGACTCCTCCTGGGTGCGCTCTTCGTCTCCGCGTTGACGACCTTGCAGGTCGATGGTTGTGTTGGCTGACCAGGTGTAGACCGGGTCAGCATCACCACTTCGCTGTGGCCGATGATGCTGGCGGCGGTCTTCGCGTCTTGACTGCACCACGACCCACGCGGTCGACCACATCCGGCTGGCGTGCCGCAAGCTCGTCTGGCCCAGCCCCTGCTACGGTTCGATCAGTTCGCACTCGTTGGTGGCAGATCCGTACGGGACGGCCGGCGAGGGGCTGGCCTTGGTCGCGTGCATCGTGGCCCATCAGCGAGGGTCGGACGCGTCAATGGGCCACGACGCAAGGCCACACCAGCGGGTCAACGGAGGTGTTCACCACGACTACCGACTCGCTGCGTAGCGCACCGCAGCCTGTTTGAAGCGGTCTCAGCGGCGGGAGTTTGCCTAGGTGGTGCCCTCTGCGTCTCATGGCACGCCGCTGGGAATCGGCTTCCAACTATGGAACCCTGGTTATCGAGTACTCACGGAGCACGGCCGCCACAAGGGTTGGCGGAGGGGATGCGGTCGCGGTGACGACGAGCGGTCGGATCGCGAGGACAAATCGGCCTCGCTAGCCGCGATTCACAGCGCTTGGGAACGGCTTGGCGGGTGAGGCAAACGCCGTTGGTATAATTCGGCGGCCTCTCCACCCCGGGTCCATTCGATGTCGAGCACGCGTCTTTCCGCTCGCTACGCCGCTTTTGTGTCTTATCGTCACGCGCCGGCCGAGATAAGGTGGGCGAAGCGCATCGCCCAAGAGCTCGAGCGCTTCCGAACCCCTCGGCACATGCTGCGGCACGGCTATCCGGGTCGTCTCGGAGCGGTGTTCCGCGACGAAGCGGAGCTGCACGCCGGCCAAGAGCTCTCGGAGACGCTGCAGGAGGCCCTGGCCCGCAGTAGCGCGCTGATCGTGGTCTGCTCGAGCCGCACGGGCGAGTCCGAGTGGGTGCAGCGCGAGATCCGGCACTTCCAGGAGCTCGGCCGCGGCGATCGCATCTACGCGCTACTCATCGACGGCGACGAGGAGACTGCGATTCCCGAGGCGATGAGGCGCCGGCTGGTCACGCGGACGAAGCCCGACGGCACGGTCGAGGTGAAGACGGAGGCAGTGCAGCTCCTGGCCGCCGATGTGCGCCCCCGGCTCGACGAGGACGTCGCGGTGACAGAGCGCCGGGCCGTGCTGAGCATCATCGCGGCGCTACTCGGCTGTAGCTACGACGATCTCGCGCAGCGGGAACGGCGGCGCCGGCAGCGTGCGGCGCGGGTTCCGATGGTGGCCGGTGCGCTGACCTTCTTCGGGCTCGTCGTCGCGGGCGGGCTGATCTGGAACAGCTACTTCCGGGTGACCTCGCAGTACTGTGCGCAGATCGCGGAGAACTGGGGAGTGCCGAGCTGCGTGAGTGACGTGGGGTCGGACTATGCCGAGCGCGAGCGATCCTACCGGATCCGGCGGCGCGGCGGTCGGGTGATTGAGCTCGCACACGTCAACGGCCTCGATCAGGTCATCGACCTGGCCAACGTGCTCGACCCCGACCCCCGCGGGACCAACGAAGGCCACTCGAGCGAGACCGCGCGTTGGACGTACGCCTACACCCAGGACGGGCTCCTCGAATCCACCCAGTCCTTCTCCGAGGGTGGCTCGCCGGTGATGCGGACCCTGTACCGCTTCAGCGATGACCGGATGGAGGCGGCGGCGCGCTTCGAGCAGGACATCGGGATCGCCTCGATGCAAGCGGGCGATGTCGGCGACTCGAGGAAGGGCCGGTCCCAGATTGGCCAGCATCGTCTCACCTTCGACGATCAAGGCAGGGTCACTCGACGGATGTTCGAGAAGCTTGGGGGAGGCATGCTCGCCCGCGACGCGTCCGGCGCCTATGGCACGGCATTCGTCTACGGCCCGGGCGATCTCATCGTCGAGCGGCGTCGGCTCGACGCCGACGGGGCAGCCTTCGTCTCCAAGACCGGCGTCGCAGCCTATCGGTACCGATACGACGAGCATCGACAGGCGATCATCCGCACCGAGTCCGTCGACGAGCGAGGGGTGTTGGTCGAGAACGCCGTGGGGTACGCCATTGAGAAGAACGCGCTCGACGAGCTGGGACGGGTCGTCGAGACCACGCTGTGGAGCAAGGACAACGAGCCCGTCCTACACCAAGGCACCGGCCAGCATCGCTGGACGTCGGACTTCGACGACCACGGGTACCGATTCCGGGACCGGCTCTTCGGCCTCGAAGGCGAGCCGGTCGCCCACCGGAAGGCGGCGTGGGCGGTCCGAGAGCACGTGGCCGATGCGTGGGGACGCTCGGCCGAGATCCGCTACTTCGGAGTCGACGGGGAGCGGGTCGTCGCCAAGAACCTGGGCTGCTGGCGCCAGACGGTCGTGAGGGACGAGTCGGGCAACATCGTGCAACGCTCCTACTTCGACGTGAACGACGCGCCGACGGGTGTGAAGGACTCGGGCTACGCCGTCCTGAAGATGGAGCTCGACGAGAACGGTCGAAGCACCCAGGAGTGGTACCTCGGCGCGGACGGGATGCCGTTCGCGACGCAGCGCTGGGGGGCCCCGGGGCTTCGGATGGATCGCGACAAGCTCGGCCGAGTCACGAACTACACGTGGGTCGACGCCGACGGCAGTCCGACCCTCAACCGCTACGGGTATGCGAGCGAACGGGACACTCACGATGCGCGAGGCAACATCACGAGCGAAGCGTTCTTCGATGCCGAGGGGAAGCCCACCCTGGAGGCCTCCTCGGGCGTCCACCGGTTTGCCTACGAGCACGACGAGTACGGGAATGTCGTCCGCAAGGCCTTCGAGGGGACGAATCGCCGACCCACCGTCCACCGCGATACGGGCGTGGCCGAGCACCGGTTCGCCTACGATGACCTCGGAAACTTGGTTCAGACGCTCAATTTCGATGTCGAGGGCCAGCCGACCCTCAATCTGAGGGGCGCCCACGAGATTCGCAGTGCCTACGACAAACGCGGGAACGAGGTCCGCACCGAGGTCTTCGGCATTGACGGCAAGCGCGTGCTCGACAAGGGCACGGGCGTTTCCTACCAGCGCGACACCTTCAACGACCGAGGTCATCGCATCCGGCGCCAGTTCTTCGGCCCGGAGGGCGAGCCCATGCTCATCGGCCAAGGCTATGCCGAGGAGCGCATCGAGCGGGACGAACGAGGGAACTGGACGAGCCGGAGCTTCTTCGGACTGAATGGAGAGCCGGTCGTCAATCGCCAGTTCGGCGGGTCGCGATTCGAGTGGACGTACAACGACAACGACCAGCAGGTCGAGTACCGGAGCTACGACGTCGGCGGAGGACCCGCCGAGCGCGCCTGGTGCGGCGTTCCGGTGGTTCGATACGAATACAATCGCATCGGCCAGCAGACCCACACGCGGCTCTTCGACCTTGACGGCAATCCCGCGACCTGCGCCAAGCTCGGCCATCACGCCACGCGCTTCGCGCGCGATGCCTTCGACAACATCGTCGAGGAAGCGACGCTCGACGAGAACGACGAGCTGATCGCCGATCCGTTCGGCGTGGCGATTACCCGGAAGGACCACGACCGCTACAGCAACACCATCCGGATCGCGTACTTCGACGAGGACGGAGCGCCCGTCGTGCACAAGAAGTACGAGAACGCCGTGGTCGAGTACGACTTCGGCCCGAACAGCAAGATCGCCGAGGTGCGGAAGTTCGGACTCGACGGCTCGCTGGTCGACAGCGAGACGGACTGCCCCATCGAGCGGAGGGAGTACGATCCCCGGGGACGGCTGACCCTCGAGGCCTGCTACGGCGCAGACGACACACCGCTGATCGACCCCGACTCGGGCGTGCACCGCAGGACAGTGACCTACGAGAGCAACCACCTGGAGTTCGAGGAACTGTTCGACGACTCCGGGGAGCCGGTGCGTGGCAAGGGCGAGTGGGCGGCTATGAAGATGCGCACGTTCCGCGACGAGCGGGGCCACATCCGCCGGCAGGAGACCCTAGACGGCGACGGCAAGCTGGCCAAGAACAACCTCGGGTTCGCGGTGGCGCTGGCCGTGCGGGACCCTGTCGGGCGGCTCGTCGAGGAGAGCTACCTCGACGAGGAGGAGAAGCCCGGGGGACGGGCCGCGCGGGTCTCCCAGGCCGAGGAGATCGAGGATCCGTTCGGGGACTTCCGCATGGCCGTCATCCGGGGCGTCCTCGACGACGCGCAGATCGCCAAGGTCGGCAAGAACACGATCTATCGGGTGACCCAGACCTTCGACGTCCGCGGCAACGTGGTCGAACGGGCGTTCTACGGTCCCGAGGGCGAGCCCGTGTCGGGCTTCAACGGCTTCACGGCGGAGAAGACGGTCTACGACAAGACCGATCATCCCGTCCGCTACATCCCGTTCGTCGATGGCGAGGAGAGCAACGTCCACGTCCGGCTCGACTACAACGAAGCTGGAGAGGTCGTGCGGGTCACCTACGTCGACGTCGAGGACACTCCGGTGGAGGGCCGCGGGGGCATCGCCGGCTACGATCTCGAGTGGGATGCGCTGGGCGAGATGAAGGAGATGACGGAACTCGCCATCGGTCAGGTCATTGCGGCGTTCTGAACCCCGAGGGCGTCAGACCTGGTAGGCCGCCTTGTTGCCGATGTCGTAGTGCACCGGCATCCGCAGCTTGGCGAGCCCCAGCAGCCCGATCCCGACCGCGGACAACCCCACCAGCCCGCGGTGCCGGTCCCGAGTCCGGCGAGCCAAGTGGTCACGCTCACCCCGAGCACCGCGGGCACCGCCTGTCGCCGGGGCAGCTTGAAGTAGTACCGCTCCTCGAGCGCCAGCGCCGACGTCACGACGAGCATAATGCCGAGGCCGCCGTACCGTACGTAGTGCTGCACCGGCTCCATCAGTCAGTCCCACCGCGCTCGACGTCGCTATCCCGGCAGGCGACCGCCTCCTCTTCGTCGCGCAGCTTTCGACCCGCCATGCCTCACCTCCAGCCCAGGTGTAGACTACGGTGCGCTTGTCGCACCTGAAGCAAGTGCGTGGGGCGGCTCGGTATGGGCCCCACGGAATCGGAAGATCATGCAGCCGACACAGCTCTGCGACCTCACGGCGATCAGCGCGTCGTTGCTCATCACGGGCTCGGAAGTCAGGTTCTGCGACCTGTGGTAATGAGGCATTCGAACAACACTCTCATGGGATTCGTTCGCGAGTCCGACTCACTCGAATTGAATCGACGTAATGCTCGTAATCCGTCAGTCCGCAATGTGCACCGGAAGCAAGTGAAGGGGTGAGGCCGGCAATCCCTGCGCTGGTCGCCTCAAGTCGGCCCTTGAAGCTTCTGAGAGTCGAGGAGAGCGTGCGCAGGCCCGCGGGGCCGTCCCTTCGCGTCCACGTACCGATACAGCGTCGAGCGGCAGACCTGAAGCTGTTCGGCCACCTCCGCAGCCGAGTTCCGGCGGTCGGCCATCAGCGTCATGGCCATCCGAAGCTTCGCCGGCGTCATCTTCGGTGGCCGTCCTCCGCGTCGTCCCCGAGCTCGCGCGGCCTCGAGCCCAGCTATCGTTCGCTCGCGGATCAGCTCCCGCTCGAATTCGGCGAGTGCTGCGAACAGGTGGAACACGAGACGGCCCTGCGCAGACGTCGTGTCGATCTCACTGGACAGCACTCGGAACCCGACCTCGCGCTCCTGGAGCTCCGACACCAGCTGCACCAGGTGCGGAAGCGAGCGCCCGACTCGGTCGAGCTTCCACACCACAAGCACGTCACCGCTCCGCAGCATGTCTATCGCGGACTTCAGTCCGGGCCGGTCCGTCCGGCTCCCCGACGCGGTGTCCGTGAAGATGCGCTCGCAGCCGGCCTCCGTGAGCGCGTCCCGCTGGCCGTCGAGATTCTGGTCGATCGTCGAGACCCGCGCGTATCCGACGAGCATTCTCGCCTCCGCCCGATAACTTAGCGCAGGGTGGGTTATCTGGCCATAGATTGTTGGACGAGTTTTTGGACGAGAGGGTTGCGGTTCACTGGTTCACGCTTGAGCCGTGAACCGAGTGTCCAACAAACGAAGGGATGCCGGATTCGGGCAGCCCTTCGCCGGTCCGGAGACTTAGTTGGCGACCGGTTCACATCCGTGAATCTCAGTCAGATGGAGCAAGCCTCGGACTGAGGGATAATGCGAGTCGACACTCGTCCTTGGGGGGCTGTTGACACCAGATGTCTTCGTTAGCTATGCGTACGCCGAAAGGCAACGATGGGAACCATTGATCGCCGCAATCGAGGCGGCGGGAGTCCGGGTCTTCCAAGATCACAGGTCCATTCAACGCTTTGAGTCTATCACCCAGCGCATCCAAGACGGGCTCGGCACCTGCAAACTCATCTTGGTCTGCTGGTCCGCGAGCTACCCGACCCGTCGGGCTTGCCAATGGGAGTTGACCGCCGCGTATCTAGCCGCACAGAGACGGGGCGATTCTGTTTCCGATCGCATACTTCTGGTCAAAGGAGAGGAAGTCGCCCCCGACGATGTCATGCTGCCAGAGCTCAGGGACTCACTATGGGCGGACCCAGCCGACCATCCAGCAATCGTTGCTGGTGTGGTTGCTCGACTCGAGCTTCTCGAGGATGCGATGGGTCCGATCGTAGCTGAAGCACCACGCTGGTACCCGAAGTGGGAGCTACCGAGCCGGCCGGAACGCTATGTTGGTCATGTTGCGGCGATGTGGCGACTGCACACAGAGCTCCACAAGTCATTAACACCACTGACTCGCGGACACGCGGGCCCGGATCAGGCACAGGTGATCGGCTTCCCCGGTTCTGGCAAGTCGATGCTCGTTCAAGAGTACGCGATGCGCTTCGCAGCAGCTTTCCCTGGCGGTGTCTTGTGGCACACCGTTGCGCAAGACCCCAAGCAACGAGGGGACGTGTGGGAAGACCTACTCCGGGTCGTTGCCGTGGAACTCGGTATTGAGACTTCGTCGGATGCCCACCCTCGTGAGGCAGTCTTCGAGGCTCTTAGGGCGCGCGGCCGACGAGTACTCTTCGTGATTGACGACCTCCCTGGCGACGTCTCGCTTGACGCGATCAAAGCGTGGTGTGCTCCCAAGGACGTTGGCGCGACGGTTGTCACCACGCAGTCTCGGCATTTGGTTCAAGCATTCGGTAGCGTCATCGAACTCCAGTCGCTCTGTCGGGATGATGCTGTTGAGCTTCTCACCGGCGGCGCCGACTTGAGCGACACTGACGAAGCAGCCGCATGCTCGATCGCGGAGTCGGTTGGGAGGCATCCTCTCGCCCTCACGGTCCTCAAGGGCTATCGTGACGCCGTGCCGAAGTCGCTCGCCGCGCTGGCGGACGACTTGAAGTCCGTTGATAGCAGGAACCTCGTTCATGCGGAGACGCTTGCGAGCGAGGTGGGAATGCAGTTGCCCACGCGTTCCGGGTTGGCGATCACCAGCGTGCTCATCACCGCGGTGCAAGGACTCTCACAACACGCTCAGACAATTCTCGGCTGGATGTCTCAGCTTGCCTCGAGGCCGGTGCCAGCCAGCATCTTGGTTGGAGCTTGGAAAAGGGCGTTCTCAGATCATGAGATCCTCGATTTCGAACGAGCGCTGGCTGAAGCAACCTTTCGAAGTCTGATCGAAACGCGTCAAGCAAGTGTTTCTGCTCACGAACTCATCCGACGTGCCGTTCGGATCGCTAGTGGGTCGAGTCACCAGGATACAACGGCCCTGAGTCAGGCAGCACGTGAGCTTGCGGTTGCTGCCGCGGGGAACCTTCGGCACAATGAGCTGAGGAGCCTAGTACCCCATGCTGTGCATATTGCGGAAAGCCAATCGCCAGTTGATACGTCGCTGCTCGTAGATGCCGGGATTCTGCAACGCGCCGCTGGCGGCTATCGTTCTGCAAGACGCCTGCTTGAACTAGCGCTCAATGCTATGACTCCTGATTGTTTCGATTACCCTCGAGCGTTGGACAACCTTGCGATCTGCCATGGAGAGATGGGGAACATCAATGAGGCCAAGAGAATCCACTTTGATGTTCTTTGGCCGCTTCTAAGGGACGATGGTCATCCAGGTGGGGATGCTCGAATCATCCGACACATTGTACAGACACTCAACGACGCTGGTGAGCATGACGAGGCTCGGAAGTTGCTCGATGCCAGTCGGGAGTTTGACCGTCCCGCTCTGTCAACGCTGGTTGAGATGATACGAATGGCAACGGACTCGGACTGGGAGGGCGTCGCGCGTCTCCAGCACGACGCCAAACCATCATCTCCAGACGACCTACTAGACCGAGAACTCACCGAAGCCGAAGTGATGTGGCAGGAAGGCCAAGGTTGGGAGGTCATCAGGAAACTAGAGAATCTCCTGGACACGGTGACTGCGGACTTCGGAAATGATCACTCAGTCGTGACCTTCGTGCATCATCAGTTAGGGTTCTACCTCGGAGAACTTGGCGAGCACGAACGTGCACTTCCACATTCCCTTGTTGCCTATGAATCTCGGTCGGTTGAAGGGGACTACGACTCCCTAGAACTCCAAACGAGCGCGCATGTGCTGGGATCGAACCTCTATGGTCTAGGCCGCTTCGGCGAAGCGATCGACGTCTTCAAGCCTGTTTGGAATGCCCGAAAGAGGGATCCGGACCGGCCCCGTCAACTCCAGAATACGGGTACATACTACTTGGACGCGCTGCTCAAGATGGAGCGGGCATCGGATGCCGTCGAGGTTCTTCGCCGACTTAGGGACGTTAACCCAGAGGCATTCTGGCCTTTCCTGATCTTCCTCACCTCAGAAGAGAAGGACCTAGAGGAGCTGACCGAGGAAGTGCGTGAGTATGTGACAGCATCCTCTTCCTTTGACTCGGCTGTTGGGGGGCTACTCGTCCTTCCGAAGAAAGTGCGTGAAGGGTACAGGCTGGATGCCAGAGGTCAAGAACGTCTTGCCCAGATTCACGAGGCATTCGTCCAAGTGGCGTCCACCGACTCCGAGTGTTCGGATGCCACATTTGACGCCCTCGTTTCGGCCCTGGCAAGCATCCTATTCCTGGATGGTGCGCGAAGCGGTGTCTTCATGACCCCCAAGGCTGGGCAGATTAGCGTTGGCCGTCGGGTGCAGCCCTACATCGATGCCCGAAGGGCGCTAAGCCAGGTTGGAGGATCGAAGCCGAAGGACACCCTAAACTCGGCCGTTCGAAGCCACTCATCGGCACCGCTCGGTGTGGGTCTAGCCTCGCCAGCATTACGCCGTCCTCAAGCTGACGGCGACGGAGCGCACGAAGATCCACCACTACCAGGTGTTGGTACTTCGGTCGACCCTACCCATGCCGACGCCAGAAACAACCTGGCCGAGCCGATATCCGAACTTGCATCCTTGCGTTGGTACCAGCGGGTGCTGGCGCTGCTGGTGCTCGCACTTGTGAGACTCGGACCTCGCGAAGGCACTAAGGTGATGCTCATGGTCACTGCCTTGGCAGTGACTGCCGCGCTCGCCAGTTCTGCCATGTTGCTACTCCTCGCTCTCAGCTACTGGTGGTAGGTTGGACCAAGCCGGTCCTATGCCGGTTCGGTATGCGCCAGTGGGAACACCCGACGGCCTGATTACGCGGTTCTCCATAGCGTGACCGTGCCGATCACGCCGGACATGGGTTTGCCGGATACCTACGGTTTGCGGCAAGTCCTACGGCGGCCGAGGCAGGCTCGAGATGAGCTGTCGACGAGCGGCGATGGTCGGATGCAACTTGATCCAGATCAGTCCTCGCAGCAGCGGGGAAAGTTCGGCGTCGTCCAAGAGCACGGGAATGACTGTGCGACCATCGCTGATCGCGGACCCAATCTCCAGCTTTACCCACCCTGAAGCGGCGGATGCCCGCGACCAGAGCAGCACAAGAGCTTGGGAGGCCGTCAGCGCTTCGCCAAGCTTGTCGAGGATGCTTCGCCCCGCCCGCGGATCCTCGCGGTCGATGAATACGCCATATCCAGCCGAACGAAGCCAACCCGCCACCAACTCGGCATGCATCGAGTCGGCCCTTGCGTAGCTGATGAAGACTTGGCTAGGCGGCGTTCGGTCAAGTTGCCGTCGTATACAGCGCTGGTGATCTTCCCAGATCAGGTCTGCCAGGCGGTCAAGTTGGTCCTGTTGTGCCGCCCCATTCAGCAATTGCAGAAGCCGATAGGCGACTCCTCCTTGCCTCGGATGGGGCGGCGGGAGCCGCACTCCGAGGTCGAAGATTAGCTGCTCAAGGTGAACGGCGTTCAGGCACGGACGCACAATCTGTCGGAATCGACGTCTGGTGAGCGCCTTTAGTGGGTGACTTCTGGCCTTCTCCAAGAAGTTCTGGTCCTCGGACTGCAGCAACCTCACGACCAGCTTCTCGATCGGCACGCCGGTGTGCTCGGCCAAGTGAACCATTCTCGACCATTCAAAGACGACGCCGGCCCTGTATCGTTCTGCATCGAGAGGGGTATCTCCGATGGAAAGGTAGTAGGCCGGAACGTTCGTCATTTGCTCGGCGTCAGTCTGCCGAACCAGCGGCGCCAGGACGCCTTCCTGTTCGAGCTGTTGCGCCACGGTCTGCGCGAGGGGCTCATTGTGATCGCTAAACACGACGACTACCGCGTGCACCACTGTGCCTCCTGGGAACCACCGCGGAACAGATGGCCGCTCACCGCGCCGAGCCCCGGCCGATTGGCGGTACACCGGGCCAATCCGGTTGGCGCGGAGGGGCCCGCGTGTCGGACCACATACGACGCCCATGCCTTCAGCGGCACATCATTCCTGATCGCGTGACGCTGAACTTCGCCGAGCGACGCGACAGCGTCGCATCCTGTGTCCATCGACTCGTGCAGCCTCGTCATCAGCGGGACCGACGAGTCGTCGGGAGTGTCCCAGAGGGCGGAGACAACCTCATCGACGCCCATGTCGATGAGCTTGCTGGCAAAACCCGCGGTGCCGCGCCCGGTTTGAGCCCCCGTACCGCCCACTTGGCAAGCGGCCAGGACGACCGTTCTAAGGTTTGAGAATCGCGTATTGAGCATCGCCATGGTCCACCACCGGTCGTAAAGCTGAATGCCGGACTGCGTGGGATCGGATCCGAATCGCCCGTGCGTCGCGAAGTGCGCGATGACTGCATGCTCCAGTCGCCTCATCACGCTATCGAAGGACGCGGCGGGTCCGGTGAGCGTCCGTGTGCTCGGGAGAGCTGCAAGAGCGCGGACCTCCGCCTCCGCTCCGGGAAGCGAGGGCAGGCCGCTACCTTTTCTCGCCGAGCCTACTCCAACCGCAAGCCGCTCACCGAGTACCACGGGGCGTGCGGCCGTGCGCCACCGAAGCTGGTCGCAAAACCCGGTGTCTAGCCTTTCGATCAAAGGGCGCCCGCCGACCGGCAGGGAGGCCAACGGCATGTTGTGGAGACTTCCTTCGCCCACCACGTAGAGGCGCTTCACGGAGTCCTCCAGCTCGGCTAGCAAGTCATCCAAGCCAAGGACAGTAGCCAATTCGGCCAGAGCGGTACTGTTCTTCCATGGCTCGCTGGAGTAGCTGGCGTGGTCCAGCGCCCGCCCAACCGCATGGTTAACAGCGGAACGGGGATGCGGTCGGGGTGAAAGGAGACGGCAAGAGCGTCGCGTAAGGAGAAGGAGCTCCAGTCGCCGAGGGAGCATGACGAGACGCAGGACGGCGGTCCCTGGAGCCAACCACCCAAGTTGAGGCTCACGGTGTGTCTGACCCGTGGCCGCCTCCAGCATGGGTAAGAGCGACGCCGGCGCGTAGGTACGACCGTGGATGGCCTGGTGCCAACCCCGAGCCACCCGGAGAGACTGACAGAGATTCACCGTGATCCGCGAGCGTGGCGTAGACGATGCACGGAGGTCGTTCAATCCTGTGTTTGCCCGGTGGTCCGACGCGCTCCATTGATTGGCGAGGTACTCGGATGCCAGGTCGAACGGCATCACGGTGGCGAGGTGATTCGCGGACTTCTGAAGTGCTCGCCAGCTGGTCGCGATGGCGTCGGGATCCCCCACTGCTCTTGCGGCCTCCGCCTTCGCAACCCTTGCTTGAAACTGAAGGATCTCCAAGCCAAGTGAGTCGCTCGCCGCCTCGGCCTGAGCAGCCAGGTCCATTGCCTCGTCCGTCCGGCCTGTGTGAACTGCAATATGAACCGAGGCGATGGCATGCTCAAGCTTCACGAGCGGGAGGTTAAGCCGACGAGCGAAACGATCAGTGAACTCCCAGATCCTTTCCGCCTCCTCCGTGGCACCTGCCGATATATACAGAAGAGCGATTTCCTTCAGCCAATGCCAATCATCAAGGGGCCGGCGGCTGCGACGCCCGAGCCATTGGAAGTTCAGCGCGGGCACCTTTGCCCTCGCGCCCGAACGTTGCATCCTCGCAGCGCGACGAGCGTGCATCACATCAGTTCTCTCGGGCGGTCCCGTGCCCCAAACAAACTCCGATGGCGTGGAGGCGAGCAAGGCCGTGATTTCAGGATCACGGTTCAACGCTTGATAATAGCTGAGCAAATCGAAGCGAAAATCCTCGGGCGCGTCCATTGGACTCTTGTCGCCGGCGAGCGCCTCAATGGCGAGGTCAAATCGACCCAGAAGTGCATGATGGCGTGCATGTAAGCGCGCCACCACATGTGTGTCTTCGCCCGTCGGCCCCGGGACTTGAAGTAGGCGTCCGGCCGCGTGGACGTCGCCCATGTCAAGGAGGTTCGCGATCCGAAGTTGCCGCAGGCGACCTGGCTGCACCCAGCAGCCATCGGGCACAGACAGGTCGACGGCGTAGAGAAATCGCTCGACTATGGGTCCTTGGCCCAGAGCGGCCATCGTTGCCGCGCAAGTATAGGTGAGTTCGGCCAACAGGATTCTGACCTGGGCTGCATTCTCGGTGATCTGGCGCACTCGGATTTCGAAATGACGAGGCTGTGCGTCCTCGAGGTGACCTTCTCGCAGGAGAGACTCAAGAACCGCCCGCGCGGCTTCAGGTTCCAGGCATTCGATTTGGCAGAATGCCTTGAATATGAACAGCCGAAAGCTGCGTGCGCTACGGTCGCCCACTCCAGCCCGAGCGAGCGCTGCAAGCGCATCTTCGGCTCGGCCCCGAGCTGCCAGCTCGCGCATCTGCTCTAGAAGAAGGTCATCGCGTTGGGGCAACGCGTCCCAATCCGCAATTCGTGTTCGTCAATGCGCCGTCGATGACAAAGAGATTGCAGTACGAGTTGAGGTTTCGAGGTAGCGAATCCGTCCGACCTCGCCGGGGGGCATTTCGCCAATCCTGCAAGATGCTGGCGATTTCTGCGTTCGACATCGTCTGCCGCGGTGCCGGCAGTGGCTCTGCGGTCCGCGTAGGCTCTGGGGTGGGTGGGCTGGGCGCAGCCCTCGGCACGATGAAGTGAACTCGATGCCGCCCAAGGTGTCTTTCGTCTTCTTCTGCAGCGTCACGAAGTCTCTTGGTCAGTGCCGCCATGGCAGGTTCGTTCACCTGCCCAAGGCGAACGTCGCGCATGTCCTCCTCCCCCCAGGGCGTTGTGGTGTCGAGACGCACATCACCGGCGAGCGCGACGGAGGGGACGCCAACCACTACCGAGGACCTCATCCATTCATCGGCTCCGATGGCGGTCGTTGGGAGTGTGCTTGTCAGATCACTGGTGCCGAGTTCGCTGGCCAGGAATGTGGGGGCCGGATGATCATCCAGAATCCGGGGGTCAGCCGGCTCCACGTCGCTCAGCTCGAAGTCATTGCCGGGATCAACGTAGCCCGAGAACACCTGATATGAACCAGACCGGGAACCAGGGCCTGCGAATGAAACGACTGTAAGAAGGACGGTGAGCAGACTGAAGAGAGACATCCAACCTCCGTTTGGCGGAGCCTAACAGGAGTTCTTCCGGGGAGCCTCCCTAGACGATTCACCCATTGTGAATTCGGATGCAAAGTGCCCGAGGGTGTGCTTCCGGCAAAGGTGCTTGGCGTAGAGGAAGCGCGGGAGTGGAGCTGCCCCGGTTTCGTGGACGCCTTACACCTTTCGAACGTGAGGATGTGCCATGGGACGAACCCGCCCCCCCTACCCGCTGGAGTTTCGACAGCGAATCATCGAGTTGGTGCGCGCAGGTGGCACCCCTGAGGAGCTGTCGAGAGAGTTCGAGCCGAGCGCGGTCACCATTCGGAACTGGGCCCGTCAGGCTGAGCTCGATCAAGGCGTGCGGAGCGACGGGCTGACGAGCGATGAACGGGAGGAGCTTCGGCGGCTGCGTCGTGAGAATCGGGCCCTGCGAGAAGAACGGGAGATCTTGGGAGAAGCCGCCGCTTGGTTCGCGCGGGAGACACTGCCGAAGTCGGGTTCGACTTCGTGAAGGCGAACCAAGCGGAGCACGCCGTCTCCACGATGTGCCGGGTGCTCGGGCTGTCGACGAGTGGCTACTATGCCTGGCTCTCCCGCCCGCCGTCGGCGCGAGCCCAGCAAGACGAGGTCCTGCGAGGCCGGATCCGAGCCATCCATCAGCAGTCTCGAGGTACCTACGGAGCTCCGCGGATCCACGCGCAGCTGCAACGAGAGGGCGTTCGCGTCGCCCGCAAACGGGTGGCGCGTCTGATGCGGGCGGAGGGCCTGCAGGGAGCGTCCCGACGGCGGTTTGCCGTCACGACCCGGCGAGGAAAGGAGCGGCCAGCTCCCGACCTGGTCGAGCGGGACTTCTCGGCGAGCGGACCCGACCAACTGTGGGTGGCCGACATCACCTATGTGGCCACCTCCAAGGGCTTCCTCTACGTCGCGGTCGTCGTGGACGCGTGGAGCCGGCGCGTGGTGGGCTGGGCCATGCGGACCCACCTCAAGACCGAGCTCGTCCTCGAGGCCCTCGGGATGGCCATCCAGCAACGCCGTCCGCGTCAGGTCGTGCATCACTCCGACCAGGGCTGCCAGTACACCTCGATCGCGTTTGGCAATCGCTGCCGCGTGCACAGCGTGCGGCCCTCGATGGGCTCGGTCGGCGACGCGTACGACAACGCCATGTGCGAGTCCTTCTTCGCGACCCTCGAGTGCGAGCTGCTCGACCAGCACGCGTTCGTGGACCCGAATCACGCGCGCACCCACGTCTTCGAGTTCATCGAGGGCTGGTACAACTCGCGCCGCCTCCACTCCGCCCTCGGGTACGCCTCGCCACTGGAATTCGAACAGCGTCACGCCGCAGCGAGTCCACAGGAGGTGGCATGAATCCACAGGTTATCCGCAACCTATCCACAGGTTGTCAGTCTCCCCTCTTTGGAAACTCCCCTCGATCCCTCCCCGAACGGATCGGTGATCTGATCACCTCGTAGTACGACTACGACTGTCCACCAGATCGGGTCAGCTCCAGGTTCGGTCGCAACCAAACGACGAGGAAGGGACGACCCATGACTCACCGATGGCAGAATTCGTGGGCATCTCGTCATAGCGGACAGGCCCGATCCGAGCGACCCTCCGTCCGTGCGAACCTCACTTCCTCACTGCTCTCGCCTTGGTGTGGCCAGCGGCTTCGGGCTGCAGCAGCTGCTTCAGTGGCTTCGCCGGACGGCGCAGCGCGTCGGGGTCGGTCCGGCCGTGCCGCTCTTGCCCGAGGTGTGGGCCGTGCCCGACTCGGGACTCGTGGCCCGCGCCTGCGAGCTTGCTCACGAGCCCTATGACGCGCACCTGCTCGGCCACGGCGCGCGGACGTGGGCGTTTGCCATGGCCCTGGCAGCCCACCTCGGGCTGAAGCCCGCTCCCGAGGCGTTGCACGTCGCGCGTGCGCTCGACGATCTTGGCCTGACGAATCGATTTGCCGGGGACGGGCCGTTCGAGCTTCGTGGCGCCCACGCGGCCCACGCGTTCTGCCTGCCCGACCACGCTCGAGCGGACGTCGTCCACGAGGCCATCGCGCTGCACACCTCGATGTCCGCTGCCCTCGGGCCCGCCGAGGTCCCGCTCGTGCAGACGGGTTCGGGCCGGGACCTCGTAGGGCTCGATAGCGCCCGGCTTCTTCGGGTCGGGTTCGCAGGTCGCCTCGTCACCTACCAGCACGAACGCCAGGAGCGGCTGTCGCGATGACCCGAGACGTGCTGGTGAGTGGGCTGTACCTTCTCGTAGCGCTCGTGAACGCGCTGCCCGTCGTAGGGGTCATCTCGGGGGACCGCCTACGGGCCATGTACGGTGTGGAGCTGTCGAGTCCTGACCTGGTCCTGCTGATGCGGCACCGCGCCGTTCTCTTCGGAATCGTGGCCGCCTTGCTCGCGATGGCCAGCGTCCAGCCCGAGCTCCGCGTCGTGGCCGCAGGTGCAGGGTTCGTGAGCATGCTCTCGTTCGTCGGGCTCGCCGGCTTGTCGGGTCCTGTCGGAAGGCCGCTCCGGCGAGTGGTAATCATCGACGTGGCCGCGTCGATCGTCCTCGGCGTTGCGGTCTCGAGCTCCTGCCGGCTCGCTCAGCTAGAGCCGAGCGAAGGGGAGACTACGGAGTCATCGACCGGGCCAGTTGACCCGTCGTTCCGACAAACGGCTCAGGACGGTCATCGCCGACACGTCGGCGTGCACCAGTGTCCGTGGTCGTTCGCGGACCGACGAGGGCCCGACTAGCTGTCGCGCTTCGCCGTCCTCGTGGTCGAGTACCGCAACGGCGGGGAGTGGCGGGCGATCACCTAAGTACCCGGCGCGCAGCTCGACACCATCGCGGCGAGGGCGATGTCGGTCGCAGAGCCGCAGCGGACGCCATTGAGCGATCCGGCGACGCAGGCGTTGGGCTCGCTGGGAGCCGGCCACGTGTGCGTGTCCCACGGACAACGAGACCCTGCTCGCCGGTCGCGGTGGCCGCTGCCGCCGGCCGGGACCACGCACCCCGTCGGGCGCGAGCTCGAGCACCTGGAAGGCCGCGCGATCAATTCCTGGCTTGCTCCAACGCGGCCAGCCTTGCCTCGAGGCTGTCCAACTGTGCGGCCTGGGCATCGATGATGGCCTGCTGGTCGTGGATGGCTTCCACCAGCACCGCGGTGAGCCGGCCGTAGTCGACCCCCTTGTAGCCTTCGTCGTTGGTTGCCACGACCTCGGGGACCACCGCCTCGACCTCTCGAGCCAGGAACCCGACGTGTCGGCCCGGCTCGCCTGTGGGGGCCTCTCCCACGAGGTCGTAGCGGACCCCGCGTAGCGCGCTCACCTTGTCGAGCCCGCCCTCGAGTGGCGTGATGTGGGCCTTGAGGCGCTCGTCCGAGACGCTGAGGTAGTTCCCTCCGTCCACGAGGATGTTGCCCACGACGTGCAGCTCCTGCCCAGGCTCCTCGGTGCCGATCCCGACAAAGCCGTTCGAGAGAATCGTCATTCGCGTGTCGATCGTGTTGCCGTTGCGCGTGTAGAAATGGAGCTCGCCGAGCGAGTTCTCGTGGCTCTCGAAGCGGCCCTCGATCAACGCGAAGCTGGTCTGGCCAGACGTGCTGGTGGCGCCCCAGAAGTCGATGACCAAGTTGTTGCCGTCGGTCAGGTCGCGGTTCACCATCTGGATGGTCCGGTTGAACGTTGCGCCGGCATCGCCGTTGATGGTCAGCGTGTGGTTCGGGGCCATGCCCAGGCCGATGTGTCCCTGTCCATCCTCCAGAAGGACCGAGTCGCCCAGTTCGGATGGGTTCGTGAACCGTGCCAGATTCCCGACCGTGCCCATTGCGCTCGCCCCGGGGTCAGTGACGCCTGCCGGCACGTCGACCAGATCGTCCCACGACACGGGGACGGTCGAGGGGTCGCCGTCGTCGAGGTCGAGTGGGGTCACCACCTCCGGGGTCCCAGTGAGGTCATCCCACGAAACCGGTGTCGTACCGGGATCGCCGTCTGCAAGCTCGGCGGCCGGCGCGTACCCATCGTCCGCGATGATGGCCTCCACTTCGGCGTCGGTGAGTGCGGTGTCCTCCCCGTCGCCGCAGCCCGCGAGGGCGATCAGCCCGGAGGCCAGGATGCATCTTGCGATCGGGGAAACAGGCATCGGGTTCATCGACATCTCCGAAGACCGCTGAGAAGCAGAGGCGAGTCGGTCCGCCTCGCGGCCCGAGACGACCGAGCACTCCGAGTTTCGCACGAGGAACCTGGCTGGCGGCACAGAGGCCAGGCCCACGTCGAGGGCGAGCAAGTGGTAGAAACCTGGTCATCGCGATCGCTCGAGGGGTCAGCGGAGCTCGAAGGTGGCCACTGCACGCCCGCTCTTGTTCCCGTTACCAGTCCGCGCAGGCTCTCGAGGAGGTTTCGTGGGTGGAATCGACTACAGCGACCCCTTTGGTATCGAGCTCCGCGAGGTCGCGGAGGTGGAGCACCAGGGCGCGCCCGCACGGGCCGTGACCGGCTCGCGCCGCTACCTCACCGCGCCCGAGGCTCTCTGGGCCGCGCTCACCGATCCCGAGCGCTTGGCCCGTTGGTTCGCCCCCGTGAGCGGCTCCCTCGAGATCGGAGGTCGCTTCGCCATCGAAGGCAACGCCGATGGCACCATCACGCGGTGTGAGGCACCCGAAGTCATCGACCTCACCTGGGAGCTCGGCGGGAACGTCAGCTGGGTCGCCCTGCGCCTGCGACCGGAGGACGGTGGCACACGACTCACGCTCGTGCACACCTTCGCGAAGGACGATGGCAGCGAGGAACACTGGGCCAAGTTCGGCCCGGGAGCCGTTGGCGTGGGCTGGGATCTCGCCTTCTTCGGCCTCGGCCTCTACCTCGCCGAGGACGGAGAGATGATGGACCGCGGCGAATCGTTGGCCTGGATGGAGTCGGACGCGTGCCGCGCCTTCATGACCGATTGCGCCACTGCGTGGGGCGAGGAACACGTCGCGAGCGGAGCGGATCCGGCCGTGGCCCGGGCAATGGCGGTGCGGACCGCGAAGTTCTACAGCGGAGAGGGGTGAGCGCCTTCGACCCGGAGAGCTCGTCCGGTCACCTCGTCGCGACCTACCGCGTGTTCACGGTTCGGTCTACGGCCCGAGGCAGGCCTGCCGATCCGCTGCAGACAGACGACGAGGAGGTGGCATGGCGTCACTCGACGGCATCGCGGCCCGCATCGCAGACGATCTGGACGATCACCCCGCCTGGATGGTGCTGGCCGACGGGCTGCTGGAGCGCTCCGACGAACGAGGGCGCTGGATCAACCTCACCTACGACGACGACCGTCGCTCACTGGACGAAAGACTGGCCCTGGAAGCGCGTCTGCACCAGGGCGGACCTGGAGGATTCCGGTGGCCCGGCGCCCGGCTGTCGAGGCGCTTCGGGTTCGTCCTGCGCGTACACGTTCCCTGGAACGACGACGTGCTCGAGAAGCTGGCCGCGCTGAACGACCATCCCGATGGTCTGCTGTGGCGGAGCCTCTCGCTGTCGAACGTTCCTGTGGCCGCCATCGGCGACCTGTGTCGCGCCCCCTTCGCGAGCCGGCTCCGAACCCTCACGCTCGCGGCGAACGACCTCGGCGACGCAGGAATGGTGGCCCTGTCCGCCGGGGCATTTCCGTCACTCGGCAAGCTGGACGTCCAGAAGAACCAGTGCACCGCGAAGGGCCTCTCGGCCCTGCTGGAGGCTCCGTTCGTGGACCAGCTGCACACCCTGCGCCTCCGGAACAACCCGCTCGGTCCAGCAGGCGGTGAGCGGCTGGGCGCCGTGGCACTACCCGCCCTCCGCACGCTGGACCTCACCGACACAGAGCTCACGGATTCCGGCCTGCGAGGGCTGGGCGGAGGTCCTCTGGCAGCGTCGATCTCGGCGCTCTGGCTCGGCCAGAACGCGCTCACGGGAGCCCACCTCGTCCCGTTCACCGCGGCCACGACCGTCGATCTGACGAACAACCCGACGCTCACCCTCGATTCCCTCGCCGGGGCCGCGGGACGCTGGACGTCCCTGAAGCTCGACGGCTGCGCCCTGAACGACGCCGACCTGCCCGCCCTGATCGCCGCGCCGAAGCTGCAGACGCTGTCGATGGGTCGCAACCCGAACGTGTCGGCCGAGGGGCTGGGCGGACTCGAGGCGCTCGCCTCGTTGCGCTCCCTGAATCTCTCGGGATGCGGGGTCACCACGCCGGGCTGGCTCACGCTCGCGAGCCTGTCGGCGCCCCTCCTCCAGCAGCTCCGCCTCGACCGGTGCGCGGTCGGTACCTTCGACGGCACCCCACGGGATGCCTTCCCGGCGTTGACTCAACTGTCGTTCGCGTCCAATCCCCTGAACACCGGTGCCTCGAGCCTGGCCGAGGTGGAGTTTCCGTCACTGCGCCGACTGGTCGCTCGACAGTGTGGGGTGATTCTGGAGCCCTGGCGTCGTGCGCCCTGGTTCGCGCGACTCGAGGAGCTGGACGTGGGCGGACAGCCGATCAATCTCAGGACCGTCTCGGCGGCACGGAGCCTGATCCACCTCAACGTGAGCCGCTGCGGCCTGTCGGACGACCTGGACGTGCTGTGGTCCATGCCGGAGCTCGTGATTCTCGACTGCTCGAACAATCCGCTCTCGAACGTAGCCGTGTTCGAGAATGCGGGTCATCCCCACCTCCGGCAGCTGAACCTCGCGAGCTGCGGACTGGACGACACCACCGTGACCGGGCTCGCGGATGGACGGCAGCGGTTTCCCCGGCTCCAGCACCTCAACCTGCGCGCCAACGCGCTCTCCTCGTCCGTGCACTCGGCGATTCGGCGGTCGCTGAGCCCGGTTCTCCTCGACGTCGGGTGACGGGGTTCCACGTCACCAGGCGAGGCGCGCCCGCCGGATCCCGCGGACCAGAGGGCGACGGACGTAGCGGGGATCCCAATCAGGACGATCCGGGCCGCCCCCACACCCAGCCCCGGCGCCGTCGCTCGCGTCGGGGGTCCGACCGTCGAGCCACCGGCACGAGCGGCCACGTCACCGTCCGGGACGACGAAGTCGGTGTCATCGAGGAAGCGTCGGGGGCGCGAAGGCGCGCAAAATCGACAACGCTCCCCCACATCGAGGGCACCGGCTGGCCTCCTTGCGAGCTGCGTAGTCGCAGTGGTCACACGGCCGACGACGTCGACGATCCAGGACCCCGGCTCCGACCCGAACGGCCAGCGCGATCACCAGCAGAGGTGCCGCGACCATGGCGACCAATCCCAGGGCCACCGCGGGGAGCACCACGACGCTGACCACGATGCCCGTGACCCCGACGATCTCGACGAACGCGGCCGTTCCTCCGAATCCGAGGTCCCGCATCACCTCGACCACCTCGCGGCGAGCCAGGCCCACGACGAGGTTCAGCGGGATCGTGATGGCGAGCAGGACGAGGCCAGGCCCGACGGGAATCAGTCGCCGCATCTCCTCGGCCACGTCGGGGACGGCATCGGAGCTCGTGCCCAGCGCGACCTTGCCCACGAACATGAGCCAGATCAGGAGCAAAGCGCCCAGCTGATCGAGCGGCAGGGCCTCCATGAGCTCACCGTAGAACTCTCCTCGGAAGAAGTGCTCGAAGAGGGCCCAGACGCCGAGGACGGAGAGCACCCAGGCGTGGGTGGGCGGGAAGAACCAGTCCTGCGCTTCCCACACGCCCAGGTGGAGGAGGCCGGTCGGGACGGCGAGCAGCACGAAGACGGTGGCCCCGGGACGGCCGGTGGCGGTGAGCGCGGTGGTCACCACCGTCGCGACCGCTGCCCAGGCGCCCGCGCTCCCAAACGACCAGAGCTCCTCGATCACGACGTCACCTCGCCCGCCCCCGCCGCTTGCCCGATCGCGGTCTCGATGAGCCACAGCGATCCCTCGATGTACAGCCACGTCGAGACCGCCCCCACCGCGGCGGACGCGAACGCGCCGAGCCCCCACGCCGCGATCAGCGGGGCCGCGAAGGTGTTGACCACGGTGGCGGCCACGAGGAGCAGCACGAGCCACGAGCGCGACGCGAACTTCGTGGCCGCCCGCTGAAGCGGGGGAAGCCAGCGCAGGGGTCGTCGCAGCAGGGTGAAGTTGGCCGTGACCATCGCCGCGGCGGTGACGAGCGAGGCGAGCAGTGGGATCCAGCCGGACAGGAAGGTCGCGGCGATCACCGCCGTGTAGACCGCGTAGCGCGACGAGCGCCAGCTGGAGCGGATCGTGGCCAACACCTCGGCCGCCCGGTCCTCGGTCCCTGCAAGGACCAGGGGCTCGCCACACTGTCCGCACGGCTCGCCACGAAGGACCTGCCGGGCTCGCACAGGCTCGGCACAGTACGGGCAGCGGCGCCGGGACAGCAGGTGCTGCCGATGCTCGATCCAAGGGTCCTGGACGTTCATTGGCCGCCCTACGCGGGACCCCGGCAGTTATTGCGTCACCGGGTCAGGTCGCCACCGTCGTGGTTCGGGGCAGAGCGCAGCCCCGTGGAGCCGGTCGCCCCACGGCGGAGATCAGGCCGCGGCGGTGTCGGACTCGTCGAGGTAGCGCACCCCGGTCAGCTCCTCGCTCACCCGCCACAACCGGCGGTCGTGTTCGACATTCCGCGCGTGGGCGCCCACGGACACCGGGCGTGCCGGCCCCCAGAGCTCCAGGAAGCTGCTGGGCCCGAAGTACTCGCCGCCCTCGACCGACGGGTGCGTCGCGGCCATCAGCGTGGGCCAGGCGCCGTTGGGCTGGGCCTGGGCCAAGAAGTTGTTCAGGAACCGGACGAAGCCCGTGTGCCGCTGGAGATCGGTGGCCGTCCACCCCGGATGAGCCGCGGTGGCCATGGCGTCGATGCCGGCCGACTTGAGCCTGCGATCGAGCTCGAAGGTGAAGTGCAGGTTGGCGAGCTTGCTCTGGCCATAGGCCGCTCCGGCCGAGTAGCTGCGGGACTCCCAGTTGAGGTCGTCCCACGCCATCCTGCCCATGCGGTGCGCCCCGCTCGAGACGTTGACGATGCGGGCGCCAGGCGTGGCCCGGACCAGCGGCAGCAGCAGCCCCGTCAGCGCGAAGTGGCCCAGGTGGTTGACGCCGAACTGCAGCTCGAAGCCCTCGGCGGTACGCCCGAGCGGGGGAACCATGACGCCCGCGTTGTTCACGAGCACGTCGAGCCGATCGTACCGCTCGGCGAACGCGCTCGCGAAGGCACGAACCGAGTCGAGCATCGAGAGATCCAGCGACATTCCCACGGCCTTCCCCCTGGGCGAGGCAGCCTGGATCGCCTCGACGGCCGCGCTGCACTTCTCCTCGTTGCGGCACGCGAGCACGACCTCGGCCCCGCGCTCGGCCAGCACCTTGGCCGCCTCGAAGCCAATCCCGGCGTTCGCGCCGGTCACGATGGTGACCTTGCCGGTCAGATCAGGGACGTCGTCTGCAGTGAATCCTCGGGCCATCGGAGCTCCTTCAGCTTGGTCAGTGACCGATGGTCTCTTATTTAAGAGACCGATGGTCTGATGTCAATCAGAGCGGTTAGACGTGGGCATGGACTTCCAGCGAGCCCGAAGCCCCGAGCAGAAAGCCGAACGACGCCAGGCCATCGTCGCCGCGGGGGCGCGACTCCTCGAAGGGTCGGCGATGGACGCCGTGAGCTTGAACGCCATCGCGCGGGAGGCTCGACTCGCGAAGTCCAACCTCTACCGGTACTTCTCGACCCGAGAGGAGATCTTCCTCGCCTTGCTCGCCCAGGACATCGAGCACTGGGCGGTCCGCGCGGAGCACGCGCTCGGCGATCTGCCCGACGAACCCGAGCTCGAGGAGCTCGCCGGCGCGCTGGTCAACACCCTCACGAGCCATCCCCGGATGATCCGACTCCTCGGGCAGCTGGTGTCGGTCCTGGAGCGCAACGCGAGCGTGGAGGCGATCGTCGAGTTCAAGCTGAAGGTCAAGGCCCTGGCCGCCCAGCAGGCGTCGGTGGTCGCGAGCAAGGTCTCGTGGATGACCGAGCCGATGGCGCACCAGCTCACCTTCTTCCAGATGGCGCTCCTGCAGGGCCTCTGGCCGTACCACGACCCGCCCCCGAGCGTGGTCGAGGCGTGCCGCCACCCCGAGCTGCACGACATGCACCAGCCGCTGGAGGCGTCACTTCGCCGGGCCGTCGAAGTGCTGCTGCGCGGGCTGCGCGCGGAGGCGCCGTAGGCCCTGCCTACGCCGGAGGGTCGTGACCCTCGATCCGGAACGCGAGCAAGCGTACTCCTCGCACCAACTCCGCGAACGAGGGAGTTCGCATCCCGTGGCTCGTCGTCCGGCCGTCGTGGGCCGAGGTCAGCCCTCGGGGATCACCCGAATGTCGGGAAGGTGGCGATAGTCCTCGGCGAAATCGATGCCGTACCCCACCACGAAGCCGGGGCCGATCACGATTCCCGGGTAGTCCGGCATCGGGCACCCCTCCCGCACGAGCAGGGCGCACACCCGCACCGATGCGGCTCCCGCCGCCCGCACGTGCGCGACGAGGACCTTCATCGTCAAGCCCGTGTCGGCGATGTCGTCGACGAGGACGACGTGGCGCCCCGCGGGGTCGATCTCGAGGTCCTTGACGATCTCGACCTTGCCGCTGCTCCGCGTTCCGGAGCCGTACGAGCGCGCCCGAACGAAGTCGACGTGAAGCGGGATCGCCAGCTCGCGCACCAGGTCGGCGACCAGGACGAAGCTCCCCTTCAGCACACCGACGACGAGGGGCTTCTCGTCGGCGAGGTCGCGACGGATGGCCTCCGCGATCCGGCGGATGGCGAGCCGGATGTCTTCGGGCGAGAAGAGGGTTTCGGGCTCCATGGCTCGACGTTACCACTCGCCCGCGACCGCGGGGGGAGGCTGTCCATGACCCTCGACCACCCCGACTCTTCGCTCGACGACTTTGTCCGCGGAATGCCCAAGGCCGAGTTGCACGTCCACCTCGAGGGAACGCTCGAGCCCGAGCTGCTCCTGGAGATCGCGCGGCGCAACGGCGTCACCATGCCCCACGACACCGTCGAGGCGCTCCGTCGGGCCTACGCCTTCGAGAACCTCCAGTCCTTTCTCGACATCTACTACGCCGGCGCCAGCTGCCTTCTTCACGAGGCAGACTTCACCGACCTCACGCGCAGCTATCTGGAGCGCGTAGCCGCCGAGAACGTACGGCACGTCGAGGTGTTCTTCGATCCGCAGACGCACACCGACCGCGGGGTTCCGTTCGAGGTGGTCGTGACGGGGATTCGCCGGGCGCTCGACGACGCCCGGGAGCGCCTGGGCATCAGCTCTCGGTTGATCCTCTGCTTCGTCCGCCACCTGAGCGAGGAAGCCGCGCTGCGTGTGTTCGACGAGGCGCGCCCGTTCCTGCGCTTGCTCGATGGCGTCGGGCTCGACTCGTCGGAGCTCGGTCATCCGCCGCGCAAGTTCGCCCGGGCCTTCGCAGCCGCCCGAGCGGCCGGCCTGCGAGCGGTGGCCCACGCCGGCGAAGAGGGTCCGCCGGAGTACGTGTGGGAGGCCCTCGACGTCCTCGAGGTCGAACGCATCGACCACGGCGTCCGGAGCGAGGAAGACCCCGAGCTCCTCGAGCGCATCGTGACCGAACGGATCCCGCTCACGGTCTGCCCCCTGTCCAACGTGAGCCTCCGGGTGTTCGACAGCATGGAGGACCACAACCTCGGGCGGCTGCTGGCTCGCGGCGCCCTCGTGACCGTCAACTCCGACGATCCGGCCTACTTCGGGGGCTACCTGAGCGACAACTACGTCGCCGCGGCTCGCGCGCTGGGGCTCTCTCGCGACGACGTCGTACAGCTCGCGCGAAACGCCTTCGAGGCCGCGTTCCTGGATGACGGAGAGCGGAGACGCCATCTGGCGGCGCTCGATGCCTATGCGGCGAGTCACGGGCCAGCGGCGAACGAGTGACCGGTTACAGCGGCGTCGCCTGGGAGGTCCCGCGATGAATCCACGAACCGTGCTGCTCGGCCTCGCCGTCGGGCTGACGGGCTGCGAAGCATTCGTCACCCACGACTGCTCGTGCACGACCGAGTACGAAGACTACGCCTACTACTTCGAGGGCACCTTCGTGACCTCGGTCTGCGAGAGTGACCCCGAAGCGGCGAACCGCGATGCCACCGGTGAGTGCGTGGCGGACATCCAGTCCGCGAACGGGAACTACTACGGCATCTCCTGCACCTGCACCTGCCAGGAGACGAGCGAGAGCTGCTGACCGGGATGCTCCGCGCTCGGCTTCGCCAAGCGCGCCGGCGCAGAGACCGCCCCTTGCCCGTACGGAATGACCCGGAGGTTCACCCAGCGTGAAGCTCCATTGTCGCGCGAGATTTGCAGTCGCTGGGGTTCTCGACGTAGGGTTCCGACACCTCTTGGGGGCAAGATGCGGATGAATGCGAATCTCTACGTTGCGGCCGGGTGCCTGGCCGCGATCCTGGCCACGCCCGCGTGCAGTTTCGGCGACAACGACGATCTCTGCAGCAACACCTGTCTGACCGCGTTCGACAACGAGTGCGACGACGGCGGACCCGGTTCCCTGTTCTCGATCTGTGCCCTCGGCACCGACTGCGACGACTGCGGCGCCCGCAGAACCAACGACAACCGCAACGACGGCTCCTGCACCAACACCTGCGCGTTCGCGTTCGACGGAGAGTGCGACGACGGGGGCATCGGCGCCCTCACCTCGCTGTGCACCTTCGGCACCGACTGCGCGGATTGCGGCACCCGCTGATCCGGGGGGCGCCGCAAGTCGAACCACCGGAATAATGGGCCCTCCTCCGAGGGAGCCCCCGTGGAAGACCGCGCTGTGACCCGCCCCGAGTCGCCCGTCGCTGGACGGGCGACCGGCCTGGTTCGCTACGCCGCGCTCATCGGCGCGGTCAGCAGCTTTGCCTCCATCCCGGTCGCCTGGACGATCATGGGGCCGGAGGCGGCCCTGCCTCCGCTCGTGGCGGGGGTGGCGTTCGCCATCATCCTGCAGCTCATTCGGAGCGGCGCCCTCCGCAGCGCTTCGACGTGGCTCATCGCCATGGCGGTGGTCGGCGCGGGCTTCGTGCACCTCGCCAACGGCGGATTGAGGGGGTGGACCTACCCCCTGCTCGTGATCCTCCCGATGCTCGCGATCCTCGTCGAGCGACGCAGCCAGGTGCTCGGGCTTCAGGTCGGACTCGCCGTGTCCGCGCTCCTGGCCGTGACCTACGTGCTGCCCGACGGCTGGCTCTATGGCGCTCCTCCACCCGACGAGACGATCTGGTCGCTCAGGCTGGGCTTCCAGATCTTCGCCATCCTCACCGCGGGCTCCGTGGCGACCTACGCGATCCGGCGGTTGGAGTCCGCGGTGGCCGAGGCCCAGGCCACCGAACAGCGCGCCAACCACGCGGCCACGCGAAAGACATCGTTCCTCGCCAACATCTCGCACGAGCTCCGCACGCCTCTCAACGCGATCCAGGGCTACAGCGAGCTCATCCTGGAGGAGCCCTCGCTCTCTCGGGAGGCTCGCAGCGACGTTCAGCGGATCCGGACCGCGGGTGAGGAGCTACTCGTCCTCATCAACGAGGTCCTCCAGCACGCCCGGCTCGACGCGACCGGCTCGGGCGCTCGCGAGACGCGCCAGCTCGACGGCTTGCTCACCCACTGGGTGGATGCGTCGCGGGGGCTGCTCGCGGTTCGCTCCGACCGCCCACGCCGAGGGCATCCGTCGGTCGTCGTGCACAGCGACGCCACCCGCCTGTCTCAGGTCGTCTCCCACGTCGTCGACGGGTACCGTCGGTTCGCCGTACCGCGCGTCGACCTCGTGCCCCGCGTCGAAGGGAACCGGGCATCGGTGCTCTTCCGTCCGTCGAGCCGCATCCCCGCTACCGCGAACGACGTTCCGCTCCCGTGGCTGCTGGCCGAGCGCGTCGCGACGTCGCTCGGCGCCCGGGTCCGTCGCTCACCGGACGGGCAGATCACCCTGACCCTACCCGCTCGGGATCCCGAGTCACCCCGTCCCCGGGTCAGGCGAAGGCCCTGGACGGCCCGCCGCCATGCCTCCGATCCGCTTCGCGACCTGCGAGCGGAGCTCTCCGTTCGACTCGCCTGGCTCTCGATCGCCATCCTGGCGCTGGTCGGGCCTGGTCTGGCATCGCTCTACGAAGACACGACCGATGCACTGTTCGCCTTGCTCGGCTGGGGCACGTTCCTGTTCTCGGTGCTCCTGCTGCACCGGGTGGGCCTGGACCGGACGGCGGGCCTCACCATGGCCTTCGGTCAACTCCTCATCCTGACCGCCATCCAGGGCGCCTTCGGTGGGAGCCAGGGTGCGGGAATGGTGTACTTTCCGAGCATCACGGTACTGGGCATTCTCATCGCCGGGTCCCGGAGTGGATTTCTCCTGACCGCCCTCGCGGTGGCCGGTGCCTGCGTCCTCGCCGTCGGGGATCTGGTCTCGCTGTTGCCCGTGTCGCCGCTCGAGACGCGGTTCCAGGTATTGGTGGGAACCACGGTGGCCACCGGTGTGACCACGGCGCTCGTCGCGACGTGGTCTCGACCCCTCGAGTCGCTCGTGGCCGCGGCGAACGAGGCCGCCCGGGAAGCGTCGCAAGCGGACCGGGCCACCAGCACGTTCCTCGACGTGGTCTCGCTCGAGCTCCGGACTCCTCTGAACGCCGTTCTCGGGTATTCCGAGCTCGTCCTCGAGGGCGACGACCTCGAGGACGAGGCCCGCGAAGACCTCCAGAGAATCCTCGACGCTGGCCGGCACCTGCTCGCGGTGGTCGACGACCTGCTCGACATGTCGGCCATCGTGGCCGACCGGATCGAGCTCGCCCCGGAGGAGGTCGAGCTCGAACCCCTCCTCGCCTCCGTGGCTTCGGTGGTCGAGCCGATGCTCGAGCACGGGGAGAACGTGCTGCGGATTCGAGTGGACGAGGGCGTCCACACCGTACTCGCAGACCCGAAGCGGCTGCGACAGATCCTCCTGAACCTCCTCTCCAACGCCGCCAAGTTCACCAAGGGCGGAACGGTGGACGTGAGGGTCGCGCTCGGGGACCAGGAGGTCGTGCTCTCCGTCGAGGACACCGGAATCGGCATCGCCGAGCACGAGCTCCCCAACCTCTTCCAGCCCTTTCGACAAGTGCACCGCGCGAGCCCTGGCCACTACGGCGGCACGGGTCTCGGACTCGCCATCTCCCGTCAGCTCGCTCGATTGATGGGCGGTGACGTCCAAGTGCGCTCGGCACTCGGCGTGGGGTCGACCTTCACGGTCTCCCTTCCGATGCCCGAGCCGATCAGTGAAAGAAGCGGATCACGAACCGGTAGCGATGCGCTTCGCCCGTCGCCGCCGCGATGGCACCCGGAATAGGCGCGATGACGGCGAACAGCAGCGTCGCCACCAAGAACGGGATGCCGACCAGCACGAAGCTCAGCAAGCCGAAGGTCACCACGGCCAGCCACACCGTGATCTCGAGGTTCAACGACTCGAGCGCGTGCTCGCGCACGAAGGGGTCGTCAGAGCGGACGGCGAGCACCACGATGGGGATGATGATCGGCGCGAGAAACGGCAGGACGAACCAGCTGTACGCGGCAAGGTGAGCCACCATGGCAAGATTGCGACTCGTGCTGTCGGGACGGGTGAGCGGATAGGTCAAGGCGGCCTCCTCACGTGCGTTTACGGCGCAGTCTGGCGGGATATTTCCTGGGATCCCCGACCCGGAGCTGGGCGATGGCGACGGCTCGCCCGGGCTTCGACGACGCGATCGACATCGACCGGGACGGCGTCCCTGACTCTCG
>CAZZLC010000037.1:0-11023 GCA_964655065.1 uncultured Enterobacteriaceae bacterium | reverse complement strand
GCCCGGGCTTCGACGACGCGATCGACATCGACCGGGACGGCGTCCCTGACTCTCGGCACGGCTGTCTCTCGTCTCAGCGCCGCGCCGAGGGCACCGGCGCCTGCGGCTGGCCGGGCACGAGCACGATCTTGCCTTCCAGCCCGCCCTCCTCGAGCCGACGGTGCGCATCGGCCACGCCGTCGAAGCCGATGCGCGCTGCGACCACGGGACGGATGCGCCCCGACGCCAGCTCGGCGAACAAGGCCCGGAGGTCCTCGGCGAAGCGGTCGGGGTGGGCCTCGCGGTGCCGGGTGATCGAGTAGGACCGCGGCATGCGGCCGTCGGGAAGCCACGCCCACAGGACCAGCGGACGCAAGAACGCGATGGCCCCGGCGAGCAACGACCCCTGCTGCGCTGCCGCCGACACCCCGATCAGCACGAGGCGGCCGCCCCGGCGTAGGGCGCGGTAGGACGGGCGGAATCCGTCGACTCCGATGCCGTCGAGAACCACGTCGACCCCGCCGAGCTCGCGCACCGCCAGTGACCAGTCGTCCCGGGGCAACGGCGTCGCACCCAGCTCCCGAAGCATGGCGTGATGATGCTCGGACGCGGTGGCGTAGACCTCGGCACCTCCCTGCACCGCGAGCACCACGGCGGCCAGGCCGACCGACCCGTTTCCGCCGATCACGAGCACCCGCTCCCCCGCGCTGAGCTCTCCGGTGAGGAACAGCGCCTGTCGAGCGGTGGTCCACGAGAGCACCAGGGAGGTAGCCTACATCGCCGCCCCTGCCCTGCCCGCCTTCAACGAGCGCCACCCTGGGATTCGGCAGGTCTGGATGGTGTCGACGGCGCTCGTCGACCTCACTCGTCGCGAGGCCGACGTCGCGCTGCGCTTCGCCCGCCCGACCCAGGGCGAGCTCGTGACCCGTCGGGTGGGAACCACGGGTGCCTACGCGGGCTTCGCCAGCGCCGACTACGTGGCCCGACGGGGGGCGCGCTCGAAGGACACGGTGGACTGGATCGGCTGGGCCGAGGAGAAGAGCCACTTCCCCGAGGCCCGGCTCTACCAGAAGCTCGTGGGTCGACCTCTCCGGCTCGCGTGCGACAACCTGATCGTGATGATGGAGGCCGTGCGCGCCGGCGTGGGGGCGATGCTCCTGCCGGTCGGGGTGCAGGAGGTGGAGGCGGGACTGGTCGAGGTGTCGGGAACCCGCACGGACGAGTACGACGGGGCCGTCTGGGTGGTCACCCACCGAGCGCTGAAGGACATTCCCCGGATCCGGGTCGTCGTGGACTGGCTGGCCAGCTTGGTGGAAGCAGGGCCAACGTGAGCCCTCATCGAGGCCAGCGTGCCCAGAGCCGTGGCGCCCCCTGAACGTACCGTGTCGTCGCCACCCGGACGCGGTGCCCCTCCACGGGCAGGTCGCTGTCCACGACCTCGAGCACGTGGTCGCGGTTGCGCAGCCCCACGTACAACTCGACCGTGCCCTCGGGCTCGCCCACGTGTCGCAGGAGCGTCTGGTCGCGCACGATCTTGCCCACCGGCCACTGACTGCCCGGCAACAGCCAGTCACCGGGCACGTGGTGCTGACGGTCGAAGCGAGGCTTCGCCTCGGGCGCGGTGCGTCGCTCGCCTTCGAGCAACACGCGCAGGTCGTCACTCTGGGGCTCGCTGGCCCGGAGGTACAAGGTGACGACGTTGCCGGCCTTGGGGACTCGGAGCTCCTCCATCAGCACCTCGTAGCCCACGAGCTCCACGCCCCCCGCGAAGCGGACCGCCGCCGGCGTCGCCGAGGCGGGCAGCTCGTCCAGCACGAGGTTCGCTGGGGCGAGCCTCGGCGACGACGGCGCCCTGCGTCGCGGCACCGCGGCGTCGCGCCCCCTCGAGACCACCTTGCCCGGTCGACAGGCGATCTCGATGCGACCCTCGTGCCGCGTCACCGAGGTACCGAGCGCCTCGGAGTGACGGGCCAGGCGAGCGAGCGTGGCCTCGGCGACGTCACCCTCAGCCAGCACCGTACGGCTCTTCAGCAGCGTCGCTGGCTCCACGCTCACCGAGGTGACCCCGGCGCGGGTGAACGACAGCACGAACACCGCGGACTGGCGGTCGCGCTTGGGCGGTCTGAAATCGCTGACCAGGTTGCCCGCGTCGTAGATCACGGGCTTGCCCCTCACGAGCTCGACGCCCTGGACCTTGTGCGCCGAGTGGCCGAGGATGCCGTCGTACCCGGCCCGGATCAGCCGTCGGGCGAGCTTCCGGGTGGGGCGCGACGGGGCCTCCCTCCAGTTCAGCCCCCAGTGCACGGTGAGAAAGACCAGGTCAGCGTGACGCCGGGCCTCGTTCAGGAGCGCGGTGAGGGTCTCGACCACCTCGTCGTGCCGCTTCGGCACCATGCCCGGGAGCCAGAGCGTGCCCGCGTGGTCCGGTCCGGCCGCGTGGGGCTCGGTGAACGTGAGATCGGCACCCACGAACGCCACCACGACGTCGTCGACGACGCGGTACACGGGTCGTCGCGCGTCCTCCGCGTCGAGGCCTCCGCCGACGTAGTCGAGCCCGGCGATCAAGGTGCGGTCCAGCATCTCGCGCAGCGCGAGCGGCCCGTAGTCGTTCACGTGGTTGTTGCCGACCGAGAGCACGTCGATGCCCGCGTCGGCCAGCACGTCCATGGCCAGCGGATGAGCACGGTAGGTGTAGGGCCTCGACTCGCCCTTGTCGTAGAACCGCCCCCCGCCCGCGATCACCCCCTCCGCATTGACCAGGGCGACGTCGGCGCTCCGGAACGTCTCCGCGACCCCGCCGAGGATCTGGTCCCGGCGCTCGGGGTCGTACAGCGCCTCGTTGAGCACGCGACCGAGCGTCACGTCGCCTCCGAATGCCAGCGTGTGGACCGGCAGCTCGGGCTGGAAGAAGCTCCCGCAGGCGACAACGAAGACCAGCGCCAGCATCAGCGGTCCCGCGCCGGGTTCGAGGCCATCCACTCCACGAAGGCCATCTGCAGATCGTAGGCAGGCTGGTTGGCGTGGACGGGCTCTTCGCGCACCGTGGGTAGCGTGTTGCCGCGCCAGATGGCCCCCTGGGGCATCAGCCAGATCTCCCCCTGATCGGTCCGCAACCGAGTGAGCAAGGTGGTGTGCCGTCCGTCGGGCAGGGTCGCACCGACGAGCTCCTCGCCGCCGTGGACCTGGAGATCGAGCAGATAGGGCTTGCCCTCGTCGTAGTCCCGAGGCTTCGGGTCCCGACCCCGCCGGATGTTCTGGCGAGCGTGGGCGAGCGCGGCGATGGACTCCTGCCGGAGCCGCAGCTCGGGCGCCACCACGACGCCGCTCCCCTCCACGCGGGCCACGCTGGCCTCGTCGAGTTGCCCAGCGACGAAGGTCTGGCCATCGCTCTCGAGCTCGAGGTCGGGGAGGTAGCGGCGCAGGAGCTGAACGCTGCCACGACCGGGCTGCTCGGCGTCGACGAGCAGGAACACGCGCTGGCCAGACTGCAGCGCACGGTCCACCTTGACGAGCTCGGGCTCGGGGTACGCGACGTTCGGATCGAGAAAGCCGACGACATCGACGTCGTCGGCGAGATCCATCATCCCGATCGGGAAGACGTCGGGCCTCCGCGAGAGGTTGTAGAAGAAGTTGTAGTAGCTGTGGATGTCCCGCCGCCCCACGGTCCAGCCACCGATCTCCTGCTCGAAGCCGAAGCGGATCCCCAGCGGCGGCTCGTCCCGGAACGGTGCCTCGTCCTCGCGGAACGCCAACCACTGGAACGCGTTCACGGTGAACCGGTAGTTGTCACCGATGCCGAGCCACTGGTTGCCGATCATGTTGTGGTCGCCCGACACCACGAGGCGCCCTTCGCCGACGTCGGCGGCGAGCATCACCGGAATGCCCGGGCCCTGGTACTCCCCGAGCGCCTCGTCGACCTTGTGGTTCGACCACTTCATCGGCTCTTCGGTCATGTAGTTGCCGTAGTCGATGAACCCCGTCTCCGACAGGAACGCGACGCCTCCCCTGGAGCCGACCGCGAACGGCGCGCCTCCGGACCAGCTGGTCATCCGCACGCCGTCCGTGACCGGATGGGGCTCGTAGTTGCGGATCATCAGGATGTAGCCGCCGCGGTCCATCGCGTAGCGGCCCCGGCCCGTCTCGGAGGCGTATGCAGCCAGGATCTCGATGCCCAGGGGCTTCAAGAAGGGATTGAGCCCTTCCATGTTGTCGTAGGCGTTGTTGTGCTCCCCGATGACCCAAGCCGCGCCCCCTTCGTTGAGCCACTGGGTCAGCGCCGCGATCTCGTCATCGGAGAAGTCGGGCATCTTGCGGGCGCTCTTCGAGGAGCCCGACTTCACGAAGGTCGGCACGTTGAAGAACAAGACGTCGTGGGCCCGCAGGAGCTCCAGGGTGAGCGGCCCCTCGTGGAGCTGACGAAACCGGAAGTCGTGCTGTTCGACCAGGTTCCGCATCACCCGGCTGATGCTCTGCGAGGGCGAGTAGGCGAACTCGTTCTCGTCGAACACCAGATCGGGGTGGGCCTCGAGCTGGTGGTTCCCGTCGACGAGCACCCGCGTCGATCCGGTCCCGATCCACGGGGTGAGGCGATGGGTCGAGGAGGCCGGAGAGGTACAGGAGAAGACCATCGACAGAGACAGCGCGAAGAAGGTCAAGATAGGTCTCCACGGATGCAGTCTGGCTATAAGGCCCCCGGTGGGGGCTCGCGATGATTGTGGCGGCGTTCGGCGTTCTCTTCGGCTGTGGTCGACCCGGGCCGACGTTCGACGAGGTCCCCGTTCGCCCCACCCTCGACCAGCTGGTGATCACGGGCGAGGTCGCGCTCGACGCATCGATGAACCGCACCATTCGGGCCGGCCGCATCGCGCGCCGAGAGGTCCGGCGACCGCTGCGCGAGGTGTTCCCCCTGCTCAAGGGCAGTGACGTGCTGCCTGGGCGCATCGTGTCCTACGTCCCCCTGACCAGCGGGTTCTCGTCGAAGCCCTGCGAGGGGCGGCGCTGCCCCGGCCGCCTCGACCTGGCCGAGGCGCTGCCCCAGGCGGGCGTGGACGTGGTCGGGCTCGCGTCTCCGCTCGTCGCCGATCAGGGGGCGGTCGAAGAGACCGAGCGCGCGCTGCACCTTCGCGAGATCTGCACGACCCGGGACTCGGTCTGCACCCTGCCGCTGCCCACGGTCGAGGTCGCAGTCGTGGACATCGCGGCCGTGAGCGAGGCGCAGCGTCGAGACGCCGGAAGCCGCGCCCGAAAGCTCGTCGCCGAGGCCCGCGAGGAGGCCTCGGTCGTGGTGCTGTCGGTCAAGCTCGACGGGCGAAGTCCGCGCGACGATCGCAACGCGCTCCTGCGTTCGATCAGCGAGGAGGCCGGGAGCGACGTCGTGCTCGGGCACCACCTGGGGCCACTCGACGGCATCGAGGTCCACCAGGGCAACCTGATCCTCCACAACGCGGGGCCGCTGCTCCTCGAAGCGCCCGAGCCCTTCCAGACCCACGCCGTCGTCTATCGCCTGCACCTCTCGGCGTCCGGCGTGGAGTGGCTGGAGGCGATTCCCGTGCACCTGCGTCCCCGCGGCGTCCGGCCTGCCTTTCTCGACGAGGCGACCGCCACCCTCGACCGGCTGACCAAGCGCTCGAGCGCGCAGGGTCTGCGCGTCGAGTTCGGCCGCGCCATCCTCGAGCTGCGCGCCCCATGACCCAGCCTGGGCGCTTCTGGGACTCCGACCGGTTCTTCACCGCGTGCCTCGTCGGCTTCACCGCGATCGCGGCGGCCCTGCGGTGGTGGTGGATCAGCGACGTCCAGGACCCGGCCGACACGATCTACTCCGACATGAAGAGCTACGTGACCGCCGCACGCCAGGCGATCACGGGCGAAGAGGACCCGCGCGACATCTACCCGTCGTGCTTTCCCTACGGCATGCCCTGGCTCCTCGCCGCCCAGATGCGGCTGTTCGGACTCGAGGCGTACGGGGTGATGGCTGCGACGCACGCCGCGCTCGGGGCCGCGGTCACGCCGTTCGCCATGCTGACCGCGCGGCGGGTGTTCCCGTCCCCGCTCGGCTTCGTGCTGACCGGCCTCGTCGTCTCGCTGTGGTACCCGCAGCTCGTCTACGTCGGCTTCTTCACCTCCGAGGTCCCCTTCGCCTGCGCCGTCACCGCGTCACTGTGGCTCGGGACCCGATTCCTGCAGACGGGCCGTGGTGCACTGGTGACGGGCCTCGTGCACGCAGTGGGGTTCACCATCCGTCCCCAGCTGCTGCTCACCGCGCTCCTGTTCGTGGCCTTCGCGGTCTGGCGTCGCGAGCGGGCCCTCGACCTCGGACTGCGCAAGCTCGCCCTCTTCGTGCTTCCCGTTGCCCTCGTCGTCGGGTTCTCGGCCGCCCGTCACTACGCGATCACGGGTGACGTCGCCCTCGTCTCGGCCAACGGACCGCTCGGCCGGTTCTTCGCCGACACGAGCTACAAGACCATCAAGGCCAGGCAGACCCTGCCTTCTGGCCGCATCCGCGTGAAGGAGTTCACCCCGCCCGCGCGAAGCAGTCGCCTCGGCTTCCGCGAGGCGTACCACTTCGAGGGCTGGCGCTGCGACGCATCGAAGCTCGAGCCGGAGCGCCGGAGGGTGGTGCGCTCCAAGGGATGGTTGTACCGGCCCTATCTGATCCAGCGGAACGTGCGGCTGTTGTTCTTCGACAACGCCCTGTGGCCCGAGCGCAAGGAGACGAGGCGGCCGCCGTGGCGCAAGGACATGCTCGAGACGGCCGCGTGGATGGCCTACGGCCTGCTTCCGCTCTCGGCTCTGGGCCTCCTGACCCTCGTGTTCCGGCGCCGGCCCGGCCTCGAGCTCGCCGGCCTGCACGTCGCCACCATGGTGTTCGCCGCCGCGTTCTACTTCGGCGAGGTGCGCTACCGTGTACCCTACGACGCAGTGCTCATCCTGCTTGCCGTACAGGGCGTGCTCGGTCTGACTCGGGGCCCCCCCCAGGACCGCGCTGCCCGATGGGTCTACGGCGGGCTCCTGGGGCTGCTGGCCGTCCTGATGCTCGTGCCGTGGCCACCCGAGGGCTGACCGCGAACGTGAGCGATCAGCGCTCGTTGAAGCCCCTGCCAGCCAGGATCTTCGGGATGCATCGCTCGGCCCTGGCTTCCCGCGTGCGTGCCTGCTTCGCCCCGGAGACGTGGAGGACGTAGCTCCGCTTTCGACCTGGCGTGAGCGCCTCGAACGCTGCGGCGACCGCGGGGTCCCCGTCGAGAATCACCTGCAGTTCGTCGGGTACGGGCTCGTCCGACCGGAACTCGACCCGCTGGCCCGATCGCTCGATCTCGATGGCACGGGCCACATAGGCCGCAGCCAGCCCACGGTTGGCCCGTACCTGTTCGAGAGACGTGAACTTGAAGAGTCGTGCAGCCTGTGAGCTCGGACCGGGGGCCTCGAGTCGTCGCTCGGGGTCGTCGATCAGGGAACCCTTGAAGAAGCTGATCGCGCAGTAGTCGCGGAGGGCCGTCAACATCACCACGTTCTTGCCATCCAGGGTGTAGCAGGGCGACCCCCACTTCATCGTCTCCAGAAGGCCGGACTCGCGCAGGACCTCGCGAAGCTCCACCAGCAGCTCGGTCCAGTCGTGGACCTTGCACTGCGGCGTCCGGTAGTGCTCGCATCGACCACAGCCGTCGGTGAGCCAGGAGTCGACGCTGGTGTTGTTCACTCGAGCCTCCCGGGCCTGCGACGAACGTCGGCAATCCCGAGGGTAACCCCTTCCTCTTCCGCATCTCGGTTCCCCCACGCTCGGCGTGGCGACGCTCGCCACGACCCCGAACCGCCCTACGTGGGTGCCGACCCGGTCACGGTCACGGTGTCCGACGGCGTGGACGCGGCCTCGGTCGTAGTCGACATCACGGTCACCGCCCCGTAGGATTGGCGTGCCGGGCGACCCGGCTCGAGGTCGTTCGTGCGCCGACTGCCCTGGCTCGTCCACACCCTGATCGTCGTGGTGCTCGCCGTCCAGTCCGCGTACTGCGGGTACCAGCTGCTCGTCACCCTCCGTCCCGAAGGAGGCCCAGCGATCCTCTTCGGAGCCGCGTCGAGCGTGCCACACGAGCTCCTGGTGGCCCGCCGGCTCTATGCGATCGAGGGCTGGGTGGCTTTCGTGGGATTGTGCCTCTACCTCGGCGTGACCGAAATCCTTCCGCACCGACTCGGCAAGGCCGGTCAGTCCGACGACGCGGGCTCGAGCTGACGAGCGCGCACGACCAGGTAGGCCGCGAACCCGACCACCACGCCGGGCACGAGACCGAGCAGCAGGCAGGCCCACCCGCCCCGCACACCCGAGGTCCGTGCCTCGTGGGCCACCCAGGCCGCCAGCACGGCCCAGCACCCGATGGCATCGAGGGCGTAGGCCGACGCGTAGGGGTTGACGAACCCTCCGGCGAAAGCGCCCACGATGTCGCCGCTCTCGAGCGCGGGAGGGACGGGGACCACCAGGAAGAACCCGGTGAAGGCGATGGCCACGGTCGCGATCACCACTCGATAAGCAAGGTCGGGCACGGTCATCCTCCGCGGCGCGGGTAACCCGGGAGCGACGGCGAGCGGGTGCCCGGAGGGCCGAGCAGGCGCCGAAAGGTCACGTTGATGCGCTCGGCAGTGCACCCTGGCTGCTTCAGCAGCGCGTGGTACCACCGGTGCTGCAGGGTTCCACCCATCACGAGCAGGCTCCCGTGCGACAACGACTGCGTCCGCCGCACGCGCCGACCCTTCTTCTCGAGCCGGAAGCGACGGGTCGCCCCGAGCGACACGGCAGCGATCAAGGGCTCCCGTCCGAGCTCGGGCTCGTCGTCGGCATGCCGGCCCACGTGGTCGTTGCCGTCGCGGTAGCGGTTCAGCACGGCGTGGTTGAAGTCACCGCCGACCTCGAGCGCGACGCGGTCCCACAGCGCCCGCAGCGCCGGCGGAGGTTCCCGGGGCTCCAGCGTCTGGCCGCTGTAGCGATAGGGCAGCTCACCGGCCCACCCCACGAGACGAGGTTGGGGAATCTCCCGCCCGTCTCCGGCCATCACCGTCGAGCGCTGCTCCCAGGCAACAGCGGCGGTCAACGCGTGCTGCAAGGCCGTGGCCTCGGCGGGAGGCAGCCAGCCGGGCTCGTAGCGGTACCAGGCGCCCTGTCCGAGTTGCTTCGTCCCACGACGTCCGCCCGATGGTCGCGAGCCGTCACGGTCGGCTTCGTCGGGCGCGAGCCCTCGTCTCTCGGCGTCCACCCCGACTCCCCGCTCGCGGTCGAAAGCGTCGCGTCCGATAACCGATGGGCCCAGCGTGGGACCCCTCCCCTCGACGAGCCTGTACCTCCACGATGGCTACGACCGGAGCGCGCGCCGGGTCGTCCAGCCGTGCCGCGTGACCCGACAGGACGGATCGCGAGCGTGGATCGACGCCGAAGTCGAGCTCCAGGGGATCATCCGGGGCTCCATCGTCACCGTGTTCGTCGAGCGCCGCAAGGCCTTCTTGCAGCAGCTCGCCCGGGTGGAGCAGGTCCTTCCGTCGCCTCCCGGCAGATCCCGGCTCCTGCTCGACCGCATCGGAGAGCTCGTGGACGCCGATCAGCGAGGCGGCTGCCGGACCAGCTGCGACCACCTGGGCCTGCTCGCCACCCTCGCCGGGGAGACCCGCTGCCGGGTCGTCGACCTCTCGACGTCGGGACTGGGCGTGGAGTGCCGGGAGGAGAAGCCCCTGCGCGCCACCGTCGACCTCGAGCTCCAGCTCGCGGCCGACGTCTCCCGGGGCCCAGTGGAGATCAGAAGCGCCAGGGTCCTGCCCTCGGGGCGGATCCGCCACGGGTTGCGAGCCGTGCCGGCCCGGAGCGGGAGCTCGCTCGTTCCCACCCTTCGCCGGCTGTTCCTGGTCGCGATCCAGTCCCGGCTCGAGGCGTTGACGAAGTCCCCGTGACGTCCGACCGGTCTCGAGCCCGGCGCACGCGCTCAGGGCAGCGCGAGGTCGACGAGCGCGAGCTGACCGAGCGAAGAGCCCACCACCCAGAAGCCATTGCCCGTGCTCGCGATGCCGTGCAGCGTCCAGTTCGAGAGCTCGTCGGGGAACGACACGGTGCCGGAGCAGCCTCCCGTCTCGGGATCGACCTCGACCACCCCCCAGTTGCCGGTCAAGCGCACCAATCCGTACAGGGTGCCGTCGTGCCAGGCGAGGTCGTCGACGAACAAAGCCATCGGGGCATCGGAGACGAGAGCATCGGGCTCCGAGGCCTCGTCGATCTGAACGATGCGCCGGTCGCCGAGCTCGATGCCGAAGCCGAACAGGGTCAACAGGTCACCGTCGTGAGCAGCGCTGTAGATGGTCATCGGGCGGCCCACGCTGAAGGGATCGCCGGTCAGGACCTCGTCGATGATGACGGGAACCGGCTCGAGCCGGCCGATCGCCGAGCCCGAGCTCGCCCAGATCGCGCCCCCCTCGGCCACGAGGGGAAAGCCGTAGGTGTCGTCGAGGGGCACGTGGTCCCCTACGGAGCCGGTGTTCGGCGACACCGAGACAATCCCGCGGCCGCCGCTCCAGGTGTAGATCTGAAAGCTCGTGCCGTCGAAGAGCAGACGCCCGCCCTGGTAGGACACGTCGAGGGGCAGCTCGAACTCGACGTCTCCGCGGAGCGTGGCCCGGCCGCACCTCGCGGCCTCGGGGACCGCGCTGATCGACCGGAAGGTCGCGGTCGCGTCGGGGCCGGCCACGGTGAGCTCGTCTTCGTCGAGATCGATGACGACCAGGCGCTCGTTGCCCTGGCTCGTCGCCCGGGTGGACACCCGCAGCACCTGGTCGTCGAGCTCGACAAAGACGCCGGCATCGCAGGTGGGCGCCTCCGAGTCGCCCAGCGTGCCAAACACCTCGACGGTGCCGCCTCCTCCGATGGCCTCCCCGATGACGAGGTACCGGAATCCCGACAGCTCAGTCTCGAATGGATCACGCCCCGACACGAGCTCCCACGCGCCGGCGTAGCGGACCGGCTCGGGCCCGGTGGTGGCGGGTCCGGTGTCGGTCGTCGGGCCCTGCGTCGGCTCGC
>CAZZLC010000036.1:0-62966 GCA_964655065.1 uncultured Enterobacteriaceae bacterium | reverse complement strand
CGCCGAGGAAGAACGTCGACGACAGCGACGGGTACATCGCACAGGGCGCACCGGGACGATCGAGCCGGCGAGGGTCGTCCTCGTCGAGGCGGTTGAACCGGACCTGGCCGAAACAGGGTTGCGAGTGGACGATGCTGGCGATCGAGGCGTCTTCGTCATCGGGCCGGGACTGGAAGGTGGTGACGTTCAGCTCGGCCCGTTCGTAGCGCAGCCCGCCCACCAGTCGGACGATGTCGCCGAAGCGCAAGTCAGCAAGGCCGTACACGCCGAAGACCTCCTGGCTTCCGATGTAGTCGTCCTTGATCGCCCGAGACTCGTCGTTGAAGTCGATGGGCAACCCGTTCCCGATGTTGTTGGGATCGTAGAGCGCCTCGGGGTTGGTATCGTCGAACGTCAGCGGAGCCCCACAGGGCATGGTGGGCTCGCCATTGGTCGGGCAGCTGTCGTCGCGCGGCGGGAAGGTGTAGACCCGGCTCTCCGCCTCTCGCTCCATCCGACTGCCCGCGATGCCCGTCTTGAACGTCAGCCCGAGCCAGTTCTCGAGGGGGTCGGAGGCGAGCACGGTGAGGTCGATGCCGTAACTCCGAACGTCGTCGGCGACGCCAGAGAAGCCACGCTCGGCCCCAGATGCACCTTCGACAAACCACAGCTGGTCCTCGGGGTCGAACGGCAGCCGGTCACGCCATGCCGTGTCGCGTTGGTCGGGCGCATCGCGACCGGCTCGCGCCAACATGCCTCGGGCGTCGAAGCGGACGGGCCCAAACTCGGCCTTGCCAGACAACTGCTGCGCAAAGAGCTCGCGCTCGATCCACGAGAGCAGGAACCGACGGACGAACACGTCGTCACTCGTCAAGTCCTCGCCCTCGGTGATCTGCGTTCGCTGCTGGGTCTGGTGGGCGTAGAACGTGTTGGAGGAGATCTCGAAGTCGTCCCAGAGCCCTTGAACGGTCAGCATTCCGCCAATGTCCGCATTGTTGTCGGTCCGGAACTCCAGCTGGTCATCCCGGACATCGAGCGGATTCAGGTCCTGGAGGATGCGTGACTCGCTGAGTCCGAAGGTACGCTGAATGCGCTCCTGGTAACGCCAGCTGTTGCTGAACCTGAGCGCCGCGACTGCGCCGAGCTTGCCGTCGCCAGGTACGTTCACGCTCCCGCCTCCCGACATCGACAGCCCGAAGTCAGGCGGCAGCGTGCGGTCCTGCGGGGAATAGATGTTGGGGAACTGCCGGGCGATCCGGAACTGCTGCTCGACGGGAATGTCCTCGATATCGCCGAGAATCGAGTTCAGCGCCTGCAGCTCGGAAGGAAGGGCTCGAGTGCCGTCATCGAAGCCAAAGAAGTCGAGGCTTCCGCCCTCGTAGGTCGACCCCGGGTTGAACGTCGAGACCGAGTTGTAGTTGGTGGAGACGTTGAGATCGAAGAACGACTCTTCGGGCACGCCGCGGGTCTTCAGGTTGATGAGCCCAGCCCCGAAACCCGCGGGCAGGTCGGCCGAGTAGCTCTTCTGCACCTCGATCCCCGAGAGGACCCCGGTGGGGAAGAGGTCGAGCGGCACGACTCGGAGCAGGGGCTCGGGGCTCGGCAACGGGGAGCCGTTCCACAGCGTGAAGGTGTAGCGGTAGGGCTGCCCCCGCACGAGCACGAACTTGCCCTGCTCGACGGTGAGGCCGGACACGCGCTGGAGCGCCTCGGCGGCGTCACTGTCGCCGGCGGCCGACATCTGCTCGGCCCCGAGGACCTCGACGACGCTCGAGGTCTCGCGCTGCTGCGCGAGCATCTCCGAGATGGAGCCCTCGACGTACGGCGCGGTGACGACGTACTCCTGCAGCTGGATACCCGCGGGCGTGAGCTCGATGTTCGCCGTGACCTCCTGCTCGGCGATCACGCGAAGGTTGTCGAGAGTCTGGGTGGAGTAGTTCGGGTGGACGACCGACAGCGAGTAGGTGCCCGCCGGCAGCTCGACCATGAACTCGCCGTCGTTGTCGGTGCGCGTCTCGATGTCGGTGCCCGTGAAGAACACCCGCGCACGCGCGACCGGCTTCTGGTCCTCGGCGGAGAGGATCTGGCCCACCAGCGCTCCGGGAGGCCCGAGGTCCTCGGACGCCTCCTCCTCGACCGGCTCGTCGGCGCGCTCGGAGGCGAGCGGCAGGGAGTCCGACGAGGTCTCGATGTCGAGCCGCGGCTCCTGTCCGGGCACCAGGGTCACGATGACCTGAACGACCTCGCCCTTCAGGGTGAGCAGGTCGAGCTCCACGACGGGGTCGTCGCCGCGGAACATCTGGACGTACTGGCGACCCGAAGCGATCCGCGCTCTCGCGGACCCGGACTCGTCGGTCGTACCGACGAGCCGGCCCTCGGCCACGATGGCCACCCCGGACACCGGTAGACCATCCTCGAAGATGACGACCGACAGATCGGAGGCCTCGGCAGGCGCGGACTTCGGGGGGGTCTCGTCGGCAGGAGCCTGGGCGAAGGCGGAACCGAGCAGGAAGACGACGGCGGAGATCATGGATCACACCTTGAGAGGGTCAGCAGCTCCACCGCTTTTCGCGGCAGTCCGACATGGCTTTGCGAAGCTCGGTCGACTGACGGAAGATGCTCGGGTCCTTGATGCCCGACAGCAACTGGTCCGCCCGGTCGTAGTTTCCGGTCTTGAAGTGGGCGTAGGCGAGCGCGTAGCGCAGCGGCTCGTCCTTCAGCAATCCGACCCGCTTGAGGTCGTTGTCCATGATCGCCACCATCTCGTAGCGGCGGAGCTCCAGCAGGACGCCGAGGCGCTGCCGCAGGCGAGCCTTGCTCTCCCGGATCCGCCCGTTGAGGGCGAGGGCGCGGAAAGGCTCGCCGGCTTGACGGTACAGCTCGGCCGCCTCGACGGTGAGGTCGTCGGAGCCGGTCAGCGACGCACGCTCGAGCATGAGGGCAGCCGTGCGGTACTGCCCCTTCGCCTTGTAGAGGTTCGCCAGCTCCTGCGAGACCTCGCGAGAGGTCGGAAAGCGCAGGCGGGCGAGCTCGAGGAACTTGATGGCCTCGTCCTTGTTGCCGGCCCGCGACAGCGCCGCCCCGATGGCCCGGTAGTCGTCCGGCGTCGCGTCGACCTGCTCGAGGTAGGCCCGACCGGTCACCGCCGCGGCCTGGTACAGCTGCAGCTCGATCGCGAGGAACGCCCGTCGCCGGATGAGCTCGGCGTAGTCGGGATGGACCTTCATGCCTCGCCCGAGTACCGCCCAGGAATCGTCGTAGCGCTCGAGCTTGCGGTAGGCCTCCGCGCGCAGCGCGAACGTGTTCGCGATGGCGTCGGCACGCTCGCCGCCTTCTTCGATGGCCGCCAGGGCCTTCTCGAACTGCTCCGAGTAGAAGTACGCCTGACCGAGGTAGACGTACACGATCTTGTCGAGCTCCGCGTCGTCGTCGTCGGCGACCTGGATCTTGCGTTGCTCGATGGACGTCTCGAAGTCTTCGGCGGCCTGGCTGTAGAGCGCCAGGTTCAGGCGAACCAGCCCGCGAAGCAGGTAGAACCTCGCCTGATCGAGGTTCTTGTCCTCGAGGTCGACACTACCGAGCACGCCCGACGCCTTCTCGTAGCGCCCGTCGCGCACCAGCACGGTCGCGAGCTCGAGGTAGTCGACGTCCTCGTTGGGTTCCTGGGCGAGGGCGGAGGGCCCCACCAGGCCGAGTACCAGGGCAACCAACCAACTACGGAGGACAGCCATCATTTCAACCTGAAGGTGACGGGCTGGTTGACCCAGACCTTGACGGACTTGCCCTGGTAGGACCCGGGCGAGAAGCTCCACTGCCGCACCGCGGTCTTGGCGGCGTCGTCGAAGACCCCGGGCGGCTTGGACTCGAGCACCTTCATGCGCTCGATGCCCCCCGACTCGTTGATGAGCAACGAGAGCACGACGCGACCCTCGAGCCCCTGGTCACGAGCACGGCGCGGGAACTCGGGGGGCACCTGGGTGACGGGCTGCGGAGCCACGTCGACGGTGTCCCCCGTGTGGACCACCTCCTCGCCACCGGCGAGCAGGCCGGCTCCGGCCCCCCCGAGGTCCTCGAACGCGAGACCGGGGATGTCGACCGCGATGGACGCGTTCCCGGAGAGCAGGGCCGCCACCGAGGGGGGCGGGGGCGCCGCGGGCTTGGGCGGCGGCTTCGGGCGCGGCTGGGTGACCCGCGGCTTGGGCTTCGGAGTCGGCGCCACGACCTCGATCTGGGTGCTGCCCACGATGTCCTGGGCCGGCGGCGCCACGGAGAGCTCGTTCATGACGACGACCGACCCGAGCACCACCGTGGACCCGACGATCATGAAGAGCGCGCCGAGCACGTTGTTCCGCCGGCGCGCCGCAGCCGCGAGATCGCTCATCGTCCGACCTCTTGCTCGGTGGCGACGCCGACTTCCTCGGCGCCAGCGAGGCGGGCCTCGTCGACGACATCGATGAGGCGACGGGTGGGCACGGTGTCGTCGGCCACCACGAGCACCGACTCGGAGCTCCCCGCCTTCAGCAGGTCGCGCACGCGGCTCTGGATCATCCAGGGGCGAATCGGCTGGCCGTCCATGTAGGTGGTGCCGTCGCGCGCGATGAAGATGCGGATGTCCTTGGTGGACGACCGCGACGCGCTGGACGCCTTCGGACGGTTCAGGTCGATGTCCATGTCCTTCTGGAAGGTCGTGCTGACCATGAAGAAGATCAGCAGGATGAAGACCATGTCGATGAGCGGCGAGATGTCGATGCCGCCCGCGTCTTCCTTCTTGCGTCGGAGTCTCACCCCGCCTCCCCGAGCCTGGTGGCCATCAGAATGTCCTTGATTTCGTCGATCTGGCTCTCGAAGACGCGCTGACGCCGCTGGAGCAGCCCTCGCACCACGAGGCCGGGGATGGCGACCGCGAGACCGAACTGGGTCGTCAGCAGCGCCTGGGAGATACCGCCCGCGATACCGCCCGACTGCGAGGTCAGGGTCATGTCACCGAGCGAGGCGAAGGTCTCGATCATGCCCGACACCGTGCCGAGGAGCCCGAGGAGCGGGGCCACGGCGACGATCGAAGCGGTCACGACGTTGAACGAGTCGAGGCTCTCGGCCTCCCGACCGAGCGCGTCCTCGAGCCGATCCCGCAGGTTGTGCGTTCCTGCCCGGCGCAGCTCGACTCCCTTGACCGCAGCGCGCTCGACCGCGCTGTGGGGGTTTCCGAGCTCGCCCGCCTCGACCTTCTTGATGAGCTGGCGCGGTGACAGCCCGCGGCCCCGGCGAAGGATGCTCACCCGGTAGCCGAGCCCGTACCAGAGCAGCATCGTCAGCAGGATGAGCGGCGGCATGACGAACCCGCCGAGCTCTACGTACTTGAGGAACGCCGACATGGAGTCTCCCGGAACCGAGCGACCTACTTGGCCTGCTGGTCCTTGTGGACGTTGACCACGTGGAAGACCGCGTGCTCGATGGCGGACTCGATGCTGTCGCCCCAGCCCTTGAGCATGTTGCCCAGCAGCAGCGTGGGAATGGCGACGACCAGGCCGAGCTCGGTGGTGACGAGTGCGGTCGAGATACCGCCGGACAGCATCTTGGGGTCGCCGGTGCCGTACTTGGTGATGACGTCGAACGTCGAGATCATCCCGGTGACCGTACCGAGGAGGCCGAGCAGCGGAGCCACCGCGGCGATGACCAGGATCGTCGTCCCGAAGGCCTCGATGCGGCGGTTCTCGGCAAGGAGGTTCTCGGACACGAGGTCCTCGACGTCGTCGGCGCCCGTCTCGAGGCTGGGCACGATCGCCCCGAGCACCCGGCCAGCCGAGCTGTCGTCGGCGTTGGCCCGCGTGGCGGCCTGCCCGTACTGCCCCTGCTTCACGAGGTCGCCGACCTCCTGCTCGAGCTTGGTCGCGTTGCCGCCGGCCCGGAAGAGGAAGAACGCACGCAGGCCGGCCAGGACGAGGCCGATCGCCCCGAGGCCCATGATGACCCAGGCGATGGCGCCGCCAGAGTCGATGTGCTCGAAGACCGTCTGGCCCTCGCCGTCGTCGACCTGGACGTTCATGTTCTCGATGACGAACATCGCGAGCTGCTCGGGGCGCTTGCCCTCGGCGAGTGCACGCGCGTCTTCACCCTCGGAGTCTTTCCAGACCTTGAGCTTGCCGCCGCCGGCCGGGGCGAGCGCGCCCGCACCCTCGGTGCCGACGCCGTAGACGGCGACGCGGCCAATGTAGATCAGCTTGCCCTCGGACTTGGTGCCGTCCTTCGTGAAGAAGGAGCCTTCCTTCTCGTGGACGGTGGCGAGCTTGCCCACGAGCCCGAGCGACTCGTCGACCATCTTCTGGACCGCGGCGCCGCGGTCGCCGCCTTCGTCGAGCTCGGGGAGCTCGACGCCGTAGTCCATCAGGGTCGCGGAGGCCTGCGCGAGCGTGGCGTCGATGAGCTCGCGGTCGTCGGCCGGCGACTTCTCCCGGAGGATGGCGAGCTGCTCGCGGAGCGACTCGACCTTGTCCTCGCTCGCCAGCAGCTGGCCCTCGAGGCTGTCGATCTCGGCCGATAGCGACGCCTGCTCGTTCGTGTTGTTGCTGCGAACCCGACCGAGGCGCTGCTCGAGCTGGCGCTTGAGCCCTGCCAGGAAGGCGAACTCGCGCTGGTAGGCCTCCTGCAGCGACGTGTCGGGTGAGGCGAGATCGGCGTTGGCAGCGGCCGGAGCCGGCGCGTCCTGCGCGAATGCGGGGGCGCCGAGCAGCGCCACGAAGAATGCGAACACCGTGGACATCACTGGCCTCCGGGCAGTGCGTTCGGAACAACGAAGAAGCCAGTCCGAACCTGCTTCTCGAAGGCTGCAAACAGCTCCTCGATGCGCGAGCGGTCCGAGCCCGACGCGGTCTCGTAGACCCAGGAGTCTCCCTTGCGGACGGCGTAGCCAAACTGCTCGTCGCCGGTCCGGAAGAACAGCATCACCATGCCGAGACGCACGACGTCGGCGAGCTGCTCCTTGCCGTCGACCTCGATGGTCTGGCGGAACATCTCGCTCTCTCGGGCGAGGCGGAGCTCGTCTTCGAAGAAGGTCCAGATGTTGTTGAGCGCTCGAGCGGCGGTGATCTCCTCCGCCTCCATCTTGCGGAGGACCTCGGCGAGGTCGGCGGTGCGCTCGTCGGTCATGTAGGGCAGCGAGGCCCGCACGCGCGCTTCGAGCCGGTTCGACGCGTCCTTCACGAGCGGCTCGAGGGTCGCGATCTCCTCGGAGAGACCCGTGGACTCGGCCCGCAGCTCGTCGATCTCCTTCTGGAGCTTCTTGACCTCGAGGTCCTGCCGCTGGATCTGCGCGTCGAGCTCCGCGCGCCGCTGGGTGAGCGACGACATGCGGTTGCGGTGCTCCTGCTGCTGCGACTCGATGTTGTCGTTCAGGGCCTCGACCTCGCCCCGCAGCTCGATCAGCCGCTCGGCCAGGGTGGAGAGGTCGTCATCGGCACCGACGGCGAGCGCCGGGACGAGGAGGGCAGCGGCCACGCTGGCCAGCCCCGCGCCCAAGAGGGCGCGCACGCGCCTGCGTGCCGTGGGAGCGTCGGGTCGTACTCGGTCCGTCAAACGCATCGGTCGCTTCCTGGTGGAGAACAATGGGCAACAGTCGCCCGGGAGTGGGGTGCAGATAGAAAAAGAGCGCTGCCCGCATCAACATCGGGAGCGCTCGGTCGACGTCGGGTGAGCCGCAGGGCGCCTCACCCGAGCGTCAGATTCGCACGATCACTCGGCGTCGTCGCACTCGAGGAGGGCGCCATTCGCGCAGTTCGCGAGGACGTCGCGGTACTGCAGCTCGCTCGGGAGGGCATCGTCGACGTCGAGGCAGCCACGGACGAAGGCGGCGCCGCCGTCGGCGTAGACCGAGCGGAAGACGCGGCCACGCCAGCCCTCACGGTGGAGAGCGGCCGAGGACTCGCCCTTGCCCACGTCACCGATGATGGTGATGTTGGCGATGTCGGGGGCGGTCTGCGGGGCCTCGTCGAAGTTGCCACCGTTGTTGTCGGACTCGATGCCACGGTCGCCGTTCTCGGAGCCCATGACGTGGATGCCGAACTGGATGGTGCCAACCCAGCCAAGGTCCTGGTCCCAGCCGTCGTCGTCGGGGCCGTTGTTCAGCGTGTACTTGATGGAGGCCGCGCCGCCGAACCACTCGACCGCGTCGTCCTCGGAGCCGAGGACCTGGATGTACTCGAGGGTCGTGCCGGAGCCGGCCGCCTCGATCGTGAGGCCCTGGACCTCCTCGTCGGGGCGGAACTCCTCGCCGGACTCGGCGATGATGGCGTAGCGGATGGAGCCGCTGGAGTCGGCGTTGTCGGTGCCGCCGTAGTAGCGCTCTTCGCCCTCGGGAGCCGCCTCGGTGAGGAGCTCGCCGTTGTCGTCGCCCGAGTTCGTCTCACCGAAGCCCGAGAGGACGATGCCGCCCCACTGGCCGCGCTGGAACACGTCGGTGGCGTCGCCGGTGATCACGTCGGCCGCGGCGACGTCGCCCTCGACGGCGCCGAAGACGATCGGCGTGTCGCGGGTACCGTTCGCCACGATGGACGAGCCACGCGAGATGACGAGCGAGGTGGTCGAGCCGGCGAGACCGAAGACCTGCGTACCCGCCTCGATGGTCAGGGTGACGCTGGACGGCGTGGTGGTGCCACCGAGCTGCGCGTCGCCATCACCGACGGTGATGGTGTCGGTGAGCACGAAGACGTGGCTGTTCGGCCAGGTCTGGTCGGCGGTGATGCGCTCGGAGACGACGCAGACCGGGAAGGTCTGGCCGAAGATGGTCACGCTGCCGCCGTCGGCGAAGTCAGCGTTGACCGTGGTGCAGAGGTTGTCGGCGGACGCGGTGATCGCGGGGGTACCGGAGCCGTCGATGTTGTCCGAGAGGGGGTGGCCGACGGTCGCGTTGTGCGTGCCGTCGAAGGGACCAGTCGCGGTCCAGCCGTCCCACCAGACGCCCGAGTCGAAGTCGGTCGCCGCGGGGTCGACCGCGCCGTAGAAGTCGGCCGTGTCGAAGCCGCCGGGCAGGGCGGTCGCCGGAGCGCCAGCGGTGGCCGGGGTGAACGACCAGTTCGCGCTGTCGAGCGTACCGGCGTCCTCGATGATCTCAATCTGGCCGTTGTCCACGCCGTCCTGCTGGTAGCAGACCGCGGGGGGGCTGGTGTCCATGCCGGTCATGTCGCCGCCGGGCACCGATTCCTTGTCGTCGTCGCCCGCACAGGCGACGAGGGCCGCAACGACCCCGAAATACTTCATGCTGTTCACGTGCTCCTCCTCCAGAAGTGGCACAAGCTCTTTGCGCCGCGAAAAGTAACTTTGTGTACCGACCCGCCCAGGTGAAGCCTGCCGACAAAAATGCTACGGGAATGTGTCACAAAGGTGACAGCCCCGTGAGCCCGTCGGCGAGCCCCGTCGAGGGGCCGATGCCACAGCGTCGGAACGGAGCATAGGGCACGGGCCTCACTGCCCGCAAGCGACGAATGCGTGGCCGCCGCCGGGCGCTCGTGTTTCCGAGCCCCACGAGTGCAGGGTCACCGGCGCGCAACCGCCCCCGAAAATCGAGCGGTCGCGAAGCTCGCTAAGCCACCGCCTCGCGGAAGTGGTGGGCCCGGCCATTGACGGTGTCCCAGTAGAGCTTCCAGGGTCCGACCCCGAGGAGATCGCCATGAAAGTAGACCGGCGGCTTCACGGGATCGAAGCCCTCGGGAAGGACGGTGAGCTCCCGCCGCCGCGACTCGAGATCGTCCCGGAGCTTCTCCAGGCGCTGGAGCTCGCTGTCCACGAGCTCGTGGAAGCGCCCCAGCTTCTCGCCGAGCTGCTCGCGGGGCACCGACGCCTGCACCGCGTCGATCCAGTCTCCAGCCAGGAGATCCAGGAAGTTCCGGAAGGAGAGGTACGCCTTGTTCATGAGCGTGCGCGCGCCGGACCACTCCTCGGGGGTGAGCTCGTCCTTGGTGTTGAGCAGCTTGTGAATCCGGGCCAGCCGAACGTTGGTCACCATCATCGCCGCCCGGAAGAGCAACAGGACGTTCTCGATTCCCGTGAGGTCGGTGTTCTGGTCCTTGTCGGGCTGCGGGGGGTGCGAGGCGTGCCACTTGATCTTCCGCCAGTGGCGCTCCATGAACCGCTGGATGCCGCCGGCCACGTGGAGCTCCTCTTCGAAAGTGAGCTCGCGGGTGATCGGAGCCCCGGTGATCTCCGGGACCGAGGCCTCGAGGTCGGTGTCCTCGGCGCCCTGGCTGCGAGGGATGTTGAGGCGGTCGAAGAACTCGAAGATCCGTTCGACGTCGTCATCCTGGAAGATCTGATCCAGCGTCTCGACGAACTCGGCCTCGCTCTTGGCCGCGTTGCGGATCAGGCTGGCGATGGTCGCCTGCTTCGACATGCGTTCTCCTGGCATTGGACCACTCGGGGTCGTCACGAGTGGCGCTCGGAAGGGCTGGGGTTAGTTCGGGGCGACAGGTGGCTCACTCGCCCGGAGGAATCGTGGTCTGGTTGATGATGCTCGGCGGGTTGGCAATGGCCGCAGGAAATGGCACCGATACCGGCTCGGCGGAGGACACGGGCTCCGGCACCGACGACACTCCCGCCCCCCCCGACCCGGACACGGGGATGGAAGCCACCGACACGGTGTGCGGCGGCTTCGGCGCCGGAGACGATCCCTGTAGCACCGCCGGCGAGCTCGCGGGAGAGCCCGGGGGGAGCCCGTGTGCCGACGGCTGCGACTCGACGGGCGGCGGGCTGGCCGCGACCGGAGTCGTCGCGCTGAGCGCCTGGGCAGCGCGCCGTCGTCAGCGGGCGATCACGACCAATCGACGCTGAACTGGACGTCGGTCGCCTGCAGGCGCTCGGTGAGCGAGCGACCCATGGCCGCTGCCGGCGTGAGTACGCCAGCCAGCTCGAGGTCGGGCTCCTTGGCCAGCGTGACGGCGGACTGTGCGAGCATGCAAGACGACGCGCCGTAGCCGGGGTCTCGCTGGCCCGTGACCGTCATGGTGGCCCGCTCGGGGCGCGACGAGGAGCGCCCGAACATCCGAAACTTGAAGAAGCCCTGCTCGACGGCCTCGCGGCTCGGTCCTTCCCCGGGCGCGGGCAAGAAGTTCTTCGACACGAACTCACGGACCGGCGGCACCGCGAGAGTGGCCACCGCACCGACCATTCCCCCGCTGATCACCTGGGCGCGCAGCCGGCCGCTCCATCCCTTGCCGGTGCGCATCGACTCGCCGTACCGGAACTGGGCGCCGTAGCGCTCGTCGAGCAGCGCGTTGGTGCGCCGCACGATCTTCTCGTTGATCGGTGCCATCAGGAAGGGCGCCGTCCAAGCGTCGAGCGCCTCGCTGAAGCGCGGCCGCCGCTGCCAGCCCTGGTCGGGGCCGCGCTTGCCCCCAGCGAGACTGTAGGGGTCGCCGAGCGCCCGGCGGGTGTCCCGGTCGTGAATCTCGTCCATGATGCCGACGAGGCTCGCGAAGGTACCGCCCGACGCCGTGCCACTCGCACCGAGGAGGACCGTCTCGATCTCCTCGAACGGCTCTCCGAGCCTCGCGATCGCGGCCTCCTGGAGATTGAAGACGCCGAGATCGCTCGGGATCGAGTCGAAGCCACAGCAGTGCACGATCCGGGTCCCGCTGTCCATCGCGGCCTCGTGGTGCCGGTCGATCATCCGGCGCACGAAGTGCGGCTCACCGTTCAGATCGACGTAGTGGGTCCGGTTCGCGACGCAAGCAGCAACCAGCTCGGCGCCGTACTTCGCGAAGGGCCCCACCGTGGTGAGCACGACCCGGGTCTGGCGCACCATCGCGTCGAGGCTCTCCCGATCGAAGCTGTCGGCGACGATGGTGGGGATCCCTTCGATCCCCACCTCCTGGGCTACCTGGTCGAGCTTCTCGCGATTCCGGCCCGCAATGGCCCACGATAGTCCAGGCACGGGGTGACGATTCGCGAGATAGTCGGCCACGAGCCGACCGCTGAAGCCCGTCGCTCCGAAGATGACGACGTCGTAGGGGCGTTCCATGGGCTCCCTCCTTCTCGACCACGCCGTATCGCAAGCGAGGGGCCGCCATGGTCTGGTCTCCGCTCAAGGCGGCTCGACGCTCGCCGATCTGGCCGGAGACCTGGAGGCAACCGTGGACCGACGCCACCTCTCGATCGTGGCCCTCTTTGGCGTGCTGTCCGGCGGAGCCGGGCTCTCGGTCGCCGTCGCGCGCAGCGGCCCCGCGGCGGTGACGATCCACGTGCCGGGGGCCAGGAACATCTCGGTGTACTGCGGGGGCGACCAGACCATCCACGCCGACGGCGACGAGGTCACGCTCGAGCCGACCACGCCCCACTGCGTGCTCGTCGCCCCCTGGACGGCGGTGATGCCGCTGCGCGGCGAGCTCGCCGTCGGGAACCGCTCCCGCGTCGAGTGCCTCCGCTCCAACCTGACGCTCCGCTGCGAGTAGTCGAGGTCAGTCCGCGATGGACACCATGTCGCGGCCGTGCTGCTTCGACCGGTACATCGCCTTGTCCGCCCGCTCGATCAGATCGGTGATCGAGCCATCCGCTGCACGACGATTGGCCACGCCCACGCTGACGGTCACCGGAACGGGTCCCTTGCGCGTGGCCAGCGGGGCGGAGGCCACGGCGTCGCGAATCCGCGTGGCCACGCGAATCGCCTCGCCGGGCTCGGTGACGGGCAGCAACACCACGAACTCGTCGCCCGCGAGCCTCGCGACCATGTCCGAGTCCCGCACCGCGGACCGGCAGCGCTCCACGACCGCCTTGAGCACGTCGTCACCCACCAGGTGGCCGTAGTTGTCGTTGACGTACTTGAACTTGTCGAGGTCGATCAGGACCACCGAGAGGTCGCAGGGAGGCATCCTGGCGAACACGGTCTCACAGCGTTCCTCGAAGAAGCGCCGGTTCGCGATGCCGGTGAGGGGGTCCAGGGTGGCCTGGGCTCGGGTCGCGCTGACGTGGTCCTCGAGCCGCCGCACCAGCGTCACCACGAGCTGCGCCGCGGCCCGAATCCGCTCGAGGTCCTCGATCGATTGGTCCGACTGCCCATCCTCCTCCTGGAGCATCTCGGAGAACCCGATGATGTTCTCCAGCTGGGTTCGGGCCTCGTAGGTGAGGTCCGACCAGTCGTCCTGGATCATCACCCCGGCTTCGTCGGTGGACAGCAAAAGGAGTCCCTCTCGCGGCAGGCTCGACTCCCTGTCGGCACGAAGGGGCATGGATTCCATCGCAAACCGAACCATGCCGGGCAGCGGCCGCCAATCGCGATACGTCGCCTCTCGGGCATCTCCACCCCGACCGGATCAGGAGCTTCGTCACTCGTGAGGCTGCAGATCGTCGAGGCCCTCGGTCGGGCCGACCACCCCCTCTCCCTGCGCGCGCTGGCCGCGCACGTCCCCGGTGTGAGCCGCACGGACCTCGAGCCGCTGGTGGACCGCGGTGTGGTGTACCCGTGCACCCGGGGACGCTTCTGGGACCGCGACGAGACGGAGCATCACCTCGCCGTGGTGCGCGCGCGACTCGAGCAGGGTCCGTTGACGCGACGGGAGGTCTCCGACCTGCTGGCGAGCCACGACCCCGGACTGCCGAGGGCGTGGCGCTACGCCCTCTACGACCATCTCCGCACCACCGAAGGCGTGTGGGAGTGGCCTGGAGGAGCCGGACAGCGCTCCCCACGGCTCGCGACGCGGCCGCCCGACCCCGAGGCCTACCTCGGCCGGGTGCGCGAGCAGTACGAGCGAGTGCGGGACCGACTGGCCCGCGCCGGCCTCGACGAGCGAACCATCGCCCGATCGGTCACCGGCGTGGCGGTCGCGTCCGAGCCGCCGACCCCGGTTCCATCGCGCAATGTCCTTCACGAGCTCGCGTTCGCCTGGGCCGACGCCGAGGAGGCAGCTCGCCCCCCGATCGAACGGGTGCTCCTCAACATCGGGGCCGGACGCCTGTTCGAGATGGACGAGGCCGTGCAGTTCGACGGGCGGCTCCACGAAACCGACGACGACCTCTTTCCCGACGAGCCCGCGCGGGTCGTTCGACCCGGCTGGGTCCACGGGACGGCACAGCAACGGGTGATCCTCGTCAAAGCGCGAGTGCGAGCACTACCTTGAACGACAGTCTGATCAGCATCGACCTCGGCAACGCCTACACCAAGATCGCGATCCGTCGGGAGCTCGGCGAAGACGCTCGCCTCGCCCAGGACGCTTCCCTCGGCCTCGACGGCGGGCTCGGGATCAGCGTGCCCACGGTCGCTGCCCACGCCGTTCGCCGCGGCGAGGATCACTGGTGGTTCGGCTCCGACGTGGCGCGCCTCGCAGGCACCAGTGCGTCGGTCGAGGTCCACCGCAACTGGAAGCCCGACCTCCTCGCACGCCCCCTGAAGGCCGGGGACATGCACCGCGGTCTCGCGGTCGGCTACTTCCGGTGGCTCCGCCACGAGTTCCTGCCGCCGGTGGCCGCCCGACTCGACCTCGATCTGAAGAGGGTCGGCACGCGGCTCGCCTTGCCCGCGCTCGCGCTCGACAAGGCAATCCAGCGCAGCGTGCTCGACATCGTCACCGAGGCTGGCTTCGTCCTCGCCGACGTGGCCCCGCTGGTCACCGAGCCGGTCGCCAACGCGATCGGCGTGTTCAGCCGCGGCCGCAACATCGTCTGGCAGACCGACCCCTCGTCGAGCCCCCGGCCCCAGATCGGCAAGATGTTCGAGGAGAGCACGTTTCTCGACGCCGTTCGTGCGCGGACGCTCGAGAAGTCGGACCGGACCGACCACTGGGCGCTGGTGGTCGACCTGGGGGCCTTCACCGTCGACTGCGCGATGGTCGGCTTCGACGTCGAGGAGCTCGACACCCCGCTCGAGGGACGCCTCGCGGGCAAGCGTCGACTGTCCGCCCGCTCGTGGCCGACCGGCATTGCCGAGCTGGATCGTCGTCTCATCGACCACCTCCCCGAAGACAAAGCGCTCGGCTTCCTCGGCGCGATCCAGCACCCGGACTCTCGGCGACTCGAGGCCGTCCACCACAACCTCTACGGTGTTCGCCAGCCCTATGTGCTGCCCTCTGGCGTGATCCTGGGGGAGTCTCGCGACACCGACCTCATCGAGACGGTGCTGTGGTCGTTCGCGGCCGAGATCGCCGACCAGGTCGAGGCGTTTCTGGAGGACGGCGGTCACGACCGCGTCGACACCCTGATCCTCACCGGCGGCGGACTGTTCGTGCGACCCGTCAGCGACCGGCTCTGCGCGCGAATGTCACAGTTCGGGATCCAGGGCGTGTACCTGCCGTCGGGCTCGACCCACCTGCCGCTGGGCGGCGTGCTTCCCCCCGAGCTGGTGCGTGGAGCCACCGCACTCGGGGGAGGCAGCATCTACTTCGACTTCCGGTCGCCGGACGCTCGGAACAAGGCCGAACCCGCGTCGTAGTCTCCTCGCTCGAGGTTCCTCCCATGCCCGTCCTCGCCCCCGACGCCGTCCTCACTCCACGGGGGTTCGAGACCGGCAAGGTCGTGACGATCGAGGACGGTCACGTCGCCTCGGTCGCCGAGCCGCTGCCGGGCGCCGGCGACGTGCCGCTGCCCGGCCGCGTGCTCGTCCCCGGGCTCGTCAACGCCCACTCTCACGCGTTCCAGCGCGCCCTGCGCGGTCAGCTCGTCGATGGCGCGGCGGACTTCTGGCGGTGGCGCGAGCGGATGTACGCGCTCGTCGAGACCGTCGACCCTGACACCATCGAGGCGATCAGCGCACTCGCCTTTGCGGAGATGGTCGAGGCCGGCATCACTCGGGTGGGCGAGTTCCACTACGTCCACCACCAGCCCGACGGTACGCCCTACGACGATCCCGACGAGCTCGCCCACCGCGTCATCGCCGCCGCCCGCACGGCGGGGCTCCGCATCACGCTCCTGCGCGTCGCCTACGAGCGCAACGGTGACCAGCCGCTCCACCCCGCCCAGCGGCGATTCGTGGACCTGGGGCCGGACCCGGTCCTCGATGCCCTCGAGCGCCTCCGGTCCCGGTACGCAGACGCGGACGACGTGCGGGTGGGCCTCGCGCCCCACTCCGTCCGCGCAGTGCCGGAGTCGAGTCTACGGACGCTGGCCGCGTTCACCGGCCCCGTGCACGTTCACGTCTCCGAGCAGCCGGCCGAGAACGCGTTCTGTCGAGCCGCCACCGGACGCTCCCCCACCGCGCTCCTGGAGGACTGCGGGCTGCTCTCGCAACGCTTCACCGCCGTCCACCTCACCTGGCCCGAGGATGGCGACGTGGACAGGCTTCTCGCGTCAGGTTCGCGGGTGTGCGCGTGCCCCTCGACCGAGCTCGATCTGGCCGATGGCTTCCTGCCCATCGACGTTCGCCGGAGGTTGCCCCTCTGCCTCGGCTCCGACAGCCACGCGTCCATCGACCTGTTCGCCGAGGCGCGCACGCTGGAGGCCCACGGCCGGGCCCAGACCGGGCGCCGAGGCATCCTCGGCCAGCCCGACGAGGGAGGAGGCGACGGCCGTCTCGCGTGGCGGGCCCTCGAGGCGGCTACCGTCGAGGGCCGACGCGCGTTGGGGGAGGTCGAGGCAGGGCCCGGGATTCGCGCCGGAGATCCAGCCGACCTCGTGGCTCTCGACATCTCCGGGCTCGCCGCCTGGGGGGTCCCTCCGCTCGAGGCGGTGGTGGGTCAAGCCCACCCCGGGTGGGTCGACCGGGTGTGGGTCGGAGGCCGGCTGCTCGTTGCGGGAGGGCGGCACCTGCGCCGCGACGCGATCCTCGCCGACGTCGCGCAGCGGCCTCGGTGACCGCCGGGATCCGTCGGATCACGAAGGCTGACAGCGCCGCTCCACCAGGGCCCGGACCACGTCTACGCCACGCACCAGGTCAGCGAGCGCCACGTGCTCGTCGGCCTGGTGGGCGACGTCGATCGACCCTGGGCCGAACACGATGGGCGCGCAGCCGAGCTTGGCCAGGTTGGCCCCGTCGGTCGCGAAGCCAGCCGCCCCACACTGGTGGACGTCGGCGAACGGGAGGAGCTCGCCCACGAGCGTCGCACTCGATGGCGTGAGCATCGCCGGGGTCAGGCGGAGGATCTCGCCCTGGGCCCCCAGCTCGGGCCGGGCGGCGAGCCGCTCCATCAAGCGTTGCCACACCTCCTCGGGGTCGGTGCCGGGCAGGGGCCGGTAGCCGATCTCGATCGTGCACCGGTCGGGAACGATGTTGATCGCCGATCCGCCGTGGATGCGAGCCACGTTGACCGCCACCCACGGCCGCTCCATCTCGGGCAGGTCCGCAGGCTCCGCACGGAGCTCGTCGGCGAGGGCCTGCACGCACCGCACGACCTCGGTCGCCCTCTCGATCGCGTTCACGCCCAGATCGGGCCGCGACGAGTGCGCCGCTGCGCCAGAGACGGTGATGCGGCCCGCGACGTGACCCGGGTGCATGCGGAGCATCTGGAACCCCGTGGGCTCCCCGACCAGGCAGGCGCGAGGGAGACGACGGCCGGCTGCGGTCCACTCCGCGACCAGCTTGGCGGAGCCGAAGCAGCCCACCTCCTCGTCGTGGGTCCACACCAGGGCGAGGGGCTCGCGGAGGGCGGTCAGATCGACGCTCTCGAGCGCACGCATCGTCAGGGCGACGAAGCCCTTCATGTCGGCGGTACCGCGTCCGTAGAGCAGCCCGTCGGCCTCGCGGAGCACGAACGGATCGCTCGACCAGGGCTGCCCCTCGACGGGCACCACGTCGAGGTGACCCGTGATGGTGAGTCCGCGTCCGTCGTCTTCGGGCTCGGGACCCGCCCACGCGATCACGGTTCGCTTGCCCCGCTGATCGGGATCGTCGAACAGCTCGACCCGCATGCCGAGCGCCTCGGCGCGCTCGGCGAGCTCGGCGGCCAGCGCAGCGTTGGGTCGGCTCGAAACGGTGTCGTGCCCGACCATCCGCGCCAGGTCAGCGGTCAAGGTGGAGGGAAGGTCACCCATGGTCGTGCTCTCGGCTCCAGTCGCGCCTCCGTATGGAGCGACGGCCCCGATCGCGAGCGAAGACCGCAGCGGGCGCCAGTCGGAACCCGAAACGTGGGTAGCTACGGCGTCGTCATGGACGCGTCGACATCGAGGCAGAACGCGTGGACATTGACGAACCTGGGACCGCTGGGCTCACCGGTCACGTTGGCGCGAAACCCCTGCTCCTGCGACTCGGTGAACGGCACCACCGGGTCGACACGCGCCGTGGAGTTCACGGTGATGCTCTGGCCGGCGACATAGTGGCCGACGAGGATGTCGCCCTGCTCACACAGCGCGGTCGCCACGTAGTTCTCCCCCGAGGAGAGGTTCCGGAAGTCCTCCACCTCGTACCACTGGCCGGCACCCGGGAGGCCGGCCGGTCCCGCTGGCCCCTCGGGGCCCGCGTCGCCCTGGGGTCCGACCGGGCCCTGGGGCCCGACTTCTCCTGCGGGACCCTGCGGGCCCTCCGGCCCCCTCTCGCCTTCACAGGCGCTCACGAGCAGCGCGAGCCCGACCAACCCGAGATGATCCACCCGAAACACGGAGGCCTCCTTCAAATCGAAGGGAACGTGCCACGAGAGCCGCAACTCGGCCACGTGCGATCTCGTCTCGTGCGCAAAGCGAAGCTCAGAGCGCGTCGACAGGCACGCCCCACCGCTCGGCGAGCGCCGCACGGTCCTCGGAGCTCCCCGGACAGACGACACGGACCACCCCCTCGGGGCGCTCGAGTGGCTCCACGGGCAAGGGGTCGCCGCGAAACCGCAACCGCGGGCCGGGATCGCGACCCGGGACCAGCGACCACCACGTGGGACCGTCGAGCACCAGCGGCGTGCCCAGCATGCGCCCCGGAGCGGTGAGCCGGAGGAGCCAGCCGTCGCCATCGCGCTCGAGCTCGACCAGCCACGACCCTTCATTGCGCAGCGAGAAGTGGCGAAGGCCCGGCAGTGAGGCCGCGATGTGAGGCCACTGCTTCAGCACCTCCACCTTGGGCGGAGCAGCCCCCCACGACCGCCCCCGGACTCCGTGGACGACCAGCGACGTGAGGCGCTGGCCGAGGGGGCCCGGCACCGACCCGACCCACCTGCCGAGGGTGGCGGTCGCAGGAACCACCAGCGCGGACACCCTGGCAAACGCGGTCCGCTCCGCGAGGGCGCGCAGCATCGGCGGGCTCGGGGCCACCCCGAGCTCCAGCGTCTCGAGTGAGGGCGACGCCCGCTCGGCCACCGCCTCGAAGAGCGGCCGGGTGGGGATCTCCACCTGCGCCAGGTGACGGGCGACCCGCGACGTCAGGAACCGCTCGTACCAGTGTCGATTGCCCTTGCCTTGCCGCAGCACGGTGAACGTCGCGAGCCGCTCGTCGGCAGTGGCGGCCTCCCACACCTCGGGTGCCGCGGCATGGTTCGCTCGCAGCTCTCCCTGCTGCGGAAAGCCATTGGCGAACGTGACCTTGAGCGTGGCCTCGAGCTCCGGTCCGAGCCACTCGGCTCGGTGGGCCCGCAGCCAGCGACGGACCTCGGGATCGTCCTCGCCGTGGCCCTCCAGCTGACGGTTCACGAAGGCGCCGCGCGGATCTCCAGCCTCGGCCCAGATGTCGGCCAGCACCGCGCGCACGCCGAGGTCAGCCGGCGCGGCGTACACCTGGGCGAGCAGCTCGCGAGCCTCCTCGGCGTGCGCTCGACGGTTCACCCCTGGAGGGGCGACCACCTCGTCGAGCGCGGCTCCGAGCGGCCGGGTCGGAATCGCCTCCAGCGCTGCGATCACGGCCGGCAGGTGGGTGGCGGTCCAGGCTCGAACCACCGCGAGCTTGCCCCGGGGCGCCTCGACGAGACCTCGCAGCTCGTCGAGCACGCCCGGGTCACCGGCCTTCACGAGAAGCTCGGCCACCGGCCGATACACCGGCTCGACCCCGTCGCCCTCCCACGCCCAGTTGCCCAGATCGCCGCGCTCGAGCAGTGCCATCGCGGCTCGCGCGATCCGGGGGTCGGGGCAGCGACGGCCCAGCGCCTCGAGTCGCTGGAACAGTGCTGCGTACTTGTCGTTGACGTAGTCTGGCCGAAGCAGCCCGAACTGGTCTACGTGGATGGGCAGCCGAGTGCGGAGCGTCGCGGCGAGCCATCCGGTCGCGAACCCCGACTCGTCGGTGCTCGCGAGCGCTCGCCAGGCCTCGTGGAACCGCTCCTTGTCCTTCCCCTTCGGTCCAGACCCCTTCGTCCGGACCTCGGCGTCGAGCCCGACGATCCACGCGCCGAGGTTGGGGTCCCGGGTGGCGGTCCACACGGCGAGCGCGAGCTCGAGGGTGCGGGTCGACCGCTCCCCCTCCCGAATCGACGCCAGCAGCTCGTCAGATGGGTCCACCCCTCCGCGATAACCGAGCGGAAATCAGGGCGCGGTCCCCGCCGTGAGCTGGGCGACGACCCGGTCCCCGTCGAAGTCGACCGAGTCGTAGCGCTCGACGAGCGCCCCTCCCTGGTCCAGGACGAGGATGCGCAGCCCGTGCGCGATCTCGTCGCCGTCGCGCAGCACGTTCATGCCGGCCTGCTTGGCGAGCTCCGAGAGCACCTCGGGCTCGACCCGACCGAACTTCCAGCGGTCGGTGGCGCCCACGTCGAGGGCGAACTTCTTCAGCCGGTCGAGCGTGTCGTAGGAGGGGTCGAGCGTGAGGGCGAGGAGCGTGACGCCTTCGGTGTCTCCGAGACGCTCCTGGACCGCGAGGAACCGATTGACGATCGCGGGGCAGGCCTCGGGCAGCGGACAGCGCGTGTAGATGAAGGTCAGGAGGACGCGGTCCGACTGACCCTCGCCGAGGCGGAAGGTCGTGCCGTCGTGGACGGGCACGTCGACTGGCTTCCAGGCTTCACCCGGACGCACGGGCGCGGTCTCGACCCTGGGGGCCGGTCCCTTGCCGGTGATCCGGATCTTGTCGAGGCGAGAGTCGGGTCCGGCACTGACGTAGCGCGCGATCACCTTGTGACCGGGCTCGAGGCGTTCGAGCATCGCGGCGTCACTCACGGCGAAGCCCATGACCATCGCGGGCATGAGCCCGTCGATCTCTTCGTGGTCGAGCACCACCTCGTCGCCCTTGACCTCGACGACGACGCCCTCGACGATGTAGGAGTTCGCGCCCTGGCCCGTGCAGGCCACCAGCAAGTACAGCAGGCCAATGATGAACGTCTTCATGGCCGGGCCCTAACCTCCCCCGCCGCGCTCCAGCCGTCCCAGGAGCTCCCGGGCCCGGGCGTATCGATCGTCGGTGTCTCGACCGCCGATGACCGCGTCGTAGACGATCGTGACGAGCTCTCGGTAGGCCTCGACCAACGGGGCGTCGACCTGGTCGGCGAGCCAGTCGGCGACTGCGCGAGGGGGGAGCGCGTCGGGCACGGGACGGCCGAGTCGTCGACCGAGGGCACGTCGAGCGCGCTGGTGCAGCCGGGCCCAGCGCGATGGCGGGTCTCCCGGTCTCCCGGACTTCCGACGCCGCCGTCCTGCCACCCCCACGAGCAAGCTGCCCGCCGCGACGACGGCCAGGACGCCGACGCTCCAGGTCCGAGCCCGCACGGACGGGTCGGCTCCGCGGAACAACGCCCGAGCGGCGGCCGCGGCGCGTGCCTGGTCCACCCCGTCGTAGTCGAGGGCGGAGGTCCAGGTGCTCGCGGCCGCCCCGACCAACTGGTCGAGGTCGATGCTCGACGGCCCGTCGTCGTCGCCCTGAGGGGTGGGGTCGAAGAGCACCCACCCACGACCGGGGAGTCCGACCTCCACCCAGCTGTGGGCGTCCATGCGGCGGACCACCCACTGGCCGGTGATCGGGTTGCGCTCGCCGCCCACGAAGCCCGTGACCACCCGTGCGGGGAGTCCGAGGGAGCGCACCATGACCGCGAGCGCCGAGGCGAAGTACTCGCAGTGTCCCCCCCGACCTTCGAAGAGGAAGCCGACGAGGGGCTCCTCGCCGCCGTAGGCGCGGCGGGCGTAGAGGTAGGAGGTGCGAAGGTGGTCGGTGAGACGGGCAACCCGCTCCTCGGGCGAGCCCTCCCCCGCCACCTGCTCGGCGAGCGCCACGATGCGGGGATCGACGGCGAGCCCCTCCTGGGCGAGAGGGTGGCCGGCCTCGCGTCGGTCGACAGGCCCCCGATCCCGGAACGGCGCCACCCACGTCACGAAGGCAGCAGGCTCGTCGTCGAGCGTCGTCCACGCTCCTCCGGCGAGTCGAGCCGCGGGAGGGCCCGCGTAGCCGAGCACCGCACCGGGCACGAACAGCACCCTCTCGCTCTGGTCGACGACCTGTACGTCGACGGTCCAGGTGGGTTGGGGGAGATCCGCGGCGATGGGCAAGGGCGGCAGCGGAGGCGGTGACTCGACCGGACCCTCCGCATCGAGCGCGCTGTGCCAGCCTGTGCCGTCGAAGGTGTCGAGCGCCACCCCGCGCCAGTAGGGGCGTCCGTCGGGCGGTGGGTCGATCGAGGCACGGAAGACCACTCGGGGATCGTCGAGCAACTCGCCGAGCTCGCCGAGCTGGACCTCGGGTACGAATCCGGTCATCCCGGCCGTCACGGGAGGCGGTGTCGATCGCGGCACCCCCACGAAGATCGCGGCGGTGACCGCAGCCGTGCCGAGGCCCAGTCCCGCCCAGGGCCCGCGCCGCGGGCCCTCGTCGAGCAGCGCGAGGGGAAGCCCGAGCGTCCAGGCCACGAGACACGGCGCCAGGGCCGCGGCCCGGGTCACCCCGGCCGCGGTCACGAGCATGAGGGCGGCGATGACCAACGCGACGCGGGCCGCCCCGGGTCCGGTTCGCGCGACCCGGCGGTGCACCTGGAGGTAGATCAGCAGCCCGCCCACGACGGTGGGGGCCGAGATTCCCGTCGCCCAGGCGATCGCGGCTACCACGACCGCCACGACGGTGCCGATCTCCCCTAGCGGTTCGAGTCCTGGCCAGCGTCGACGCAAGCTCGGCCCCACCAGCGACAGTCCGAACCCCGCGGCCGCCGGACCGGCCAGCCCGGGGACGAGGGCGATCGCTGCGAAGCCTCCGGCCAACACGAGGTGGGTTCCGACCACGCGGGAGTTCACGGACCCTCCACGCGCGGGAGCCGGGCGAGCACGTCGAGCAGGTGCCGACGCCACGCCTCGCCGAGGCGGGGCGCGTGGTGAGCCAGCGCCTGCTCCCCGATGGCGGGCAGGGTGAGGCCCACCCGGAGCCCGTGTCGCGACGCCCGCTGGATCTGGCCCGCAGCGCGGGACAGCTCGCGCTCCCAGAGCGTCCCGCTCGGCTGGGCCTCCACCCGTACGACCACGGCCGGAGACTCGTCCTCGGTGCGCTCGGCGACCATGGGGACCCCCACCCGAGCGCTGGTGGGCCAGTGGACGCGGCGCCAGGGGTCACCGGGGGCGTAGGGCCGCAATCCCACGAGCTCGCCCGTGCCCGCCTGCCCGCGCTGGCCCGAGCGGCCTTCACCGACCCGCTCGGCGTGCCGAAGCCCGGTGGGCTGGGGCCGGACCCCGACGAGCACCTCGTCGGGTGCGGCGATGCGGACCTCGTGCGCGAAGAGCCCGAAGGGCCACCTCGAAGACACCGTCGTGCCGGTCACCGCAGTGGGGCCGCGCTCCGAGAACCGCCAGCGACACGGGACCGTCGCGGCTCCCTCCACCCGGTCGACCTCCACCGGCTCGGCCCCGTCGTCGACCACGGAGAGCGCGCGGCTCGTGCCCCGCGAGCGGGCCACCACCAGAGCGCCCCGGCCGACGCGCCCCGCCACGAGCTCGGAGGGCCAACGCCGCTCGATGGTCAGCCCGCGCAGGTTGAGCATCCCGAGGCCGAGCCCGAGACCGAGCACCGCGAAGACGGGCGCGGCGACCATGACCAGCGCGTTGTTCCCCGACCACAGCGCCACCGCGCCGAGCGCGGTCGCCCCTGCGAGAGCCAGCCCGCCGTCGGTGGTCGGCCGCGTCATAGCGGAGCGGGAATGGTGTCCAGCAGGGCGTGCAACCGGTCGATGGTCGCCGCGTCGCCCGGACCGTGGCCCCCGCGCGCGACGAGCCGATGGGCGAACACGGGCACGACGAGCCGCCGCACGTCCTCGAACTCCGGATACGGCCGACCTTCGACCACCGCGAGCGCCCGTACGGCCCGATGGAGGGCTTGGGCCCCTCGGGTGGAGACCCCCCGAACGAGGCCAGGATCGGTTCGGGTCGCATCCACCACGTCGAGCAGGTACTCCTCGACGATCTCGGGCATCGGCGTGCGAAGGGTGCGAGCGATCAGCTTCTGCAGCGCGTCGGGCTGGAGCACGGCCTCTGGAACCGCCCGCGACACCTGACGCAGGATCCCCCTCTCTGTCGCACGGTCCGGGTACCCGATCGACAACCGCACGAGAAAGCGGTCGAGCTGGCTCTCGGGGAGGGCGAAGGTGCCGTGGGCGTCGAACGGATTCTGGGTCGCGACGACGAAGAACGGCTCGGGCAACGACCGCGTCTCGCCATCCACGGTGACCTGCCGCTCCTCCATCGCCTCGAACAGTGCGGACTGGGTCTTCGGGGTCGTGCGGTTGATCTCGTCGGCGAGAACCACGTTGGCGAAGAGCGGTCCCGGGCGGAACCCGAAGGTCCCGGTGCCCGGGTCGAGCACGTTGACGCCCACCAGGTCTCCGGGCAGCAGGTCGGAGGTGAACTGCACCCGCGAGAAGCGGCCCCCCACCGCGGCCGCCAGCGCCCCCGCCAGCGTCGTCTTGCCGACTCCGGGGATGTCCTGGAGCAGGAGGTGGCCCCCAGCGAGCACCGCGGTCAGCGCGAGGTCCACCACTTCGGACTTGCCGACGAGCTGCGCGTTCACCGCAGCTCGCAGCGCCGACAGGGCGTCGGGAGAGGGGCGCTGGGCAGCGGGCTCGGCCGGGGTCATTCCACCGTCTTGATGTGGGTCCCGTCGACCTGGACGAGGTACTCGCAGCCAGGCGAGACGTCGGGGTGCTCGGAGTTCGTGATGAAGTAGGTCTCGGTACCGCGCCAGTCGAGCTCGGAATCGCACACGGTGCCACCGTCGGGGTCGACCTGGGCCTCCCCCCGGACCTCCCAGTCGATCGCGAAGCCCTCGCGCTGCGACGTCCACACCACCGACTTGTAGGTCACGGTGCACCCGTCGGCGAGCCCGGTGGCCCACACATCGTCGCCGACCGCGAGCGTGATCTCGTTTCCGCGCCGCTCCAGCCGGTAATCGTGCTGCTCGCGAAAGTTGGTGCCGTCTCCCGTGCAGCCGTTATCTGCTCCGGTCCGGTCAACGTCGAAGTAGCTGCCCGGCAGCTCCTCGGCCGCACACCCCGCAATCGGGACAAGGGCAGTGAGCAGGCGCATCACGTCGTTCATCGGGGCTCCGAGGGCTGGTTAAGCTCCGTCCATTCCCGACTGTATATACCGAGCCCCTCATCCACGGGGCACCCGGGCGCCGCAGGGCGTCCCAAAGGAGCACACTTGTCCGAGGAAGCAGCGATCTTCGTGGCCCGCCCCTCCGATCTCGACGCGCTGAGCGCCCACTGGGACGAGGTGCAGCAGGGCGCCACCAAGACGGTTCGCCTGCAGGGTCCGTTCGGCGGCGGTCGGCGCGCACTCGCCGGCGAGTTCTTCCGCAAGGTCTCGGCGGCCGAGGACGGCACCATCATCTGGCGCGTCCCCTGTCTCGACCAGGAGAACGGGCTGCAGTGGCTGGTCCGCATGTACGGCTCGCTCATCGCGATCCTCTCGCAAGACCCGATGGTGCGCGGCAAGGTCGAGATGGTGCTGAACGCCCAGATCCCCGCGCAGCCGAAGCGCGTCCAGGGCTGGTACCAGCAGTTCATCGCGGCCATGAAGGAGGCCAAGGCCGACCGTGAGTCGGGCCAGATCCAGCTGCGCATGCCCCAGGACAACCCGCTCGTCGGGCTCGTCGAGGTGGTCGTGGGTATCGCTCGCAAGATGCCGATCATCCTCGAGCTGCAGAACGCCTACGCCGTCCACTCGCTGGCGCTCGCCTTGTTCGTCGAGGCGGTACACACCGAGGCCAAGGAGCGCGAGGCCCGGGTGCTCCAGATCATCTACGACGAGCCCGAGTCCGACGTGACGAAGGCGCTGTTCCCCCGACCCCTGCTCGACTTCTACGAGCGCCAGTCCGACATCGCGACGGTGGCGATCGCACCCTGGGGTGAGGACGAGGTGAAGACCTACCTCGCGTCCAAGGGCAAGGAGGCCGACGCGGCGCGTCTCGCCGAGATCACGGGCGGCCGCCCGGGGTTCGTGGCAGAAGTGGTCGACATCCTCGAAGAGCGCGGCGAGCTCGGCAGCGACCTCGACGGCGTCACCCTCGCGTCGCTCACCCCGCTCGACGTCGACGAGAGCGAGCTCGACATCCCGTCCGAGCCGCCGGGGGACGACGAGCGCAAGCACGCATCCCCCGACGACATCGGTCGCATTACGTTCTTTGCCGCCCTGCTCGGCCCCGCGTTCCCCTCGAACCTCGTGGCCGACATGGGCAACTTCGACCGGGACTCCGTCGACGACCTGTTCGACGCCATGTCGGACCTGTTCGAGGAGGTCCAGTTCTCGGAGGAGCTCGGAACCTGGATCTACCGATTCAAGCGCGGGTCGTTCCACGAAGGCATCATGGAGCACAACGCCACCGACGAAGGCCACGCGCTGGCCCGCGGGGTGGGTGAGTTCATGGAGCGGTACCTGGTGCCGCGCGGCTACGGCTTCATCGTGAAGACGGCCAAGGTCTACGCCGAGCACGGCGCTCCGCAGCGCGCCGACGTGATGCGGGCGAACATCCTCACCCAGGACTCGCCCGACATCTGGGGGCTCGGCTACGACCTCATGAAGTACTTCGACGAGGTCGAGTTCCCCGACGCGATGCGCCGCACCGTGTACACGAACCTCCTCGAGCGTCTGGTCGGGCAGGGCAACACCCAGGTGGCCGAGCGCGTGCACGCCGAGGTCACGGAGTGGGCCACCGACAAGGAGGATCGCGACCTCACCGCGTGGCTCCTCTTCAACGGATCCAAGCTGGACCTGCGGCGGGCAGACCTCTTCCGGGCCCGGGAGCGGGCCAACGACGCGCTCAAGCTCTATGAATCGGCCGAGAACAAGCGTCGAATGGCCGAAATTCGTAACCACCTCGCTGCGGTGGAGCTCCAGGACGGCAACCACCAGACCGCACTCGAGCACGCCGCCGCTGCCGAAGAGCTCGGCAAGGTCAAGCTCGAGGACGACAAGGAAGCCCAGATGGTGGACATCGCGGCCACCGTCGCCCAGATCCGCGGCCTCGTCGCGCGGCAGAGCAAACCGCCGAAGCTCCAGGAGGCCATCGAGCACTTCCGCCAGGCCAACGCGATCTCGGGCCAGCACGGCGTGACCGGAATCGCGCTCGACTCGGGCCTGTCTTACGGCGAGGCCTTGCTCGCAGCTCGTCAGTTCGAGGCGGGCCGCGACGCCCTGCGTCGCGTGGTCGAGATCGCGCGGGCCCTGCGCAATCCTCGGCGCGAGCACACGGCCTGCGAGCTGCTCGCCCAGGCCGAAGGCGTGCTCGGCAACCCCGCCGAGGCGCTCCCCCCCGCCCAGCGAGCCCTCGAGCTCGCCCGTCAGCTCGACCTCGAGCAGTCGCTGCCCGCCGACCTCTACCACGTCGGGCTCTTCAACCTGCGCACCAACAAGCCCGTCGAGGCGCGGACCTTCCTCGAGGAAGCCCGGGATCGCTCGGGTCAGCTCGGCAAGCATCCGGTGGTCGGTCAGATCCTCTTCTTCCTGGGGGCGACCTACCGCTCGCTCAAGGAGTGGGACCTCGCGGACCGCACGCTGAAGGAGGCCGAGAAGCTCTACCGCGAGGTCGAGGCCAAGCGCGAGCTCGCGTCGACCCTCGACCAGCTCGCCGACGTCGCGACGGCCAAGGGCAACAAGGAGGGTGCGAAGACCTACCTCGACGAAGCGCTCGAGATCGCGAAGGCGAACGAGATGGTCGAGGAGCGCAAGGCCCTCAAGAAGAAGCGGGACGGCCTCAAGTAGCGAGGTCGGCCGCGAGCCGGAAGCCGAGCTGACCGGCCTGCACCGACGGACTCATCACGAAGTAGCAGGCCGCGCGGACGTACCGGGCGGGCACCGACCAACTTCCACCACGCCGGATTCGATAGCGGCCGGTGGTCATCGGGTCGGTCTGCGGGGTTCCCTCTCGTCGGGGGGAGTCGACGCCATCGGCACACCACTCCCAGACGTTGCCCAGCATGTCGTAGAGCCCCCAGGGGTTCGGCGCCTTGCGACCCACGGACTGGGACTGGTGGCGAGCGTTGTCGACGAACCACGCGATGGCATCGAGGTCGCCGTAGCGCGCCCCCGTGGTGCCCGCTCGGCAGGCGTACTCCCACTCGGCGTCGGTGGGGAGCCGGAAGTGCAGGCGCACGCCAGCGGCGAGCTTCTTCTCCAACAGGTCGGCGAAGTGTCTGCACTCCTTCCATCGGACGGCATCCACCGGCCGGCCCAGATCCTCCACGTCGTTCGCGGCAACCCCGGTGACCGCTCGCCAGAGCGCCTGGTGGACGGGGGTCTCGCCGAGCCAGAACCCACGCGTGAGCACCACCTCGTGCGGAGCGGGCTCCCACACGAAGCGTCCGTTCTCGTCGGGCGGCGAGCCACGCAGGTACCGACCCGGCGGGCAGTACCGCATCCGGAATCCCACGCCCGCGACGTCCAGCCGAAGCCACGGCCCGTACCGGTCGGCGCCGATGTCGGGCACGCCGATCCGCTCCGCGACCTCGCGCGCCAACGACGCGACGCCGATCGCATCGTCGGCCTTGCCAGCGTCGCTCAGCACCTGCAAGGCTTCGACGAGCGCCAGTCCCTCTCCGCGATTCGACGGCATGCTCTCCCCGTCCACCGGTCCTCGCTCTGCACCGCTCGGGCCTCACTGGGCGACGTAGCCACGCCTCGCCCTGCGCGTCCATATGATGACGACGACCACTCTCAGGGCTGGAGGAGAGCCATGGGCGACCCCGCATCCGTACACGAGCTGCACGACATCCTATCCACTCCGCAGCGGGTGGCCGTCGTGGGCGCCGTCGCCAAACCCCACCGGGCCTCGTACTACGTGCCCGAGTACCTGCAGCAGCAGGGGTTCACGGTGGTGGGGGTCAACCCCCAGCGGGCGGGCGAGGCCTGGCTGGGAGGCACCATCGTCTCGACCCTCGAGGAGGCTGGCCCCGTCGACGTGATCGACGTGTTCCGTCGCAGCGACGCGCTCGTGGAGCACCTCGACGAGTTCCTCGCCGCCGGCGCCCCGGTGGTCTGGTTCCAGCTCGGCATCCGCAACGACGAAGTGGCGAGCAGGCTCCGCGAGGCGGGCATCCGGGTGATCCAGGACCGGTGCATGCTCGCCGACCACCGGGCGTTGGTGGGCGCCCGGCGCTGACTACTCGATCTCGGCCGCGGGCTCGTCCGCCGGCGGGGTCGACGCCTTCTCCTCGCCGCGCTTCTCGAGGAAGAGGTAGTGCACGAGGAACATGCCGATCCCGACCACCAGCGCCGCGTCGGCGACATTGAAGCTCGGGTACTCGTTGGAGAGGCCCAGCCCCTCGAGGAAGCCCTTCAGCCCCGGATTCTCCGTGTAGAACTTGAGAAAGTCGGTCACCATGCCGAACCGGACACGGTCGATGCCGTTCCCGAGCGCCCCCGAGAGGACGAGCCCCAGCGCCGACGCCATGTACCAGTCGTCCTCGGGCAGCCGCCGAAACATGTCGGCGATCACGACCAGGGCGACCAGGGTGAACACGAGGAAGATCGTGGAGCCGTAGGGCATGTCGCCCCCGATCCCGAAGAGCGCGCCCGGGTTCTTGTAGTGCACGAGCGAGAAGAACCCGTCGATGACCTTGTTCTCGCCCTGATAGGGAATGTTGCTGACGATCCAGGCCTTGGTCGCCTGATCGGCGACGAGCCCGAGGACGGCGCAGAGCGCGAAGACGATGTTGCGGCGGTTCATGGGTCGGATGCCCCCCGATGAGGGGCCGTCGTAGCGCCCCGCGGAATGCCCAGCAAGCGCCTCGGGCCCCCATCGGACACCGCCTCGACACGTACGGGCTCGTCGATGCCGTCGCCGACCCTCACCTCGATGGTCCCGTGGTGATCGGTGCGCCACACCCGGACGTTCTCGGCCTCGAGCCTCGCCAGGGTGGCCGGCGCGGGGTGACCGTAGCGGTTTCCCCTCCCGACCCCGATGAACGCGTGCTCGGGACGCACTGCGCCGAGCAACGACGGGGTCGTGGACGATCCCGACCCGTGGTGGGCGACCTTGAGCAGGCGGTGGGCCCCGAGACCATCCTCGACGAGTCGCTCTTCGATGCCGCCGCTGACGTCGCCGAGGAGGAGCAGCGGACCGGCAGACAGGACCACGGAGCTCGCGTTGCCCCTCACGGGGGGCGCTCCCGCGGGGGGCCAGAGCCCTCCAGGCGGCCTGACCAACGGAACCCCGGCCCGCGCGCAGGGGAGGGTGAGCGACGCCGGCGTGGTGTGGGCCCAGACCTCGGAGACCGAGAGCTCCGCGATCACGGGCACCGCACCCCCGAGGTGGTCGAGGTCGGTGTGCGTGACCACCACCGCGTCGAGGTGACGGATGCCCTGCCGGCGGAGCCAGTGCAGGACCGCCCGCGAGGGACGCCCCCCGTCGACGAGCCAGCGCGTACCGTCTGGGTGCTCGACGTAGATGGCGTCACCCTGGCCGACGTCGAGGAAGACGAAGCGCCACCCGTCGGCTCGCGGCGCCGGCCAGGTCAGCACCACGAGCCCACACAGCCCTCCGGTGACAGGCCGACGAACGCCGAGGCCGAGCGCGAGAGCCAGCAGGAGGGCGCCTCCGGGACCTACGGCGGGAGAGAGCGGTGGAACGTCGAACGGAGCGAGGAGGACGTAGATGGTCCGGACCACGATCGTGCCCAGACCCGCCGCGAGGCCCGAGAGGGGGTCGGGCAGCAGCATCGAGAGGCCGGCGGCAGGCACCACGATGCCCCCCACCAGGGGCACGGCCAGGAGGTTGGCGAGCACGGTGAACGGCGCGAGCTGCTGGAACCACCACGCCGCCGCTGGCAGCGTACCGAGGGTGGCCGCGGTGCTGGCGGCGACGGAGCGCCCCGTCCACCGCACCCACCCGGGCAGATCGGGTGGGAGCAGGCCCTCGATGCGAGACCCGAAGGTCGCGAGCCCCGCGACGGCGCCGAACGAGAGCTGGTAGCCGGGCGTCGCGATGGCCGCCGGGTCCCCCACGGCCACTGCGGCCGCGACGAGACCGAGCAACGGAAGGAGCCGGGGACGGCGACCCATCAGCCGCCCGAGCGCGACGAGACCCAGCACCAGCGTCGCGCGCTGGGCGGACAGCGGCGCACCGGCCGTCGAGGCGTAGCCGGTGGCCGCCAGGAGCCCGACGACCGCAGGGGTCCAGGGAGGCCCCCCGGCCGGCCACACCACCGCCAGCGAGCGGTGGCCGAGCAAGGCGCCCGCGGCCAGCAGACCGGCCACCACGGAGACGTGGAACCCACTGATGGCGAGCAGGTGGGCGGTCCCAGTGCGGCGTAGCCGCGCGACCAGCGCCGGGTCGAGCCGACTTCGGTCACCAGTGACGAGCGCGGTGAGCATGCCCGTGGGGTCGGAGATGGCGGGCGGTGCACGGGGCGGCGGCACGCTGGTGGCACGGATGGCGACGACCTCGCTCGCGATGCCGGACAGACGAGCCGCCCGAACCGGATCCGGCGCCCCCGGCAGCGCAGGTCGCACCGGCCCGGCGTGCCCGAACACCAAGACCACCGTCCCCGCGGGAGGCGGTCGAGCGGGAAACCTCACCCGTACACGACCGCCGAGGGACTCCCCGGGACGACCCAGCGCGACGTCGGCGCTTCGCCCCAGGGGCGCGCCGACGCGCACGCCCTGAAGCTGCACGACGCCATCGAGCCGTGGCCCCTCCGGAACGCTCCGACTGGCGAGCCCCCCGACCGCGAGCGCCGCCGCGACCAGCCATCCGGACGCCAGCCACGCCCGACGGGCCCCGCGGGCCATCCCCGCCAGCGCGAGGAGCCCGAGGAGCAGTCCCGCGGCTTGTGTGGCGGTGCCCGGCACCGAAGGCGCCAGCGCCACGCCACCGACCACGGCCACCATGCCCAGCGAGACGACGTCCATCGTCCGTGCCGTCGAGCAAGGCTCGGGCCAGCCGAAGAAGAAGCTCCGTTGCGGATCGTCACCCGTCGAGGGTGACGGAGGTCCCGACGTTCGTCAGGGCCCCGACGTCGCAGGCGCCGGGGCAGGGGGAGCCGGCTGCGAGGGAACCGGGGTGGGCGGGGCGGGCGCCGGTCGACGATGCCCGCGGGGATTGGCGTGGATCACGGCCGTCTCGACCTTGGCGTACCAGCCCTGGGGCGTGACGTTCACGAGCTTCACGACGCGGTCGCCGACTGCGAGCACGAGCAGCCCCTGCTCCTCGAGCATCTGACCGGCCTCCACCAGCGCCTTCTCGCCGTTCGGCAGCTGGAGAACCGCGTTGGGCGGCACCGCGTCGGTCATGGTCCCCACGAGGGTCACTCCGAAGGCATCTGCCTGCGTGGGCATCGCGGGGTCCCAGTTCAGGTCCACGGCGGTGGGGCTGATCGCGCTCGGAGGCGCGGGCGCCGGAGCCATCGAGAGGTCGGACGGGGCGAGCACGGACTGGTTCGCGCGAGCGAGCTCCTCGGCGCTGGGCGGCTCGGGGATCGGCGGGAGCTGCGCCAGTGCCGCCGGATCGAGGCCGGGGTAGGCCTCGGGCTCGGCCGTGGCGGCCAGATCGGCGTTCGAGCCCTCGGTCACGGCGTCGAAGGGGCGTCCGGTCGGGTCGGCCGGTACGGGCGCGCACCCGACGGTGACCAAGATCCATGCGAGCATTCGTCCTCCGGAGCCGCCGACCTCGCCGTGGACCCCACGATCCCCTACCGCCGCGACCTCATCGATTCCAGCACGTCGTCGACGAGACGCTCCTCGGCTTCCATCTCGGCCAACCGACGGCGGAACTGACGTCGTCTCGCGATCCCCCCGACGATCAGTACGAGCGCACCGACCCAGAACACGCCGGTTCCGAGATCGGCAAGCCAGCTCATCGAGAACGCAGGGCGCTCGTACGGGCGCCGCCAAGCCGCCTCGACGTCCTCGAACGGCTGGCCGGTGACCACTTCGATCGAGTCCGCGAGCGTTCGACCTCGGAGCGCCCCCTCGACCAGCTTCGGCAGCGCTTCGGGGTCGTACTCGGCGTGGAGGTACTGCAGGAAGTCCAGCGACACCGCGTAGGCCATGCGCGCGAGCGGACCTTCGCTGGGGAACCCGCGCTCCAGGGTCTCGAGATGGTAGAGGCGGCCCGCGAGCGCGGCCTGGCGGAGCGTCCGCACCGTCTCGGGACCGTCCTGGTGCGCGAGGAGCTGGGCGGCCCCTTCCTGGAGCCAGGCGGGCGGGCGCGCGGGCGCGAAGGCACGCCCGAGGAGCACGTGCACGAGCTCGTGGTCGAAGACGCGCTCCAGTGGTTCGTCGGTCGCCACGCGGATCCGGGGGTCGCGCAAGACCACGAGGCCGATCGACGGCCAGGCGACAGCGTCGGCGTAGCTGGGCGGAGGACCGGGCTGCACCTCGACGAACTCCCCCTGGGTGGGCGCCACGAACACGTCGATGGTACCCCCGATGGGAACCCCGAGGGCGTCCGACAGCGCCCCCGCAGACGCAGCCCCGTGTCGGGCGAGGCGCATCAGGAGCTCGGTTCGCTCGACAGGGCCGTGGACGTTCACGTAGGGTCCGGGCACGGTCGTCCACTCGGCTGGTGGCAACGGCCGTTCTGTGACAGACTCGTCGATGGTCGGCGCCCGACGCGCCTCCTGCGCCAGGGCCGCCCCCGTGAGGGCGACCCAGAAGACCAGCACTCGCATCAACCAGAACACCGCCGCGATCTGGAACCACCAGGCGCCATCGCCAACCGCACCTGACACAACGGGACACGAAGACCATGGGGACGCCTCCGCGCCCGAGCGCGGGAGAGATGCTACAGCCGCCCGAAGCGCCGCTGCCCACGCGGCTGCGCGAGGCGTGGCTGGGCATCGCCACGCCGACGCTGACCGGGGCTCTGGTGGTGGGGGCCGTCGCATCGAGCCTCGCCGACCACCGGCTCGAGACCATCGCGTGGGTCTCGTTGGCCCTCGTCGCCGTGGTCACGGGGCGGTCGACGCGTCCCGAGGCGCAGGGTGTCGGATGGCTGGGCGCGGCCACGGCGGGATTCGTCCTCGCCGTGCTCACGGCATCGGTGCCCCTCGCGCTGACCGTGCTCACCCTGGGCGCGGGATGGCTGGTCGTGGGCGCTCTGGTGCTCGTGCCGCCGGCCACGCTGCGAACCTCGGGGGTCGCCGTGGCCACGCTGGCGGTCTGCACGCTGCTCGTGCGCCACCGGCTCGAGCCGCTCCCCGAGCTCGGCGGCCCGGTGGAGCTCGCTGCCGCCGGTGTGGGGCTGGTCGTCACCCTGGGCGGACTGCACGCGCTGGGTGTGGCGACGTTCCGTGCGCTCGCGGCCCAGCACCAGCGGACGTCACAGCTGAGCAGCGCCATCGCCACCCTGGAGAGCGAGCTCGCGGACGCACACGCTCGCGTCCTCGCGACCCACGAGGACACCGACCGCCTGCTCGCCGCGGTGAGCCACGAGCTGCGCACGCCGCTCAACGCCGTCCGCGGCTACACCGAGATCGTGCTCGAGGACCTGGAGGACACCGAGCTGGTCGGCATCCAGCACGACCTGTCCCGCATCCACGTCGCGACCTCGCAGCTCCTCGACCGCATCGGAAGCATGCTGGAGCTCACCCCCGTCGATCCGCTCGGTCGCGATCTGGAGGTCGTCCCTGTCGATATCGCGGGCGTGATCGCCGACGCCGTCGGGGTGGTGGCCCGGCGTCTCGAGGGCAACGGCAACCACCTTCGGCTCGCAGGCCCCTCGGAGCAGGTGCAGTTCTGTACCGACCTGGTTCGGCTCCGCCACCTGATCGTCGAGCTCCTGTCGCATGCCTCCGCACTCACCCGCAACGGGCACGTGCTGGTCACCTGGCAGGTCGAGGTGCCCCACCTCGACCTCTCGGTGACCGGCGGCCGGCCCGGCCCTCCCGACGACGGGACCCGAGACGTCGGCCTCGCCGGACCTCGGCGGCTCGTCGCGTCGCTCGAGGGCACCCTGGAGGTCGCCAGCGACCGAGAAGGCGGGCGTGTGGTGCGCGTCCGGCTTCCCGACCTCGATCGACGCGTCTGATCGGCCGCGGGGTGAGTTTTCACCGCGAGGCCCTCGAACCGGGGCTATTCTCGTGCCGGGAGGACGGTTGATGCTGGCGTGGTGGCTCGCACTGTGGGGATGCAGCGCGACCCTCGAGGCCCCCACCGTGACGGGGCCGACGTCGTGGGACACGGGGACCGCGAGCTGTGGCACGGCCGTGCTCTCGACCGGTCCGACCGGCGCGGAGGTCAACCGCCATCGGCACGTCACGATCGACCTGCCCCCCGACAGCCTCCTCGAGGCCTACGACGTCGACGTGGCGGTCGAGCGAGACACCTTCCGCGGCTGGGAGACCGTCCCGGGGACGTCGACCGTGCGGGAGGGCCCGATCGTTCGGGTCGAGTTCGTTCCCGACGCGCCGCTCGCCCCCCTCACGGACCACGCGGTGGTCGCGCGCACCCCCGACTGCGATCAGCTCGTCGCCTTCGCGTTCACGACGAGCCCGATCGGCCTGCCGGTCGAGGACCCGGTCGAGGCACTGGGCCACCCGTTCGTGGGAAACGCGGCCAACGCGTCGCTGTCGACGGGGAAGCCCACCACACCGGAGCTCGGTCCGACCGGGGCCGTGCAGTTCGTGATCCAGGACTTCGACCTCGGCCGAGGTGGAATCTCGATGACGGCGCGCCGCGAGCCGCTGGACATCTACCAGGACGTCGAGGACCCGGTCTACCTCGAGGGGCTGTGGAACAACCCGAGCTTCGAGCTCCAGGGCGAGCGGTTCCCGCTCCACCTCGTCGACGGGCGGCCCGTCGATCTGCAGCAAGCCACGTTGACCGGCGACCTCTCGCCGGATCGACGCCAGCTCGCCGGCCTTGCCGTCCGCGGCACCCTCGACCTGCGGACCCTCGGCCTCGGAGCCGCGACGGAGGACCTCTGCGCCACCCTCGCGCAGAGGGGCGAGTGTGTGGCATGCGGCGACGGGGAGCCGCTCTGCGTGGTCACCGAGTTCAGGGACTGGACGGCTCAGCGCATCGATCCTCGCTGACGCGGGGTCAGCGCTCCTCGAAGGACGTCGCGGACCACGTGGAGCGACACGTCCGAGGCTTGCTCCCACACACGGCACCCGCCGAGAGCTGAAGCCGAAGAGTGCTGTCGCCACCTGATCCCTGCGGGTACCCGAGCCAGGTGACGTGCCAGTCGTCGCAGCCGTCGGCCGATACGTCGTAGGCAACGGCGCCGCAGGCGCGCCGCCCGTCACCGGTCTTCACGCAAGGGAGCACCTCGCGCCCGAGGTCCAGCTGGTCGCTCGTCATCACCACGGTGTCCCGATTCAGCCACTTCGTGGCCAGGGCGTCGGGGCAGAGGTCGGCGAGCAGCCGCTTGTCGACCGCGGGCGCCTCCAGCGGATACCGCACCTCCGCCCCGCGGTCGTCCTCCCAGTCCCAGGTGTGGCCGCACTCCTCGTTGACCACCGACGCGTCGTCCGTCCGACAGGTCTCCCCGCGAATGGTGAAGCCTCCCGCGGTGATCCGAAACGGGGTCTCGCCGTCCGACACCTGACCGCCCGCGAAGCGCACGCGGTGGGTGAACGGGTAGCGACCGCTGTCGTTCCAGTCCAGCTCGACGTCGAGCTGGACCGCGCCCTCCATCGTGGCCCCGTCCACCGCCACGGTGAGCGGGGTCGCGTAGCGCCCGGGCTGCGTCACGAGCAGCCGGAGCTCGATGCGTTCGCCGTCGTCCGACGCGATGGACACTTCACCGTCGTCGTGGAAGGCGTCGGCGACGAGCCTCATCTCGTGCATGTCTCCGTTCTCTCCCTCGAGCGAGAGGGTGGCGATGACGGCGCCCGGAGAACAGGCCACCGCCCCGATCGACCCCAAGACGATGCCGATGCGCATGACGCCTCCTTTACGGACGACCATCGGCGCACCGAGCCACGTCTGCAGCTCGACAGGCCAGAGCCGAGCCCCAGGGACGTTGCCGGGGGGACCCCGATCGCGGTAGCGTCGTCCTTCCGGAGAGACGCCATGACCCTCGAGAGACACTGTCTTCGTTCGCCCAGCTTCGCGCAGACCGCGAGCCTGATGACCCTCGCTGCCGTCCTCGCCACGGGCTGCGGCACCGGCACCGAGTGCGACACCTACTACCGCGACCGTGACAAGGACGGCTTCGGCGCCGTCGGCACCGGCCGCTTCACCTGCAGCCAGCCGCGCAACTTCGTCACCAACAACCGCGACTGCGACGACGGCGACGAGAACGCGACCCCGACGGGGACCTTCGAGGGCAACCTGATCATCGATGGCAACGACGAGGGTGACCTGCAGGCGTTCATCGACGCCTGCCCGGGCACGGTGGCCGGCAACGTGAGCATCTCGAACACGAGCCGCACCGACGTGGACTTCCTGCACTCGCTGAGCACGGTCGAGGGCACGCTGACCATCGTGAACAACGACCAGCTCTCGGACATCGGGCCGCTGCAGAACCTCACCGAGCTCGGTGGGCTGGCGCTCCAGCTCAACCAGGGGATCCGAGACCTCGACGAGCTCGAGAACCTCGAGCGGGTGGGGAGCCTGCGCATCAGCGTGCTGCTCACCGACGAGGAGAACTCGCTCGAGGTGCTCTCCGACATCGAGGGCATCAACGACCTCGCGATCAACGTCGTCGGCGTCAACGACTACACCGGGCTTCCCGAGCTCACCGAGCTCTCGGGCGACGTGCTGCTGGGCGGACCGAGCATCACGAGCCTCGCGGGTGTGGAGTCCATCGAGACGGTGGGCGGGACGCTGACGATCACGAACTTCCGGAACGACGTCGACTTCTCGACGATGGCGCTCCGCTCGGTCGGGAACTTCCTCCGCGTGAACGACAATGACGGCCTCGTCACGCTCGACCTGCCCAACCTCACCTCGGTCGGCGCAGGCGGGCTCGACATCCGCAACAACGGGTCGCTCGTCACGCTCGACGTGTCCTCGGCCACGACCACCGGCAACATCGTCTTCAACTCGAACGCCCGCATCGCGACGATCGAGACCGCGTTCACCGAGGCGACCGACATCGATCTCACCAACCTTCCCGAACTGACCGACATCTCCGGGCTGGGGACGCTCGACGACGTGGCTCTGGAGGGCCTGATCATCCGGAATACCGGGCTGACGTCGCTCGAGGGGCTGGAGGGCATCTCGTCGGTGACCGGCAACGTCCAGGTGGTCGGCAACGCCGACCTGGGCACGATGGCGGGTCTGGACGGCCTCGCCGACGTGGCCGGGCTCGTGCAGATCGTCAACAACGAGGGACTGACCGCGCTGACCGGTCTCGGCACGCTCGACACGACGGCGGTGGGGCTGGAGATCTCCGACAACCCCGGCCTGACCTCGCTCGAGGGCCTCGGCGGCCTCGTCGACGCGGGCAACCTGACGATCTCCGGGAACCTCGGACTCACCTCGCTCGATGGTGTCGACGCGCTCACCACGGTGGAGGCGCTGCTCGTGGAAGCGAACGGCAACCTGCGCTCCATCGCCGGGCTCAATGGCATCACGACCGCGACGACCGCGACGTTCCGCAGCAATCCCGCGCTCTCGTCGGCAGACGTCGACGAGTGGTGCGCGCTCGTGCAGCCCACGGGCCCGTGCACGAACGAGGGGAACGCCCCGTAGGCTGGCCCTGGGGTCTCCGGTCGGCTCCGCAGGCGGCGGATGCGCCGCGAGGACTCCGAGAAGTAGCTACCTCAGCTGCCGGAGAAGCTGGCGCACCGCCTTTCGCATGGCCGCCGCGTCCTCGAAGCGCTGGGCCGGTTCGACCTGACAGGCGTGGCGGACCAACGCCTGGAGCGGCTTGGGAAGGATCCGATACGGATCCGGCTCGACTCTTGCACCCTTCAGGGTGTGCAGGGCCAGCCGGCGGGGGGTCCGGGCCGTGGCGAGCGCGAAGAGGGTGGCGCCCAGCGAGTAGAGGTCCGACCGAGGGGTCACCTGGGTCGGGTCGAGGTGCTGCTCGGGCGACATGTACGCCGAAGTACCGAGGGTGACCCCGGGCGACGTCAGATCCGAGCCCTCGTCGCGGATGATCCCGAAGTCGCCAATCTTGACCAGACCGGAGCGCATGAGCAGGATGTTGCCAGGTTTCACGTCGCGGTGGACCCAGCCCGCCGAGTGAACGGCCTGAAGCGCGGCGAGGACACAGTCCGCGATGTGCAGGCACCAGGTCACGGGGAGCCCGCCGCGCTTCTTCGCGAGACGATGCGCCGTGCCGCGGTCCATGAGCTCCATGGCCATCCAGGTGTGCGGCGTCTCCTGTCCGTAGTCGTCGACGCGGACCACGTTGGGGTGCCGGAGGACGCGCATCGCGCCAGCCTCGCGGAGAAAACGTCGTTCGACCTTGGTGCCCGCGAGCCTTGGCTGCAGGACCTTGATCGCGACATCGCAGTTGCCCTGCGTGTCGTGTGCACGAAATACGGTACCCACACCCCCGTGCCCGATGGGCTCGTGGATAGAGTAGCGCCCCTGCCGAAGCGAAGACGGCGGCTCGATGGGACCAGCCAGGAGGCTCATCCTGTCCTCCGTACCGGAGTCCTCGCTCCCGCCCCGTTACAGACCGGATACCGACGCGATCTCACGAGAATCACCCGAACGGGCACGGCGTGGTGAGCCATCGAACCTCCGTGCAACCTTTCGGCTCCAGATGCTGTAGGATGCGTCGCGTTTCGACAAAAACCCGCGCCGGGCTCCTGACGCAATTCACGAAACACTCGCGTTCTCACGACGAAGGGGCATTCGATGCAGCTGCTCTTGTGGTTGGGTTCGGGCTGGGTCCTCGCCCAGCCGGGACCGTGGGCCGATCTCGCCGAGGATCTCGCGACTGCAGATGCCTTCGAGCGACGGGCCGAAGCGGCAGAGGCGCTACAGAACGCGCCGCCCGAGGTCCTGGCCGAGGTTGCCCGTCACGTCCTGCGGGCCGTGGCCTGGCAGCCCGACGCGCGGTTTCCGTTTCGAGGGTCGACGCCCCTCTTTCCCGCGCTGAAGCTCAACGAGTCCGAGCGGCGGCGGCTCCTCGCCGAGCTGATGGCGCACCGGCTCGACCTGACGCTCCGGGGCCGCCACGAGATCCCGCTGCGCCTCGAGGTCGAGCTACGCGCGATCCTCTTCGAGGAGATCCGGGCGTTCGGCGAGCCGGCGAGCACCACCGACTGGGTCCACCTGTTCGGAGCGGCCGGCGGCGACGTCGGCGGGCTGATCGCCCGGCTCGACCTCGAGGAGCAGGGACGCTGGGCCTACGTGGTCGACGAGGACGCCCGGCTGCGGGACCGCGCGCTGCGCGAGACCGTCTCGCTCCTCGGCCATCGCTCGGCAGTGGTTCGCGCCCGTGCGGCCAGGCACTTCGAGGCCCATCCCGCCGCCGCCGCTCGCGCCCTCAAGCGAGCGTGGCGACTGACCCCGGGGCGAAGCGCCCCCCTGCGGGGCGATGTGGCCGTGCCCGAGCTGTCGTGGTCCTACCCGGCCTCCCAGCGCTGGGCGCGGCGACTCGTCGGCTGGGCCCGACGCGCACAGCGGCAACGCGACGACGGTGCCCTGCGCGCCGCGCTCCACCTCCTCACCCAGCCCGCGCTGTCGAGGAGCCTTCCCCAGCATCGTCGGGAGCGCAACGCGAGCACGTTGGTGAAGATCGCGCGCAGTGCGCCCCGGAGCCAGCGGGCGATCGATCTCGGTCAGGCCATGGACGCCGTGCTTCGACAGGTGTCGTTCGAGGAGGGCGAGCGGCCGGCGCCCGAGGAGATCCTGAAGCGCAGCCAGCGCTGGACCCGACAGCGAGGCGACGTCCGCTGAATTGCCGTCGTGCGGCGCGCCCTCCGACGGCTCGCTCGGAGCGGTCGCTCACTCCTCGCCGGCAGCCTCCGCCGGCGGCCGCTCCGCGTCGTCGGAGGCTTCCGCGACTGGAGCGTTGTTCGGGGGCGGGTTCGCGGGGAGCGTCGGCCCCGGATCGTCCGGCACGGGTCTCCGATAGTCGGGGATGGCCCTGGACTCGGGGCGCACGGGCTCCGCCTTGAAGCTCGGGGTGGGGACGGGCTTGGCCTCCCGCACCGCCGCGAGCGCCTCGAGCGCCCGGTTCCGCTCCCCCGGACGCGCCGACTTCTGCCGGGTCCGAGCTCCGCTGGGCGCCTCCTGGAACGCGGTCTCGAGGGCGGCCTGGGCGCGGCTCAGTCCCTTCTCGATCCGCTCCACCCCCTCGTCGCTCGGCTCCTCGCTCATCACCTGCTGGGCTGCGTCGCGGACCGCAGCGGCCGCTTCGGCCGCGCGACTCGCGTGCCACTTCGCGTCGTCGACCACCACCCGCTCGAGCAGCGTCTGGGCGTCCTGCCGCATGGCTTCGGCCTCGTCGAGCGCGGTGCGAAGGGCCTGGCGGACCTTGGCGGCCTTGCGCTGGGCCTCGATCTGCAGAGCCATCTGCGCGGTCTTCATCGCCTGCTGGGCCCGGGTCAGGGCCTGGCGGATGCCCTCCAGTCCAGCGGTGACGCCGTCGGGATCGCCGGCCTCTGCGGCTCGACTCGCCATCTCCACGGCCTCGACCGCGGCCTGGTCGGCCTGGTCGGCCTCGGCATAGACCCCGTAGGCCCCCTTGGGAGCGACCCGGCGCACCTCCGCCGTCTGGGCCTTCACCTTCTGGAGAAGGGCCTCGACGGGTCGCACGTCGGTGGCGGCCTGGCGTCGCCGCTGGGCCTGCCAGACGCGAATGGCCTCCTGGAGCGCCTCGAAGCGGTCGACCACGTCGGCAGCAGCGCGACGAGCGACCTCGGCGCGGGCCCGCGAGGCGTCGAGGCCCCGGGCACCGTTCACCGAGGCGACGGCATGGTCGACCCCCACCAGAGCCTGGCGGAGCGCCTGGTGCTGCTGCACGAGCACGGGGGGGGCATCCTGCGGCAGGTCGGGCACCAGCATGGAGGCCACCTGCTCCCTGGCCTTGGCCGCCTCTTGCCGAACGTGGCGAATCTCGATCTCCTCTCGGGCCCCCGACGCGGCCAGCTCAGCCGCCTCGGCCGCCTGGCGGGCCACCTCGGGCGCGATCGCGCGGTCCGCACGTTCGGCGGCCGCCACGGCTTCGTCGACCTTGCGCTGGACCTGCTCCGACGCGAGCTCGTCCGCGCAGGCCCGCGCGGCCTCGACCGCGGCGTGGGCCCGCTCGCGAGCCTCGCCACAGGCCTTCTCCGCCTGGTCGGCGAGCGTGCTGGCGAGCTGCGCCGCCTCGCGGGCCCGGGCGGCCGCGGACTGGGCCTGCTCGATGGAGGCCGCGGCCATCGCGGCGTCGAAGGCCCGCCGCGCCGCATCGACCGCCTTCTCGACCCCCGCCCCCCGAGCACGCAAGAGCACGGCGCGGGCCTCCTCGTTGGCCTCGCGAGCCATCTGGCGCTCCGCCCGGAGCTGGGCGCGATAGGCCTGCGCCTCGGCTTCGGCCTCGGCGAGCGCTTTCTCGGCCGCGTCGGCGGCACTCTGCGCCACCTGCACGGTCGAGGTCCCGCTCGCCTGGGCCACCGCCTCCCGGGCCGTCACCCGGGCGCGCTGCAGTCCCTCCGTGTCCATCTCCTCGAGCAGGGTCTGGATGCCTCCGAGGGCCCGCTGCGCGCGGCGACGCGCGGCGTTGCGCTGTTCCACCTCGGTGTGCGCGACCCGCTGACCCTCCGCGATGGCTCGCTCGGCCTCCACGAGGGCGTTCTTGGCCGTCTCGAGATCCTCGGCCTCGGCGGCACGGGCCGCCGCCGCTCGGGCCGTCTCCACCGCCGCGACGACCTCGTCGGCCGACGACAGGCCGAGCAGACCGTCCGCGCGCATCCGTGTGTCCTGGGCACGCTGCTGCATGGCGGCCACCCGCTGCCGACGGTCGGCGACCGCGGCCTCTGCCCGCTCGGCGGCCTCCTCTGCCGCCCGCGCGGCGGGCTCGGTGACCGCCGGGTCGGCACTCGCCTTGACCGTCTCGGAGAGGTTCCGCACGACGGCCAGTGAGTCCTTGACCACGGACTCGCTGGCCTCGTAGCTCGACTGCTCGACCCGACGAGCCGCAGCAACGACCCTGGCCCGGTGGGCCTCGACGACACTCCGGCTCGCATCGGTGATGGCCTGGGCCTGGTTCGCCGCGGTCTCCGCCCGCTGCGCCGCCGCCATGGCGACGACGACGTCGACCGCGACGAGCGCCTCCTCGGCCGCCTTCCGGGCCTCCTCGATGGCGCGGCTCCCCGCCGGGGGGGCCCGGCCGATCAGCTCCTCGGCTCGGTTACGAGCGTTGATCGCGCGCTCTCGAACCTCGGTGAGCGCCTGCCGGTGCTTCGCCGACAGCTCGACCGCTCGCTTCGCCGCGTCCTCGGCCTGTTCCGCCGACGCCACGGCCGCCGCGACGTTGATCGCGCGCTGCACGTCCTCCGAGGCCTCGGACGCCGTGTTCACCCAGTCGAGGACCGTGGACGGTGCGTCGTCCCCCGCGACCTGTCGCGCTCGCACCGCCGCCTCGCGCGCTTGGTGGCGAAGCACCTCGAGTCGGGAGTCGACCACCGCCTGCGCTGCCTCCCCCGCGGCATTGGCGGCGGCGACCTCGGCCCGAGCGGTCTCCGCGTCGATCGCGGCGCCGATGCGGCCGAGCGCGCCACGGATCGCCTGGACGTGCTCGAGGAACCGCGGATCGTCGAACCCCTCCCCGGCGGTCTCCATGCGCACGAGGATGGACTCGACCTGCTGCTGCAGCGACTGGCGGGCAGTGGCTGCTTCGGCGTTCACCCGCGCCTCGACCGCCTGGAGCGCCTGGTCGGCGAGCGCTTCGGCGTGCTCCATCGCCGGGAGCGTCTCGTCCTCCTCGGCGCGACGAGCGGCGGTGCGCGCGCGCTGCACGATCTGCCGGACCTCGTCGTCGGTGGTCTCGTCGAGCAATGCCTCGGCCCGCGCCAGGGTGGCGATCGCTCGCTGCGCCGTGTCGGCCACCGCTCCGAGGTAGGCGGCCAGGGTCTCGTCGGCGCGCTCCGCGAGCTGCTCGATACCGTTGACGATCTCGAGCAATTCGGCATCGTCGAGGGTCGCCCGCGCCCGGGCCAGCTGCTCGTCGGCCACCGTGGCGATGCGCTCCATGCGCTCCGAGCCCCGCGCCGCGATCCGGGCTCGCTCGACGCGAGAGACCGCCGCCGTCGCGCGCACGATCTCCCCCTGACGGTGGGTCGCGACCTGGCTCGCGTGCTGCTGGGCCTGCTGGGCGAGGGCCTCGATCTGCTGGAGCGCGACCTCGGCGAGGTCGAGCGAGTCGGCAGACTCGAGCTGGGCCATCGCGACCTCGCCCTGCTGCGCGAGCTCCCGAACCATCGCGACCTGCGTCTCGGTGGCTGCCCGCTGGGTCGCCCGGAGCGCCTCTTGCGCGCGCGCCCGGAGGTGGTCGTGGACCTCGACGAGGCGGCTGGCCGCCTTGTGTGCCGCCTCCGCCGCCAGGGTCGCTGCGTCGGCGGCTCGGGCCGCCGCAGCGAGCGAGTCGGCGTCCTCGGCATCACTGACCGCCTGCCGGGCTTCCTCGATGGCGAGTCGGACGTCGGGACCGTCGGACCGCGCCACCGCCACCGCCGCCTTCTCGACCGCGGCCTGGGCCCTCGCGATCTCCACCGCCTTCGCCGCGACCTCCGCCCGCTCTGCGGCCTGGACCACCTCGTCGCAGGTCTCGGCGTTGGCCGCGATCTCGCCCGCGGCTCGGGCCGCCTCGGCATACAGCCTCACCTCGCCTTCGTCGTGGCGCTCGAGGACCCGCCGAGCGTGCTCGACCGCGGTTCGGGCCCTGGCTCGCGCCGCCGAGATGGCCTCGCTCGCCACCTGCCGTGCAGCCTGCATCGACATCTCGGCCGCCTCGACCGCCTGCGCCACCAGCTCGGGATCGACGCTGACCCGCACCTGCTCGACGGCGGTGTGTACGGCCTCGACGTGGCGCCGGACCCCCGGCTGTGACGCTCCCTCCAGCAGCTCGTTGGCGGACTCCAGGGCGACCTGGCCCCGGGCCTGGAGGGAGGCGAGGTGGGCCTGTTCGTTCTCCCGGCGGCGATTGGCCTGCTCCCAGACCTGCCGGGCTGCGTCGAGGTCGCGCTGCACGACCATCAGGTCGTCGCCCTGGGCGGCGCGGTTCGCGTGCTGCAGCGCGCGGGTGTAGAGCGCCTGCAGGTCGACGGCGTGGACATCGGACTGCTCGGCCACGATGGTCACGGCCAGGTCGCTCGCCTGCTGCTTGGCAGACTCGAGCCGGCGGGTCAGGGCCTCGCGGGCGGCGGTCACGATCGTGGCGACCTCGTCGGCCATCGACGTCGCTCGGTCGGCGAGTTCCTGCGCGCCGATGGGATCGACCGCGTTCTCGAGCTGGGCCACCACGGTCTGGATGGCTTCGACCATCGCCCCGAGGTCGACAGGACGATCATCGCCCTCCCGGTGGAGCACCACGTCGGAGGGCGCGGAGAGGTGGTCGGACTCGGCGCGGGCGAGCGCCTTGCGGCCCTGCTCCTTGCTCTCCAGCATCCGAGCCTGGGCCTCCGCGATCTCGCCGAGCCACGCGTCGACGGCGAGGCGCACGCCTTCGACACGCTTCTGGAGCGGCTCGACCTCGCGGACCGAGACGAGCGAGGCGATCTCGGCCTCGAGCGAAGCGAGCCGCGCGGCATCGACACCGTCGGGGAGCCGGGCCAGGACCTGCCGCGCCCGGTTGCGGAGCTCCTGCAGCTCCGCCTGCAGGCCGCCGACCTGGCGCAGGATCTCCCGCGCCTCGGCCCCCGCCGCCTCGGCGGCCGCCTCGGCCTCCTCGGGGAGCCTGACGAGGTGGGCACTCCGTACGTGCTCCTGGAGCGCCCGGAGCGCGTCCCGAACGGTTCCCGGCGCGACGGCCTCTGCGGCGGTCGTGGCCTGTTCCAGGTGATCGGTGGCCTGCTGGCGAGCTCGGTTCAGGCGCCGCGCCAGCTGCTGGCGCAGCTCGATGGCCCGTTCCGCCGCCTCGGTCGCCACCACCACCTGCTCGGTAGCCGCGGTGGGGTCGTCCTCGAGGGTCGAGAGCGCGGCACCAACCGCCTGCTCGAGCGCTGCGAGCGACGGGTGGGGGACCGCTTCGTAGGCCTCGGTGACCTGTGCGTGCAGCGCCGCGATCTGGCTCATCGCGTCCCGGACGTCCACCTGCAAGGCATCGAGGAAGCTCCCCACCGCCTGGGCCGCCGTGGCCTCCTGCCGGGCCCGCTCCAGCGCCGCCTGCGCCTCGCCGAGGGAGCTCGCGGTCCTCGCCCGCTCGGCGGCCTCGCGCGCTGCCGCCGCGTGTCGGCCGAGCTCCTCGGCATGCTGAGGGTGGGCGTGCTGCAGCGCTCCGATGGCGCGGACGTGGTCGTCGGCCTGGCGCGCCGCCCGCCCGTGGTCCGCGAGCTCCTCGAGCGTGCCGAGGTGCCCCGCGAGCACCTCGATGGCCGCGAGCTGAACCTCGTCCGTGGGGGGCGGGGCGCCGTCGACCACCTGCGTGGCCCGAAACGCGGACCGCGCCTCGGCGAGCACCTCGTTCGTGCGCGGAGCCAGCGCGGGCAGCCAGGTCGCCTCGGCCGCGAGCGCCTCGGCGCGAGCCCAGCGTGCTGCGGTCTCGCGAGCACGCTCCCGGGTCCGCTCGAGTCGCGAGGTCGCGATGGCGTCGACCGCGCTTCGCACGTTCTCCCGGACGTCCTCGGCGTGGCGTCGGGTGTCCGCGAGGGCGGCGTCGGCGTCGTCGGCCGCGCGGTTGGCGCTCGCTCCGTCGGGAGCGCTGCTCGCACGGAGCACCGCGTGCTCGACCTTCCGGCGCGCCTCCTCGGCGGCGGTCCTGGCCACGTCCATCGCGGACAGGATCCGGGCGACGCGAGGCAACGACCGGTCCAGCTCGGGCTGCTGGCGCTCGAGCTCGGCCTCGAGCTGACGCAGGGTCTCGTCGGCGACCTCGAGGGCCCGCTGCGCCCGATGCTCCGCCGCCTGACGTTCCGGATCGGCGGGCATCAGATCGCCGACCGCGAAGCCCGACGGCAGCTCTTCTTCGACGTCGGTGACGCAGTCCGCCGCCTGCTGGACCGCATCGAGGAGCGAGGGGCCCGCGGCCTGTCGGCTCGCCCGGTCGATCTGAGCCCACCACCGCTCGGCGTCGGGCAGGCTCCCCTCGGCACCCAGCATGGGCGCGAGGATCGCGGAGAGGGCGGCGGGAATGCCCTCGAGGCTGGTCCGCACGTCGCCCCGCTGGGCGGCGGCCCACACGGCTGCCGGACTGCCGCGATAGACGGGCCGACCGCTCGCGAGCTCGGCCGCTACGAGGCAGAGCGCACAGAGGTCGCTCTCGACCGTCTCGGGCGACCCGTTCAGGCGGGCGGGGGGCGCGTAGCGAAGTCGCTCGACGGGGGGAAGGTCCGGAGCTCCCGCGAGGTAGGCCTCGATCGCGAACGGAGGGAGTCCGTAGCCGAGGACCAGAGGGTTCCCCGCGTCGTCGACCTGCAGAAGCCAGGGGTCGAGCGACCCGTGGCTCACCAGACCGCGATCGTGGCCCGCGATGCCGATGTCGATGAGCGCGCGCGCGGTTCGCGAGAGCCACTGCAGCGTGGCCCGGACCGACAGCCCTCCGTCGTCGGCGAAGACCGTGACGAGCTCCTGGACCGTCCGGACCGGACGTCCCGTGCGGTAGACGAGGACCCCGGGGCGTACCGCCACGAGGGGGGCGATGCCGTCGACGAGGGGCCACTCGAGGAAGTCGCGCACCGGCGCGAGCGCGCTCGACAGGGCTTCGTGGATCGGGCCGGGGTTCGCGAACCGCACCGCGACGTGGTGGCCGCTCGCGTGCTGCAGATCGATCAGGTCGCCGAGCGGACCCCGGACCTTTCGCCCGGTGGGCCGCATCTCTTCGAACCGCGCCGTCCTGGAGGCCGACCGGTGGGAGGGGTCGCTGGTGGCCAAGGTCGCTCCTGGGTCCGGGGGACTTTACTGCACCCCGCCCGGTTCGTCCCCCCTACGGACGACGCGAGGCGTCGTTGAGCGACCAGTCGTACTCGAAGTAGCGCCGGGGACACCCCTTGGCCGACAGCTCCTCCAGCCGTCGGCGGCGCTCGCCGTCGGTGTACTGCGCGGCGATGGCGCACGGATCGAGGCCGGCCGAGAAGAAGTGGAAGTCGTTCTTGAACCAATCGAAGATCGGGCTGAAGACCACCTCGTCGCCCTCGAACCGGACGCCGCGCTCGTCGTCGTTCATCCACCGCTCCATCTGTTGGTGGAGCTGGCGCTTGAGCCCGGGACCGCGGTCCTCGTAGAGCTCGGCGCGCAGGGGTGGGCACGACATCGACGCACAGTTCAGCGCGGCGTGATCCCGCAGATCGAGCTCCAGCTGGCGTACCCGCTCGTGCTCGATCTCCGACAGCGAGAGCCACTCGCCGTTGACCCGGAACGCCGTCTCGAAGAAGAACCCCGCACCGTCGACGGGGAGCCAACCGTCGACGTCGCGCACGGAGTCCGGGCGCCCCCGCTCCAGCACCTGGAACATCGTGAGCGCGTTGTAGGCGTTGAGGTAGCGGCCGTGCCAGTCCTTGCCGATGCGCCCCGGCCAGTCGGTGCCGAGGAGGGCCACGTAGGCGTCGAGCGGCTCTCGATCGGCCTCCAGCGCGTCGTAGTCGACATAGCCGTCGCGGGTGACGACCTTGGCGAGCAAACGGCCGTAGTCCCCGACCACCTGGTTGACGTACTCGGGGCGCACCTTGTCGGGCACGGGAGCGCTCGAGACCATGCTCTGCCGACATGCCAGGGCCATCAGCGCCCAGATCATGGCGAATCCCCGGCGGGCTCCGTCGGCCCGTCGATCGGCGCGACCCGGGGCACGTTGCCCTCGTAGAGCCACCACGTCGTGAGCGCGGCCGTCGCGAAGGCGACCAGCAGAAAGGTGATGATCCGTCGAACCATGCGCCGCCCTTAACGCCTCGGGCCTCAGCGGGCGGCGTCCGCGAGCGTCGCGAGCCGGTACTCGGTCCGGGTCTGCGCGTCGGCCGACAGGCGCTCCCCGATTACGGCGAAGGCAAGCACGTCGATGGGTCCCTTCTCGTAGTTGATGGTCTCCTGGTTCACCAGGACGGCCGGGTCGTCGAGCTCCTCGGACAGGGCCCCCACCAGCGCGCCCACATCGAGCCCCGCCGGCCCCTTCGCGATCATGATGCACGGATACTCGGCGCAGTCGAGCTCAGTGGTGACGCCTTGCTCGGCGAGGGGGCCGAATACCCGGTCCATGCGCTGCTGCATCGCGTCTGGACCGTAGGCGGGCGCAAGGTCGGCGGGCCAGCTCTGCACGGTGCCCCGGTGGGTCGACAGCTGGCCGCTCACGATCTCGAGCTCCCGCGTCAGGGCGTCGTTCTCCTCCTCGAGCTGGGCGATCCGCCGCTCGGCACGCGCCAGCGCACCACGATCGGGGATCTCCTCGTGGCGGGGGACCGCGGGGGCTCGCGGCGGTGCCGCCGAGGGAATGGTGATCAGCTCGCCGTCCCGAACCGGAGGGGTCGCCGACGACGTGACGTCGGCCGTCCCCTCGAGCACGGCCACGGTCACGGCCGCGCCGGCGACGGCACCGGTGATGGCGCTGGCAATTGCGTTCAAGTGCGGACCCTCCTCGCCTGGAGGTTCACGCTCGAGCCCTTCGGAGGGTTCGATCGCGATCCGGACCTTTCCGTTCACGTCGATCACGACGGCCCCTGCGACCACCCGGACCGGCCCCTCGACGAGGTGGGTGCCCGGGCCCAGCGTCACCACCGCGGGACCCGCTCCACGCGCGAGCAGGCCCACCACGACGAGCAGAATCGCCGCAGCCAGCGCCCAAGGTGCCGCGCCCCACACCGTGCGTCGTCGAGCGGCGAGGACCACGGCACGATCGAGCTCGGGGGGTGCGATCTCGGGCGGCAGAGACTCGAGATCGCGGACGAGCTGCTGCAAGGCCGCCCAGGCGTGAGCGACCTCGGGGTCGGTGTCGATCCGGTCCTGCCAGGCCCGCGCCTCGTCGTCGGACAGCTCGCCGGCAAGGAGCCGCGAGAGCGCCTCTTCGCGAGAGGTCACGTCTCCTCCTGCTGCACCATGCGCAGATCGGGTGCGAGATCCCCGAGCTGTCGCGCGAGCTGGCCGCGGGCTCGGTGCAGTCGACTCTTGATCGTCCCCACGGGAACCTCCTCGGCCTCGGCGATCCGGGCGACGGGCTGACCGACGAGGTGGTGCAGCACGATCACACGCCGGAGATCGTCGGGCAGTCCGTCGACGGCGGCAGTGACACGAGCGACACGTTGACGTTCGGCGATCCGCCCCTCGATGCCCGAGGGGACCGCAGGCTCCTCGAATGGCTGATCCACGGCATGGCGGGCGCGCACGACCCGTCGCCGGTGGCGGTCGACGAGCAGCCGGTGGGCGAGGGTGAAGATCCAGGTTCGCAGGCTCGCCGGCCCCTCGGGGTCGAAGTCGGGCAGGGACGCGAACACCCGGGCCCAGACGGCCTGGTAGGCGTCGTCGGGATCGGGGCAGAGCCTCCTGCAGATGGTGTAGATGCCCGGTCCGTGGTCCCGGACGAGCTGCGCGCGGTCCACGGCGCCTCCGATAGCGGTCCACGCACGACCCCGCCGGAGGTTCGCCTCCGTTCGATGGTTATGGAGCCCCCCCAAGGGGATTCAGATGTCGCAGTTGCCGCACTATCGCTCGAAGCACCAGATTCGCGTGGTCACCGCCGCCTCCCTGTTCGACGGTCACGACGCCGCCATCAACGTGATGCGACGGATCCTCCAGTCGTCGGGCGCCGAGGTGATCCACCTCGGCCACAACCGCTCGGCTCTCGAGGTCGTCGAAGCGGCGATTCACGAGGACGCCCAGGCGATTGCCCTCTCGTCGTACCAAGGCGGCCACGTCGAGTACTTCCGGTACACGCGCACCCTGCTCGACGAGCGGGGCGCAGGTCACGTGCGGATCTTCGGCGGTGGCGGCGGGGTGATCGTGCCCGAGGAGATCCGCACCCTCGAGAACGAGGGATCGGTCGATCGCATCTACTCGCCCGAGGACGGTCGACGACTCGGACTGCAGGGCCTCATCGACGATCTGCTGTCCCGCAGCGACTTCGACCCGGTCGAGCGCGCCCCGGCCACCCTCGAGGCCGTCGAGCAGGGCGACCTCGGGGCGCTGGCCCGATTCGTCACCCGCGCCGAGCTCGACGCTGACGCCGAGGCCGGCAAGCCCCTCGACGACGAGACCAGGGCTCGGCTCGCCGCCTGGAAGGACCTGCCCGTGCCCGTCCTCGGGATCACGGGGACCGGCGGGGCGGGAAAGTCCTCGCTCACCGACGAGATCCTGCGGCGCTTCCTACGCGATCGGCCCGACATCCGCGTCGCGATCCTCTCGGTGGACCCCACCCGCAAGCGGACCGGCGGGGCGCTGCTGGGCGACCGCATCCGCATGAACGCGCTCAAGGAGGGCCGCGTGTTCATGCGGTCGCTCGCCACCCGCAGTCAACGCGGCGAGCTCTCCGCCGCCACCGAGCCGGTCATCGCGCTGTGCAAGGGGGCGGGGTTCGACCTGGTCGTGCTCGAGACGTCGGGCATCGGGCAGGGCGACGCAGGCATCGCCGACATCGGCGACGTCTCGATGTACGTCATGACGCCCGAGTACGGCGCCCCGAGCCAGCTCGAGAAGATCGACATGCTCGACTACGCCGACCTGGTCGCGATCAACAAGTTCGAGAAGCGCGGGGCCGAGGACTCGCTCCGCGACGTCCGCAAGCAGGTGCGCCGCAATCGGGGAGCCTGGGACGTCCCCGACGCTGACCTGCCGGTGTTCGGCACCATCGCCTCCCGATTCGCCGACGACGGTGTCGACGCGCTCTACGTGGCGCTCCTCGACAAGCTCGCCGCCGCCACGGGCCGCGAGTGGCCGACGACGGTCCAGGTCGACCCGGAGGTGCGTGCGTCGTCGGCGTCGCGGGCGCTGATTCCCGGTCCGCGGCAGCGCTACCTCGCCGAGATCGTGGAGACGGGCCTCCGCTACCGCAACCACGCCCTCGCCCAGGTCGATGCAGCCCGGAAGGTCCAGCACCTCGCGACAGCGGAGGCCGAGCTGGCCGAGACCGACGCCGCGCCTCTGGTGGCCGAGAAGCGGAAGGCGGCGGAGAAGGAGGTCGATCCCGAGGTGCGCGAGTACGTCGAGCGCTGGCCCGAGACGGTCGCCGCGTTCTCGGGCGACACCTACACCTACACGGTGCGGGGCCGCGAGATCTCGCAGCCCGCGAGCCACACCTCGCTCTCCCACCAGCGCATCCCCCGGGTGGCGCTGCCCACGTCAGCCGACCACGGTGAGATCGCTCGCTACGGCCTGCTCGAGGGAGTGCCCGGGTCGTTCCCCTTCACGGCGGGTGTGTTCGCGCTCAAGCGGCTCGACGAGGAGCCCAAGCGGATGTTCGCCGGCGAGGGCGGGCCCGCAAAGACCAACGCCCGGTTCCACTACCTCTGCCAGGACGAGCCCGTCTCGCGCCTGTCCACCGCGTTCGACTCGGTGACCCTGTACGGCGAGGATCCCGACGAGCGGCCCGACATCTTCGGCAAGGTCGGCGAGTCGGGCGTGAGCGTGCCCCACCTCGACGACATGAAGATCCTCTACGCGGGCTTCGACCTCTGCGCGCCGACCACGTCGGTGTCCATGACCATCAACGGACCCGCGCCGATCCTCCTCGCGATGTTCTTCAACACCGCGATCGACCAGCAGATCGACAAGTTCGTCGCCGCCAACGACCGGCCGCCGACCGACGACGAGCGCGCCGATATCGCCGCGAGGGCGGTGGGCACGGTCCGTGGCACCGTGCAGGCCGACATCCTCAAGGAGGACCAGGCACAGAACACCTGCATCTTCTCGACCGAGTTCGCGCTGCGGATGATGGGCGACATCCAGCAGTGGTTCGTCGACCACCAGGTCCGCAACTTCTACTCGGTGAGCATCAGCGGGTACCACATCGCGGAGGCCGGCGCGAATCCCATCACCCAGCTCGCCTTCACGCTGGCCAACGGCTTCACCCTCGTCGAGTACTACCTCGCCCGCGGCATGCACATCGACGACTTCGCCCCGAATCTCTCGTTCTTCTTCAGCAACGGGCCCGACCCCGAGTACACGGTCATCGGGCGGGTGGCCCGCCGCATCTGGTCGGTCTCGATGCGCGAGCGCTACGGCGCATCGGAGCGCAGCCAGAAGCTCAAGTACCACATCCAGACGAGCGGACGGTCGCTGCACGCTCGCGAGATCCAGTTCAACGACATCCGCACCACCCTGCAGGCGCTGCTCGCGATCTCGGACCACTGCAACAGCCTGCACACCAACGCCTACGACGAGGCGATCACCACCCCCACCGAGGACTCGGTGCGGCGGGCGATGGCGATCCAGATGATCATCAACCGGGAGCTCGGGCTCGCGAGGAACGAGAACCCCCTGCAGGGCAGCTACTTCGTCGAGTACCTCACCGACATGGTCGAGTCCGCGGTGTGGTCCGAGTTCGAGCGACTCTCCGAGCGGGGCGGCGTGCTGGGGGCGATGGAGCTGCAGTACCAGCGGTCGCAGATCCAGGAGGAGTCGCTGTACTACGAGCGACTCAAGCACGACGGGACGCTGCCCATCATCGGCGTGAACACCTACCTCGACCCCAAGACCACCGCCGAGGACTGGGAGCCCCCCGAGGTCGAGCTCCGGCGGTCCACGAACGAGGAGAAGCAGTCGCAGATCGAGAGCGTGCGCACCTTCCAGGCCACCCACGCCGAGACGTCGGCCGAGGCGCTGGCCCAGCTCCAGCAGGTCGCGCTGTCCGGCGGCAACATCTTCGGGGAGCTGATGAAGACGGTGCGGGTGGCCACGCTCGGTCAGATCAGCCGCGCGCTCTATGCGGTCGGCGGCGAGTACCGACGGAACCTCTGATGCTGAGACTCGCGAGGGCCACCTCCGACGACTGGGTGGGTCGCGTGTCGACCGACCTGCCCACGTTGGTGCTGGACCACGCCCACTGCGAGAAGAAGGCGGCGTCGACGGCGCTGAACCTCATCTTCCGCTACCAGGACCGCGCGCACCTCGTGGCGCCGCTCTCCGCGGTGGCCAGGGAGGAGCTCGAGCACTTCGAGCTCGTGCTCCAGCTGCTCGAGCGGCGGGGCTGGCCGTTCGCGCCCCTGGAGCCGAGCGCCTACGCGGGTCATCTCTACCGCCACGTCCGCAAGCCCGAGCCACTGCGCCTCCTCGACACCCTGATCGCCTGCGCGCTCATCGAGGCCCGGAGCTGCGAGCGCATGAAGAAGCTCGCGAACGAGCTCGAGGACGTCGAGCTCCGCGAGCTGTACGCCGGACTGCTCGAGAGCGAGGCCCGGCACCACGCGCTCTACGTCGATCTCGCGCTCCAGGACTTCGATCGCGAGACGGTCTTCGGTCGGCTAGAGCAACTCGCCCGACACGAGGTCGAGGCGATCGACGCGACACCAGACGAGATTCGCGTACATTCCGGTGCTTGAAGCGTGGGGACAGCTTCGCCACACCCACACGCTCTAGGAGGGGCCGTGCGCCGTGACTTGACCGACATCACCCTGGTCGTCGATCGAAGTGGGTCGATGCAATCGATCCGAGACGATGCCCAGGGCGGCATCAACGCCCTGCTGGAGGATCAGGCCAAGCAGCCAGGCGACGCCCTGATCACGCTCGTCCAGTTCGACACCGACTACGAGTTCGTGCACACCGGCGTTCCCGTGGGCCAGGTGCCGCCCTATGCGCTGGTGCCTCGCGGGTCGACGGCCCTGCTCGACGCCGTGGGGCGAGCGATCAACGAGACCGGCGCGCGCCTCGCCGCCATGTCGGAGGACGAGCGCCCCGGGCTGGTCGCGTTCGTGGTGGCCACCGACGGCCACGAGAACTCGAGCCGCGAGTTCACGAAGGCCCAGGTGCGCGAGATGATCGAGCATCAGCAGTCGGTCTACCACTGGCAGTTCACGTTCCTCGGGGCCGACGCCGAGGCCTTCGCGGAGGCCGGCGGCATGGGCATCGACCGCAGCGGCGTCGCCCGGTACGCTCGGGAGAAGATCGGCTCGGCCTACCTCGCGACCAGCGCGAAGCTCCGACGCATGCGCGGGCAGACGTCGGCCGGCGAGGAGGTCTCGAACGCCTTCACCGACGAAGAGCGCGACGAGATGGGGTGAGCCGACCCATCACATTGGGTGAGCGAGTCAGCCAGCCGGGTGCCATCATGACGGAGTCAACCCGCCCCCCGGAGCGCTCGTGAGCTTTCGCCCTCGCCTGACGACCTTCCTCGCGCAGTTCCTGGCCCCGCTGCCGCTGGCCGCGTGCGACCTGATCCCCCTACCGGTGCAGCCGCTCGACGACGTGGCCTGCCTCTACGAGGACGTGGGCGGGACCTGTCCCGACGACGTCACGGCCGCCGACGCGCTGCTCGGGACCCAGACCTGCACGTCCCCGGTACGGGAGGTCACCCGGGTCGGCACGCTGGTGTCGGAGCAGGAGGTGACCCTCGAGCCCTACGGGTTCACCTACCCGACCGGGGACACCGGCCTCGCCGAGGTGCGGCTCGAGTGCTGCTACGAGGCGGCGTATCGCACGAGGAGCAATCAGAGCTGCGTCATCGGTCGACCCGCGATGGTGGACGGCGAGATGGTGTCGGCGCAGGCGGCCTCGCGAGAGGACTGGGCCGGCGAGACGGCACCGCGCTTGTCCGGACTGACCCGATCGGCTCGGGCCGCCCTCGCTGCGGCGTGGACCCAGACCGGACTGCTCGAGCACGCGTCCGTGCCCGCGTTCGCGCGGGTGGTCCTCGAGCTCACGGCGCTCGGGGCGCCCGCCGACCTCGTCGCGCGAGCGAGCCAGGCGATGTCCGACGAGATCCGCCATGCCCAGGCGTGCTTCGCGCTCGCCTCCGCCTACGCGGGGCGCCCCGTGGGACCGGGTCCGCTCGAGCTGCCCGCCACCCGCGCCCCGTCGCTGGTGGAGCTCGCCGTGGAGACGTTCCGCGAGGCCTGTGTCGGAGAGACGGTCGCGGTGGGCATTGCCGCTGCCCAGCGCGCCCACGCCACCGATCCGGCCGTCCGTGCCGTCCTCGACCAGATTATCGAGGACGAGACCGACCACGCCGCGCTTGGCTGGGACATCGTGCGGTGGGCGCTCGCGACCGGGGGTCCGGAGGTCCGGGTGGCCCTGGAGCACGAGGTCGCCTCGATCTCGGCCCCCACCCACGACCCGACGCTGCCCCCCGAGGGCGCCGCATCGCACGGGATGGCGGAGCCCCGGCTCGTCGAGCGAGTGCTCCAGGGCATTCTCGACACCGTCGTCCGTCCCGAGGCCGAGGGGCTGCTCACCCGCCCGACCCGCTCCTGACCTCAGTTGGGCGGCTCCACGATGCGGATCTCGCCATCCGAGGTCGAAAACACGATCTGGTCGCCGAAGCTGCGAACGTCGACGCCCGAGCCCCGGAAGTCGAGATCCCAGTCGAGCCGCTCTGCGGAGGTCGCATCGAAGGCGACCACCGTGGGAGAGCCGAGGAACGGGAACTGCAGGCCAGCGGCCAGCACGGCGTCCCCGGCCACGTCGAGTCCGAAGATGCTGCCCCCGGAGAACCCGGGCTGCCAGTCGTCGACGGCGCCCGTCAGGGCGTTCACGGCGAAGAGCCGGTCATCGGCGGGCAGCCCGCTCACTGCCGACGACGTGATCGCGTTCACGTAGAGCGTGTCGCCGGAGAGCGCGACGTGATTGCAGGGTGCCTCGAGCGGGGCGGTCAGGTCACGCAGTGACCCGTCGATGGCGCTGATCCACGCGAGGCCCGACCGCGGCACCCCGTTGACCGTCTCGGGATCGCCGCACAAGATCAGGTCGTCGCCGAAGGGGACCACCTCGAGGACCCAGCCCGAGATCGAGGGTTCGATGCCCGGTACGGTGGCGCCCGTGGCCTTGTCGAGGACCCGCACGAAGGAGGGCGAGGTGCCGTCGAGCTCGAGGAAGTCGCCCGAGACGTAGATCCGGTCGGGGCCGAACGCGACATGCTGCACGGTGGCGAGTCGACCGAGGTCGACCGACCAGGGAACGAGCTGTCCCGTCGCGAGGTCGACGGCGGCGAAGCGGTTGCGGGGCTCGCCGAGCAGGTTGTCGAAGAAGCCCCACAGGTACGCGACGTCGCCATCGAGCCACGCCGCGTTGATCTGATCGTCGGCCTGGAGCTCGAGGGGCTCGGCCGTGCGAGTCGCGGGTTCGTAGATGACGAGCCCCGATTCCGAGCTCACGAAGTCGACGCCACCTGGCGCCCACACCCACCGGGCCGAGTCGGTGGGAAACAGCCGGGCGACCGCCTCGAAGTCGGTGACCACCCCGGGCGTGTCGAGCAGCGCGCCATCGGATCGGCGGAACGAGGCGAGGTGATGCTGAAGCACGTCCCCGACGCGATTGAAGTCGCCGAGCACCGTCACGACCCCGTCCTCTTCGATCACATGCTCGATGATCAGCCGCCGGAACGAGTCAGGACCGACGTAGTCGAGCGGGTAGGTCTCGTCGAGCACCGCGCCCTCCCCGTCGACGAGCGCGAGGCTCTCCCGGTCCTCCCCAGCGACCTGGTCGAACAAGCCCGCGATCCAGACCCCGTCGGCACTGACGGCCAGGTCGTCGACTCGCGCGTTGAGCCCGGTCACGTCGACGGTGACGGGGGCCAAGGTCAGCGTCTGCTCGTCGACGACCGCCACCCGGAGCCGGGTCTGCCCGTTGACCGTGGTGAAGCCACCGCCGAGCCACAGCCGGTCCCCCACGACCTCGATGGTGTGTGGATCGAACTCGAAGGACAGGGGCACCGGGACCGGCTCGAGCGTGGTCGCGTCGAGTGCAGCCAGCCCTTCGTAGGCCTCGTCGCCCACCTGGCTCACCGACCCGGCGAGGTACAGCGTGTCGTCGACCAGCGCGACGTCGAGCGGCGTGTTGAACCCCCCGATCGACATCGGCGGTGCGGTCGCCACCACCGTGTCGGTCTCGATGTCGACCGCCACGACATCGCCCCGGCCGATCACGTAGAGGATCGGCTCGTCGAGCACGAGCAGGGCGGCCCCTGGAGGCTCCGGGAGAGCGAGACAGAAGTCCCGATCGAGGGTCCCGTCCGCCCCGATGCGCGCGAGATTGGTGCAGGCGATGTCGCCTTGGTAGCTGTCGAAGTTCCCGCCGACGTACAGACGTCCCTGGCGGTCCGCGACGACGCTCCGGACTTCGTCGTCGAGGCCCCCCGGCCCTGGGACACACGCCTCGACAGTGGCGTCCGTCCCGAAGCGGACGAGCCCCGGGTAGGACTGGCCGACCCCTTCGAGGCCGCCCCCGCCGATCAACAGCCGGTCGCCCCAGGGCTCGAGCACGCCTACCGGTCCGAAGGCCCGAGCGACCGGCTCGCAAGCGCCACTGACCGGTGGGGGCGGCGGATCCGAGGGGGTCTCGAAGGTCGCGAGCGGTGACAGGGCAATCTCGGCGGTGATCGTGCAGCGCACGGTCTCGGCCGCCGCCGTGGGCACGCAGCCCGCGTCGAACCGATCGAGCTCGCTCCAGGCGACGAGGTCACCGATGGCTTCGGGCGTGGCCGTCAGGTCGACGGTGATGGCGGCACCGGGCTCCACGACCGCGCAGAGCGAATCCAGGGTGCCGAGATCACCAAAGTCCGCGGGACACGCCGCGAGCGCCGTGAGCCCGTCGAGGCCGGCCACGAACGCGCGGACCTCGTCCTCGGAGGAGGCCAAGGTGAACGTGTCGGCCGCATCCACGGTGACGGCGAGCCGCTGTCCCGGGACATCGGGCGAGCGGATCGCGAACCGGCCCGGTCCGCTCGTGCGGGGTCGGAGGGTGCTCGCCCGGGTGAGGTCGATCGGCTCGGACGGCACGTCCTCGCGCGGATCCGTCTCTCCGCACGCCACCAGCAACACGGACAAGGCCCATCGGGACACGTTCACCTCCGAGGGTGCGGTCTACGTCGACCGTCCGCACCCGACTACGACACGGGAGTGTCATCTGGCGCGGCTGCGGGGAGGAGGTCCGATTGGCTCGGCATCAGCCGCCGTCAGCGAGGTTCAGCCACACGATCGTCGCCGTGAGAAGCGTGTAGACGGTGAGGGCGGCGACCGCTCTGGCCAGGCCCGGGCGGCGGGGCTGGTTCGGCCCGGCGCGCTCCGCCTGAAGGTTCTCCCGGACGATCACGACGATCGTGACCAAGACGAACCCGTAGGACAGGATGTAGAGCTGGTCGAGCATGAGGAGGTACCCGACCTCGGGCAGCGTGCCGAGCATCGAGAACTGCTGGGCGACGAGGGCGAGCAGTGACGTGATCGCGAGACCGATGCGTGCCTCGACGTGCTGTGCGCCGATGAGGAACGCCGCCGCCGAGCAGAGGATGATCAGCACCATGGGGAGGAAGGTCTTGGTCGCACCCGATCGCCACGGCCGGTCGATGTCGATGGCGAGGATCGCCCTGGAGTAGGCGCCGACGTCCGCCTCGGCTCGATCGCCGAACGCCGTCGCGTAGGGCTGGTCGACGACGAGCAGCTCGGCGTCGCCGATGTCGTAGCCGGGCAACACGATGTCGGGGCGCAACGTGAGCTCGTCGAACACGTAGATCTGCTCGTCCGAGCCTCGGTCCTGGTCCTCGATCCAGACCTGCAGAACCTGGTGGTCGAACGGGTACTTCGCCACGGGGAACTTCGTCGCGATCTCACCGCGGTAGCGGTAGAGCTGGTACAGGTAGCCGTCCGGCTGTTCGAGGGGCTCGTCGTAGAACTGCTCGCGGAGCTGGTACTCCGGGTCACCGCTGTTCATCAGCTCGAAGGTGCTGCCGGGATCGAGCTCGGGATCTTGCCACCGAAACCACGCGTACATGTCGATGACGAAGCTGTGGTTGGCGAGATCCACGCGGTGCAGATCGTTGACGTAGATGCCGATCTGGACCTCGGCGGGTGCGGCCTGGGCGACTCCCGCAACGCCGAGACACAGCACTACGAACCACACACGAAGCCAGGTGACCACGAGGCGCCTCCTCGCGGCCCAGGCTACCCTGCCGCGGCGGCTACCGCTCGAGGGTGGCCGCGGAGACGTAGCCGAGCTCCACGATGTAGAGGTCGTCGGCGTCGAGCGCCGTCTCGCCGGTGACGGGCACGAAGGCGTAGTCGACGTCGACCGCGAACGGAATGCGAGCGTTCACGAGCACGTCGCCTTGCGTCCACCACGTCTGCCGCCACTGGCCCTCGTTCTCCTCGACGAGGAGCTCGCCCAGGAGGGTGCGAGTGTCGTCGGCGTTCACCCGCTCGATCGCGTAACGGGAAGACGTTGGTGGAGCGGTCGTGGTCGAGGTGAAGGCGAGGTCCGACCAGGTGGTGTAGTCACCGGCCGGGACCACCGCCGCATCGGACGAGAGCCGCAACGTGAAGCCGCCACTCGGCCACTCGTCTCCCGTCCAGGACCAGCTGTCGGTCATGCGACCAAACGGGCTCGCCGCGGTGGGCGCCTCGGTCCGGTCGAGCACCAACGTTCCGATCACGTTTGCTTCGTCGTCGAACAGGTCGCCGCGCGTCGTGAGGCCTTCGACGACGTCGGGGTGAATCTGCGCGTACACGAGACTGACGAGAACCCAATTCAGCATTGGACCTTCCTCCCGCGCGAGTCTAAACCATAGTCAACCCGGGAAAGGGTCAGAGGTGAGCATCACGTCGGTCGCGATTGGCGTCGTGGGGCCAAACGGCCCCTCTCCGACGTTGTCCACAAAGCTCCCGTTGGTCTGCCCACCCGGAAAGCTCCAAGGGATGTCGAGATCGACGTACGCGGTCCCACAGTTGATCGTGACCCCGCCGATCGAGATTGGATCTGCGCTCTGGGCCGCCTCCTGGATGCAGGTGATGCCCCAGAGGAAGTCGCCGCTGATCGTTGGGTTCGAGAAGTTGGCCAGGTAGATCGAAGCGAACCGCTGGCGGTGCGTCACGCGGTTGTTCCGAATCGTCGCGTCGGCGTTGTCGAGGTAGATCCCAGCGCTCTCCTGCCCGGCATCGATCGTGTTGCCCTGGATCGTGGGGTCGGCGGTGCGCACGAAGATGCCGTGGGTCACGGTCCAGCCAAAGGACCGCCCTCCGACCACGACGTTGTTGCTCACGGAGGCGTTCGAGCCGCTGCCCACGTAGATTCCCGTGTTCTCGAGCTCCCGAAGCTGGTCGCCGAGCATGAAGTCGCCGCCGCCGGAGATCGTGTTTCCCGAGATGATCGGGTCAGTGTCGGCCCCCTCGGAGTGGACCCCGAAGGTCTGCGTGCTGCGACCGCCGTCGATCTCGTTGAACTCGATGCGACAGTCGCGATCGACGTCCTCCAGCCGCACACCGAACGAGAGCTCGGACGCGCCACCAAAGATGGTGTTGCCCTCGACGCTCACCGCGTCGAAGCAATCCAGGACGGACACGCCGGTGGCGCTCGTGGCACCAGTGCCCCCATCGACGTGGTTGCCCGCGAGGGTAGGGCGCTGGTCCACCGTCCCATCCTGTGCGTCATCGCCACGCGCCCCGCTCACGTAGAGCAGGCCCGGGGGAGGGGTCACGGGTGGCGGCGTCCCGGTGTCCACAGGAGGGGCCGTGTCTCCGGGCGGCCCCGAGGTGTCCTGGTTCTCGGAGTCAGCAGGCTCCTCGTCGGCACTCGAGTCCCCGCAACCGGAAGACGAGAGCGCCAATCCGAGAGTCAAGGTGAAGAGTGCCCAGTTCGGGACACGATGGGGGAGAGGGAGCTGGAGCAGCGACACGAGGACCTCCGGTCGGGACGGCAGCATCGTCGGCAGCCCATTATGAAGCTAGGTCCACGACCTTGCCAGCACGACGTCAACCTTGGTCAGCGCGCCGTGCTGCCGAGCCGGAAGGACGTCCACCCGCCAAGCGTCCACCGGCCCAGATCGCCGATCGGGAGTACGGCTCCCACCGCGACGCTCTGCTCGCCGAAGTCGAGGCCCAGACCTGGGACCACGGTGAGATCCGCCTCGCCCGATTCGAGCCCCAGCGAGGGATTCACCTCGGCGAACAGGCTGACCGTGTCCGAGACGAAGAGCTCGGGCGCCAGGATGGCGAACGCCTGCCCGATCGTGTTGTCGGCGCCCACTACCGGCCGCCAACCCACATTGCCGGTGAGAGCGAGCGGCCCCACCGACCAAGCGGCGTGCAACTCGGGACCCATCTCGAGCTGGTCCCTGCCTGGCACGGAGGCAATGCGAACGCCCACTCCGACGGCCTCGGTCACGAACATCCTCGGGGTGGCTTCGATCGCACCGGGCTCGAAGTGATCGGAGTAGCCGATGCCGACCCCGCCGATGAGGTCGAACCGCGGACCGAGGCCGATCGACAGGTAGGTTCGGTTGGACAGCCCTTCGCGGTCCACGAACAGGTACGGCCGGAGCCAGGTCTCCCCGGCCCCAGTGTGGAGGCCCCAGGGGGTGAGTGGCGCCGCGAGCGACGAGGCCGGAAGGGCCATGAGGAAGGTGGCGACCAGGATGCGCACGGTAGCTCCCGTTGCGACGTCCAACGGATCGTCGCCTTCTGATTCGAGCCCGCGGTTGCCGTGGCGGGTCTCGGGCTGGTTCCCTCTCCTGGCCGAATGGTCCAGTGTGGTCCTACGAGCCTGTCGAACCGACAGCGCTCACCACGGAGGAGAGGGCAGTGCCGAACGCAGTGCACGAGGTCGATTATCGGGGCTTCCTCCTGAAGAGGCTCGCCGCCGAGGGTTCGCGAGCTCGGCTCGCCGACCACCTTTCGCGC
>CAZZLC010000035.1:0-66703 GCA_964655065.1 uncultured Enterobacteriaceae bacterium | reverse complement strand
GGCGCTCCTGCATCGCCTGCAGCAGCGCGGCCTGCGGCTTCGGCGACGTCCGGTTGATCTCGTCGGCGAGCAGCAGGTTCGTGAACACCGGGCCCTGGACGAAGCGCATCTCGCGGCGCCCCGTGCTCCGATCCTCCTCGAGAACGTCGGTGCCCGTGATGTCGGACGGTCGGAGGTCGGGCGTGAACTGGATGCGGCCGAAGCCGACCCCGACGGCCTGCGAGAGCGTCTGCACGAGCAGCGTCTTGGCGAGGCCCGGCACGCCCACGAAGAGGCAGTGGCCGTCGGCGAACAGCGCGGTGAGCATCAGCTCGACGACGCGGCGCTGACCCACGACGACCTTGCCGATCGACTCGATGAGGGCGTCGTGGCTATCCCCGACGCGGGAGAAGAGGGTGACGTCGTCCATCCGATCACTCCGCGGCCAGTGCGTCCTGCACGGCCTTCTCGATCTTTTCCAAAGCGCGCGGCCCACCCCCGATCACCACTTCGCGCACCCGCTGGTCACGGCCCACGACGTAGACCGTGGGCAGCGACGTCACCCTGTAGGCCCTCGCTACGGCCTGAGTGGTGTCGAGTCCGATCTCGTAGGGAACGGGCGTGGACTTCAGGAACCCCTGCACCTTGCCCGCGGGCTCGTCGGTGATGCCCACGATCCGGAGCCCCTGGTCGCGATGGGTCTCGAAGAGCCGCGCGAGCTCGGGAATCGCGTCGCGACACGGGCCACACCAGGTGGCCCAGAAGTCGATGACCAGCACCTTGCCTTCGAACTGCTGCAGCGTGCGGTACTCTCCGTCGAGCCCCTCCACGGCGAAGCCGACCGCCTTGCGGCCCACAGCCTCCTCGCGGACCTGCTGGAGTCGCTCGGCCTGCGGTACGTCGTCGTAGCTCGGCAGCTCGTACTCGCCCTCACGGTCGTGGATGGGGGTGCGCTCGACGTCGTCACCCCCGCGGGCCCGGATGCGGAGCGCCTGCTCGTGCTTGGCCGCGGCTTCGGGATTGCCGAGGCCCACGTAGGCTTCGACGAGAGCACGCTGGGCCTCGGGATCGAAGGGGTGAATGGCTACCGCCTCGCTCAGCGAGTCGCGAGCCATGGCGAGCCGGCCCGCCTGGAGGTGGACCGTGCCGAGGGTCTTGTGGGAGAGCGCGAACTCGGGGTAGTCCAGCAGCGAACGCTCGAGCACCTTCCGCGCCTCCTCGGGCTCGCCGACCTCGATCTGCGCCTGGGCGATGCGGTTCGACAGCAGCGGAGACGGAGGCTCGTCTTCGGGAATCGCCTTTCGATACTCGACCAGCGAGGCCTTCACCCTGCCCGCGTCGCGGAGGATGTCGCCCAGGGTGACGAACCGCGCGAGATCCTGGCGCTCCGCGAGCACGGGGTCGAGGTCGATGTCGTCGCCCCCGTCGAGCACCGTGGGGAGCTCCTGGAGCTTGCGGCCGGCGAGTGGCCGCGCCTTCATCCACGTCACGTAGGCGGTCTCGAGCTCGTCGAAGGAGGCGAACCCTGCCGCCGAGGCCAGCGCCTCCCGCGGATCCGTGCCGCGGGCGACCTCGGGCAGCGTTCGCAGCAGCACGTCCTCGCCGCCCCGATCGAAGCAGAACTGCATGAGCGTGGCGAGCTGGGCATAGGCGAGGGAGGCCCGCTCGGCGGACGGCAGCTTGGCGAGCGACGGGTGCATCTCCTCGAAGGTCACGAGGTCGTCGCGCTCGAGGGCGTCGGCCACGAGGCCCTGCTGGCGCACCGACAGGCGGAAGCGGTCGCGACCGTCGCGCCAGCGGCCGTCGAGGTACTTGGCGATGGCCTCCTGAAGCCACACGGGTGCACGGTCGACGGTGTGGTGCGCCACCACGAGATGGATGTACTCGTGGGCGATGGTGTCCTGCCAGGAGTAGCCGCGAGGCAAGGCCCGAGGGCTGGTGACGAGCAGCTTGCCCCACTTCGCGAGCCCGACGACGCCGGTGGTGTAGACGTCCTCCTTCTTGAGGCTGCTCGCGGCGATGAAGGAGCGGCCGTCGGGAAAGACCTCCACGCGGGTGCGGCCAGGCGGCGAGCCCCCGAGCAGGGGCGCGATGTGCCGGTCCGACGACTTCACCGCATTGAGAGCGTCCTGCCAGAGCATCGCGTCGACGCCGGGACGGAAACGCACGGTGAAGCGTCCCTCGCTCTCCTCGACCCACCCGGCGGTCGCGTACATCGTGCGCTCGTAGAGCCCGAGCTCCTCGAAGCGGTCGTCGTAGCCCAAGGCCACCGCCCGCGACATCGCCTCGTGAGCCTCGGGGTACCGGCCCTGGTGGAAGCGGATCTGGGCGAGGGCTGCCACCACGTCAGGGTCCTCGGACGTCTCGGGCGAGCGAGCAGCCAGCGCGTCCTCGGCACACGCCACGTCGATGGCGGAGAGGCAGCGCGCGACGTCGACCGGGTAGGCGGCCCACGCTCCCGCGAGCCCGAGCGAGACCAGGATCGTCACCATCATTGGTGCACCAGCTCCTCGTAGTATCGTCGCTTCATCGAACGGAACTCTTCGGGGACGTCGCCCTGCATGCCCTCGAGGAGGGCTCGCCGGTACTCCTCGGGCGTCCGGAACTCCTCACGGCCGGGAATCTCGAAGTCGCCCGCGGTTCCGTCTCCGTTGCCCTGGTCACCGCTCTCTTCCTGGCCGTCCTGCGGATCCGCGTCCCGCCCTGGCTGCAAGGGGCCGGCCTGCTGCTGGGCCTGCTGTCGAGCCCGCTGGAGGGCGTCGATCGCGTCACGAACGCGCTGCTGGGCGACGCCCTGCGAGCCCTCCGCCTGCATGAGCTGGCCGTCCTGCAGGTCGTCCGACGCGCTCTGCATGCGCTCACCAGCCTCCTCGAGGGCTTCCTGCATGCCCTCGGGTCGCACCGGGAACTCGCGCTGGAGACGGCGGGCTTCGTCACGAGCCTGGCGCAGCCGGTTGTCGAGGTCACGCTGGCGGTCTTCGAGCTCCTGCGCCTGCTGCCTCGCCTCGGGACTGGTCTGCTGCTCGGCCCGCTCGAGTTGGTCGAGGAGCTCGTCCATCTCGTCGAGTTGACGCAGGAGCTGGAGTACCTCGGTGCGACCGGGGCCCGGGAGCTCGCCCTGACGCTGGAGCTCCAGCGCGATGGCTCGCAGGGCCGTGCTCCAGTACGCTCGCGCACTCTGGATGGAGCTGCGGGCACCTCGCGCGTCCCGCGCCTCGATGGCTGCCGAGAGATCGCGGGCCTCCTCGACGCCGGCTCGCGCTCGTTCCTGTTCGAAGAACGCCCGCTGCGCCTTCTCGAGCCCCTCGAGGTACGACGAGGCCGATGCCCGGTGCTCGGCAGCGCGCTCTTCGAGCTCCTTCCACAGCTGGTTGGCGCGCTCGCTCGACCCTTCGTCCTGCTCGCGGAGCTGCTGGACCTCGGTCTGTAGCTGACGTTGGGCCTGCTCGATGGCCTCGAGCTCCGCCTGCAGCTCACCCGCACGGTCGTCGGATTGTTGGCCCTGGCTGAGCCGGCGGTCCATCTCCTCCTGGATGCCGCGGCCCATCTCGTCGACCAACTCGGACAACCGCCGCATGAGCTCCTGGGCTTCGTCGAGGTCGCCGCGGGCGATCGCCTCGCGGATCTCCCGGGTCAGCTCCCTCGCCTCGCTCTCGCGGCTGTTCAGGAACTCGCGCAGCCCGCTCTCGTCGAGCTTCGCTGCGCGCTCCGCGAGGTCCTGCATCATCCGCTCGAGGGCATCGAGCTTGGCCAGGAGCTCGAGAGCGTCGGGGTCGGGCTTCTCGAGCGTCTGCTGGAGCTCGCTCGCCATCGAGCGCAGCTGCTGTGACTGCTTCACGAGCTCGGCCAGCGCCTGGTTCCGCTGCATCCGGTGGAAGGCGAGGATGCCGTCCTCGAGCGAGACGATGGCGGCTTCGCGGAGCTCGTCGAGGGTCGTCAGGTCATCGGCCTTGACCGCGCGAGGGGACCCCGGCTCGAACGAGACCTGGGTGAAGCGGACGAGGTCTCGCCCCCGGTCGACGACACGCTGGGCCACGGCACGATCGTGAGAGACGCCGGACAGCCCCTGCCAGAGAGCCTCGACTCGGGCAACGAACGGCGCGTAGCGACCGGCGACCGTCTCGCCCCACGCTGCGAGGCGACCGGCCTTGCCCGGGAGCGGCCAGGGCTCGACCAGGAAGTCCGCGAGTAAGGGAATCATGAGCTCGAGCAGCTCCTCGCGCCGCTCCGCCTCGCGCATCCCGATGCCGGTGGGCCCGAGCACCACGAGCTCGACCGTGCGGGAGATGCCCATCTTGGAGCCCGAGACGGTGTCGTTGTCCCACGCCGCCACCGCGAGCCCGATACGGTCGCCGGCCTTCAAGCCGAGCTCGCGCGGGCGGAGCGTCTGCCGCTTGCCCACGTCGGCCAGTCGCCGCTCGGGCCGGGCGAGGATCCGCTCGGTGGGCTGACCGTCGAGCACGAGGGCCACTTTCTGGATGCCGAAGTCGTCGCGGGCCTGCCAGCGGATGGGAAAGGCCTCGTCGACCGCGACCTCGATGACGTCACGACCCTCGGTGTCGAGCATGACCTCGGGGGGCAGGTCGGCCTCGACCTCGATGGCGAAGGTCCTCGAGGGCTCGGGCTCGCCTTCGCGGTAGAGCTGCAGGCGGTAGTTTCCGGACTCGGCCCGGATCGCGAACGAGCCCGTGACCACTCGCCCATCCTCGATCACCTTCGCCTCGAGCGCCTCCTCGTAGGCCACGAGCCCCGCCGCCTCGACGCGACGGGCGGAGCGCGCGCTCACGTCGACCCGGGTGCCCGGAGGACCCTGCACGTCGCCGGTCGAGTTGCTGACCGTGCGCGCGTCGAGCCCGGTGTAGTCCGGGTAGGTGTAGCGGATGACGATGTCGCCGACCCGTGCCACCGACTCGTCAGCCGCGACATCGGGGGTGAGGACCGCTGCCTGCGCGGCGCCCTCGGCGAGCCAGTAGTCGCCGAGCGAGGTGAATCCTCGCGTGGCGCCGAAGAGCAACGGCAGCCCGACGAGCCAGAGCAGCGCGACGACCTGCCAGGTACGGGCGGTGTGCCGCGCCGGCCAGAGTTCGGTGACCGAGAGCCCCGAGAGGCGCTCGCGCGCTCGGCGCACCACCAGTCCGCCGAGGGGGCCGGCCGAGCGGGGGTCGAGGTCGAGCGCAGTCACGAGTCGGCCCCGGAAGTCGGGGTCGCGCTGCTCGACGAGGCGTGCCTGGCGGCCCGGGTCGGCGGTGCGGGGCCACTCGGTGAGCAGCGGTCGCACGACGGCGAACCAGCTCCCGATGCCCGCGGTGGCCACGATGCCGAACAGGGACCACTCGCGGTCGAGCCGCAGGACCACCGCGGCCGCGGTCAGGGCGAGGATGCCCAGCAGCAGCAGAGCGGCCGACGCCGCCATGCGGAGTGCGAGCAGGGCACGCTCCCGTCGGACGAGTCGCGCGACGAACGTTCGGATCCACTCGAGCTCATCGGCCACGAATTGCGTCCTGGGGCCTGGTCCACCGTGGAGGCTAACCCCACCTCTCGGCGCTTCGGAGCGCCGTGACGAGGCATGACACCGATGGGATCGACCCGAGCCGCCGGATCTGGCCAAACCCGGGACCGTGCGCTACTGGACGATTGTTCTCCGACACGTATGTGTAGGAAACGGCTGTACAGTGGGCCTTCGCCACCCCTCAACCCAACCGCGAGGCATCCCTTGGAAGATCTTTCCCCTCGGCAGCGGGAGATCCTGAACTACATCGTCGCCTCGGTCGAGCAGACGGGCATCGTCCCGACGTACCGGGAGATCGGCACCGGGCTCGGCATCGGCTCCACCAACGCGGTGAGCGACCACATCAAGGCGCTCGTGCGCAAGGGCTACATCGAGCGGGTCGGCAAGCCCGGCCGCCCGCGATCACTGCGCTTGACCGAGGCCGCCACTGGCTTCCTCGAGCAGGACAACATCGCGTCCGTTCCCATCCTCGGGCGCATCGCGGCCGGCCGCCCTCTGCTCGCCGAGGAGAACTACGAGGGGTCCGTGAGGGTCGACCGCAGCATGCTGCCTCCGGGAGGCAAGGTCTTCGCGCTGCTCGTCACCGGCGACTCGATGATCGACGACGGCATCTTCGACGGTGACACGCTGTTCGTGCGCCAGAAGAGCGACGCCCGCGACGGGGAGATCGCCGTGGTGATGGTCGACGGCGAGGCGACGGTCAAGCGGTTGTTCCGGGAGGGCGACCGCCTGCGCTTGCAGCCGGCCAACGCCTCGATGGAGCCCATCTATGTCGATGGGGCGAGCGGGGAGGTCGACATCATCGGCGTGGCGGTGGGCGTCTTCCGCCGCATTCAGGCGTGAGCCGACGACTCAGTCGGGGCTGACGTCTCCGAGTTCCCGCTCGTCGAGGACGTTCAGCCGCGGTGGCCGGTTGTTCGGGTCGCGGATGGCCAGGCGCGCGCGAAGCACCTCGATGCCGCGGCCGGTGGACGTGGTTTCGAGAACGGCACGCACGTTCAGGCCGCCGACCTGGTTCGGCCTGGCGTCGCGGACGAGCCAGCCGAGGGCGGAATAGTTGGCGCGGAACAGCCGCTGCGACTTGCCGTTGTTGCAGCCCCTGTCCGAGACCTCGAGGAACGTGAAGGGGATCATCGACTCCCAGCCCTCGCTGGTGAAGTCGTTGACCTGAACGACGAGCTCGGCGCACCCCGGGGTGTTGACCAGGTACTTCTGCTTCTTCGGTAGAGTGTGGGTTCGCACGTAGGGAGCAGCCCCACGCGCGTACTGGAAGTGCTCGATCAGCTGGTGCGAGGGCTTCTCGATCGGCGAACTGGCCAGGAAGTCGAAGATCGCGACAGGCGGCTTCATCTCGTCGGTGTCGCCGATCAGGTGGATGGGCCTTGGCTTCCCGGGGTTGGCGCGGAACCTCTCGAGGGTCGCGCGGCGCTGGTTGCCGAGGAAGAGACCCTCGGGATCGCCTCCGAAGAACGTGAAGAGGTCGTCGGCGAGCGCCCGGCGGCCCCACTCGGTGAACGCCACCGCCACCGGTTCCCCGTAGACCGACCCGTCGCCCTCCTCGAGCCGGAGCTGATGCTGGCACCCCTTGCCGAGCTGCTGAACGGCCTCGTGCTCGAGGAGGACCTGGGCCTCGACTTCGTTCGGGAAGGCCTTCTCGCACAACAGGTAGTGCACGCGGCTCGAGATTCCGCGTTCGACGAGGAATTGGGAGAAGGTCGCCTCGTCGGGAAGCGTGAAGCGGCCCGCCGCGATTCGGTTCTGGAACTTCACCGGCGCATCGGATGCCGGAGCCGTCTCGTGCTTGACCTTCTTCTTGTTCTTCTTCTTCTTGCCCGGGCGACCGTCGGGGACCGGGATGAACGGCTTGGCCACCGGTCGGTAGAACACCACCACGCCGTCGTGCCGGGACAGCTCGTATCGGTCGCCCTCGGCGGGAATGAACCACTCCGTGCCATCGCACCGCACGATCGGCAGGTAGTCGCGCTTGCCATCGAAGGTCGGGGTGGGCGGAGAGCACAGCGAGGGGAACTCTCCGAGGATGACCCAGTCGTCCAGGGACTCCCCGAACGTCACGACCACCGTGTACTCGTTCTTGATCCGTAGCCAGATCTCGCTGCAGTCGTTGCCATCGTCGTCTCGCACCTGCTCGACCTGAAGGTCGGTGATCGAGATGCCGCGGTGGCGCCGGAAGGCTTCGGGCACCGCGACGTGACGGCGCTGGTCGGACTTGCACTCGATGGTCTGATGGCGCGGCGTGGCGAGGACCGGCGACTCTCCCTTGGGGGTCGCGAGCGACATCCCCACGAACACGAGCAGCGCGAAGAGGAGCATTCCCGCCGAGACCGCGGCCACCGCGCGCATCCAAGGCTGGATCCGGTTCGAGGGCGCGACCTCGAACACGGTGCTCCCGAAGCGGAGGATCGTGCCCACGCCGATGGGTCGCGAGCTCCCTCTGATGACCTCTTCGTCAACCCAGGTGCCGGTTGCAGACCCGAGATCCTCGATGACGTAGCCCCGTCGAGGATGGTAGCTGATGCGGGCGTGGTGGATGCTCACGAGCGTGTCGTGAATCTTCAGCCCACGTGCGCTGCGACCGATCTCGAGGGGACGGTCGAGCGGCACCGCGTACTCGGTGCCCGGATCCACCTCGCCCTCAATCGCGACGAGGACGATCTCTCTCTGCGATTGGGAGGCTGATGACGTCATGAAGTCTTCGAGGGGATGGGAGGAGCCGACGTCCAACCTGGGGTCGCGAACGCGACGCTGGGGCGCCGATACCGCTGCTCGGGTGTAACGGCGCCCGCTCGGGCCGGCAATTCACACGGCCCGTGGGCCGCGGGGCACGAGACACCGCCGAACCCCTTGCGGTCGCCCCGACGCCGTCGTTACCCTGCCGAGGAGGACGAAACATGCAGAGTAGCGGGCCGAACCTACAGTTTGCCTTTCCCAATCCCGAGGGGTGGCAGCGCAACCTGCTCATCGCCCTCTTTGGCCTCTTCGTGGTCGAGCTGTTGCTTCCCTACGCCGGAATCGACAAGAGCTTCTTGACCTGGCACTCCCTCGACGGTGGCCCACTGGGGACCTTCGAGTGGTGGCAGCTCCTGACCCGTTTCCTGGTCCACGCATCTGCGCAACCGGCAATCTTTCCCGTCCTGATCTCGCTCGTCGTCCTGTACTTCTTCCTCCCGGCGACGGGCGAGGTGCTGAACTGGGACTCGGTCGGTCAGGCGGTGGTCTCCGCCGCGGTCGTCGGTACGCTCCTGCCCTTCGGCATGGACGCGGCAGGCCTCCTCGACGGCCAGGCCACTGGAGGATGGGAGAGTCTCGCGCTGGTCTTCCCGATCCTCTTCGGGATCGCGCGGCCCGAGCGAGAGATCATCTTGTTCGTGTTTCCGGCGCCGGCAAAGATCCTCGTGTGGGGGAGCCTGGCGATTGCATCCCTCTCGCTGCTGATGCAGCAGTCGCTCGGAACTGCCGAGATGATGGGGGTTTGGTTGGGGACGTTCGGATGGTGGCACCTGCTCGGCCCGGGTCGGCGACAGCGCGATCTCCGGCGCCGTGGCGCGTCGATCGAGCGCGAGCTTCGGCTGACCGTGCTCGAAGGGGGAAGGACCAACGACGGCGACAACCGCGACGACACCGTCCATTGAGCGTTACAGCCGGAGGACGCCGGGCGGCCGTCGTCCCCGGTGGACCCAGGCAACGAGAATGACCAAGCACCTCTCCGAAGCCGAGCGACGCAGTCAGATCCTCCGAGCGGCCCGGGGCGTCTTCATCGACAAGGGCTACCTCGCTGCGCGCGTCGATGACGTCGCGAAGCGCGCGAGCCTCTCGAAGGGCGCGGTGTACTTCTACTTTTCCTCCAAGCGGGATCTCTTCCTGGCCCTCGTACAGGAAGAGCACGAGGCGACCTACAGCTTCCTCGAGGAAGCCGAGGAGGACCCGAGGCCCGCGAGGGTGAAGCTCGTCGACCTCGGTCAGAAGTACCTCGACTACTTCGCAGGTCTGAAGTCTCCGCCTCGCTTCTTCCTCATGATGCGCGAGCAGGGGATCCGCGACGACGAGGTGCGCGAGGAATGCCAGGCCGTTCACGAGCGATTCGTGGACGCGGCCGCGCGAATCCTCGCCGAGGGCATGGCCGAGGGTTCCTTTCGCGAGGCCGACCCGCACACGATCGCCCAGATGCTCAAGGCGATGATCGACGGTCTGGCTGGCCAGAGCGCCATTGGGCTCCGGCCCGACAAGGACCGCCTCGTCTCCGACGGGCTGCAGATGCTGCTGCACGGCATCCTTACCGACCAAGCCCCCGAGAGGGCCGAGGCGGCTGGGTGACGCTGGACTGTCCGATGGTGTACGTCGACGGCCGACGGCGGATCGTGCTGGCCGGACCGGATGGCGTTCGACCGCGTGCCGCCGAGGCGGACCTCCTCTGGGCGTCGTGGGGTCGGCGTCGCGAGGCCGACGTGCACTCGTGGGCCGCATTCTCGCCGGATCGTCAGCGCATCGCCGCCTTCCGCATCGCGAAGGACGGACGGAACAGCCGCGTGTGGGTCTCGGACGTGGCTGGGGTGTCGGGGGCCGAGGTCGGTTCCATGGGCGCCCGAGTGCCCATCTACCTGCAGTGGTCGCCCAGCGGGCGCCGTCTGGCTGTGCTGTCGCAGGACGAGCAGGAGTTGGTGCTCATCGAGGCCGATCCCGCTGGTCAGCGTCACGACCGCGAGCTGCTGCGTGGCTCTCCCCTGTTCTTCTCTTGGCTTCCCGGCGATCGTCTCGCGGCGTTCGTCGGGGAGGACATGCCCCCCGAGAACCGACTCGTCGTGCTGTCGGCCCAGGGCCAGCGGCGCGAGCTCCCAGGTTCGCCCGGAAATTTCTGTGCGCCGGTCGTGATCGAGGGCGGGCTCGCCTACGTGGCCCATCAGCGCAATCAGATCGCGATCCTCGCCTCGACGCCGGACGGGCACCACGTTCGCGAGCTCGAGGTCGTCGACGGGCTCGTAGCCCTCGTGGCCGGGCCGAGCCCCCCCTGGCTCGCTCGCGCCATCTCCCCGGACGGGTCGGGCGCTCCCTACCGTCAGCTCGAGCTGTTGAACCTGCGCACCGCCGAGCGGCGCCCGGTGACCGACGAGCCCTGCATCGCGTTCTTCTGGCTGCCGGGCGGCGACGGGTTCGTGCTGGCCAACCGGGCCCCCGACGAGGCGGTGGTGCACTGGTCCCGAGTGGGGCTCGACGGTCGGGTGCACCCGCTGATCGACCTCGTGCCAAGCCGAGACTCCAGGGTCTACCTCCGATTCTTCGAGCAGTACACCCCCTCTCACCCGATCGTGGACCCCACGGGGCAGTGGCTGGTGCTCTGCGGCAGCCCGCCCGGGGAGGGAGACGCGCCGTCGCGCGTCTGGCTCGTGCCGCTGGACGGCGGCCCCGGGCTCGAGGTCGGCGAAGGCCTGTTCGCTGCATTTCCAAGCCCGATCGTCAAGGAGCCCTGATGGCCGTTCGCGAAACCCTCTGGTCGCTCGTCGAGTCCACGCTGGATGCCGTGGCCGAGGTCAGTCGGAGCGCCACGGGCGGAGCGCGTGAAAAAGCCCGTCGAGCGCAGGAGTCCCTGATGGATCGGCTGCGCGAGCGGGTCGAGGCCATCGAGCAGCAACTCGACGGCATCGACTCCCTGCGTGAGCGCGTGGCGGCCCTCGAGCCCACGGTCGAGCCCGAGGCCGGCGACGCTGAGCGACTCCAGGCCCTCGAGGAGCGGATCGCCAAGGTCGACAAGCGCCTGCAGATGGCGATGGCCGCGATTCAGGCCGCGACCACCCAGCTCATGGAGGTCAAGGACGCCACGGCCACCGCACGCAACCAAGCGCAGCAGGCGAACCAGCGGGCGACCTCCGCGCACACCGCGGCCGAGGCTGCCGCTGACGGCGTGAGCGCGGTCGAGGAGGCTATGGCCGGCCTCGCGCAGCGCCTCGAGGCTCTCCACGGCTCAGATGTCGAAGGAGACGCCCTGGGCGAGGGGTAGCTCGGTCGAGTAGTTGAGCGTGCAGGTCTGGCGGCGCATGTAGGCCTTCCACGCGTCGGAACCCGCCTCGCGGCCCCCGCCCGTGTCCTTCTCTCCGCCAAAGGCGCCGCCGATCTCGGCCCCCGAGGTCCCGATGTTGACGTTGGCGATGCCGCAGTCCGAGCCCGCGTGCGACAGGAATCGCTCGGCGTGCCGGAAGTCGTTCGTGAAGATGGCCGACGACAGCCCCTGGTCCACCGAGTTCTGCAGGGCGATCGCCTCGTCGAGGTCGGCGTACCGGAACACGTAGAGGATGGGGGCGAACGTCTCCTCTCGGACGATCGGCATGTCGTGCGAGGCCCGAACCACGGTGGGACGCACGTAGAAGCCAGGGCCGTCCACCCGGGAACCCCCGACGAGGATCTCGCCCCCCTGCTCGCGAATGGTGGCCAGCGCGCGCTCGTAGCCTTCGACGGCGTCACCGTCGATCAGCGGCCCCACGAGCACGCCAGCGTCGAGGGGGTTGCCGATGGGTAGCTTGTCGTAGACCTTGACCAGCCGCTCGAGGAAGCCGTCGGCGATCGACTCGTGGAGGAACAGGCGGCGGGTGGACGTACAGCGCTGCCCGGCCGTGCCGCACGCGCCAAAGACGATGCCCCGGAGGGCGAGGTCGAGGTCCGAGTTCCCGTCGACGATGACGGCATTGTTGCCGCCGAGCTCGAGGAGCGTGCGGCCGAGCCTGGAGGCGACCACCTGCCCGACGTGTCGCCCCATGCGGGTGGAGCCCGTAGCGCTGATGAGGGGCAGGCGCCGATCGGCGATCATCGCCTCGCCCACGGTGGCGTCCTGGCCGATCACGAGATTGAACACCCCGCCGAAACCGTGCTCGCGGAGTACCGCGTCGGCGATGCGGTGGGTGGCGATGGCCGTGAGCGGCGCCTTGAGCGACGGCTTCCAGATCATCGTGTCACCCGCGATCGCGGCGACCATGGCGTTCCAGGCCCACACGGCGTTCGGGAAGTTGAACGCCGTGATGATGCCGATGGGCCCGAGGGGGTGCCACTGTTCGTACATGCGGTGCGCGGGGCGCTCGCTGTGCATGGTGAGGCCGTTCAGCTGACGCGACATCCCGACCGCGAGGTCGGCCATGTCGATCGACTCCTGGACCTCGCCGAGCCCTTCCGAGAGCAGCTTGCCGACCTCGATGGTGACCAGCCGTCCCAGGTCGTCCTTGTGGACGCGGAGGGCGTCTCCGATGGCACGCACGATCTCGCCCCGCTTCGGCGCGGGGAGGACGCGCCAGCGGACAAAGGCCTGCTCCGCCTCCCGCGCCACGGCGTCGTAGTCCTCGACCGAGGCCAGCTGTACGTCAGCGAGGGGCTGGCCGTCGATGGGCGAGGTCACCGTGTGGCGGGGACCGCTCGTCTCGAGCCAGCCGCCAGCCGTCGCGGCGCCCGGATTCACTGCTTCGATGCCCAATCGGGCCAGTACGTCTCGCACGGAACCTCCGTCCTCGACGGGTAGCACGCCGAGCCTTCCTTGCGCTGGCCGCCCCCTCGCGACATGCACACCGGATGACTGGAGGCTGCGAGTGCAACCCCTCTCCACGGACGCGGGCGCGTTGACCCGTGCGATCGCGGGGCTCGACGAGGCGACGGCGTCGAAGCGCCTCGATGACCTGACCGCGGATCTCGTGCGGCACAGCCGGCTGTACCACGAAGAGGACGCGCCCGAGATCGACGATCGGACCTACGACCTGCTCTATCGTGAGCTCGAGCTGCTGGAGTCGCGGTTCCCGGGGCGCATCCACCCCGACTCTCCGACCCGACGGGTCGGCGGGCCGGCGGTCTCGAGCCTGAAGCCGTTCCCTCATCGCGTGCCCATGTTGTCGCTCGGCAATGCGTTCAGCCACGACGAGCTGCGCGAGTTCGACACCCGGGTTCGCAAGCTCCTCGGCGACGACGACCCTCCCGATGGCGTGCCCTATGTCGTCGAGCCGAAGCTCGATGGTCTCGCGGTCGAGCTCGTCTACGAGGGCGGCGAGCTCGTGGGCGCGGGGACGCGCGGCGACGGTGAGGTCGGTGAGGACGTTCTCCACAACGTCCGCACGATCCGCGACATTCCGGGTCGGCTCCAGGGTGTGGTGCCCGAGCGACTGGCGGTTCGCGGCGAGATCTTCTTCCGGCTCGCCGGCTTCGACGCGATGAACCAGGCACGGGTCGCCACGGGGGCCGAGCCGTTCGCCAATCCACGCAACGCCGCCGCAGGCACGGTACGGCAGCTCGACCCGTCCATCGCAGCGGACCGGCCGCTCACCTTCTTCGCCCACAGCTTCGCGGCGGGCGACGATCTCGCGGGGATCGAAGAGCACTCTGGCCAGCTCGATGCGATCGCCCGATTCGGGCTCCCCGTCAACGATCTCAACCAGGTCGTCGTGGGCATCGACGCCGTGATCGAGGCCATCGAGCAGCTCGGTCAGCAGCGGCACGGCCTCGCCTACGAGATCGACGGTGCGGTGGTGAAGGTCGATCGGCTCGCCTGGCAGGCCAAGCTGGGCTTCCTGACCCGAACCCCGCGCTGGGCCACCGCCTTCAAGTATCCGCCGCCCCAGGTCACGACCGAACTCCTCGGTATCGGCTACCAGGTCGGCCGGACGGGCGCGATCACGCCCGTGGCCCACCTCGCGCCGGTCGCGGTCGGCGGGGTCGTGGTGAGCCGGGCGACCCTGCACAATCAGGATCAGATGGTCATGCTCGACATCCGGGTCGGGGACACCGTGGTCATCGAACGGGCGGGCGACGTCATTCCCAAGGTGGTCCGGGTCGTCGATGACGCGGCTCACGCCGACCGTGCGAAGCCCGTCTGGCCCGAGATCTGCCCCGAGTGTGCGACGCCGCTCGTCGTGGACCCCGATCAGGCCGCGATCCGTTGCCCCAACAGCCTGGCGTGTCCCGCACAGCTACGCGCCTCGATTCGCTACTTCGCCTCCCGTCGGGCGATGGACATCGACGGGCTCGGCGAGAAGCTGGTGAACCAGCTGGTGTCTCGAGGCATGGTAGCCCGGGTCAGCGACCTCTACGGGCTCACCCGCAGCCAGCTGCTCCAGCTGGAGCGCATCGGGGGGAAGACCGCCGACAACCTGCTCGAGGCCATCGAGGCGAGCAAGGAGCGGCCCTTCTCCAGAGTGTTGTCGGCTCTGGGCGTCCCGGAGGTCGGAGAGGCCACCGCGCGCGACCTCGCCAACAGCTTCGGAACCATCGACGCGCTGTTGAGCGCCACCGAGGCGGAGCTCCTCGCGGTCAAGGGGATCGGTGAGGTCGTGGCGAAGCGTGTCCGAGGCTGGTTCGACGATCCCCGGTTCCGTGACGAGATCGAGCGGCTGCGCGGGTTCGGGGTCCAGTTCACGCCGGTGGAGGTCAGCGAGGAGACGCTCGCTTCACGGGCACTCGCTGGCAAGACGTTCGTGATCACGGGCACGCTCCCCACCCTCGAGCGCGCGGAAGCCAAGGCCCGGATCGAAGCGTGTGGCGGCAAGGTCACGGGGTCGGTCTCCAAGAAGACCGACTACCTGGTGGCTGGCGAGAAGGCGGGGAGCAAGCTCGCCAAGGCGCAGGATCTCGGTGTGCCGGTGATCGACGAAGAGGGGCTGATGGCGATGATCGCGTCGGGCGGTGATGCCGCCGAGGAGTGATCGGATGCTCTACGTGGCGCTGTCGTCGCTGCAGGGTCGACCCATGGCGGGTGCCTTTCGGGAGCTGCGTGCGCTCGCCGACGGGGTGCAGCTCACGCCAGGCAACCACCCGACCCCGGGCTTTGCCGAGCTCGTGCGTCCACATCCCACGCGAACCCACCACGGGTTTTCGTTCACCCGCCGGGCCCGCCCGGTCTGGGACGCCGAGCTGCGGTGCGTGACCGACGCCGACTCGGTGCACCCGCCGTCGACACGGCGCGCCAGCTTCGAGGCCTTCGTCGAGGCGGTGGAGCGGCAGCCCGGGCTGCCACTGCTCGAGACCATGTACCCGGGGCACTGCCTCGGCAATGGACCAGAGCTGGAGTGGGCGATGGACCGCGGCCTCGGACTGGCCGTCGACGTCTCGCACCTGCAGATCCAGTACGCATCTGGGGTCCTCTCGGACGCGACGTGGCGGCGAATCCAGGACTACCCACACGTCGGCGAGATCCACGTCTCGGGCACCGACGGGCGCCGCGATCTGCACGCTCCCGTCCAGCCGACGACCTTCGGTCTGGCGTGGGTGCGAGCGCGGCTCGCCGCAGGAGCGATCGTGGTGATCGAGGCGTACCTCCACCGGTTGGACGAAGCGGCTCGCCGCGCGCAGATCGAATTCGTTCGGGATGAACCGACCATTCGAGACCAGATCGGGCCGGATCGACACGAGTGACGCGATTACGTTGTCTGCGATGCCCGTCGACTTCCCCGAGCTCCACGAACGTTCGCTCGCCGAGCTGCGCAAGGAAGCGAAGCGCCTCGGCTTGGATCGCGCAGGCGAAGAGCAGCGACTCGACCTGGTGTTCCGCATCGGTCAGAAGCTCGGAGAGGGCGAGGGACAGCAGTTCGGTCGAGGCGTGCTCGAGGTCCATCCCGAGGGCTTCGGCTTCCTCAGATCGGCCCAGGCGAGCTTCCTCACCGGCGCCGACGACATCTACGTGTCCCAGAGCCAGATTCGGAGGTTCAAGCTCCAGACTGGCGACACCGTCATCGGGGTGGTCCGGCCTCCGAAAGAGGGCGAGCGCTACACGGCGCTGCTCCGGGTCGAAAGCGTCAACGGCGAGGCGCCGGGGGCCGAAGTCGACACCTTCGAGTCTCTGACCGCGATCTATCCCGACGAGCGAATCGACCTCGGACGCGACCCCTACCTCCGTGCCATCGACCTCGTGGCGCCTCTGGGTCTCGGTCAGCGTGGGATCGTGGTGGGTCCGCCCCGGTCGGGTCAGGCCGAGGTGCTGCGCCGGCTCGCGGAGGCCCTCACCCGTGACGAGGAGCTGCACGTCACCGTGCTGTTGCTCGGCGAGCGGCCCGAGGAGATCCACGAGTGGCGTGAAGGCTGCCGAGCCGAGGTCATTGCCACTCCCTTCGACGAGGCGCCGGGCCGCCACGTGCAGGTGGCCGACATCGTCTTCGAGCGGGCGCGCCGGATGGTGGAGCGGGGCGACGACGTCGTGGTTCTCGTCGACAGCTTCAGCCGGATGCTCCGGTTCTGCCTCGCCGAGACCGAGCCATCGGGCCGATTGGTGGGCGGCATCGACACCGCGGCGCTGCAGCGGCTGCGGCGCTACCTCGGGGCGGCTCGAGCGCTCGACGAGGGAGGCTCGCTCACGATGATCGGGTCGCTCGACCACGACGGGGAGCGCGGCCGAACCCTGCTCGAAGACCTTCGGGACGGCGTGAACTGGGTGCTCGCGCTGCATCGCGACGTCGCGGCGCGGGGCATCCGTCCTCCCCTCGACCTCCAGCGGTCGGGCACCCTCCGCGAGGAACGGCTGATCGGTACCGCCGAGGCCGAGGCCCGGGCCACCTGGCGGCAGGGGCTGGTCGGTGACGCGCTCTCGGACGCGGAGCGCCTCCTCGAGCTCGCCAAGGCCCAGCCGATCAAGCGGGCTGCCAAGAGTCGTCAGACAAAGGAGAGAGCCGTCAAGTAGCGGGCAGGCACTCCAGCCAGGGGCTAGGCTGGCGGGGCCGGGCCATCCGGCGGGAGGAACGCAGATGCGCGCAATGGCCGTTGTGGGGCTCGCAACCGTGACCGGCTGTAGCTCGGGCACCCTCGTGTTCGAGGACGCCAACAACTACAGCTACGAGAGCACCATCGCGATCGCGTCGGTGCCGATGCAGGCCGAGACCGAGCCCTGCTTCGACTGGTCGGGGCTGACCACCGACATCCGCGGGCGGGCATTCGACGGGGTGGTCGACGAGGCCTACCTCACGCAGATGGCCCAGTCCCAGGAGGAGACGATCGCGAAGTTCGAGGACAACACGTTCTTCGCTTCCGATGTCGACGAGCCCTACGCGGTCAACCCGGCGGCGGCTGACACCCAGGTGTGCGGCGGGTCCTTCAGCGTCATCGGCAACGACTTCTCGCCCGACACCTTCCAGGACGGCGACGACTGGCTGATCACGCTGATGGAGTTCCGCGACTCGCCGGCGGGCGGGCTCAACCCGCTCATGAGCCTGTTCGTCACGCCGTCGGCCAGCTCCGACGTCACCGAGGTCTCGCTCAGCGACACGAGCATGGACCTGCAGATCACGGGCCTCGACATCGCGGGGGCGCCGCGGCTCGTCGTGAGCCGGGGCACCAACCGCGCCGACTGGAGCGCCGTGACCACCGACGTGTACGGCAATCCCTACTCCAACCAGGACGGCAACGACCTCTTCCTCGCGCGGTTCGACGTCGCCTCGGTCGACGAGATCGAGGAGGTCTTCCTCACCCTCGACACGTCGGCCGCCGAGATCTACCGCTTCGACGCCTTCGGTCTCTCGACGCTGGACGACCTGTCGCGGGCCGAGGCGTCCGACGGCACGGCGTTCGGCGGGTTCACCGACGACGGAATCTGGGTATTCGGCATCGGTTGCGGGGAATGTACGAATCCCGCTCCGCTCCTCCTCGGCGTCGTGGAAGTGCAATAGGGGGAGTCCGTGAGCCCGTGGCCACCGAGGGTCGACCTCCCGCTTGACGCGAGCGCCCCGAGAAGTGATGGTTGCGGGTCGACCGGGCTTCCACCCGCCCCCTCCCCCGACCGTCGGTCGGAGCGCCGGGGATGCGTACACGGGCGCCCGAAGGAGTTCCGATCATGAAGCCCGACATCCATCCGGAGTACCGTTTCGTCGTCTTCCGCGACATCAACAACGGCGACGAGTTCATCACCCGCTCCTGCGCCCCGGCTCGCGACACCACCGAGGTCGACGGCCAGGAGTATCCGCTCATCGTGCTCGACGTCTCCAGCACGTCGCACCCGTTCTACACGGGCACGCAGCGCATCATGGACACCGAGGGCCGTGTCGAGCGCTTCATGCGCAAGTACGGCTTCGGCGGTGGTGATGTCGCCGACGCGCCCGACGGGGCCGAGGGTGAGAGCGAGGCCGCGGACGCCCCGGCCGAGAGCTGATCCTCACCCCGTCTACCGGCCCCGCACGCGCTGACCGCGAGGCCGCGGGACCCCAGGAGTTCTCCCTCCCGTGCTCGACAAGCTCCCCGCGTTCGAGACGCGCCTCGAGGCCCTCGACCGCCAACTGATGGACCCCGCAGTGGCCTCCGACGGACGCAAGGTCCGGGAGCTCTCGCGGGAGGCATCCTACGTGCGCGACGTGGTCGACGCGTTCCACGCCCTGCAGCGCCAGCAGACGGAGCTGTCCGACGCCAAGGAGATCCTGGCGAACGAGTCCGACGACGAGCTGCGCGCGATGGCTCGCGAGGAGGTCACTGCGCTCGAGGCGCAGATCGAGGCGAGCATCCAGAACCTCCGTCTCCTGTTGCTGCCCCGGGACCCCTACGAGGGTCGGCCGGTCATGCTCGAGATCCGGGCGGGAACCGGGGGCGACGAGGCGGCGCTGTTCGCGGGGGACCTGCTCCGGATGTACCAGCGCTTCGCCGACACCCACGGACTCCGACTCGAGGTCCTGTCGAGGTCCGAGATCTCGGTGGGCGGCGGGTCCGGCAAGACGCTGCAGGGGCTCAAGGAGGTCGTGGCGGCGGTGAGTGGCGACGATGCGTACTCCCTCCTGCAGTTCGAGGCCGGAACCCACCGGGTCCAGCGGGTGCCCGCGACCGAGTCCCAGGGCCGCATCCACACCTCGGCCGCCACGGTGGCGGTGCTTCCCGAGCCCGAGGAGGTCGAGCTTCAGATCGACCCGAAGGAGCTGCGCATCGACACCATGCGGGCTGGGGGGCCGGGGGGGCAGTCTGTCAACACGACGGACTCGGCCGTGCGCATCGTCCACGAGCCGACCGGTCTCATCGTGATCTGCCAGGACGAGAAGTCGCAGCACAAGAACAAGGAGAAGGCCATGCGCGTGCTCAAGGCTCGGTTGCTCGAGCGCCAGCAGGCCGAGGCGCGGGCCCGCGAGTCGGCGGCGCGCAAGGAGATGGTGGGCTCGGGCGACCGCAGCGAGCGGATCCGAACCTACAACTTTCCCCAGAACCGGCTCACCGACCACCGCATCGGGCTCACCCTCTACAAGCTCGACCAGGTCGTGGACGGGGCCTTGCAGGAGCTCATCGACGCCCTGACCGCGGCGTACCAGGCGAAGCTCCTCGAGGAGCAGGGGCTCGCGGGCGCGTGATTCGCCTCGTCGACGTGCTGATGCGCACCGAGACCTGGCTGCGGCGCAAGGGGATTCCCTCGCCCCGGCTCGAGGCGGAGCTCCTCCTCGGACACGTGCTCGGGGTCGACCGGTTGAAGCTCTACCTCCTGCACGATCGACCGATGGCGGATCGCGAGCTCGACGCGTTGCGACCGCTGGTGGCGCGTCGCGGCCATCGCGAGCCGCTCTCCTGGATCCTCGGAGAGCGGGGGTTTCACGACATCGATCTCGTGATCCGGCCCGGGGTCCTCGATCCCCGACCGGACACCGAGACCCTCGTCGACGCAGTGCTCGAGCAGATCGCGCCCGCTGGCGAGGATCCCGTGTACGTGGCGGACATCGGCTGTGGTTCGGGAGCCGTGGGGCTGGCCATCGCCCACGCCAGGCCGTGCGTGCGGCTGTACGCGGTCGACGTCGACGAGGTGGCCCTCGAAGTCACGAAGCTCAACATCGAGCGCCTCGGACTCGAGAAGCGCGCAGGCACCTGCCGAGGCGATCTGCTCGACGCCGTTCCGGCGGGTCGCCCCGTCGACTGGGTGGTGAGCAACCCGCCCTACGTGCCCACCGGCGAGATCGACGGTCTCATGCCGGAGGTCGCGATCCACGAACCGCGGCGGGCGCTCGACGGTGGTCGCGACGGCCTCGACGTCTACCGCAAGCTCGTGCCCATGGCGGCGGTGCGGGCGCGGGTCGGGCTCGCGGTCGAGGTCGGGCACCAGCAGGCCGCGCGGGTGATGGACCTGTTTCGCCGGAGCGGCCTTCAGGACCTGCGCACCGCGGCCGACCTCGGGGGCATCGACCGGGTGGTGCTCGGTCGGGTGGCCGCGGCGTGACGGGTCCGATCGGAACGGGCTCCGTGTTGCCTCAGGCTCACGCCGCGGGTACTGGGCCGGTTCTGGAGGTTGGATGTCCGCTCGCTCGCTGTCGATCTGTCTCGCCGTGGGGATGCTGGCCGGCTGCGGGGGGACGCCCGCCGACCCCGCGCCGCGGAACACGGCCGACGGTCCTCGCGACACGCTGGTCGCTGCCGTGCTCGCCGACGCCAACGCCATGCTGCCGATCGTGGCCGAGACGGCGTTCGCGGACGAGGTGCTCACCAACCTGGCCGTCGAGCTCATCGACACGGACTTCGACTGCTCGCTGAAGAAGAAGCCCGGCTTCGCCACGTCTTGGGAGTGGAACGACGACGGAACGGTCATCCGCATGAAGCTGCGCGACGACCTGAAGTGGGAGGACGGCACCCCCGTCACTGCCGACGACATCATCTTCACTTACGATCTCGTCGCCGACCCGCTGACCACCAGCCCTCGCTACGGCTTCATCGAGCGGCTCAAGCCCGACGCGCGGCCCAAGAAGATCGACGAGACCACGATCGAGTGGCACTTCACCGAGGCCTACGACCGCGACACGCAGATGGCGCACGTGAACCTCAAGCTCGTGCCCGCGCACGTGCTCCGGAACGCCGACAAGGCGTCGCTGCGGAGCCACCCCCTCGCCAGCAAGCCGCTGTCCTACGGACCCTTTCGCGTCGCCAAGTGGGAGCGCAATCAGCAGCTCGTGCTCGAGCCCAACCCCGCGTTTCCCGGCACGGCCGCCGACAAGGCCAAGCTCGCGAGGGTGATCTTCCGGATCATCCCCGAGTACGCGACCCGCATCATCGAGCTCGAGGCGGGGCGTCTCGACATGGTGCCCGGCGTGTTGATCGAGGACGCCGACCGGCTGCGGGAGACCCACCCCGAGATCCGACTGGTCCGCCGAGGGTGGCGCTCGCAGGACTACATCGGCTGGAACCTCGAGAACCCGCTGTTCCAGGACGTGAGGGTTCGGAAGGCGCTCGCCCTCGCCGCCGACCGTGACGCGATGATCGAGCGCCTGCTCACCAGCAAGACGGGCGAGAAGTACGCGAAGCGAGCCGTGAGCACGGTCACACCGGCGCTCTGCGGTGTCGTGCCCGACGTGAAGCCGCTCCCCTACGACACCAACCAGGCGAAGGCCCTGTTCGCCGAGGCCGGCTGGACGGATTCCAACGGGGACGGGGTGCTCGACAAGAACGGCCAGCGCTTCGCGTTCACGCTCTCGACGAACACCGGGAACAAGCGCCGCGCCGACATCGCCGTGCTGCTACAGGCGCAGCTCAAGGAGATCGGCGTCGAGGTCAACATCGAGAAGCTCGAGGCCAACACCTTCTTCGAGCGTCTGCGCAAGCACGACTTCGAGGCAGGCCTCGCCGGCTGGGCGGCCGGCCTGTTCGTCGACCCGTCGGCGCTCTGGAATTGCTCCACCGCCGAGCAGCCCGTCGAGTTCAACTTCACCCAGTACTGCAACCCCGAAGTCGACGCGCTGATCGAGAAGGGGCTGAAGACGCCGGACCCTGCGGACTCGGCACCGATCTGGAAGGAGGTCCAGGCGAAGATCTTCGAGGATCAGCCCTACATGTTCCTGTGGTGGATGGACGAGATCGTGGCGATCCACGAGCGCTTCGAGAACGTCCAGATCGACGTGCTCTCCCGGATCCACCACCTGGAGGACTGGGAGGTCCCGCCCGAGAAGGTGAAGTACCGCCGCTGATCCGCCTCGTTCGCCGACAAGAGGAAGCGCCATGCTCCGCTATGTGGTCCGGAAGCTCCTGCTCGCGGTCCCCCTGGTTCTCTGCATCGTCACGCTGATCTTCGGGCTGATCGAGCTGTCGCCGGGCGACGTCTCGTCCAAGTTCGTCAACGAGGAGACGCCCCCCGAGCTCCGAGAGCTCATCATCGCGAAGTTCCGGCTCGACCAGCCCGTTCACGTTCGGTACCTGTCGATGCTCTGGAACCTCGTGCGACTCGACTTCGGGCACTCGCTGGCCCTCGATCGTCCGGTGTTCGACATCATCGCCGAGTATCTGCCGAACACGATCGTGCTGTCGCTCGTCACCCTGCTCGTCGCCTACCCCACGGGCATCGTGCTCGGGACGATTCAGGCCGTGCGCCAGAACCGGCCGCTCGACACGGGTGCGAGCGTCGCGAGCCTGCTGTTGTACTCGATGCCCACCTTCTGGCTCGCCCTGATGCTCCAGCTGCTCGTCGGGATCTACTGGGCCGGCTGGGTGCAGGGGCTCGCCGGGCAGGGGGTCGTCTCGATGGGGACCGCGGATCTGCTGACGCTGCCGCTGTCCGGGATGAAGGACCCCATCTTCTACGACGACCTCTCCTGGGGGGAGAAGCTCGTCGACCGCTTCGAGCACCTCATCCTTCCCGGCTTCGCAATGGGGTTTGCCGCCGCGGCCCAGTCCGCTCGCTACATGCGCTCGTCTCTGCTCGAGGTCATTCGCCAGGACTACATCCGCACCGCCCGCGCAAAGGGGCTTCCCGAGCGGGTGGTGGTCATCAAGCACGGCCTGCGCAACGCATTGCTCCCCATCGTGACGCTGCTCGGTCTCTCGCTGCCCTTTCTGTTCTCGGGCAGCGTGCTGGTGGAGATCGTGTTCTCGTGGCCCGGCATGGGCCGGATGATCGTGACCGCCATCCAGCAACAGGACACGCCCTTGATCATCGCCTGCTTCTTCGTGTTCACGGTGCTGGTAGTCATCGGCAACCTGGTCGCCGACATCCTGTATGCGTGGGTCGACCCGCGTATCCGCCTGGAATGACCGCATGACCGCCATCGTCAAGACCCGCGAGTTCACCGCCCCTCCCCGGACCCGGGCGGGGCTCGTGGTACCCGGGCTCGGCCATCTCCTGATGGGCGAGTGGATCGTGGGACTCGGGCTCGTCGCCCTCGACGCCCTGTGGCTGCTTGCCGCGATCCGCGGTCTGCCCCGGCTGGGTGCTTCGATCGCTGACGGCGAGTGGATTCATCCCCTCCTCGCGCTCCTCACCTTCGTCGCGCTCACCGCCGGTCTCGGTTGGGCGGCGTACCGCAGGGCCTGGCCCCGGGTCCTCACGGAGGAGGAGTACAACAGCAACCACCAGCTCTTCCTCCGCACGCTCGGTCGCCATCGCACGGGCATGCTCGGACTCTTCGGCGTGCTCTTCCTCGTCTCGATGACGCTCCTCACGCCGATGATCGCCCCGTTCGATCCCGACCAGGTCGACGTGGGGGCCCCGAACCTCTCCCCGGGCGGAGCGTACTGGTTCGGCACCGATCTCTACGGCCGTGACGTCTTCTCGCGGCTGCTCTACGGTGGACGCATCAGCCTCTCCATCGGGCTCGTGGCGGTCGGCATCGCGGCCACGCTCGGCACCTCCCTCGGTGCGGTGGCGGGCTACCTCGGCGGCCTGGCCGATCGCGCGATCACGTTCGTGACCGACGGACTCCTGTCGATGCCACGCCTCGTGCTGTTGCTCACCATCGTCGGGCTCTTCCGCGTGCAGGGCCCGGCCGGGATCTTCCTCATCGTGGCCATCCTGGGGCTCACCGCGTGGATGGGCATCGCGCGGATCGTGCGCAGCGAGGTCCTCTCCCTCAAGCAGCGCGAGTTCGTGCAGTCTGCGCGCGCACTCGGCTACTCCGAGGTCCGGGTGCTCTTCGGCCACGTGATCCCGAACGCGCTCGCCCCCGTGATCGTCTTCTGCTCCCTCGCCATGGGCACCACCATGCTCGCCGAGGCGGGGCTGTCGTTCCTCGGGCTCGGGGTGCCCCCGCCCACCTCGACGTGGGGCGTCATGGTCGACGACGGACGCGATTACCTCCGAACCGCGCCTTGGGTCTCCATATTCCCGGGGTTAGCGATCATGGCAGCCGTGCTGTCGTTCAATCTCCTGGGCGACGGTCTGCGCGACGCCACCGACCCGAAGCTCCGAGGTTCCGATTGACGTTGTCCGACGTGCTCTGGCGTGTGGTCGGGTCGCTTGCCATCATTGGCGGCAGCGCGCTCGTGGGCGGGTGGCTGTCGGTCATCGCGAGCATGGCGGCCACGCGTCGCGGGGTGTCCGGAGAGACGTCGCGGGCGCTCGAGACGGGAATCCCTGCTCTGGCCGTCGGGCTCGGGGTCGTGTTCGCGGTCGAGTTCCTGTTCGGGCTTCCCATGGTGAGCGTGGGCGCGACCTTCGGCGCAGTGCTCGTCGCCGCGGCCCTCGCGTGCGTTCCCGTGCTCGCCAACCTCGTCGCCGGCCTTGCGTTTCAGCTGCGCGAGCACCCTCGCGTGGGCGTGTCGCTGCGCTCTGACGGGTTCGAGGGCGCGATCACCGCGATGGACTGGCTCGGGGTCCGCATCGCGTCTCGGCGAGACTCCGAGGTCCTCCTGCCGTGGCTGTGGCTCTTGGTCCGGCCTGTCGAGGTGCGGGGTGACGAGGCGGGTCGTCCGATTGGCGTTCCCGTGATTCTCGGTGCGGGCACCGACCTCGAGCGGGTACGCGAGCTGTTGGTCGCCGCGGCGAGGGGCATCGACGGCGTGCTCGAAGACCCCCCTCCGGACTTGATCGTGCGGGAGGTCACAGCGCGAGGGGTCCCCGTGCTCCTGCGCGCGTCCGTCGACGCCTCGCGGGGCACCGAGGTCCGCTCCGCCGTGGTCGCGGCGGTCGCCGCCGCGCTCCACGCCGCGGAGATCGAGGTCGCAGCCTGATGGGCGAGCTCGCGTTCGGCAGCGCGTTCCGTTCGGTGCCCGACCTGTGGCACCACCGGGTGGGAAGCACACCGGGTGCGGTCGCGATGCGCTTCGTGCGCGACGGGGTCTGGCACTCTTGGAGCTGGAGCGATGCGGCAGCCCAGGTGCGCGCGATCGCCAACGGTCTGCTGTCGCTCGGCGTCCGTCGCGAGGAGCCGGTGGTCCTCCTCGCCGGCACCTCGGTGGACTGGGTCTGCACCGACATCGCGATCATGGCCGCGGGTGGCGCCACCACCACGGTGTTCCCGGGCACCCCCGATCGGGACCTGGTCCTCGCCCTTCACGAATGCCGCGCTCGCATCGTGTTCGTCGACAACCAACGGCAGGTCGAGCAGCTGCTGCGGTGCAAGGCCGAGCTCCCCCGGATCGAGCGGGTGATCTGTTTCGACCCCGCTGCGGTCGGACTCGGCGAGGGATGGGTGACCTCGCTGTCGACCTTCGTGAGGAAGGGTCGCGACTTCGGTGCCGCGCACCCCGACGCCTACGAAGAGACCCACCGCTCCATCCGCGAGCACCACACGGCCACCATCATCTACACGTCGGGCGCCACCGGGCGGGCCAAGGGCGTGGTGATCTCGCACGACGCCTGGGTGTTCGAGACCGAGGCGCTCGACGCGCTGCAGGTGGTCAACCCGGCCGACGTGCAGCTGCTGTGTCTCCCGTTGTCCCACGTGTTCGCGCGGGTGCTCGAGTTCTCGTTCGTGCGGCTCGGCATCCCCACCGCGATCGACGGTCGGCTGCGCATGCTCCCCGAGCTCCTCGCCACGGTGCGGCCCACCTTCCTCGCCGCGACCCCGTTCACCTTCGAGCGCCTGCGGCAGCGGATCCAGGCCATCGCGGAGTCCCAGGGCTTCGTGGGGCGCCGGTCGCTCGCCTGGGCGTTGGACGCCGGACAGCGCATGGCGTCGGCCGACCCACCGTCCCTCGCCCTGCGCAGCGAGCACCTGCTGGCGGATCGGCTCGTGCTCGCGCCCCTCCGCCGCCAGCTCGGCGGCCGCCTGCGCTTCTTCATCAGCGGCGGGGGCCCCCTGGGCCTGGAGGAAGGCCACTTCTTCAGGGACCTCGGGGTGCCGATCCTCGAGGGCTATGGGCTGACCGAGACGTCGGGCGCGACGTGCGTGAACCGCATCGACGACGTTCGCGTGGGGACCGTGGGGCCGCCGGTGCCCGGCTGCGAAGTCCAGATCGCCGATGACGGCGAGATCCTGGTCAAGGGTCGGGGGCTCGCCCGTGGCTACCTCGACGCTCCGGAGGCCTCGGAGGCGCTGTTCACCGACGATGGCTTCCTCCGAACCGGAGACATCGGGCTGCTCGTGGGGGGCCACCTGCAGATCACGGGTCGCAAGAAGGACATCATCGTGACGTCCGGAGGCAAGAACGTCGCGCCCGTACGCTTCGAGTCGATGCTCCGCGGGCGCTGCCCGTTCGTCGAGCAGGTGGTCGTGCACGGGGATCGGAGACCCTGGTGTTCGGCGCTGATCACCCTCGACCGCCAAGCGGTCCTCGCGTGGGCCAACGACCAGGGGGTGGCCTTCGACAGCATCACCGACCTCGCCCGCCATCCGCAGGTCCACGGGCTGCTCCAGGGCTACGTCGACGCCGTCAACCGAGAGCTCGCGGGGTTCGAGCGCGTGCGCCGGTTCGCGGTGCTCCCGGAGCCGTGGACCGAGGCGGCGGGGCTCGTCACCCCCACCAAGAAGCTACGCCGCACCGCTATCGAGGCGCGGTTCTGGCATGCGCTCGAAGAGCTCTACACCGAGGAGTCGGGCACTCCGAGTCGCGCGCCATGAAGGTGCGTTGATTCGAGCCTCTGCAATCGATACGCCTGACACCGATTCAACGGTGAAGGACCGCGGTGAGCTCTAGAATTCCCGGTTTCTACAGGCTCGATCCGGCAGAGCGGCTCGGCCGTCTCGCGGAGGCGACGCTCCCCCGCGATCCCGGCGCGGCTCCCTTCGACGCCCACGCGTACGCGCTCGGGCTGTCGCTCGACCAGGCCGACCTCATGGTCGAGAACGTGATCTCGACCTTCGGCCTGCCCAACGCGGTCGCGGTGAACTTCCTCGTCAACGGCCAGGACCGGCTGGTGCCCATGGTGGTGGAGGAGCCGTCGGTCGTGGCGGCGGTCTCGCACATGGCGAAGCTGTCGCGGTGCGGGGGCGGCTTCACCGCAGAGTCCGATCCGTCCCACATGATCGGTCAGATCCAGCTCGCCGCGGTCCGGGACCCCGAGGGCTGCGTGCAGAAGCTGACCGCCGCGCTGCCGCGACTGCGCCAGGAAGCCCGGGGCGTCCACCCGCGGCTCGAGGCGAGGGGAGGCGGCCTCGTCGACTTCGACATCCGAAGGCTGCGCTACGACGAGCCTGGGCGACCGGTCGAGGAGATGGTCGTCCTGCACGTGATCCTGGACGTCTGTGACGCGATGGGCGCGAACATGGTCAACACGCTCGCCGAGCATCTCGCGCCCACGGTGGCCGAGGTCACCGGAGAGCGCGTGGGGCTGCGGATCCTCTCGAATCTCGCCGATCGCCGATGCTCCCGCGCCCGGGTGCGTCTCGCGCCCGAGTGTCTCGGAGGCTCCCGCGAGCACGGCGTCGAGGTCGCGAAGGGCATTGCCGAGGCCTGGCGGTTCGCTTGGGCCGACCCCTACCGCGCGGCCACCCACAACAAGGGCGTGATGAACGGCATCGACGCCGTGGCCATCGCGACCGGCAACGACTGGCGTGCCATCGAGGCCGGCGTGCACGCCTACGCCGCCCGCGATGGCCAGTACCGACCCCTCACACGCTGGGAGCTCGACGACGAGCAGCACCTCGTGGGCAGCATCGAGGTTCCGATGCAGTTCGGCACCGTGGGGGGTCCCATCAAGGTCCACCCGACGGTTCAGGCGAACTTCGCCCTGCTCGGCGTGACCACCGCGCGGGAGCTCTCCGCGATCGCGGCCGCGGTGGGACTCGCCCAGAACCTGGGAGCGCTCAAGGCGCTCGCCACCGAGGGAATCCAGTACGGCCACATGCGCATGCACGCGCGAACCGTAGCGGCGACGGCCGGCGCTACCCCCGACGAGGTGGGCAAGGTCACGACCGAGCTCGTGAGGCAGCAGAACTTCTCGGTCGACCATGCAAGAGACGTGATCGAACGGCTCCGCGCCAAGTGAGCGCTCACCGTCGGATCGGGCACGGCGAAGGGCACGGCAAGGTGCTGCTCTGCGGCGAGCACGCCGTCGTCCACGGTCACCCCGCGTTGGCACTCGCGGTCGACCGCTCCACCACGGTGGAGGTCGAGCTCCGCGAGGGGCCGACGACGGTGGAGTCCCCTTTGGGCGACGACCGGGTGTTCGCGGCCATCCGTCGGGTGATCGGCGAGCAGGGACACGCCGTGCGCATTCGCACCAACTTGCCGGTCGGACGGGGCATGGGGTCGTCGGCGGCACTGGCGGTGGGGCTGGCTCGAGCGGTGAGCTCCCTCACCAGCGGCGAGCCCCTGACCCCGCAGCAGGCCTACGACCGAGCGATGCCGCTCGAGCGCGAGTTCCACGGCAATCCGTCGGGGGTCGACGTCGCGGTCTCGTGCGAGGGTGGTTGCCTGTGGTTCCAACGCCAGACCCGAGCCGACGGGACCGCGGAGATCGTTCGGGAGTCGGTGGCCCTCGGGCCTTGGTCGCTCGTGGTGCTCGACTCCGGCCGGGCGGGCGACACGCGGGCCCTCGTCGCCGGGGTCGCGGAGCGCCGTCCCGGGATCGACGCCGATCTCGAGCGCATCGGTGACCTCGTCCACGAGGCACGCGCCGCGATGGGCGATTCGGAGGCGCTCGGGGCCCTGCTCACCGAGAACCACGGCCTGCTCCAGGCCATTGGCGTGAGCACCCCCGAGCTCGACGACCTCGTGGCGCTCGCGCTAAGAGCGGGCGCGAGAGGAGCCAAGCTCTCTGGCGCGGGCGGCGGGGGGATCGTGATCGCCCTGGTCGACGATCCTTCCCCCGTTCTCGCCGCTGCGCAGGAGCGCGGCGTCCCAGCATTTGGATGTCAGCCATGGGCACGGTGACCGCGACCGCACACCCCAACATCGCTCTCGTGAAGTACTGGGGAAAGCGCAACCACGCGCTGAATCTCCCCGCGGTGCCCAGCGTCTCGCTGACCCTCGACGGCTTCCAGACCACGACCACCGTGACCTGGGGAGCCCCCGCCGATCGGGTCTTCTTCGATGGGTTCGAGCTCGTCGAGGCGCAGCGGGTGACCCGGTTCCTCGACCGGGTCGCGTTCCCGCGACCGCCGTGCGAGGTCGTCACCAACAACAACTTCCCCACCGGAGCCGGGCTCGCCTCGTCGGCGTCGGGGTTCGCGGCGCTGGCTCTCGCCGCCTCGAGAGCGGCCGGTCAGGAGCTCGACCCCGTGGAGCTGTCGATCCTCGCCCGGCAGGGGTCGGGCTCGGCGTGCCGCTCGGTGTTCGGCGGGTTCGTGGCCTGGGAGATGGGCGCCCGCAGCGACGGTCTCGACGACTTCGCCCGCCCGCTCGAGCCGCCCGACCACTGGGACGTCCGCATGGTCGTGGCGGTCGTCGAGGACGGACCCAAGGCCGTCGGGAGCACGGCGGGAATGGAGCGCAGTCGCGCCAGCTCGCCGCTGTGGTCGGCGTGGGTGGAGATGGGGCCGCGCATGGTGCGCAAGGCCATCAGGGCCATTGCGGCTCGCGACCTCGAGCATCTGGGCACGGTGATGGAACAGTCGACGTTCGCGATGCACGCCACGATGCAGACCGCCGTGCCGCCGCTCATCTACTGGCAGCCCGCGACGATGGCGGTTCTGCAGCAGGTCTTCGCGCTGCGTGCGCATGGCGTCGGGGCGTGGGCCACGATGGACGCGGGACCGCAGGTCAAGGTGCTCTGCGAGGCGGCCGATGCCGAGCAGGTGGCGGCCGCGCTGGCCCCGTACGCGCTGCAGGTCTTCGTGCACGCCCCCGGGGTCGGGGCCTACGTGGTGGCCTGATGGTGGTCGACGCGCCCGGCAAGATCGTGGTGCTGGGCGAGTATGCGGTGGTCGACGGCGCCCCTGCGGTGGTGCGAGCGGTCGACCGCGGGGTCCGCTGCACGGTCTCGCCCGCCGACCGTCTCGTCGTCAGCACCCCCACCGCCGACGACTCCTTTGTCGCGGCCGCCCTGCGGGCTGTGGACGCTCCGGCCGGGCACTACGCGTTCAGCGACTGGCGACCCGTCGAGTCCTCCGAGAAGGTGGGGCTCGGCGGATCGGCGGCGGCCACCGTCGCGGCGGTGGTCGCGGCGTACCGCACGGCGGGTCGCACGTACGGTCCCGACGACGTGTTCTCGGAGGCCTTCGCGATTCATCGCGCCGTCCAGGGAAGCGGCTCGGGGATCGACGTCGCGGCATCGGCCCACGGGGGCTGGATTCGCTTCGAGCGCGGTCGCGCGACGCCGCTGTCGATCCATCCCCCCTCGGCCATCGCCTACTCGGGGCAGTCAGCATCGACAGGGCCGCGGGTGAAGCAGTACCTGGCGCTTCCCGAGGGGGAGCGGGCGGCGTTCGTCACCGAGAGCCGCCAGATCGTGTCCCGCTTCGCCGAGACCCCCGTGGAGGCCGTGCGGGAAGGGGCGAGCATCCTCCGGAGCATGGCCGGGCGCGCGGGCATCGCCTACTGGACCGACGGCATCGACGTCCTGGTGAACCTGGCCGCGGAGCACGGGGGGGCCGGCAAGCCTTCCGGGGCGGGTGGCGGGGACATCGTGGTCGCGGTCTTTCCCGATGACGAGGCGCGGACGTCGTGGGAGCGAGCCGCGTCGTCGGCGGGGTTCCTGGTGATCGACGTGTCGACCGCGGCGGGCGCTGCGACGTAGCGAGGGGCAAGGCGACTGGACGTGCGGGACCGGCAGACGATGGCAGACCGGAGGTCCCGTGCGCATAGCCCTCGTGTCGGACGCTACGAACCAGACCCTGCTTCGGCCTCTCGCGAGTGCGCTGGCCAGCGCGGGGATCGCCGAGCCGGCGCTGCGGGCCGTACCCTACGCGCTGCACGCGCTGCTCGACCCGGACAGCGAGATCTACCGCCACGAGCCCTCGGTCATCGTGGTGCAGCCCCACATCGAAGAGCTCGCCCCCGAGCTCCTCCGTGCGGCGACCTACCTCGCGGGCCCCGACAAGGTGGCCGAGCGCTGCGCCGCGGTGGTCGCGACCATTCGGGGCCTGATCGCCGCCGCGCGCCGGCACGCGGACGCGTCGGTCCTCGTCGCCGAGGTGGTGACCCCCGCCCACCCGGTGCTCGGAATCGCGGGCGACACGCTCCCCCTCGGACCCCGGGCCGCGTGGCGCCTCGTCAACGAGGGGCTCGCGGTCGCGGTTCGCGAGACCACCGGCGCCCGGCTCCTCGCGAGCGAGGCGGTGGCCCGACGCGTCGGCGCCGCGAGTGACGACCCCAAGCGTCGCTTCCTCACGGGGGAGCTCGAGAGTCCGGCCCTGCAGAGAGCGCTGTCCGAGGAGATCGTACGGCACGTCGTCGCGCTGACCGGGCGCACGCGGAAGGTGCTGGTGCTGGACCTCGACAACACCCTGTGGGGCGGTGTGATCGGCGAGGACGGGATCGATGGGATCGTCCTCGGGCCCACCGGACCGGGGCGCGCCTACCGTGCGTTCCAGGAGGCCTGCGAGGATCTTCGCCAGCAGGGCGTGCTGCTCGCCATTGCCAGCAAGAACGACGAGTCGAACGCCCTCGAGGCCCTCGCCGAGCACCCCCACGCGGTCCTGCGGCCCGACGCGTTCGCGGCGCGCCAGATCCACTGGGAAGACAAGGCCACGAGCTGCCGTCGCATCGCCGAGACTTTGCAGGTCGGGCTCGACAGTCTGGTGTTCTTCGACGACAACCCAGTCGAGCGAGAGTGGGTGCGTACCGCCTGCCCCGGGGTCCACGTCGTCGAGGTGCCGGCCGACGCGGCCCGCTACGTCGACACGCTGCGGGCGCTCTCGGTGTTCGAGCAGGCATCCCTCTCCGCCGAGGACGCGGCGCGCACGGATCTCTACGCCGCGCAGGCGGCTCGCCGGGAGGCTCGGGAAGCCCACGAGACGCTGGAAGCGTACCTCACCAGCCTACAGACGACGCTCACCCTCGGCCACGCCGACGAGCAGACGCTTCCGCGCTGTGTGCAGCTCGTCAACAAGACGAACCAGGCGAACATGACCACCATCCGACGACAGCTCCCGGAGGTGTCCGCCTTGGCGAGCTCTCGAGACCACGAGGTGATCTGGGGTCGCATCGTCGACCGCTTCGGGGATGCCGGCATCATCGGCGTGGCGATCGTGAAGTGCGAGGCGAGGGCCTGGGACCTCGACACGTTCCTCTTGTCGTGTCGGGCGCTCAAGCGCGGGGTCGAGGGAGCGTTCGTGCAGTGCCTGGTGCGGGCGGCCGCCGAGGCCGGGGCTCGGTTGCTCACCGCCACGTGGCGTCGCACGGCGAAGAATGGGGCCAATCGGTACCTCTTCCGGGACTGTGGACTCGAGGTGGTGTCGGAGGCCGAGGACGAGGTTCGGTTCCAGGTGGTGCCCAGCGCCCACTGGCGGAGCCCCCAGGCGGCTGCTCACACCCTCGCGGTCGCGTGGGCCGACGCGGTGCCCGCATGATGGGAGCGGTGCGCGAGCCGGTCGCGAGGGACTTCCGGATCCAGGTTCCCGCCCATCCCACGGAGTACGGCGTCCTGCGCGACCCGCTGACCGTGCACGGCGCGACGCCAGCGGCGGGGCTCGACGCGCGGACCGGGCTGCTGCTCGTCACGCTGGGGTTCGCCACTCCGCCCGAGGTCCTGTTCTTCGTCAAGCTCCGGCGTCGGCTCGCGGACCTCTACAACCTCGTGGTGATCGGGGTCGACTACCTGGGAACCCGTACGAAGCGCACGCGCACGACCCAGTGGCGTGCCGATGTGGACGCGCTGATCGACCGGGTGCACGACCGCCACGGAGCGGAGGAGGCCGCGCGCTGTCGGGAGCCCGGGGGCCGGCAACCCGAGCGCATGCTCCGGTTGCTCGCGGGCTCCGACCTGTCGGACGTGGTGACGCTGACCGAGGGGTTCCCCGACCAGTCCGAGTCGGACTACCTCGACTATGGCTTTGTGCAGGCCGTCGACCTGCTCACCGCCGTCCACGCCACGCTGGAGCGCATCCCGGGGCTCAACCGTGGTCGGATCCACCTCGTGGGCAGCAGTCTCGGCGCGTACCTGGCGCAGCAGGCCAACCGGTTCGCTCCGCACACGTTCGCGTCGGTGCTCGATCTCTGCGGCAAGGCCAGCCTGGGCGACCGCTACCTCGTGAAGGGACGCGCCCGCAAGGCGACGGCGGACTCCGCGAACACCAGGGTCGCGCTCGTCAACGCCAGCGTCTACCAGGTCGACGACCCCGCGGCGCCGTGGTTCCTCTCTCCTGCCTCGCGCACCGTCCGGGACTCCCTCGCCGCACCGATCGCCTTCGAAGGGGTGCCGCCCCGGATCACCCTGGTGGCGGGAGAGGGCGACGACCTCGCGCCGCTCGCCGAGAAGCGCCACCAGCTCGAGTGTCTCCGAAACACAGGGGCCGAATTGGCGTTTCATGTCGTGACCGCGGCCGACGTCGACGGGACGACCATCCGGCACACCGGCCACGGGCTCGGGGCCGAGTTCTACCACCTCATCCGACGGTTCGGGGGGGCCGACCTCGAGCGACGCACCCGGCCCACCGGCGACGACTTCCTGCGGGGGTCGCGGGTGCCGATCTCCTCGGACTGGACGCTCAACCTCTCGGGGCCGCCGCGCCTCGTGCAACGCTGATCAGGAGTACTCCGTGAACCCCAAGCTCGTGGACATCGTGGCGACCGTGCTCGGCGTCGACCCCACCATCCTTCACCGCAACAGCAACGGCGAGACCGTCGATGGCTGGGACAGCCTCAAGCACTGGGCCATCATCGCGGACGTCGAGTCGACGTTCGGGGTCGACTTCACCATGGACGAGGCCGTGACCTTCCAGACGCTCGGCGACCTGCACGACGCCCTCGAGGCGCGGGGGGCCGTCGGAGCGTCCTGAACGGTCAGGTCGGAGGTCCCACCAGATCGATACGGCGCTCCTCGACGGAGGCACCGTGACCGACATTTCCCAGCGCAAGGCCGAGCACCTCGACCTGTGCGCCACCGACGACGTCGCCTTCCAGGGCAAGACGACCCTGTTCGAGGAGGTCTCGTTCGTCCACGAGGCACTGCCCGAGATGGCGGTCGCCGACGTCGACCTCTCGACCTCGTTCCTCGGCAAGACGCTCTCCGCCCCGGTGATGATCGCGGCGATGACCGGGGGCACCGACCGGGCCGAGGCGGTGAATCGCGCGCTCGCGCAGGTCGCCGACGAGCTCGGCCTGGGCTTCGGGTTCGGCTCGATGCGGCCCTTGCTCGAGAACGACATCGTGACCGGCTACGAGGTGCGCGAAGTCGCGCCAACCGCGCTCGTGCTCGGCAACCTCGGGCTCGTCCAGGCCCGTGGCACCGAGCCCGCCAAGGTCGCCGCCATGCTCGAGCGCGTGGGCTGCGACGCGCTGTGCATCCACCTCAACCCGGCGATGGAGGTCGTGCAGCCCGAGGGCGACGACGACTTCACCGACGGCCTGCCCACCATCGCTCGCTACGTCGAGGAGCTCCCGGTGCCGGTGGTGGTGAAGGAGACCGGGTGCGGGCTGTCCCGGCGCACCGCGAAGCGGCTGGTCGACCTCGGCGTGAAGAACGTCGACGTGTCGGGAGCCGGCGGCACCTCGTGGGTCGGGGTGGAGACGCTGCGGGCGCGGGCGAAGACCCGTCGTCTCGGCGAGCTGTTCTGGGACTGGGGCGTGCCCACCGCCGCGAGCGTCGCGCAGCTCTCGGGTCTCGGACTGAACATCGTGGCTACCGGGGGCGTCAAGCACGGGCTCGACGTGGCCCGAGCGGTGTCGCTCGGGGCCACCGTCGGCGGCCTCGCCCGACCGTTCCTCATGGCCTACAACGAAGGGGGGATCGACGGGCTCCGCGCCGCGGCCGAGGAGATCGTCGACGAGGTGCGCATCGCTTGCCTGCTCACCGGGAGCCGCACCCCGGCCGACCTCGCCCGTCAGCCGCTCGTGATTGGTCCCAATCTCGCCCGCTGGGTGCCCACCGATGCTCCGCTTCGCGATCGGGGTCTCGGGATGCGGTAGAATGGGCGGCCCAGCTCGTCGATCGAGCCGGGTCGGAGGCAGACAGATGGCGCGGGTCGCGGTGATCGGGGGAGACGGGATCGGTCCCGAGGTGATCGCAGAGGGACTGCGCCTCCTCCGCGCTGCCGCGGTTCACGAGGCGATCGAGCTCGAGATCGAGGAGCTCGACCTCGGCGCCGAGCGCTACCTGCGCGATGGCACCACGATGCCTCCCGAGACGATGCAGCACTTCCGCGACGACGTCGACGCGATCTTGCTCGGCGCGCTCGGCGACCCCCGGGTGCCTTCCAACGTCCACGCGAAGGACATCCTGCTCGGGTGTCGGTTCGAGCTCGACCTGTACGTGAACTTCCGCCCCATTCGCCTGCTCGACGAGCGCCGGTCGCCGCTGGTCGGCAAGGGCACGGCCGAGCTCGACTTCGTGGTGTTTCGCGAGAACACCGAGGGGCTCTACACCGGCGTCGGCGGACAGTTCAAGCGCGGCACCCCCGACGAGGTCGCCATCGAGGCCGAGATCAACACCCGCAAGGGGGTCGAGCGCATCATCCGGGCCGCGTTCGAGTATGCCGAGCGCACGGGCGCGAAGTCGGTGTGCATGTCGGACAAGTCGAACGCGATGCGTCACGGGCACGACCTGTGGCAGCGGGCGTTCCGCGAGGTCGCCGCCGAGTGGCCCGACATCGAGGCCTTTCACCTCTACGTCGACGTGCTCTGCATGGAGATGATCCGTGCGCCCGAGCGCTTCGACGTCGTCGTGACCAACAACCTGTTCGGCGACATCGTGACCGATCTCGGAGCGCAGCTGCAGGGCGGCATCGGACTCGCCGCGTCGGGCAACGTGCACCCGGGGCGGGTGTCGTTGTTCGAGCCGGTCCACGGCAGCGCGCCCGACATCGCCGGGCAGGGCGTCGCGAATCCGATCGCGACGTTCCTGTCGGTGGGCATGCTGCTGTCCCACCTCGGCTACCCGGCACTCGAGCAGGCCATTCAGGAAGCCGTGCAGGGCTGCCTCGAGCACGACGAGGTCACGAAGGAGATCGGCGGCACCCTCTCGACGTCCGAGGTGACCGATGCGCTGCTTCGCCGCCTGTCCTGGGGAAAGAAGAAGCCCGAGCGGAAGCGGGCCACCAAGACGCGCCGTACCCGACGTTAGAACGCATCCATTCACCAGAAAGGAGAATCCTTCATGGCCCTCAACGTCGCCACGCGCGAGCTCGTCATCCTCGCTGGCGTTCGCACCGCCTTCGGCACCATGGGCGGCTCGCTCGAGAAGCTGACCGCCACCGAGCTCGCCACCCACACGGCGCGGGCGGCGCTGCAGAAGTCGGGCGTGTCGCCCGACGACATCGACCACGTGGTCTACGGAAACGTGCTCCAGACGGCGAACGACGCCATCTACCTCGCCCGCCACGTCGGCTTGCACGCCGAGGTGCCGCAGCACGTCCCCGCCTTGACCGTCAACCGGCTCTGCGGCTCGGGCTTCCAGGCGGTGATCACCGGGGCCGAGCAGATCCTCACCGGTCAGGCCAAGGCGGTGCTCTGCGGGGGCACCGAGAACATGAGCATGGCGCCCCACGTCGTTCACGGCCTGCGTCACGGGGCGCGCTTCGGCAAGCCGCCCAAGATGCAGGACCTCCTCTGGGAGTGCCTCACCGACACCAACACCGGCATGCCGATGGCCATCACGGCCGAGAACCTGGCCGAGAAGTACGGAGTCTCGCGTGAGGAGGCCGACGCGTACGGCCTGCTCTCCCAGGAGCGGTGGGCCGCGGCGAACGAGGCGGGCAAGTTCGCCGACGAGATCGCGCCGATCGACATCAAGACCCGCAAGGGCGTGGTCACCTTCGAGGTCGACGAGCACCCGCGGGCCGCCACCCTCGAGGGGATGGCCAAGCTGAAGCCGGTCTTCAAGGAGAACGGCACGGTGACCGCGGGCACGGCGAGCGGCATCGGAGACGGGGCGGCGACGCTCATCGTGGCCGACGGCGCCTGGGCCGAGAGCAAGGGCCTCACCCCGCTCGCCCGTCTGGTGGGCTGGGGCGTGTCGGGCTGTGACCCGACCATCATGGGCATTGGCCCCGTGCCGGCGGCGCGTCGGGCCTTCGAGATGACCGGGCTGTCGCTCGACGACATGGCCCTCGTCGAGGTCAACGAGGCCTTTGCGCCGCAGTACATCGCGGTCGAGAAGGAGCTCGGCCTCGACCGATCGATCACCAACGTCAACGGCGGGGCCATCGCGCAGTCGCACCCGCTCGGGGCCTCGGGGGCGCGGATCACCGCGACGCTGATCCACGAGCTGCGGCGGCGCGGGGAGCGCTACGGGCTCGGGTCGGCGTGCATCGGCGGCGGCCAGGGCATCGCGGTCATCGTCGAGGCGGTCTAGCCACGGGAGAGCAGATGGACGACATGATCTACGACTGGAACGTCTCGGGGCCCGCCCTGTTCTCGGCCACCAAGGTCGAGCTCCACGACGAGACGCTACGGGACGGCATTCAGTGCCCGTCGGTGACGGATCCCAGCATCGAGGTCAAGGAGCAGGTCGTCCGTCTGCTCGCCGCGGTGGGCGTCGAGAGCGTCGACGTGGGCCTGCCTGGCGCAGGTCCCCGCGCGGTCGAGGACTCGCAGCGGCTCGTGGAGGTGGTGCGCGACGACGGGCTGCCCATCCGGGTCGGCTGCGCCGCACGCACCCATCCCAACGACATCGCGCCGATCATCGAGATCAGCCAGCGCACGGACGTCCCCATCGAGGTCATGACGTTCCTCGGTTCGTCGCCGATCCGCATGCTCGCGGAGTCGTGGGACGAGGACAAGCTCGAGGACCTCACGCGCCAGGCGATTCGGATGGGCGTCGAGGCGGGCCTTCCCATGGCGTTCGTGACCGAGGACACGGTGCGGTCCTCGCCCACCACCTTGCGGCGACTGTTCGACGCCGCGGTCGAGGAGGGGGCAACTCGCCTCGTGCTCTGCGACACGGTCGGACACGTGACGCCGGCGGGGGTCCGGAACCTCGTCGGCTGGGTGGATGCCCACCTTCGGGGCCTCGGCGTCCGCGACCAGGTGAAGCTCGACTGGCACGGCCACAACGACCGCGGGCTCGCGCTCGTCAACGGTATGGTGGCGGCCGATGCGGGCTGTGACCAGGTGCACGGCACCGTGCTCGGGGTGGGGGAGCGCGTCGGGAACACGCCCATCGACCTCATGCTCGTGAACCTCAAGCTCGAGGGCGTCGACAACGACGAGCTGGGGAGGCTCGCCGAGCTCGTCGACCTCGTGAGTGAGCACGTCGAGATGCCGATCCCCGTCAACTACCCGGTGTTCGGTCGCGACGCGTTCCGCACGGGGACCGGAGTGCACGCCGCGGCGGTGATCAAGGCGCAGTCGAAGGGCGACGACTGGTTGGCGGATCGGATCTACAGCGGGGTGCCCGCCTCGTGGTTCGGTCGTCGCCAGGAGATCGAGATCGGTCACCAGTCTGGACTGTCCAACGTGCGCTTCTGGCTGCGGCAGCGCGGCTACCCTGTCGACGAGGCGCTCGTCAACGCCGTGTTCGACGCGGCGAAGCGAGAGAACCGGCTGCTCGCGAACGATGAGGTCGTGGCCATCGTCGAGCAGCACCTGCGCTGATCACTCCTCCGCGTCGCGCTCCTCGCGCCGGGCCTGCATCAGAGCGCGCTCTGCATCGATCTCGGCGAGGCGGTCCTCCCGCTTCCACCGGGTGCGCCGGTCGAAGGCCTGCACCACGTGCAAGAGGAAGAGCCCGCCGACCACCAGGCCGAGGAGTCGGCCGACCAGCGGGGAGAGGTGCTCGAACCCGGGCAGGCCGAGCGCGATGACCGCGAGGCCGATCCCCCCGTTGACGGCGTTCAGGGTCCAGAAGAACGCGTCGGAGCGACGCGCGAGCGACAACGACCCGAGCAGCGACGTGATGCCGAGCGCGCCCATCACCGTGAACAGCACCGCCATGTCCCAGCTCACGACACCTCCACCGCGACGTTGTCGATGAGCCGCGTGCCGCCGTAGTGGGCCGCTACGAGCGCGCGGGCGGGACGCTCCGGGGTGAGCCGGTCCAGCGGTTCGAGCGACTCCGCATCGACGATCTCCAGGTACTCGAGCCGGTCCGCGTCGACCAGCTCGGTCGCCGGCCCTCGCAGTCGGACCACCTCTCGCTCGCCGCGGGCCGCGTCCTGGATGGCGAACAGCGCGCGGGACAGGGTCCGTGCGCGCGCACGCTCGTCATCGGACAGGTACTTGTTGCGACTCGACAGCGCGAGCCCGTGCTCGTCGCGTACGAGGGGGCAGCCCACGATGTCGACACCAATCGCGAGATCGGTGACCATCCGCCGGATCACGGCCAGCTGCTGGTAGTCCTTCTCGCCGAACGCGGCGTGCGTGCACCCGACGAGGCCGAACAGCCGGGCACAGACGGTAGCGACCCCCTCGAAGTGTCCGGGTCGCGATGCCCCGCACAGTCCGTCGGTGAGACCGTGGACGCTCACCGACGTCGCGAAGCCGTCCGGGTAGAGATCCGTCGGCAAGAAGAGGACATCGACGCCTGCGTCCTCGCAGAGCGCGCGGTCTCCGTCGGGATCTCGCGGATAGCGATCGAGGTCCTCGTCGGGCCCGAACTGCAGCGGGTTGACGTAGATGCTCACCACGAGCTGGTCCACCTCGGGACGCAGCCGGTCCATCAACGAGCGATGTCCGGCGTGCAGGAACCCCATGGTGGGCACGAAACCCAGGCGAGCGCCCGGTTGCCGGTGTGACCGGCCCCAGGCCTGCATCGCGAGAGGCTCGGTGAGCGTCTGCATCAGTACAGCCGGGCGATGCGGGCGGGCTTGGGCTCGAAGCTGTGCTCGGCGTCGGGGAACGAGGCGTCCCGGACCTCGGTGGCGTAGGCCTGGACAGCCTCGACGATGGTTGTCTCGAGGGTGGCGTACCGCTTCACGAACCGGGGCTCGAACGAGAGGTCCATCCCGAGAACATCGTTGCTCACCAGGACCTGGCCGTCGCAGTGCACGCCCGCTCCGATGCCGATGGTCGGGATGGACAGGTTGTTCGTGATCTCCTGGGCGGCGTCCGAGGGAATCCCCTCGAGGACCACCATGAACGCGCCCGCCTCCTCGACCGACCGGGCATCGTCGAGGAGCCGCTCGCGGGCAGCCTCGGTGCGCCCCTGCACCCGGTAGCCCCCCATCGCGTGGACGGACTGCGGCGTGAGCCCGACGTGGCCGACGACCGGAATGCCCGCGGCGACGATGCGCTCGATGGCGGGCGCTACGGAGCGGCCCCCTTCGAGCTTGACAGACTGCACCGCGCCCTCCTGCACGAGCCGTCCCGCGGCCCGCAGCGCGTCCTCGGGGGTGACCTGGTAGGTGAGGAACGGCATGTCGCCCACGAGATGCGCCCGCTCGGTGCCGCGGGCCACGCAGGCGCAGTGGTAGACCACGTGGTCGAGGGTCACGGGCAGCGTGCTGTCGTGGCCCTGCACGACCATGCCGAGCGAGTCCCCTACGAGGATCACGTCGACGCCGGCTGCATCCACGAGCCGCGCCATGGTCGCGTCGTAGGCGGTGATCATCACGATCTTCTGATTGTCGGCCTTCATGCGACGAAGGTCCAACACGGTCTTCTGCTTCACGTCGACTCCCTGGCCGAACCTCCCGGTCGTCGCCGATCCAGGGGCGGCCGACCATCGCCGTATCACGGACGCTCCGCGGGAGGTCAGGCGACGAGGCTCCGAACCACGCGGTCGAACAGGGACTCGAGGTGGTGGTCGATCTCGGCCAGAGGATGCCGTCGCTCCGTGGGGACCCCGTCGGCGACGTCCCAGTAGTCCAGGCGCTCCACCCAGGTCGGGAAGCGACGCTCCACCAGCGGGACGTGCTCGTCGCGATCCACCGCGATGCGCAGCGCGTGCGACGAGAGATCGTCCTCCGTCAGGTCGCGAGGCATCCACAGGAAGGGGTCGGGGTCGATGCCGTGGTCGCGCAGTCGATCGACGGCGTAGGGGGACATCGGGCCCTTGTTCGTCTTCTGCTCCACGTCGATGGCGAGACCCCGGCTCGCTACCCGGAGCGGGAAGCCCCGGTGCCGGCTCCAGGTGAGAAATCTCGCCTCCGCGTAGCGGCTCCGGTAGTAGTTCCCGGTACAGATGAAGAGGACGCCGGCGTCCGGCGGCAACGCTGGATCGATGCGGTCCACTTGGGTCTCCCGACAACCAAGGTGTAACCGTGGTTCGCGTGACATCGGCGCAACGGCCGCGAAGGTTGGGTGTCAGGATGTCGGGAACCGTCCGAGAGGCCTCCGCGAGGTTGCGCTCGAGGGGCGTCCCGTGTTCAATCGGCGTACCTCGACGTCGATGGGGGGAGAGATGCTGCTCGTACTGACCAGCTTGGCGGCCGTCGCGGGGTCCGGTCCCTGGGTCGTGGGCGAGGGCAACACCTCCGTCTACGTAGGCAGCGAGGTGCAGCGCCTGACCCGGCTCGCGATCCAGGTCGGCGACGAACGGCAGGTCGTCGACGTCGGCGAGGGGCTCTCGGCGTTCGGGCTCAAGGGCATCGTGACCGTCGGCCTCACCCCGCACCTCGAGCTCGAGGGCGTGCTCCCCTGGTGGCGCGTCCAGGCGAACCGGCCCGACTCCGCCCTGTGCCTGGACCTCGGGCTCGGGGCGTGCCGCACCACCTCCACCATCGGCGTGATCGAGCTGCGCGCGAAGGCGCTCCTTCTCGACGAGCTCTTCGGCGCCCCGCTCTCCTTCGCGATTGGTCCCGAGGTTCGGGTCGGCGACTTCACGCTCCCGACCCGAGAGCGAATCACCAACGTGGGCGAGGGTGGACTCGACACCGGGATCTTCGCCTCCGTCGGTCGCACGGGCTCCGTGGGAAGTGCGTTCTGGAGCGGCTTCCTCGACGTGGTCGGACGCTACCGGTTCCCCAACACGCGGACCTATCCGGCCTTCGAGGGCTCGCTCGCCGTACCGGGTCCCGAGGTCGGGGCAAACACGGAGTTCGTCGTCGGCAACCGGCGCTTCGTGGTCGGTCCGGTGGCCACGTTCCTCTGGCGAATCACGGGAGAGGACTGGGGCGACCTCGACCTGTCCGATCCCGATCGCTTCGCGGCCCTCCGGGTGTTCAACCTTCGGGTGGGCGGCACCGCGGTCGTCCGGGGGCCGAGGACGATCTCGGCCTCGCTGACCGTGCTGCGCACGGTGGTGGCGATCAACAATCCGTCCGACGTCATCTCGGTGACGGCGGGGCTGCAGACCCTGGTCCGGCGGCGGCGCAGCGATGGATGAGGGGAGCCTCGAGATTGGTCGGGTGGTCGACGAGCGCTACACCGTCGAGGCTCTCGTGGGACTCGGTGGCCTCGCCGAGGTCTACAAGGTCCGCCACGTCGAGTTGGGCTCGCTGCACGCGCTCAAGCTGCTCACCTGGAACCGCAAGAGCCTGACGGACCGGCTCCTCCTCGAGGGTCGGATCCAGGCGCAGCTCACCCACCCTCACATCGTGAGGGTCACCGACGTGCTGCGCATCGACAGTCGCGTGGGGCTGCTCCTCGAGTTCATCGAGGGCCCCTCGCTCGAGGAGTTCCTCGATCACCACGGCGCGCTCTCGGTCACCGACGCGCTCGGGCTGTTCGCGCCCGTCCTCGCCGCGGTCGCCCACGCGCACGACGCCGGCGTGCTCCACCGCGACCTCAAGCCCGGCAATGTCCTGCTGATGCGGGCTCCCGGCGGGTGGATCCCGAAGGTGACGGACTTCGGTCTCGCCAAGGTCGTGGAGGAGGGCCTCGGTCCGAACACCCGGACCGGAATCTCGATGGGCACGCCTGGCTACATGCCGCCCGAGCAGGTCCGCAACTCGGCGTCGGTCGACACCCGCACCGACATCTTCGCGCTCGGCAGCGTCCTCTACGAGATGATCGCCGGCAAGAAGGCCTTCGCTTCACCCGAAGGCAGCGACATCGAGCTGACGGCCACGATCGAGCGCACGCCGCCTCCGCTCTCCGGGGTCGGGCCCGACCTCGAGGCGGCGCTGCGGAGAGCTCTGGAGCGAGACCGCGAGCACCGGTGGCCGGATGCGCGGTCGTTCGCGACCGCCCTCGGAATCGCCGACCACCCCTCCCTCGCGTCGTCCCCGGACCTCGTGCGCGTGGCCCTCGCGCTCGACCCGAGCACCTACCCCTCCAGTCCGTCCGGCGGCGCACTGACGGCCTCGGTCCCCGCCAGCGCGCTGCGCGAGCCCTCGCGGCCGACCTCGGGACGCTGGGCGGTAGCCGCCATCCTCGGCTCGGTGGTCCTCGCCGTGCTCGTCACCGCATTGATGACGCAGCCGGTGCTGAATCGACGGGCGCGCCAGGCGAGCGAGGAGGCGGCGCCTCCTGCCCCCACGTCGGCCGAGCCCGACGGAGGACTCGAGCCGCTGGTGCCCCCGGAGCCCGTCACTCCGTCCGTCTCCCCACCGTCTGCCGCCGAGCCCGCCGAGCAGGACGTCCCCGCGGCACCCGTCGAGGCGGAGGCACCGGTCCGTCCTCCGGAACCGCAGGTGCTCGAGGTTCTCCCGCCTCCGACCGCGCTCGACACCGGTGATCAGGCCCAGACCGACGAGCCCCGGATGATGACGGTGGCGGCGAGCGTGCCCGAGGTCGAGGAGTCGGCCCCCGAGCCCGACGAGACGCCCCTCGAGGCCGACGCGGCGCCCCCCGAGAGCGAGGAGGCGTCCGTGGAAGCGGGTCCGCCGCTCGCCGTGGGAACCTACGAAGGTCAGGCAGACCGGCGGCCGTTCGAGCTCCGGGTGACCCAGGTCCGGGGCGACCGGGTGGTCGCCGCCGCCGCCTTCTTCGCCGGGTCCGGCCCTCCGCGGGTCGAGGCGCTCGAGGGGACCTTCGACGCCAACGCCGGGACGCTGCGCCTGTCGTCGCCAAACTCTCGGCTCGTCTTCGAGGGACGTCGCGAGAACGGAGTCATCGACGGCCGCTACATGCGTGGAGGACGGGCGCTGACCTGGAGGGTCTCGCTGCCCTGACGGCAAGGTGGCCCGGAGCTTGCAGCACAGCTTGCTCCGGGGGTCCAGCTCCCGGGAAGGAGGGAGAGGATGTTCAAGCGAATCCTGGCGCCCGTGGATCGCACGGCTCTCACGCCGCGCGAGCTCGAGACGGCGGTGACGCTGGCCGAACGCCTCGATGCCCAGCTCGTGGTGCTGAGGGTCCTCACCCAGTCCGCGAGTCTCGACCCGGACGCGTCCGAGGTGGACCTGAACGTCATCGAGCTCGAGACCCGCGAGCTGCTCGCCGAGGCGCTCGCCCAGCTCGCCCCTGGTACGCCGCCCGACCGCGTGAAGGCCGAGGTCCGCTCCGGCTCCGTGGTGCCCGTCATCCTCGAAGCGGCCAAGGACTGGCAGTCGGACCTCGTCGTGGTCGGAAGCCACGGTCGTCACCGCCCGATGGAGTGGCTGACCGGATCGACCGCGGAGCAGCTCGTGGCGAAAGCCACCGCCTCGGTGCTGGTGGTGAAGCCCGAAGGATTCCCCTTCCTCACCGAGTGATTGGAGGCCACGTGCTCAAGTGGGACGCAGTCGGCATCGTCATCGTGCCCGTCGACCTCGAAGACCCCGAGACTCACGCCCTGAAGGTCGCGATCAGCGCCAACCCGCAGGTGCTGCACGCCGTGTACGTGCTGCCCGAGCTGGAGCCGTCGCTCATGACCCAGATCGACCCCGTGCACCGTCAAGAGGCTGCACTCTCCAATCTGAAGGAGTGGCTCGTCGACCAGGGCGCTCCCGAGGACACCCGACCGCACGTCCGGATCGGGGCGCCCGGGCACGTGGTGCCCGAGGTGGCCCGCGAGGTCGGGGCGGAGCTCGTGGTCATGAGCTCACACGGGCGGACCGGGTTCTCGCGGGCGCTCCTGGGTTCCGTGGCGGAACGGCTCGTTCGCTTCAGCCCCTGCCCCGTGCTGGTGCTCAAGTCCGGGGCGAACTGACGCGAGCGCTCGGGCGATTTGGCCCCCAGGCGCCGGCCTGTAGCGGACAGTTGCCGCATGGCGTCGGCGAGTGCTACATCTGCGGCCTGGAGGTTCGATGAACCGCACGATCCTGGCGTCTCTCCTCGTGGGTTTGGTGGGCCTCGTCGGCTGCGACGACCCCGACATCCAGTTCCCCGGCATCACCACCTGGAACATGTTCCCCTTCGAGGTGGGCCGCGTCTGGGAGTACCGCAGCACGGACCGGAGCCTTCCCTACGAGCTGGTGGCCGAGCTCGAGGGCAGTCCCGATGTCGAGAACTCGGTCAACATCTACACCGTGTCCTACAACCAGCAGTGCGTGAGCAACGATCCCGGCTGTGAGGATCTGGAGTTCGAACGCTTCCGGCTCCGCTGGTCGAGCACCTCGAACCGGGGGGTCCGCGTCCACACGCTCATCGACCGCGACGGCACCATCACGGCCTTCGAACCCCCGCTGCAGGTCGCCGAGTCGCGGATGGAGCTCGACGACACCATCGAGACGGTGACCGCCGGCCGCACCTACACGTCGACGTTCGGTGGCCTCGTCGAGTGCGAGACCAACTTCTCGGGTTGGGACAACTGCGGCAGCTTCACCATCGAGAGCAGCTCCAAGGCACCGAGCCCGCTGCTCGGCCGATGGCTCGCGGCGGTGGGCAACGGTGCCGCGACCATCGACTTCGCTGACGAAGAGGGAGTGTGGCAGCTCGCCGACGCCGACTGTGGGACCTGCGACGGCGAGTGGTGACCGCGCTCGCGCTCGCGGGGGCGCTCGGCTGCGTTCCCCGGGTCCACGTCGAGTGGTCCACCGAGCCAGACCTGCCCATCCAGGAGCCCCTGCGTTTCGCGGTCGTGGACGAGGCCGGTCAACCGAAGGTCCACGCGAGCCTCACCGAGACGGTCGCACGCGCCGGGCGCCTCGCGCCGTCGTGTGACGCCGGTGCCGAGGCCGTGGTTCGGCTGACCGACGTCGTGGCCGAGGAGCGGATCGACACCGCGACGACCGAGGAGGGGCGGGTGCAGTACGTCGTTCCGACCCCCGACGGACCATCGCGGATCGCCGAGCCGGTCACGGTGCTCCCGAGCGCCGACGTCACCTGGCACGGGCGGGTGCACCTCTCCTGGATCGTCGAGAAGTGCGACGCGGAACGAATCGAGGCGGTGGACGCAGCCACGGTGGCCGGCTCGCGGACCGTGTCGGCCCCCACTGCAGAGGAGGCGCGACGCGGCCTCCCCGACGGCTTGCTCGATGAGCTGGTCCGCAGCAGCGGCCATGCGCTCGGGCGTCGGCTCGTGCCCACCTCTGGCGCGGTCTCTCGCCGGTGGTTCCGGACCGGCGATCCTCGGCTCCGACTGGCCGGCGTGGCGGTACGGGAGGGACACTGGGAGGCCGCGGTGGCGAAGTGGTCGGCGATCGTCGACGATCCGGCCGCCTCGGACCGTGCGCGCGCCCGGGCCTGGCACGACCTCGCCGTTCATCACGAGGCGAAAGGCCAGTATCCACGAGCGTATCAGGCGATCGAGTCCGCCAGCCGCGCGTCGGCATCTCCCGCGATCCTTCGTTACCGGCAGGCACTGGAGCGGACGTGGACCGAGGTGAGGTCGCTTCGGGACTACCACTATCCGTTGGAAGGTAAGGAGGCGGCTGCACCATGAGCGACCTGATCGACCGTGCCCGAGCTGGGCTGCAATCGGTGGACGTGCCCGAAGACATCCGAGCACGCGCCGTGGAGCACCTGCAGAGCTGGTGCACCGCGCCTCGTTACGCCGACTATCGGCCGTTGATCGAGACCTTGATCGCGCGGGAGGAGTTCGACGAGCTCGCCGACGCCTTCCGGCAGGTCCTTCCGTTCGGGACGGGCGGCCGCCGGGGCCGCGTCGGCGTGGGGCCGAACCGCATGAACCCCCACACTGTCGGCACCTCGGTCCAGGGTCATGCCACCTGGCTGCGGCAGCAGCTCGGAGACGGTCCCCTGTCCGTCGTCGTGGCCTACGACGTGCGGCGCTTCGTGGATGCCGGGGGCCGCTATGGCGGCGAAGCCGGATTGCTCGCGGGCCTCACCTCGCGTGACCTCGCGGAGTGGGCGGCGCGGATCTATGCGGCCAACGGCATCGCCGTGTGGATGCTCGCGCGGGGGTCAGACCGCTACCTCTCCACGCCCGAGCTGTCGTTCTCGATTCGGGAGCTCGGGGCCCACGGCGGGCTCAACCTCTCCGCCTCCCACAACCCGCCCGACGACAACGGCATCAAGGTCTACGACGCCCGCGGAGGCCAGCTCGTGGCGCCTCTCGACCAGGCGCTGCTCGACGTCGTCAACGCGGTCGAGTCCGTGAGCTCGCTGTCCTGGGAGGAGGCGCAGCCCCATCTGCGCTGGCTCGACGAGCCGACCCACGAGAACTACCTGCAGACGGTGGCGAGAGCGGGTCGGGGTCCCGCAGCCGTCGAAGCGGCCACGGTCCGCGCCCTCCAGGTCCTCTACACGCCGCTGCACGGCACCGGGTTGCTCCACGAGGCCTTGAGGCGAGCGGGGGTCGACGCACACCTCCACGCGGCGCAGGCGACGCCAGACGGAGCCTTTCCGACCGTTCCCCAGGGCGTGGCGAACCCCGAGAACCCGGGCGCGATGGCGCACGCGCTGGCCGAGGCCAGCGGCTACGACCTGGTCTTCGGGACCGACCCGGACGCGGACCGACTCGGCTGCGAGGTCGCTCACGGCGGCGAGTTCGTGCACCTCACCGGCAACGACATCGTGGTGCTCGTGGCCGACCACACCTGCCGATCGATCGCGGCGGCGGGTCAGCGTCCACTGGTCGTGGTGACGGAGGTCACCTCGCGGCTGGTCCGGGCCGTCGCGGAGGCCCACGGCGCGGTCGTCGTCGACGACCTGCTCGTCGGATTCAAGTACGTCGGTGAGGGTCTCGCCATCCTCGAGGAGACGGGCCGGTGGGGCTCCATCGTGGCCGACGAGGTCACCTTCGCCGCCGCAGGCGAGGAATCCCACGGGGTGCTGGTCACGGACCGCATCCGCGACAAGGACGCGGCTGGGGGCGCGGTCGCCCTCGCCATCGCGGCGGCCCAGGCCAAGGCCACGGGCCGCACGCTCGTCGACGTGCTCCGCGGCCTGCAGGAGACGCACGGATACGTGGTCAACGGGCAGGTCTCGATCCGCTTCGAGGGAGCTCGGGGGGCTGGCGCGATGCGCACCCTGCTCGAGCGACTCCGCGCCTCGCCGCCCGACGTGTTCGCCGGACGCTCGGTCACCGCGGCCCAGGACCACCAAGACGAGTCGGGGCGCTTCGGCCCGATCAAGAGCGCGTCCGATCGGTCGTCGCGCAACGTCCTCGGCTACGAGCTGGCCGCAGGCGACCACGACCGTGGCGCGCGCGTGGTGCTGCGTCCGAGCGGGACCGAGCCCAAGCTCAAGATCTACGCCGAGGTGCAGGGCCAGCCCGGACTGGACGACGCTGGCCGCTCGGCGGTGGACGCCACGCTGGGCGCGCTCCTCGACGCCGCCAAGGCCTGGCTGCAGGGCTGATCAGCCCTCTCGGCGCCACCACCAGAGGGCGAGCAGGGGGAGGCCCAGCAGCCCGAACCCGCTCGCGATGCCCCCCCCGGTGAGGTTGGGCGGGCTCGAGCACGAGAGGCAGCCCGAGCCGCCGGAGCCCTGCTCGGTCGCCGTGATGGTGATGCTGTCGGGCAGCGACGACTCCGCGCCGTCACTCACCACCAGCTCGGCCACGTAGGTACCCGACCGGTCGGCGACGAACGTGGTCACCGAGGAGACGGGGTTGGCGAGCATCGCTCCGCTCGCCGGAGGAACCGTCACGAGGTCCCACCGAAACGTGATGGACTCCCCATCGGGGTCGTAGCTGTCACCCCCCGACAGCACGACCGTCTCGCCGAGCCGCACCGTCTGGTCACGGCCGGCGACCGCGACAGGGCCCGAGTTGAGGACCTCGGCGATGATCTCGATGGTGTCGCGCGAGCTCTGGAAGCCGTCGCTCACCACGAGCTCCACGATGTAGAGCCCTGGCCGGTCCAGGAACAGGCTCGACTGTACCCGCGTCTCGTTGATGAGAAAGCTCACCGAGTCCTGCGGCACCTGCTGCAGCACCCAGGTGTAGGTCAGCGGGTCCCCGTTGGGATCGAGCGAGTCGCTGCCGTCGAGGACGACCTCGCTCGAGACGACGGCGGTGAAGTCTTCACCGGCGTCGGCCACGGGGGGCTGGTTGCCTCCTGGCCCGGGGTTCGGGTTCCCCGGGTCGAAGGTGGTCGGGAAATCGACCAAGCCGTCTCCCGTGTCGTTGGGGACGGTCCCGAGGTCGCTCGTGACCCTCAACCCCGTAGAGCATCCCGTGCACCACACAACGCACAACACGAGGGCAGAGGCCCTCTTGCCGAAACCGAGCTTCACGTGCCGACTCCTTGACGAACCGGCTACCAGTCTACCCGATCGCGACCAGCCGCGCTACGGCGCAGGTTCGACCATGCCTTCCGTCGAGGCCGCTGCGTCCGTGTTGGCGGTCGGGGCCCTTCGCACCAGCGGCTCTACGGGTTCGAGCACGGTGATGCCGAGCACCTTCCAGTTCGTGTAGGACTCGAGGTGGCGCAGGTACCAGTCGAGGCTGTGGTCGCGGGTGCCGCCCTCGCCGATCTTGGTGGCGTGGCGCAGTACGGGCCGGTCGTCGGGACCGGGCACCACGAGGCTGACGTGCGTGACCCAGATGGGCACCGTCGGCCGGTCCTTCCGGACGGTGAGGATCACGCTGCCCGTCCGGATGCGGTCGGCAACCTTCCGAGCCTCCGCGAGCGGGAGCACCTCGAGCCGCATGGGCCCGTAGGGAAGCTGCTCGTCGGTGTGCGCGAAGCGCCTGCGCGGACGCCAGCTGCGCCAGGTCGAGGCGGTGACCTCCTTCTCGAGGAGCACGACCTCGCCGTACTCGGAGGTCGTGTTCCGCAGCCAGCCGTCGCGCACCACCCCCGGAATCCACTGCAGCTCCATGAAGTGCCGGCGATTCACGTAGTCGATCGTGTTCTCCGGCCCATAGCGGAGGTCCCGGCGGATCTGGGCGGCGTGGACGGGGTCACCCGCGAGCGAGAGCGCCAACACCTCCTCGGTGAAGGTGAGGCAGTCGAACGCGTCGTAGCGAGCGATCGGGTCGGGATCGACGCCCTGGCCTTCTCCGAGCGGATCGCTCACGTATGGGCGACCGAGCATGGCCTCGGAGATCCGGGCCATGCGCTCGGGGAGGGGCAGGTGGCCCACCGACCGAGCGATGTCGGCGATCTCGGGGGGAATGGCGCCGAGGTCGACGGTCTCCCGCGGGGGGAGCTCGGGAACCGGGGCGTCGGCTTCGAGCGCTCCGGGTTCGGCCTGCGCGAGGGTCGCGATCATGGTGACGATCATGGTCAGCGTTCTATCCTCGGATGCTCACACGCCAAGCCGCTGGCGGTAACCTGCGACCCTCGTGAGGACCTCGTCCAGGTGCTCTTCCGGGAGCTCGTCGGCCGCGGACGAGAGCGCCCGGTCGATGAGGTCCACCAGGCCACCGTTCAAGAGCTGGCGGTGTTCCCCGGCCGGTCGCCCGAAGAGGTTGTGCAGGACCTGCCGCTCGGGAAGCCCCCCGCCCTCGTCCACCCGAAGGTCGCGCAGCAGGGCGGTGAACCGCATCGGCGCACCGTCGACCAACAGCTGCACGATCGCGCGGCCCCGACCCACCCCCTCGGAGTCGTCGAACGCCTGCACGACGGCGCCGAGGACCTCGTTGGTGACGTGGACCTTGGTGGTGGCCTCCGCCTCGGTGATCACCGGAGAGCCATACCGCACCGCGAGCTTGGGGCTGCGTCCCTCCAACCGCGAGACCTCTACGCGATCCCGGTGGTGCTCCTCGGTGCTGAAGCGTCCCTCGGCGGGTCCGCCGCGGCTGTGGTCGTGGTCCCTGAATGCTTCGAGGTCCTCGCCCATGCCGAGCAGGTCGGTCATCTGGCCCTGGGGGACATGCTCCGTAGGCCCGTCGTCGACGTCCTCCCGCTCCCCGTCGTCGACCTCGCGCTCCCCGTCCTCTGCTCCGTCGACCGAGGCGAGGAGCTGGGGCTCCTGGGCTCCCTGGACGTGCGGCTCGAGGCCGGGAACCTCGGTGTCCGAGAAGTCGATCACGCCTTCGCGCAGCAGCTCCGCGATGAGCAGCCGGGCCCGGATGGGCTCGAAGGGGCTTCCTTCGACGAGATCGCGGACGCGCCTCGGTTGGTCGTCCAGCCGGGCCACGAGCAGAGCCCGCGCGGAGCCGGTGCCTGCGTCGGCGGGCCCGCGCACGATCGCGGCGTCGAGGTCGATGAGGGACGCGGTGTCGCAGTCGTTGCAGGCGGTCCGCACGAGCTGGGCGGTGTCGTGACCCATCTGGATGTTGTGGACGAAGATCCCGCGGCGGGGCGCGAACCAGGGGCTCGCGTCGCTGGACAGCACGTCGCAGAGGTTCTGGTAGAAGCGGTCGCGCAAGATGCCGTCGAACACCGGGCCCCCCGCGAGCTCGAGAAGGTCCCCGAAGATGTCGTTTCCTTCGGAGGCTCTCGCCTGCAGGGAGGCCGCCTGTCGGGGAGAGAGGATGCCTCGGGCGCGCAGGACCTGGGTCATCCGCGGCAGGTCGTCGTACGAGGTCGCGGCGATGAGGCTGCCACGGAGCAGGTGAAGTGACCGCTCTTCGGGAGGCGACCCGATGGACAGCGAGCCCGTCGCCTGGTTCCCGACGTGCTCGAGAAGCGCGATGGTCGCCGGGTTCTCACGGGCTGTCCTGGTCAATTCGCGCTCCAGCCTCGTCTCCCGCTCCCGCAGACTGCGCGAGCCCCCGGATTGTAGAGGGTCAGGCCGCCGCGGTCACCTGGTCACTCCATCGGTCGAGGGGTTCGGCAGGTGGAGCACGTTGGTGTCGTAGGCGGGAGCCTCGTCGTGCTCGGGCCGGAACGCGGCTTCGCGCCACTGGTCAGCTGGGATCGGGGCGTGCACCACCGTAGGCTCGTTCGTCGCGCGTCCGGTGACGCCCTGACCGATCGCGATGGCACCCACCGCAGCGGCGGCGAGCACGCCGACCACCGTCAGGCGCCGCTCGGATCGTGGGGGCCCGGGCACCAGCCGCCGGGGGTCGGTGCGGGCTTCGAGCTCTCTTCGAACGTCGACCGGTACCCGCAGGCTCCCGCCGAGCGGAAGCGCGCGGAGCTCCTCGTCCCAGCGTCGACAGCGAGGGCAGCGAGCCAGGTGCTCCTCGAGCACCTTCACGGCAGAGGGACCGAGCTCGCCATCGTGAGCCGCTGCCAGCTGCGCCTGGGCGTCAGCACACCGCATACCCTCTCCCGGTGGTCAGGTTCCGAGATCGTCGTCGTCGAGCGCTTCCTGCAGGTGCATCTTCGCGCGGGACAGCCGCGACATCACGGTGCCGAGCTTGATGCCGAGCGTGTCGGCGATCTCGGCGTACGACAGGTCGGAGTAGTACCGCAGCATCAAGATCTTGCGGTGATTCTCGGTGAGCCGGTCCATCGCCTGCAGGATTCGCTCCTGCTGCTGGCTCGCGAACACCACGTCGGCCTGCGTCGCCTCGTCCGACGATTTCTGGGGGACGCTCTCGAGGATCGCCGCCCGTCGCTTGCGGTCGCGCACCATGTTGAAGCACGCATTGCTCGTCACACGGTACAGCCAGGCCTTCATCTTGAACTCGGGCGTGAAGAACCGAGGCTCCCGCATCGCCTTGATGAAGACGTCCTGCGTGACGTCGATGGCTTCCTGCCAGTCCTTGAGAATCCACGCCGCGTGGTGGAACAGGCCTTCGCGGTAGCGTCGAACGAGCGCGTCTGCGGCCTGGCGGCGGTCGACCGCGGCCAGGGCCTTGATCTCGTCGTCGTCGGCGATGCGTTCCGGGGGCTTCGTCAGCTCGAGCAGGTTCGACATGGGGCAATCCTCGGTCTCTCTACTCGTCGGACGCGCCCCCTCTCCGGTTTCTTCGACGCTCGACGAGTCGTGACATCGAGAGCGGATCACGAGACATCGTCGGTCAGTTCCGTGACACCCGGGATTCTCACCCCTCGCTCCCGAGCCGTGGTGATGGCCTCGTCGTAGCCAGCGTCGGCATGACGGATGACCCCCATGCCGGGGTCGCTCGTGAGCACGCGCTCGAGTCGCCGAGCGGCTGCGTCGGTGCCGTCGGCCACGATGACCATGCCCGCGTGCAGCGAGTAGCCCATGCCCACGCCCCCGCCGTGGTGGAAGCTCACCCAGCTCGCTCCATTGGCGGTGTTGACGAGCGCGTTGAGGATCGGCCAGTCTGCGACGGCATCGCTGCCGTCACGCATCGCCTCGGTCTCGCGGTTCGGGGACGCCACGGAGCCGCAGTCGAGATGATCGCGCCCGATCACGATCGGGGCCTTCACCTGGCCAGTGCGCACGAGCTCGTTGAAGATGGCGCCCGCCTTCGCGCGCTCACCGTAGCCGAGCCAACAGATGCGCGAGGGCAGGCCCTGGAAGACCACGCGGTCGCGGGCGAGCTCGAGCCAGTTGCGGAGCGCCGCGTCGCTCGGAAACGCCTCGATCAACGCCCGATCGGTGGCGAAGATGTCTTCCGGATCGCCCGAGAGCGCCACCCAACGGAACGGCCCCCGCCCCTCGCAGAACTGGGGGCGGATGTAGGCGGGAACGAAGCCCGGAAACGAGAACGCTCGCGTCTCGTCGAGTCCACCGTCGACCGCCATGGCGCGGATGTTGTTGCCGTAGTCGAAGACGTGGGCTCCTGCCTCGCCGAGCGCGACCATGGCGTCGACGTGCGCGGCCATCGAGGCCTGGGAGCGAACGACGTAGGCTCTCGGGTCGGAGCACCGAAGGGCGGCCGCCTCCTCGAGGGACAGGCCGGCGGGCACGTAACCGTGGAGTGGATCGTGGGCCGAGGTCTGGTCGGTGACCAGGTCGGGGCACACCCCGCGCCGCACGAGCTCGGGGAGCACCTCGGCGCAGTTCCCCACGAGGCCGACCGAGCGCCCGACCCCGGCGGCCTGATGACGCGCGCAGCGGGCGAGGGCGTCGTCGAGATCCGTCGCGACCTCGTCGAGGTACTTCGTGTCGAGCCGGCGTTGGACCCGGGCGGGGTCGACCTCGACGTTGAGCGAGACCCCGCCCGCGAGCGAGACGGCGAGTGGCTGGGCGCCACCCATGCCGCCGAGGCCCCCCGTGACCACGAGCCGACCGGTCAGCCCTTCGGTGCCGAAGTGCTGGCGCGCGGCGGCGACGAAGGTCTCGTAGGTACCCTGGAGGATGCCCTGTGTGCCGATGTAGATCCAGGAGCCGGCCGTCATCTGCCCGTACATCAGGAGGCCCTTGGCCTCGAGCTCGGCGAAGTGCTCCCACGTCGCCCAGCGACCGACGAGGTTCGAGTTCGCGATCAGCACCCGCGGGGCATCGGGGTGCGAGCGCAGGATCCCCACCGGCTTGCCCGACTGGACGAGCAGCGTCTCGTCGTCGCCGAGTCGCTTCAGGCTCGCCACGATGCGATCGAAGGCTACCCAGTCGCGCGCGGCCTTGCCGGTACCCCCGTAGACCACGAGGTCCTCGGGGCGCTCCGCTACCTCGGGATCGAGGTTGTTCATGAGCATGCGGAGGGCCGCCTCCTGGACCCACCCCCGACAGGTGAGCTCGGAGCCCCGAGGCGCGCGCACGATGCGGGACATCAGGACTCCTTGGTCGTGTCCTTCTGCCGCTCGGCAAACGACGCCGTGAACGTCACCTCGGTCTCCTCGAGCTCCTCGCTCTCGTCGGGGAGCTCCGCGAGGGAGGCGTCGTACTCGGCCTGGGTGATCTCGCCGCGACGGAGGCGATGCTTTAGCGTGCGGAGGTCGAACTTCATGTCGGCGCGGATCATCGGTCCTCCGATCAAGCTTCGGGCGGGAGCTCGTCGTCGACGGGCTCGGGGTTGACCTGGCGGTGGGCGGGCTTCCAGCGATCCTCGGCGAGCACCTGCGTGTCGTCGACCTCGAACTTGTCGGCCGCGATCTCGCGCAGCGCGGTCACGACCTCCTTGTTGTCGTTCTCGTTGTCGATGAGGGGCTGGGCGCCCTTGAGGATCTGCTTGGTGCGCTCGGCGGCCACGAGAACCAGCGAGAAGCGGTTCGGGACGGCCTCGAGGCAATCCTCGACAGTGATGCGGGCCATGGGTGCTCCAACTCGGTGCGAGACCGGCGTACAGGGTCCCGGATGGGGGGCGGCGCGAGGGTGGACGAAGCCGCCGGGAGCTCACGGAGAGCTCCACCGGTCCGTCATAGCTTCGTCAGGGGTCGTCGCGCAATTCGTCGGAGGCGGAAGCCGCGACGAGCGCGTCGTGAAGCACGCGCACGGCCTCGTCCGCGACCGACGGGTCCACCTGCCACCACAGCGCGTCGCCGTGACCGCCTTCCGCCAGTACGGGGATTCCCGCGGCCGAGAGCTCGTCGCTGCCGCGTCGGGCCAGCGCGATCGACTCCCCCACCGCCGAGCCCACGGCGCTCACCACCGCGACCCGCTCGGCCTCGCCAGGCCAGGCGCCGTGGAGATTGCGCACGTCGAGGTGGGCGACGCCGGCCCCCCTGCGCCTGAGGCGGGCGCCCGCCCGGATCCAGGTCTCGGCCGATGCATCATCAGCGATGGCGACCAGCTGGGTGTCGCCGGTCACTGCGTCGACGCTGGCTCGACGCGGGCGGTACGGCGTGGCGAGGAGTCGGGTTCCTGCCCCCGGCCCAAACGTGGTGGCGGCGCGGATCGTCACCCCGTGGTCTCTGGCGAAGCGCACGGCATCCTCGAAGAGAACCTTCGCGCCGCCGCGCGCGAGCTCCACCGCCACGGGAAGGCTCATCTCCTCGCGGCGTGCGGCGGCGGAGACCACCCGGGGATCGGCGGACCAGACACCGTCGACGTCGCTGCAGATCTCGCAGTGCTCGGCATTCAGCGCCGCGGCGAGCACCACGGCGGTGGTGTCGGACCCTCCGCGCCCGAGCGTCGTCACCTCGCGCTGCCGGCTCACTCCCTGGAAGCCGGCTACGATCGCCACGTCGTGCTCGGCGAGCACCGAGAGGAGGCGGTCGGGGCGGACCTCGACCACACGGGCGTCCGCGTGGGTCTCGTCGGTCACGATCCCCGACTGCGAGCCGGTGAGCGAGCGGGCGCGGATGCCGTCTTCGTGAAGGCACATCGCGAGCAGCGACATCGTGATCCGCTCGCCCACGCTGACCAACATGTCCAGCTCGCGCCGGTCGGGCGACGCGGCGGCCTGGCGGGCGAGGGCGAGCAGCTCGTTGGTGGTGTTGCCCATCGCGGACACCACCGCCACCACCTTGACGCCCTGCTCGACGCTCGCCTTGATGCGCCGGGCGACCTTGCGGACCCGGGGGAGGTCGGTGACCGACGAGCCCCCGTACTTCTGCACCACCAGCCGATCCACCGTGCCCCCGTACCCCGACCCTTCTATTCGCGACCCGAGGGGCGGGCGAAGTCGAGCATGGCCCGGCCGAGCTCCTCGGCCAGCCCGACCAGCGGTGCGGGGTTGCCCACGGGAACCGTGCACCACAGCGCGATCACCCGTCCGGTCACCACGGAGAGCGGGTGGGTCGCCATCAGCTCGATGAGCGGTTCGTGCACGGCAGGCTCGGCGAGCAGGGCCCGGGTGGCGGCGGGGTCCTGCGCGGTCACCCTGAGGAGCTGGTCGAGGACGGGACTGTTCAGCGCAAGCCGCTCGGTCTCGTCGACCACCGAGGCCCGGGTGCCCACCCGCAGGCCGGCTGCGACGGTCCGGGGAAGGGTCACCACCACCAACACCGACGGAGTGAACCAGCCGCGATGCTGGCCGAGGTTCCGTTGGCGCACACCCGTCGCCAGCCGAACCGCCCGACGCGCCGGCTCGGGTCGGCGGGTGGCGAGGAGACGTACGTGCAGCCCGTCGTGGTGCAACGTCCAAGCGCGGACGGTGCGCACGGGCGGGGGGATCCACGCGGGGGCGGTCGCTCGGAGAGGCACGAGGGCCGCTGGAGGGACGGGGGGCGACACGTCCGGGGCCATCGCGAGGCGCGCTGCGTGCTCGTTCGCACCGTCCATGGTGAGCGCCGCGTACTCGACCCGGTCCGCGAGCGCCGCCCGGGCGGCGCGCCCGAGCTGGACGACGAACATCGCGACGACGATGCCGAGGATGAGGAACGGTTCGATGCCCACGGCGGGTCGGTATCGATCCGTGGACCTCTGGCCCCACGCCACGGGGTCCCGTTGTGTCGTGCGTCTGGTTCCGGGGTCTCGACCGAGTGCGTCGCGGCGGGATCGATATGCGGAGCACGTGAGCCGGCACCTCCTCAACCCCGCGAACTGGATGACCGCCACGAGCATCGCCTGCGGCGTGCTCGCCTGCCTCGTCGTGGTGGACGTGCCGCTGCCCCCGAGTCGGCTGGCCCTCGCGGCTACCCTGGTCGTGGTCGCGGGGCTCCTGGACGCGGCCGACGGGTCGGTGGCCCGAATCCTCGACCTGCGGAGCCGCTTCGGCGAGCTGCTCGACACCCTCGCCGACGCCATCTCCTTCGGGGTCGCTCCGGCGATCGTGGCGTACGCCGGGGCGCTGCGAGACCTCGGAGCCGTGGGTCTCGTCGTCGCCGTGGGCTTCGCGCTCTCCACCATGCTCCGCCTCGCGCGCTTCCACGACCCTCCCGGTCCGTGGCGGTGGCCCGCCCGGAGTCGGGGACTGCCGAGCACGATGGCCGGGGGCGCGACGGCGAGCCTGCTGTCGTGTGGCAGTCAGCTCGCCGAGCCCCTGTCGGGGACCGTGGTGGCGACCGCCATGTCGGGTCTCGCCATCCTCATGCTCTCGGACCTGCCGTTCGCCACGTTCAAGGACCTGGCGCACCGGCGGGGCTCCCTCGTCCACTTCGGCGGGATCGTCTCGCTCGCCACGGTCGCGGGGCTCCTTGGAGGGGGCGCCTGGTTCTTTGGGGTGGGGGCGGCGGCCTACCTGGGCACCGGGCTCGTCGATGCCATGATCACTGCGATCCGCCGTCGTTGAGGGCCTCTGGCGACTCCGCCTCGACCACGCGACGCGCGACGTCGAAGCTGAAGCCGGCGCGAGCGAGTCGCCCGAGCTCCTTGCGGCGGCGGTCTTCGTCCAGCGGAACCCGCCGCCAGGGGCCGAGGGAACGCTTGCGGGCGTAGGTGCACGCAGCCTGCCAGTCCGGGTCCCGGTGCTCGCCGAGCTCGGCGAGGGCGTCGTCGATCGCGTCGGAACCGAGGCCCTTCTGCTGGAGCACGAACCGGATGCGTCGGGTGCCCGAGCCGCGGCGATGCAGCGCGCGGGCCTTGTCGCGCGCGTAGGCGAGGTCGTTCACGAGACCGATTCGCTCGAGACGGTCGAGCTCGGCGTCCACCAAGGCCACCCAGGGCTCTGGATCGACCTCGTGGAACGCCGCGCTCCGGAGCACGCGCTTCATCAGGAGTCGACGGAGGTTCTCGCGGGAGGTCGCGTAGCGCTCGAGGTAATGGGCGGTGACCCGCTGGAGGTAGGCCTCGCTGATGCGACGGGGAGACTTTGGCATTCTCCGCCGTTACCCCTGCCGCGATGCGAAAGCCCCCCAAGGACTACATCGATGCCGTGCCGGTGCCCGCCGAGGTGACGGTGACGCCGATCGGCTGGGTTCGGTCTCCGTTCGTCGAGCGGCATGGCACCCCGCGGCAGCCCGGCTGCGCCGGTCCTGACGAGGCCGGCATCGTGGATGCCACGATCGAGCTGTTCGCCGACCGGGTGCATCCCGACGCACTGCGCGATCTCGGGACGTTCTCTCACTTGTGGGTGGTGAGCTGGCTGCACTTGAACGGCCCGTTGCGCAAGCCGATGGTGCGGCCCCCTCGGGGCGGCGTCCTGCGGGGCGTCTTCGCTACCCGAGCGCCCCATCGACCGAACCCCATTGGCCTGTCGGCGACCCGGCTGCTGCGCATCGAGGGTCGCGTGCTTCACGTGCGCGGACTCGACCTGCTCGATCGAACACCGATTCTCGATTTGAAACCCTACATTCCGGACTACGATCGGCTCGACGCGACCCGGGGGTGGCTCGAGGGTCGATCGAGCGAGGGCTGACGCACGCAAAAGTCTTCGCACCCGCTGCCGACGTTGGTACGCTCTGGTATGCCTCCGGTAAGCGAACGCACCCTGCGCGCCCGCCTCGCTCGAGTCGAGGCCCTCGAGCGCGGAGCCACGACCCCTGGCGAACGCTCGGCGGCTTCTGCTGCGCGTCAGCGGCTGGTGGCCCGGATCGCGAGGGTGCGGAGCCAGGACCCCGTGGTCCAGTTCGTCAACGCCCACATCGACTCGCTGGGGGTCCACGAAGGGGGGCGACCACCGCCGCCGCCCGAGCTGCCCTCGACGGACGACATCCGACTCGTCCTGCAGCGCTGGGCCGAGGACGACTGGCACCGAAGGGACGTCCAGGCCTGGGCCGAGGACATCGTCGACCGGGTGGTCCTGCCCACCGACGCCGCACACCCCGACGCGCCCGTCGGAGAGGTGCTCATGCAGCTCGCGATGCTGCACCGGGTCCCGATGCAGCCAGCGGACGCCGACGCCATCGTCGAGTTTCTCGAGACCCACGACTGGCAGGGGTGGTTCGCCTTCGTCGCCGAGGCCTCGGCCCGCCGCCGGCGGCGCTACTGACCGAGCAACGCGGCTACGTCCGGGCAGGCACGGCCGAGCGGCGTGACCCCCGACCACGCCTCGCCGCAGCCATCGCACGCTCCCGGCTCCGTCACGATGCCCGAGCCGGTGTCGACGGGATCGAACAGCACGTCGACCCAGTCCCCATCGAGTCGCACCGAGATCACCCCGGTGGGCTCGTCGGAGCAGTCCGACAGCCCGGTGGTCGCCTCCGCGATCAGAACGTCCTGCAGCACCACCGGGAGGCGTGCTCCTCCGATCTCCAGGTCCTCGATCACGCCGGTGGCGGTGCGCACACGCCCTCCGGGCAGGTCGTAGGTCACCCGCGTGAGCTCGGGCTCCCAGGGCGCTCCGAGCCAGGTTCCCGTCGCCTCCGCCGCGTCGGTCGCCAAGCTCCCGGAGATCACCAGTGTCTCGAAGTCGACTCCGGGCAGGGCCGCGGTGGTGAGCTGCAGGAACCCGTTCATCTCCAGCGTGGTGCCGTCGGCACCCACCAGGCTGCCCGAGCCGCCGACCGTCGTCGTCGTTCCGAGCAGGCCGTCGTCCAGCGTAACGCCGGGCGTCTCCTCGGCGACCCCGAAGCCCGCGAAGCGCGCGCCCGATGTCGCGACACAGTCGTCGAGCCAGTAGGTGAAGCCTTCGCTGGCCGTGTAGAACGAGGGGCAGCCCGCATCGCCGTCGGCGAGAAGTCGGTCGTGGATGGCGAGCAGCGGCCCGGGGTCGAGCTCGTCGAGTGCCGCGAACGCGGCCTCGATCGCCTCGGTCACCCGGTCGAGGTCGAGGTCGACCGGATCCTCGACCTCGGCCCCGAGCCAGGGGGCTTCAGGGTCGGTGAAGGACGGAGCTGCGGGCGGGGGAGCCTCGTCGGCCCCGCAGGCGAGCAGGACGAGCGGGATCACGCGAGCACCCCCACGAGCGGCTCGACCCCGGGCACGTGCTCGGCCGGGTCGACGTCGGCGAGCGCGAGCAGGGTGGCTCCGACCGCCTCGGCCGACACGAGCTGCGCATCGTCGCGCACCTCACCCGACGATGGCTCCACGCCCGAGCCGTAGTACAGCGAGTCGTAGCCGCCGACCACCCGGTCGCCGGTGATGCCGTCGCCCACCAGCATCCACGAGGTGTAGGGCCAGTGGTCCTTGCCCGCGAATCCGTTGAGGCGGGGGGTGCGGCCCATCTCCGAGAGCACCACCACGACTGTCTCCTCCAGCAGCGTGCGGTCCGGTGCGGCGCCCGGGGTCGCGCGGAGCGTCTCCAGGAGCTGGGCCAGGCCGACGAAGGTGCGCTCGAAGTTCGCGGACTGCACCGGATCGTTGTTGTCGTGGCTGTCCCAGTCGGCTCCGGCCGAGAGGGTCACACAGCGCGACAGGCCGATCTGCAGCGCCTCGACCGCGACGGGCACTTGCTCGATCAGCGTCGGGCCCACGGTGAAGTCCATGGTGTAGCGGAGGTCCTCGAGCTCGGCCGCGGAGCGGGTCGCCTCGGCGTAAGCGTCGACGAGCGCCTTGCCGTTGCCCCCGGTGACGCGGGATGCCGCGGCCTCGGCGCGCCGGAGCGCGAACGCGTCGACGATCTGCTCGGTCGCCCGGGGGAGCGCGGGGGGGGCCGTGTCGGTCCACTGGGTGATCGCGCCGGACAGCAGCGCCTCGAGCTGGCCCGCCCCGCCCGTCCGGGCGACCGATGCGCCGTAGGGACCGGGGAAGGACGGACCGCCCAGCACGAGGTGGGGAACCGAAGTGGGTCCCCCCGCCGACAGGGTGGCGAGTCGGGAGGGCCAGTCGGGCAGAAGTCCCGACGAGTCACCCGTCATCGAGATCATCGTGCAGATCTCGTGGGCGATGGATCGCACGAGCACGCCGTTGAGGATGAGCGTCCGGGCGTGATGCTGCTCGACAAAGGCGGATACCGCGGGACGAGCAGGGTGATCGACGAACTGGACGCCCCCCACCGTGCGCAGCGCGGCCTGCGGCTCCATGTCGACGTCGGGATTGGCGAACTCCGTCGCGAACACGCGCGTGGGGTCCCAGCCCCCCTGCGCGAACACGAACACGAACTTGCGGTCGGCGGCGGACACCGTCGCGCGACCGGGGCGGGCCATCATCAGCCCGGCGGCGGCCGCGGATCCGGCCAGGAAGTGCCTGCGGTTCATCTGGGCCTCCTCAGTAGGTCACGAAGTCGGGGTCACGGAGCAGGGCGTAGACCACCCCGGTCCACGCGGCCTGGCGGCTCTCCTCGGCGGCCTCGAGCTCGGCGAAGAGGTCGAGGAGCGCCCGGACGGCCGGGGAGTCCTCGGCTACCGGCTCCCCCAGGGTGGCGAGCACCAGATCGGCGACGGTGGCCGCGTCGGGTGCGACCGAGGGGTCCACGACCCCGAACCAGGGCACCGCTCCTTCGGCGGCGAGGTGCGACGCCGCGAGCTCGGCCAGCCGCTTCTGCACGAGCACCGCGGTGGCGTTGGGGCTCCGGCTCACCTCGGTCACCGTCGTCCCGTCGGCCCCGCCGGCGAGCACACGGACCCCGACCGTGTCCGTGGCGAGCATGTCGTCGCCGGTGAACGTCCATCGGAAGCCGGTGAGCCCCTCGACCTGGCTCGCGAGCAGGTCCGGGGTCACCCAGCGCAGCGAGGCTGCGCCCTCGTCGTCGGCGTGGGTCGCGCGATAGGACGGGTCCTCCACGATCGACGCGAACAGGCTCCGGAGGGTGAGGTCGCCTTCGATGAAGGCCTGACGGTGGCGGGTCAGAGCATCCTGGTCCGCGTAGGCGGGGTCGCGTCGGAGCAGCAGCTCGTAGGCCTGCTCGACTGCGCAGGTGACGAAGCGCGGGTCGCTCGCGATCTGGGTGCCCAGGTCGGCGAGGTCGTTGCCGGGCTCGCCGTAGTAGCCGGGGGCCACGCCGGTCACGTCCGCCCAGGCCCGCTCCCGCTCGGGGTGGTAGCGGCTCGCGTCGATGGCGCTCTGCTGGTTCGGCCACCAGAAGCCGTAGAAGTAGCTCGCCAGGGGGTCGAGGCTGACGTGGCACGACACGCAGGCGGGGTCGGTTCGCAGCGCGTCGAGCACCGCGCCTTCGTCGAGCAGGTTCACGTTGCGGTCGAAGTCGACCGGCCGCGTGAGGTAGTCGTTGCAGAGCAGGATGCGGCTCGTCTGGTTCGCCCGCTTGCGATTCGCGTTCGACGGGGTGGAGGTGTAGCGCCACCACAGCCCGTTGGTGGCGAGCACGCCGGCTGCGGGCCGGCCGTCGGTGTAGCGGGCGATCTGCCACCCCGGACCGGAGAGCCGGTCGAGGGGGAAGGCCTCGGCGAGGATCGGTGGGGCGAGCGTGTAGTCCGCGGTGACGATCTCCGTCCACGGAAGGTCCTCGGCGGCGACGTGCGCGAGCAGGCGCAGCGGCTCCTCACCGATCGCGGCTTCGAAGGCCGCCCGGTCCGACAGGCCGAGCGCGGCCGCCGGGAAGGGCAGCTCCGCCGCACGAGACAGGTAGATCTCCGCGTAGAGCTCGACGACACGGTCGCCGAACCGCTCGTCGAGGAGCCAGGTCCCGACCAACTCGTCGAGGGAGGCGGGGTCCTCGACGACGGCCCGATACTCTCCGATCGTGGGGGCCACGCCGCGAAGGTCGAGCGACACGCGGCGGGCGAGCTTCGTGGGCGAGAGCTCCTGGACCTCGACCTCCGCCGGGGCCGGCTCGGGAGCACCACCACAGGCGAGCAAGGTGAGCGCGACGATCATGGCAGGGCCTCCCAGGAGAGCCAGGGGGTGAAGTCGGCGCAGACGGTTCCGAGCTCTGCGCCATCGAGGGTCGCCAGGCCGCAGCCGTCGCAGGCCGTGGCATCTCCGGGCGAGACGTCGAGGACCGGGCCATCGAAGGCGATCTCGATCCACCGGCCGGCCGGGTCCCGGACCTCGACGATGCCGCCCGGCTCTTCGTCGCAGGCGGAGAGGGGCCCCGAGGCCATCGCGGTCTCGTCGAAGAGAACCGCGACCGTCCCGTCGTCGCCCGCGGTCACGACCGATCCGGTGACCTGGACGATCGTGCCGGCGATCGCACGCAGCGCGATGCCCACAATCGCGATCTCTACGCTCTGGGGGCCGCTCGCGAGCCATCCCGGAGGCGCGGGATCGAGGGCGAAGCCGCCGCTCACCTCGGAGAACACGACATCCGCGCTCCCATCCAGGGTCTCGCCCTGCAGGAATCCGACGGACCCCTGGATGTCGATCGTCGAGCCGTCGCCCGACGTGATGCGCGCGTTGCCGTTAAGCGCGTCGCCCACGAAGGAGAACCCCCCGTCGGTGCCGCCGTTGGACTGGAACAGGAATCCGCCGAAGGAGGTCCCGTCGTCGGTCGTGCATCCCGACAGCCAGTACGTGTTCCCGAGCCCGTCGGCCGTGACCTGGGGGCAGCCGACGTCGGCGCTCGTGGCGAGGCGGTCGACGTAGGCGTCGACGACCTGGCGCGCATCGATGGCCATCGCGTCGAGCACCCCCTGGTCGAGTGCGCTCGCGATCGCGACCAGATCGACCTCCTCGCCCCGCTCGGGGGCCGAGAACGTCCACGGTAGCGGCTCGACGATGTCGTCCCCGGGGGCTTCGGGGGGCGCGTCAGCTGGACAGCCGAGCCCCATCCACAACCCGATCATGGTTCCTCCGGTTCGTGTCTGGACCACAGACCCCGAAGCAGGCGGGTTCCGAAAAACGAAACTGAAGGCTCGGACAACCCAGCCGATATGCGAGGCGACTCTCCCGGAAACCCGCGTGCCACCTGTCGAAACCGGTTCCTCCGTCCCTCTCTCCCTCCCCGCGGCGCCCACGGCGGCCCGAACCCGCGACGAACCCCTGCTCGAGCCCGGCACCCGCCTCGGATCGGTCACGGTGGTCGAGCTTCTCGGTCGCGGAGGGATGTGCCAGGTCTACCGCGTGCGGCGGGATGGCCGCGTCTACGCCCTGAAGATCCTGGATCCCCGTTCGCTCGGCGCGGGGGGACCGCGCTACCAGCGAATGCTCTTCGCGCGGCTGCGACGGGAGGGACGGCTCCAGCAGTCGATCCGCCACCCCAACATCGTTCACGTCGACGAGATCATCGAGACTCCGGACGGGCCCGCGCTGCTCATGGAGTGCGTCGAGGGTCCCAGTCTCGCCACCCTGGTGCAGCAGCGCGGCGGCTTGTCCTGGGACGATGTCGACGACATCGCGCAGGGCCTCATGAGCGCCATCGCCCGTGCTCAACGTGCGGGCATCGTGCATCGCGACGTCAAGCCCGGTAACGTGCTCGTGACGCGAGTGGGGGGGCGCTGGGTGCCCAAGCTCACGGACTTCGGGCTCGCCAAGCTCGCCCAGGGGGGCGACGACCTCACGCTCACCGGGCAGGTCATGGGGACCCCGGGCTACATGCCGCCGCGCCAGATGTCCGACGCCAAACACGTCGACTGCACCGTGGACACCTTCGCGCTCGGAGCGGTGCTCTACGAGCTCGCGACGGGGCGACGGTTGGTTCCCGTTTGGCAGCGGGTCAACCCCGACCTCGTGAGGATCGCGTTGAAGAACCTCGAGCGCTCGGCGGTCCCGGCCCGGGTTCGCCGAGCCATCGACACAGCGCTCTTCGGCGGGTGTGACGCGGTCCAGGTGCTCGCGACCTGGCAGGGCGCCACTGCGGGGGCGGGCGAGCTGTCGTTGCGGCCTTGGGCCGTCCTGACCGTGCTGGCCCTCTTCGCGGCGTCTCTCGTCGCGTTCGGGATTCTCGGGTTGGGGTGAGGGTCCTCCTGGGGATCCGGGGTTCGGGCTAGAGCTCCTCCAGCGGCAAGGAACGCTGGAGGAGCCGTTGTGATCCATCGGCCGGGTCAGCTCGCGGCATGCGGCGCCGGAGTCCGACGCCGACCGGGAGCGATCACTAGCCGATCAGCTGGGCAGCCGAGGAGTGCATGGTCTTGGCCTGGGCCAGGACGGCGACGCCCGCCTGCTGCATGATCTGGTACTTCGACATCTCCGCGGACTCGAAGGCGTAGTCGGTGTCGCGGATGCGGCTCTCGGAGTCCTTGAGGTTGAGGTAGTAGTTGTCCGTCTGCCGGTAGGCCGACTCGAGCCGGTTCTGGGCTGCACCGAACGAGGAGCGGTGAGTGTTGACCGTGTCGAGCGCGGCGTCGATGTTGACGATGGCGGCCTGTGCGTTGCCGGCGGTGTCGAGGGTGGCGTTACCGGTGTCCACGGCCAGCGCAGTGGCGCGGAGATCGAACAGCGTGATGTCGATCCGGCTGTTCGCGGTGTTGTCGATGCCGACCTGGACGCTGAGCGTGGTGGAGCCGTTGGCGAGGGCCACGCCGTTGAACTCGGTCACCGCAGCGATCCGGTCGACCTCGCTGCCGAGCGCGACGAACTCGTCGTGGACGTAGCTGCGCTCCTGATCGGCCAGGGTCTCCGACGCCGACTGAACGGCGAGCTCGCGCATCCGCTTGAGGATGTTCGAGATCTCGGTCACCGCGCCTT
>CAZZLC010000034.1:0-71920 GCA_964655065.1 uncultured Enterobacteriaceae bacterium | reverse complement strand
GCCGGTTCATCCTCGTCGACGGCATGGAGGACTTCGAGGACGCCTCGGGCTACGCGAAGCCCCTGACCCCCGAGTTCATCGACAAGGTCAACGGCGTGGTCAACGACGTGGCCAAGGACGCGGACGTCGTCATCACCACCGCCCGCATCTTCGGGCGTCGCGCGCCGGTGACCGTTCCGGGATCGGCGGTCGAGCAGTATCAGCCCGGCGCGGTCATCGTGGACATGAACGCCGACACCGGTGGCAACTGTGAGATCACCATGCCCGGCCAGGTGCACCGCACCGAGCGCGGGGTGACGGTGATCGGGCTCGAGACGCTGCCGACACGGCTGCCGCAGACCGCGTCGATGCTCTTCTCGAACAACGTGACCAACTTCGTGACCACCCTCGTCAAGGACGACGCCCTGAATCTCGACCTCGAAGACCCCATCCTCACGGGGCCCCCGGAGGGCGACCCCCTGCACGTGCCTGGCATGGGCGGCATCCTCGTCTGCCACGACGGCGCGATCGACGAACGACAGACCCGTCTTCAGAAGGTGATGGCATGACCCTGACCGTCTCTGCGCTGATCGCGAGCATCACGCTGTTCGTGATGGCGATCTTTCTCGGCTTCGAGCTGATCACCAAGGTGCCGCCCACCCTGCACACCCCGTTGATGTCGGGCGCGAACGCGATCTCGGGCATCAGCATCGTGGGGGCGCTGATCCTCTCGGACGTCCGGTTCTCGGGGCTGTCCACCGAGACGGCCGGGTTCGTCGCCTTCGGCGCGCTCGTGCTCGCCACCATCAACGTGGTCGGCGGGTTCGCGGTCACCCAGCGCATGCTGCAGATGATCGCCGGCCGAGGCCGTCGCCAAGACAAGGAGCAGTCATGAACGGCTTCGATCCTGCGGTTCTCGATCTCGGCTACCTGCTGTCGGCGGTCCTCTTCATCCTCGGGCTGCGAAACCTCGGGCACCCCCGCACGGCGCCCCGCGGCAACCAGCTCGGCGCGCTCGGGATGTTCGTGGCGGTGCTGACCACGCTCGCCGCCATGCAGCTCGACGGTCAGGCCATCCTCGGCTGGGAGCTGGTGATCGGCGGGATCGTGCTCGGCTCGGGCATCGGGCTGTACCTCGCCTACCGGGTCGAGATGACGCAGATGCCCGAGATGGTGGCCCTGTTCAACGGCTTCGGCGGCGCCGCGAGCGCGCTCGTGGCGCTGTCGGAGATCGTGAAGCGAGTGGGCTCGGAGCCGCTCGATCTGCCAGCCACCACCTTCGAGCTGTGGGTGGTCTGGATCGCCATCGGGCTGTCGGCGCTGGTCGGTTGGACCACGCTCACCGGCTCACTCGTGGCGATGGCCAAGCTGATGGGGGGCATCAAGCTGTTCGGGCGGTGGATCTCGACGCCCACCTGGGGCCCGCCCTGGCTCAACGCGGTGAAGGGGCTGCTCGCCATCGGCTCGGTGGCGCTCATCGTGATGACCGCGGTCGAGCCCACGAACCTCGACTGGACGTGGGCGCTCGTCGCGGTGTCCTGTGTTCTCGGCGTGCTCTTGGTGCTCCCGATCGGCGGCGCCGACATGCCCGTCGTGGTGTCGCTCCTCAACTCGATGTCGGGGATCGCTGCCGCCTTCACGGGCTTCATCCTCGATAACAGCGTGCTCATCGTCGCGGGCTCGCTGGTGGGTGCGAGCGGGCTCATCCTCACGTTCATCATGTGCCGAGCCATGAACCGGCAGCTGTTCGACGTGATCTTCAAGTCGTTCGGGGGCTCGGGCAAGCAGAAGGTGACCCGGACCAAGGTGGGCAGCGACCCCGACGAGGTGGCGATGCTGCTCGACGGCGCTCGCCAGGTCATCGTCGTCCCCGGCTACGGCATGGCGGTCAGCCAGGCCCAGCACGCCGTGCGTGAGTTCGCCGAGATCCTCAACGAGAAGTACGACACGGAGGTCATCTACGCGATTCACCCCGTCGCAGGCCGGATGCCCGGACACATGAACGTGCTCCTGGCCGAGGCCAACGTCCCCTACGAGCAGCAGCTCGAGATGGACGAGGTGAACCCCATGTTCGAGACCTGTGACCTCGCCCTCGTGCTCGGCGCGAACGACACCGTCAACCCCGCCGCCCGCAGCGGTGAGGGGCCCCTCGCCGGCATGCCCATCATCGACGCCGACAAGGCACCGGTCGTCGTGATCGTGAAGCGGAGCCTGTCCGTCGGCTACGCGGGCGTCGACAACGATCTGTTCTACGAGGACAAGACGATGATGCTGTTCGGGGACGGCAAGAAGATGATGGCCGGCCTCAACGCGGCGCTCAAGGAGGCCTGATCGCCGAAGGCTCGCGCCCGCCCACCGCCAGGCGGGCGAGCGGTCGCCCCATGGCCAGCGCGAACCAGTCCCAGCGGGGAAGCTCGAGCACGGTGCGAGCCACCGCCGTGCAGGACGCCCGCTCGTCGAGAAACGCGATGACCGCGTCGACGGGACGCCGCTCGAACAGGGCCAGGAAGACGGCCGAGGCGTCCTGCCCTCGCTGGGCAACGAGATCGAGGAACACCCGGTCGAGCCACCGCCAGGGCACCGCGTGCACGCTCCAGGGTACGCGGGGCCTCCCCGTTCGCGCGATCGCATCCACGATGGACCGTGCATCGGTGTCGATGCGCTGAACCGCGTAGCCGGTCGACGCCTTGAGCAGACCGCCCGCGTTCCCCACGCGCATTCGGCGCGGACCGGCCCAGCGGACGGGGGGCTGGGTCATGAGTGGCGTGCTGCCGCTCTCGTAGCCCACGATGGTGTGGGGCGAGTCGCGCAGTACCCCCGGTAGCCAGGTGCCGACCGGCAGACTGGGCCGTCCCGGGCCGATCGACACCGCGGTGACGAGCGCCCGCGTCGTCGACGTGGGCATGGTGTGGACGAAGCGCACCCCTCCGGTACCCGACGGGACGTGGGCGAAGCGGTCGAAGTCCATGAGCTCGACCTCGTCGGGGTCGAAGGTGGGCTGCTCCGCCTCCACCCACACCCCGGTGAAGGTCTGGCGGAGCACCGTGTCGTCGTCACGAGGATCGACCCGCGAGTCGTAGATCCAGTCGGACTCGAAGCGGGTGCCGTCGTCGAGCACGATGGTCCCCCCGTCGTCGTGGTCCAGGACCTCGGAGACCCGGCCGCGCACCACCGTGCCGCCGGCATCGTCGACCATGGACCGTGCGTGGTCCCGCAGGGCCTGGGCGCGCAGGATCGCGTAGGGGTGGGTCGGACGCCGGGTGACCGTGCGGCCTCGGCCCCGAACCGTGACTCGCGCCCAGCGGTGAGTCAGGAAGTCGCGGGCCCAGCCTCCGCCAGGTTCCACGAACATCGCGAGCGTGCGCGGGTCCCGCTCCACCGGGTCGACGAGTAGCACGGGCCCGTGGCCCTGCTCGACGAGTCGAGCGGCCAGTCGACTGCCCGCGACGCCGCCGCCGACCAGAGCGTGCGCATATCGCATGCACCCCCCATTTCCATGTTGTAGTCCAAGTGACTACTGTCTGGGTTCAGGACCGACGGCGAAGGACGAAGAAGTCGAACGGCGTCGACACGCCGTCAGCCGAGCGCCTCGACCTCGGCCTCTTCCTCGTCGCCCTGAATGTAGGTCGCGCCACGATAGACCTGGGCGAATCCGACGTAGATGACCGCGACGACGGCCATCACCACGGTGAAGAACAGGTAGTACTGCGATCCGTCGAGCCAGCTGGTCGCCTCGGCGATCACCTCGCCCGTCGAGGGGTCGACCTTGGCCGGAACGGTAATGACCCAGTTCACGCCCGCCGTGAACAGGTTTCCGAGGGACACGCCCAGGAAGTACACGCCCATGACGAAGGACTTCATCTTCCGCGGCGCCTGGGTGTAGGCGAACTCGAGCGCCACGATGGAGACCATGATCTCCGCCGAGGTGATGATCACGTAGGCGAGCACCTGCCAGAGGATGCTCGGCGTCTGACCCGCCTCGATGGCCATCTCGATGGCCGTGGACAGCGCGAACGCCCCCACCGTCGTGAACAGACCGATGCCGATCTTCCGGAGCGGCGTGACGTCGAAGAACCGGCCCATCAGCGGGTACACGCCGTAGGTGAACGCCGGGATGAGCAGCAGGATGAGCAACGGATTGGCGGCCTGGATCTGAGCGGGCAGAAGCTCGAACCCGAGAACGTTGCGGTTCATGTGCTCGGCCTGGAGCACCCACGACGACCCCGTCTGGTCGAACAGGGCCCAGAAGAAGGGGATGAAGATCAGGAACAGCGGGGCGAGGTTGACGAGAGCCCGGATTCCCTGGGGCGAGAACGTCTCGCGCAGGAACTCCCGGCCGCCCGGCGGAACGTGGATGAACGTGTTGCGACCGAGCCAGAAGACGAAGGTGGCGATGGCCATGAGCACGCCGGGCAGTCCGAACGCGATCCAGGGCCCGCCGGGGATGGAGAAGAAGAGGAGCGGGACTTCATCGGCCTCGAGCAGGTAGGGCGTGAGGAGGGTCGACGCGAAGGCCCCCAGGTTGATCGAGAAGTAGAACCAGTTGAACACCTGGGTGATCAGGTGCTGGTTGCCCGTTCCGAACTGGTCGCCCACGTGGGCCGACACGCAGGGCTTGATGCCGCCGGCGCCGACCGCGATGCACACGAGGCCGAGGTAGAGGAACGGTCGCATGTCCCACAGACCCAACGCGGGCCCCACGTCCATCAGGGCCAGCGAGCCGTGCCCGACGCAGTACAACAGCGAGATCAGCAGGATCGTCTTGTACTTGCCCCACAACGCGTCCGCGAGGAGCGCTCCGAGCAGGGGGAAGAAGTACGCGGCGGCCGTGAACGTGTGGTAGACGGTCTTGGCCTCCTCCTCGCCCATCACGTCGGAGTTGCCCGACGAGTCGAGGAGGTAGTTCACCATGAACACCACGAGGATGGCGCGCATCCCGTAGTACGAGAACCGCTCGGCGAGCTCGTTGCCGATGATGAACGGCACGCCGGGCGGCATCGTGGTGAGGGTGGGATCGGGCGACGTCCGATGACGCTTGCCGTAGAAGGTGAGGTCCAAGTCTACTCCTCGCGAGACCCGCCCCACTAACCGAACCCGCCCCCGAAGCGCTCGCCGACGGCCCGGGCAGGGCCGCCGCTGCTGCCGCTCAGTACCGGTCGGTCAGCTCCTGCCCGAGCCGATGGGCAAGCGCCATCGCGGTGAGCTGGGGGTTCACCCCGGGGCTCGTCGGGAAGACGCTCGTGTCGGCGACGTAGAGATCGTCGATGCCGTAGACCTGACCCCAGCTGTCGGTGGCGTACTGCGCCTCGGTCGCGCCCATCGGCATGCCGCCAAACACGTGGTTCGAGGCCGTCGGCATGTCGGTCGGGTCGAGCCGGGCCTCCCGGATGCGAGACGCCGCCTCCGCGGGCTCCATGCTGTTGGGAAGCGTGGGGAGGCCGGGGATGACCTCCTTCGCGCCCACCGCGGCGAAGAGGTCGCAGAGCAGGGCGTTGGTCTCTTGCAGGCGCCGGGCATCGGACTCGGCGAGCTCGTAGGCGAGGTCCGGCTTCCCTCCAGGCAGCACGCGCACCTGTCCCTCGGAGGCATCGCCGCTCACCCAGCCATCGAAGATCGTCATCTGCGGCCACCGCTCGATCTGGCGCGAGAAGGTGCGCGGATTGGTCGAGAAGCTTCGTGAGAACGCACCCGCGGCCGCCCACAGCGACTCGAGCTTGATGCCCCGGTCGAGGTGCTCGGTGCTGTGGACGCCCTGGGTCGCTCCAAACCAGGGGTTCACCGTCTCGTCCATCACGCCGGTGATGTAGCAGGACGGGTGGAAGCGCAGCTTCGAGCCGATGACGTCCCGGGTGAGCCCGCTTCGCCGCAGGATGGTGGGCGAGCCGATGGCACCGGCGCTCACGATGGTGCAGCCGGCGAGGATGCGCACTGGGTGCTTGCGCTCGTGGGTCTTCGGATCGACGGTGTAGCCCTCGGCGCCGCGAACCCGGCCGTGCTCGACGAGGAGCCGATCGATGTGGATCGAGGTGAGCGCGGTTCCGCCCGCGGCGGCGACCTCGGGGATGCCGCGCTTGTCGAGGGACAGCTTCGCGCCCGAGGTGCAACCGGTGATGCAGTTGCCGGAACCCACGCAGCCGAGCTCGGCGCGCTCGATGGGCGACCAGGACCAGCCGAGGGCCTCGCAGGCCTCCTTGAACAGCTCGTTGCGTCGTCCGAACACCGACATCTCGGTCGGCCGGATCTGCAGGAACCTCTCGACCGCCTCGAAGTGCGGGTCGAGCATCGTGGACGTCATCTCGACCAGCCCGTGATCCTCGCGCCACGCGGTGAGCGCACTCTCGGTCGGCCGCATCATGATCGAGCTGTTGTAGAGGGTGCCGCCGCCGAGACCGCGCACCTGCATGGTCGGGAAGAAGACGTTGCCGCGCACCGAGCGCGTTCCGCCCTCCCAGAAGTTCTGGGCCAGCGTGTGGCCCATCGACATGCCGAAGTCCTCGACGCGGAGCCGCGGACCCGCCTCGACGACCGTGACTCGCTCGCCCTGGTCGGCGAGCGACCAGGCGGCGATGGCGCCGCCAGGTCCCGACCCGATGACGAGGTAGTCGGTGGTCAGCCGAATGGGGCCGTCGTACTCCTCGAACTCGACGATCCGGCCCTCGAAGCTCGTCTGTCGACGCGCCGAGTCCTGCAGCAGAGCCCGGGAGGCCACGTCGCCCGACGTGGTTCCCGGATCGACCGTGGGGGCGTCGGCGACCGGAGTCGCCTCGGCGATCAGCCCTCGTTCGTCAGAGTTTTTTTTTGCACGTCGGCGGTGGGGACGAGTCCGAGCGCCCGCTGCAGCGGGGGCATGGCACCGCCGGGCATCATCTTGCCGACGGTGGTGCGGACCATGCCGCCCACGAGGCTCGTCGCGGGACCCTGTCGCTCGTAGAAGCCCTGCAGGACGTCCTCGAAGCTGGACAGGAAGTAGTCGAGGTCTTCCTGGGTCGCGATGGCCGGGGGCAGGATCTTGATCGCGTTGAGGCCCGGACCCGGCAGCTGCACGAGAATCCGCTGGTTCTTGTACATCTCGACGTTGACCGCGGCCGCGAAGGCACCAGAGTCCGCCGCCATCATCACCTTCTGCTGGGCGAGGACGTTGGGGTTCTCGGAGTCCTTGAAGTAGATCACGATCATCAGGCCGAGCCCGGCCACGTGGTCGATGCAGTCGTAGCGGTCGGCGATGTCGAGGATGCCGTTGCGGAGGTACTTCCCCTTCTCCTTGGCGAGCCGCGGGGCGTCGATCGCCTCGAGGAACTCCATCGTCGCGAGCGCGGACGCCATCGCCGCGTTGCCCTCGGCGAAGGTGGAGAAGTGGTTCAGGCCCGACGAGAAGCCCGCGTAGACCTTGTTGTAGATGCCCTCGTCGACGAGCACCGCCCCCACCGGCGCCACGCCGCCCGACAGGGCCTTCGACGTGGTGAGCATGTCGGCCCGCACTCCGGCCTCGCGGCTCGCGAACCAGGCCCCGGTGCGGCCGAGACCCGTCTGCACCTCGTCCGCGACGAGGATGGTGCCGTGCTCCTTGCAGAGCGCCTCGGCCTCGCGCAGGTAGCCCGGGTCGACGCGCAGCCCGGTCATGCCCTGCACGGGCTCGAAGATGAAGGCCGCGACGTCACCCATCTTGAGCTCGCGGCGGAGCTGGGCGATGTTGCCCGCCTTGACGGGCGTGCAGGTGGGCATCGCAGGGTCGATGCCGCTGCGGAGCTGCTCCCAGCCGCAGCACGACATCGCGGCGTAGGTACGGCCGTGGAACGCGCCCTCGAGGTAGAGGAAGCGCCGACGGAGCGTCACGTTCCGAGCGAAGCGCAGCGCGACCTCGGTGCTCTCGGTGCCGCTGTTCGTGTACACCACCTTGGTGAACTGGGGCCCGCCGAACTCGAGCAGCTTCTCCGCGACCATGCCGCCGAGGACGCTCGCGTTGAGGACGGTGAGGTTCGGCAGGTTCATGCCGAGCACCTCGGCCACCGCGCCGTGGATGGACGGCTGGTTGCGGCCCATGATGTAGACGCCGCCACCTCCGAGGAAGTCGAGGAAGCGGTTGCCCTCGCCATCCCACAGGTACTGGCCCTCGGCACGCACGAACGCGTTGTTCATGCCGGCGAGCTCGAACATCTTCATGAGGCGCGGGTGGACGTGCTTGCGGGCCTTGTTGTCGTCCGACCCGATGAAAGCTTCGATGCGGGCGCGCATGCCGGTGAGGGCCGACGCGGTCTCGGCAGACAGCTCCGTGTCGGACGCCGTCTGATCGTCGAAATCGTCGGAGTTCATGGGAGGTCCTCGTGGGTTCGGGAGTAGCCGAGTTCGTCAAAAGCTACGCGCCACCAGTCGTAGACTTGGTCACGCGAGCGCTGGTCGAGCTTGAGGCGGTTGCGTTGGTAACCCTTCAGACCGTTGACGTAGCGCCTCAGCGGCACCTCGGCGCGGTCGAACCCCGGGAACCCGAGCTTGTCGAAGATCATCTCGACGTGTTCAATCTCGTTACCGACGAGCTCGTCGTACCGGATCTCGACGAAGTTCCCCTCGGGAATGAGCCGCCGGTCGTCCACCACCCGCTCGAAGATGCGCTGCCCGAGCTGGAGCGTCTGCTGCTTGCGCATCTGGGCGACGTCCTGCTCGGGCAGGTGGAAGAAGTTCTCCCAGTCCGTGTGGGAGCGCATGTGCAGCGTGCTCGCGAACACCTCGTAGGGGTGGCGGTGGATGAGCACGAACTTCGCGTTCGGGAACATCTCCAGGATGAGGCGGATCCGCGCGGTGTGCGTACACGACTTCACGATGACGCGCTGGCCGCCGGTCTGGATCATGATCTTCTTGATGAAGTAGCGGAAGGCCTCCTTCCACTCGTCCTTCTCGGCCTCGGAGCACTCGATGAAGTCGATGTACTTCTCGTACTTGGCCGCGGCCTGCGGGAACATGAACGCCACGTAGGGGGACAGTCCGCACAACTTGGCGAGCGCGATCTCGTCCTCGGCGGCCTCGTTCCAGCCGTGCGCCACGTTGTCGTAGCTACGGGTGGCGTCCATCATCCCGGACATCAAGCGCGGCAACACGTCGCCGGTGGTCAGGAACGACGTGGGAAAGATGCACTGGAACACCGTGGGGTAGGTGTGATCGGGCAGCCGACCCAGCAGGTTGTGCAGGTGGGTGGTGCCCGAGCGCCAGTGGCCGAGCACGAAGATGGGCTCGGGATCGATCTCCTGGGCGGCGAGCTGCCGGCCGAACCGGGCGTCCTCGAGTCGGCCGAGCACGGTCGCGGGCAGCGACAGGCCACCCACGAAGGCGAGCCGGTGCAGGTACGTCATGTCGACGCGGAAGCCGTTGCGCTGCAGCAGCTTGATCCACTCCTGCGTCTCGATGCCGTTGATGAGCTGGTCGGTGGACCAGCGCTTCTCGACGGTCTGGGGCCTCACGAGCTTGCCTCCGAGGGTTGGATGCGCTCGAGGACCTTCGGGGAGTCGACGAAGCCCAGCACCATCATGGCACGCAGAGCCGCGAAGAGCTGGCGCTGGGTGTAGGTGGAGCCGTTTTCCCAGGAGGCGAGATACGCCTCGCGTTGGGCTCGATCGGCGTTCGTGAAGGTCGCACCGGGCGTCATGGCGTAGGCGCCATAGCCGAGGTCGACCGTGTTGAGGAGGGCACGAATCTGCGCTGCCGCAAAGGGAGGCATGCGGCCCACGTACCCGTCGACCCAGTCCGTCAGCCCGACATCGTCTCCATCGAGGTCGATCGTCCGGTTTCTGGGAAACATGGTCTGGCCGAGCGCGTGTACGATGCGACGCTCGCGGTCGGTGAGTGGCATCTGAAGCTGCTCCGGAAGCCTTGAAGTGGACGACAGGGTACGCCAAGACGACCCTGGCATACAACCACCGTCGTCGGAGCCCTGGAGGGACCCGTGAAGCTGTACGTCGAGAACTACCTTCCTGCACCGCCTTCTGTCGTGTGGGAGGTCTTCGAGTCGGACGAGTACAAGGAGCGGTACCGCGAAGAAGTCGGAGACACCCTCCACTTGATCGAGCGTCGACACGAGGGGAACGTCGAGATTCAGCGGATACGGAACGAACCCAACCGAGAGCTTCCGGGGGTCGTGGCCCGCCTGCTCGGAGCGAAGAAGCTCTCGTTCACCCAAGAGAACCGGCTCGACCTCGACAAGAACGTCATGGAGTGGTTCGTCAAGCTCGACGTGCTGACCGACATGGTCGAGGTGAAGGGCACCACGTCGTGCATCGATGCGGGTGGTGGCGAGACGCGGCGCGTGATCGACGGCGAGATCAAGGTCAAGGTGCCCGTCGTGGGCGGTCAGATCGAACGAATCGTGGTCGCGGAGTTCGAGAAGTCGATGCGACGCGCCGTGGACATCGCGGTCGAGATGATCGAGGAGCGCTGACCAACCGGCGCTCCGGGGTTGGCTGACTCGTCAGTCAGAAAGGAGGAGGATCCTCGGCGCGCAACCGGGTGAGGCGTCGAACGGTTTTCGACCCGCTGGACGGAAATTCCGTCACCTTTCCCGATCTGTGCGGAGTCCCTGCTTCATCCAGGAACCGGTCGAAAGACGGGCAACACGGCGGTGACCTTCGAAGGTAGACCTGGTGTCACCATGTCCGCCATCCACGTTATTGCCCCTGCCCTCCGAGGAGGGACAAGGAGACCCAATGGACCGACAGCAGGAACGGAGAGCCGGCGCGGCCCTGATCAAGGCGACGAAGCCGTTCTCCGAAGAAGACATCGGCCGCACCTGGCGACTCTTTGGCGTCGCCGTGCTCGTCTATGCGTCGGCCGTTGCCGTCGCGATGCTGGCCCCCTGGTGGCCCGTGCAGCTTCTGGCGTCGATCGTGGCCGGCCTCACGATCGTCCGCTTGTTCATCTTCAATCACGACTACTACCACGGCGCCGTCTTCCGGGACTCGAAGCTCGGTGAGTGGGCGATGATTGCCGTCGGCTGGGGCGTGCTCGCGCCGCCCAAGGTGTGGAAGCAGACCCACGACTACCACCACCAGAACAACGCGAAGATGATTGGCGCCTCGATCGGCTCGTTCCCCACGGTGTCGACGCAGATGTGGCGGCGCATGGACGCCACTCAGCGCTTCTGGTACCAGGTCGCCCGCCACCCCCTGACGATCGTGTTCGGCTACTTCACCATCTTCATGGCTGGCATGTGCATCTCGGCGTTCGTCCGAGACCCGAAGCAGCACTGGGAAGGTCCGGCCGCCATGCTCGTCCACTTCGGGCTCATCGCGCTCGCCGCGACGTTCATCGGTCCGGCGGCCGCCTTCTTCGGCGTCGCGTTCCCGCTGTTCCTCGCCACCGCCGCGGGCTCCTACCTCTTCTACGCGCAGCACAACTTCCCGGACTGCGAGCTGCGGAGCCGGGACCAGTGGGTGTACCACCACGCGGCCCTCAAGTCGTCGAGCATGTTCGACATGTCTCCGCTCATGCACTGGTTCACCGGGAACATCGGCTACCACCACGTTCACCACCTGAACCACAAGATCCCGTTCTACCGGCTCCCCGAGGCCATGGCGGCCCTGCCCGAGCTCCAGAGCCCCGGCCGCACCTCCTGGCATCCGCGCGACATCCTCGCCTGCTTGTCCCTCAAGCTCTGGGACGCCGAGGCCCAGAAGTTCGTGGGCTGGGAAGGGGCCGAGCGCAAGGAGCGCGTCGCCGCCTGACCGCACGTCCGCTGACCCGCGGGTCGGATTCCACACAGTCAAAGAAGCGGGCCCGCCAGTGCGGGCCCGTTCTTGTTGGTACGGTGAGCGAAAATGTCCCGAGACACCGCCGGTCCGCCACCACGGTGGCGGATGCGACGGGGGCGCTTCAGATCCGGCGGAGCTTCATCTGGACGTCGCCCGACCAGTGAGCGTCGAACGCGCGAACACAGGTCGAGAGGTAGCGGTCGTAGTCGTCGTAGACCTTGTCGCCCCAGGTGGCGCGGATGTGGGCCTCGTGCTCCTGCATGCGGCGGTACCACTCCGCGGTGGTCTTGCCGTAGCTCCGGCGCCGCATGATGAGCCGCTCGAGCTCCCACGACGGGCTGATGGCGAGCACGAGCTCCTCGATGCGCGGATTCAGGCCGCCAGGAAAGATGATGTCGGCGGTGAACTTGAGGTCCTCGAGGTCCTTCTTGGTCCGCGGTACCCGGTTGCGGAGGATCGCCTGGAAGCCGAAGCAGGCCCCCGGCTCGACCCACTCGGCGAGCTTGTCGAAGTACTGCCGGTACAGCTCGACCGCCTTGCCCTCGCGGGCCTGGGCCGGGTCGCAGAGGTGGTCGATCATCTCGATCGACACGAGCCCGTCGTACTTCTGAGGCGGCTCGAAGAGGGCGTAGTCCTGCAACCAGAACTTCGCCTTCTCGGCGGGCAGACCCCGCTCCTCGCAGTACTTCAGCTGCTCGGTCGACAGCGTGATGCCGTGGGCCTCCTTGATGCCGAAGCGGACCATGCAGTCGATGGCACTTCCCCAGCCACAGCCGATGTCGAGCGCGGTCTTGGTCTCGTCGAGCTCCGCGAAGTCGTAGAGGATGCGGGCCTTCTCCTCCTGGGCGCGCTCGAGGGTCCAGGACGGGTCGTCCCACGCAGCACTGGTGTAGTGCATGTTCTCGTCGAGCCACAGCTTGAAGAAGTCGTTGGAAACCGAGTAGCTCTCGTCAATTTCCTCTTGCGTCGAAGTCACGGGGCACCTCAGAGATGAGCGGAAGAGCCGGACGACGCCGGCGAGGGGTTCGACGTGGCCGCGGGGAACTCCTCGCGGATGGCGGCGAGTGTCGTCGCCACGCACTCGGCTGTCCAGCGAAGCTGCTCGTGCGAGTGCGTGGAGGAGAGGAAGAACCGCAACCGCGCGGCATCCTCGGCCACCGCCGGGTACATGATGGGCTGCACGTTGATGCCCAGGTCCTTGAGGCGCGCGGAGAGCAGGAGCGCGTGGTAGGACACGCCGGTGATCGCGGGCACGACGCCCGAACCGCCGAGCGCGGGGCCCGTGTCGATGCCGTGCTCGACGAGCGCGTCGTGGAAGACCTTGGCGTTGCCCTGGAGCTTCTCGACGCGCCACGGCTCCTCGTGCATGAGTCGCAGGCTCGCGAGAGCCGCCACCGCGTTGGCCGCGGTGATGCCCGCGCTGTAGACGAAGCCCGGCGCGGTGTACCGAAGGTAGCGAATCAGCGTCTTGGAGCCCGCGATCCAGCCGCCGCAGCTCGCGAGGCTCTTCGACAGGGTCCCCATCCACAGGTCGGCGTCGGTCGGGGAGGCCTGGCCGTGGAAGTGCTCGCCGACCCCGCGACCGGTCGCCCCGCAGACCCCGAAGGAGTGCGCCTCGTCCACCATGAGCAGGCAGCCGTGCTTGCGCTTGAGCTCGACGTACGCGGGGTAGTTCGTGATGTCCCCGTCCATCGAGTAGACACCCTCGACGATGATCAGGCACTTCTCGGCGTGGGGCCGCAAGGTCGTCAGGAGCTCGTCGAGATGCGCGGGGTCCTCGTGCCGGAACGCCCGACGCTTCGCCCCCGACAGCTTGATGCCCTGCAGCGCGGAGTCGTGGATGAGCTCGTCGTGCAGGATGAGATCCGCCGGCTTCATGAGGTGGCCGATGACGTTCACGTTCGTCATGTGGCCAGCCGTGAACACGAGCGCGTCTTCGAGGCCCTGGGCAGCGGCGAGCTCGGCCTCGAGCTCCTCGTGGAAGGGACGCTGTCCGCTCGCCACCCGCGAGGCCGACACCGACGTGCCGTACTTGCGCACCGCCTCGTTGACCTGGTCGAGCACGCGCTCGTCACCGGACAGGCCGAGGTAGTTGTACGAGCTGAAGTTGACGAGCTCGCGGCCCTCCACTGTCGTGGTGTCGCGCGCGGTGCCCTCGTGGACGTGGAAGTACGGGTTCTCGACCCCCGACAGCTCGGCCATCTGGATCCGCGTCTCGAGGTCGACGATCTCCTGCCACTTCGACGGGTCGACCATCCAGGGCTCGACGTGGAAAGGCTCGGCCTTGCTCACCCCGTTGGTCTCGACGGCGTCCGGGTCGGCCTGCATCTCGGCCACCGTGCCCTCGATGACGGTCACCAGCGCCCCGAGCTCGTCACGGAGCCAGAACGATGCGGTGAACTTGTCGCCCTCGGCATCCTCGTAGCGGGCCTCGACCACGAGCCGGCCCGGCTGGGCCGGCTGGACCTGAACCAGCCGACGCACGGCGACCGGCGTGCCCTGGCGGCCGTAGCGGTCCCACACCACGAGCGCGCCGAGCTGGAATGCCGAGTCGACCGCGAGCGGGTCCACCGACCACGCGGCGCGTGAGGTGCCGGGGACCCAGTCCGCCGGCGTCCTGCTCGACACGGTGCCCCGCGCGAACGAGGCCGAAACCCCCTCCACGCTCTCGATGCCCTGCAGCAGGGGACCGTGGAAGGTCACGTCGGCGTAGAAGGTGGCGAGGTCCGTCTTGGGCGCGTCTCCGCCCTCGAGGCGAGCCGGATCCTCCACCTCGGCCGCGGGGCGGATTCGAGCCTGGTAGGCGAGCGCCGACTTCGGACCGATGCGCAGCTCGGCCCGGTCCCCGTCGACCGTTGCCGTCACGGAGAGCGGCTCGGCTACGGTGATGCCCCGGTAGAGCTTGAGGTCGGTCACCTCGAAGGGGGTCGGCACACCTGCCACCTGGGCGAGCAGGTCGGTCGCGGCGGCCAGCGGAAGCACGGGCACGCCGTCGATCGCGTGATCGAGCAGGTACGGATGCGCCTCGGTGGACAGCGCGTGCTCCACCGACCGACGGTGCGTCCACCAGGGGAGTGCCCGTCCCTTGGTCACGATGCCGGCCCCGTGGTGGAGGTCCGCCAACAGCGCGTCCATGCCGGCCTCGTCGCCGACGAAGTCGATGCCTTCGGCGCGCATGGTCGCCTGAACGGCTTCGGGGATGGTGCGCACCATCTCCGACGAGGCCCATGGACCGTACTCACCGACCACCAGCCGTGCCTGGCCCGACCAGTGCCTGGCGAGGCCTGCGATCGTGGCGTTGGCCGCCGCATAGTGCGCCTGATGGCGGTTGCCGAAGCGACCCGCCCACGAGCCGATGGCCATCACGACCTTCACCTCGGCACCCGCGGCCGCGACTGCGTTCAGAAGCCCGTCGACCTTCACCCGGCGGGCCTTGGTGCCCTTCAGGGGGTCGACGGTGCCGAGAGCGCCGTCGGCGAGCACACCCGCCGAGTGCACGACCGCGGTGAAGGGGAGGTGGTCGGCGGTCGCCATCACGAGCGACTTGCGGTCCGTGACGTCGGCCGCGACGGCCTTGATCCCCTCGCCGAGGGGCAGCTCGGGAACGGTCCTCCCTACCACGACCACCTCGGCCCCCGCGGCGGCGAGCCGCTTGGCCAGCGCCAGGCCGATGCCGCGGGTACCGCCCGTGACGAGCACCCGCTCACCTTCGCCCGGCGTCCAGCCCTCCTCGGGCGTCTCCGTGGGCTCGAAGCCCGCGATGTGACGCCCCTGCTGCGTGACGTGGACGTCGGGGGTGCGATCCGCGTGCTGCAGGGTGCGCACCAGGGCAGCCGCCCGCTCGGCGGCGGGAACGCCGGTGAACCAGAGGGTCTGGTAGGTCCAGCCCGACCACTCACGGCCTGCCGCCCGCACGACCCCCGCGAGCCCCTCGGCCCAGGGGTCGTCGGCCCGAGCCAGCAAGACGAGGCCAGGGTCCTGACCCTTGCTCGCGTGGACGTCGAGGAGCTCGATCAGCGACTTCGCCGGGTCGGGTAGCGGCCGATCCCCGGCGAGCACCGCGGCCGGCGTCACGGGGTCGTCGAACAAGCCCACGTAGACGATGAGATCGACGGCCTCGGTCGGGTCGTCGACCACCTCGGCCTTCGCGATGCGCAAGGCGTGGGCCACGAATGCGTCGTGCGCACCGGTGACCGCCACGCGAAGCCCCTCCAGCGAGAGCCGGACCACGTCGTCGAGCGGCGCCGGGCGCCACACCGGGCGGTAGGAGACGAGCGGCGCGTCGTCGTCCACGACGTCCTCGTCGGGGCGCTCGGCGACGTACACCGCCACGTCGCTGACCGTCGGATCGTTCAGCAGCAGCTCGCGAGGGAGGCCACCGAGACCCGGAAACGCCTCGGCGAGCCCCGTCGCGAGGTCGGAGACCATGAGCGAGTCGAAGCCGAGGTCCCCGAACAGCGTCTGGTCCCCGCGCACCTGGTTCCGGGGGTAGGCGCTGACCTTCGCCACCACGTCGGCGACCTTGGCGAACACCTCCTGCTCGCCGGAGGGCGCGAGCGGAGGCGCCTCGGGCGTCACGTGGGGGGCCACGCCGTTGGTCGAGACGTCGGCGGTCTCGGCCGCCCGATGCGCGCCGCCCATATCCAGCCTTCGCTGGGCGACGTCCTTGACGGGCCAATAGGGCTCGCGCGGCCATGCCTGCGCGGGCAAGCTGCGCACCTGGGCCTCGGACGTGAGGGGCTGCGTGTCGAGCTCCACGCCCTCGACCCACAGACGTCCGAGCGCCTCGAGCACGGCGCGGCCGCCGTCGTTGTCCTCCCGACCGGACAGGGACAGCACCGCCTGGGCGTCTCGACCCACGACCTTGCGGGCGAACGACGCCAGCGGCCCGCCCGCGCCGACCTGCAGGAAGATCGTCGCACCCGCCTCGGCGCACTGGTGCAGCGCGCGCTGGAAGTCGACCGGGCTCCGCTGGTGCCGGGCGAACACCTCGGCCGCATCGGTCGCCGACGCATACGGACGGTCGGCGATGCCCGACGCGACCACCACGCCGCTCGGGTCGTGGATCTCGACCTTCGAGACCAGGGCCTCGCCATCGACCCCATCGAAGACGGGCGAGTGGAACGCGTGGCTCACGGTGAGCATCGTGCCGTCGATGCCCGCGGCCTCGGCGTTCTCGACTACCTTGGCAACCGCGTCCGTCGCACCGGAGACGACGACCTGCTTGGGGTGGTTGTCGTTGGCGACCACCGCACCGTCGACCAGCAGCTCGCGCGCCCGCTCGGCCGAGCAGCGCAGCGCAGCCATCGTCCCCGGGTCGCCCTCGACCGCGCTCATCGCGGCGCCGCGGAAGGCGGCAAAGCGGACCGCGTCGCGCTTGCTCACGACGCCCCCCACCGCTGCTGCGGCGAACTCGCCGAGCGAGTGGCCGGCCGCGACGACCGGCTCGACCCCGACCTCCTCGAGCACGCGGTGCAGGGCGAGTCCCGCCGCGACGAGCGCCGGCTGACAGTTCTCGGTCCGGGTGAGCTCCGCCTCGGCCGTCTCCGGATCGACCGGCTCGTCGCGACGCTCGGGGTAGAGCAGGTGGGTGAGCGGGCGCTCGACGACGTCGTCGAGGTCCTGCTCGAAGCCGTCCAGGGCCTCCGAGACGACGGGGAACCGCTCGATGACGGAGCGGAGCATTCCCACACGCTGCGCGCCCTGGCCTGCGAACAGCAACGCCACCTTGGGCGCGGGCACCGTGGCCTTGCCGACGTTGGAGCCCTTCGGGAAGCCGCCGTCGGCGACCTCGCGGAGCTGCGCGATCAGATCGTCGCGACCCGCGACGACGAGAGCCGCGCGATGGTCGACCGCCTGCCGCACGTTCCAGGTGCGCGCCACCTCGGCGACGGTCAGATCGGGGTTCGCCTCGAGGGTGTCGGCGAGCCGTCGGGCCGTGTCGTTGAGCATCTGCTCGCTGCCCGCGGAGAAGCGTACGATCTCGAGACGCTGCGCCGGCGCAGCGACATCCGCCGCGACCTCGGGTGCACCCGAGGTCGACGCGCTGGTCAGAGCACCCGTCCGCGGCCCCTCGTAGGCTCGAAGCACCAAGTGACCGTTGGTGCCGCCAAAGCCAAACGACGACAGCGCCGCGATGCGGTGCCCCGTCCACTCGCGCGGCGCGGTGGGGACGACGAAGTCACCTCGCTCGAGCTCGAGGGCCTCCTTCGGGATCTCGAAGCCGGCCATGGGCGGAACGACGCCCCGGTGCACCGCGAGCGCGGTCCGGACGAGCCCGGCGCTCGCCGCAGCCGACATGGTGTGGCCCACGTTGGCCTTGGACGACCCGAGGAGGACCCCCGACAGTCCGTCGCCGAACGCATCGCGCATCGCCCCGACCTCCGAGACGTCGCCGACCGAGGTGCCGGTGCCGTGGGTCTCGATGTAGTGGGCGTCGGCAGGATCGAGCCCCGAGTCCTTCCACGCGTCGACCATGACCGCGGCCTGTCCAGCCCGCACGGGCGCCATGGGTCCGTCGCCGTGGCCGTCGTTGTTGAGGGCGATGCCCTCGATGACCGCGTAGATCCGGTCGCCGTCGCGCTCGGCATCCTCGAGGCGCTTGAGCAGGAACGTGCCCGCGCCCTCGCCCTGAACGAAGCCGTCGGCGCGGTGGTCGAACGGGAGGCACCGGCCCTGGGCGCTCATCGCACCGATGCGCGAGAACGCGATGTAGTGCTCGGGGGTCATCTGGAGGTAGGAGCCGCCGGCGAGCGCCGCGTCGATGGTGCCCACTCTCAGCTGCATCACGGCGTCGTGAACCGCGACGAGGGCCGAAGCGCAGGCGGCGTCGACGGTGTAGGCGGGTCCCTTGAGGTCGAGCTCCTGGGCCACCGCTGCCGAGGGCATGTTCGCGAGCACGCCGGGCGCGGTGAAGGGCCGAACGGGCACGATGCGCTCGACCGCGTCCGCGAACGCGGTCGGGTCCTCGGGCGCCCGACCCACCTGGCCCGTGGCCATCATGGTCGCCATGACCCGCGTGCCCATCATCATCCGGAACTCGTTCGCGGTGATGCCGACGAACACACCGGTACGACGGGGCAGCTCCGCGGGCCGATAGCCCGCGTCGGCGATGGCCTGCAGCGCGACCTCGATGGAGAGGCGCTGCTGCGGATCCATCACCTCGACCCGGCGCGGCGGGATGCCGAGCATCAAGGCGGGGAACGAGCGGATGTCGTCCATGAACGCACCCGCCTTGGCGTAGGTGCGGTCGGCGTTGCGGGTGTTCGTGCTGTAGAACGCGGACTCGGGCCATCGATCAGGCGGAACTGGAACAAAGGCGTCCCGCCCGTCGAGGCTCATGGTCCAGTACTCGTGCAGATCGAACGCACCGGCGAACCGGCACCCCATCCCGACGATGGCAATGGCGCTCAATGCGACCTCACGTGGCGGTTGTCCCGCGCGACGGGGCCCGGCGCACGGAGGGTCGCGGCGCCGAGCCAGAGTGGCTCGAAGAGTGGCCCCGGTCTCCGGAGCGAGACCGCGACCGTCCGGACATCGCGTCAGACCTTGCCAGACTTGATCAGGCCGGCGAGGTCACCGATCTTCTGGACCTTGTGCAGCTCGTTGTCAGGGAACGTCTTGTCGATCCTCTCCTCGATAAAGTTCACCATCTCCATGATCGCGATCGAGTCGAGGCCGAGGCCGGCGATCTCCTGCTCGTAGGTGATGTCGGCGAACTCGGCCTGACGCTTGGGGTCGACCTGGGAGAGGGCCTGCTTGATGAGGTCCATGACCTCGGCATCGGACTGCATGATGGAAACTCCGCTGAGCTGGGGAATGGGGTGGGAGCCTCGCACGTGAGGGGTTCGAGGCGGGTCACCCTTACGCAGAAGGCTGCTTCGACGTGGAATCTCCGGCCGACTTGCCGGCGCTCGATCCCGCGACGTGTGCGCCCGTGGCCCGCGTGTCGGTACCGAGCTCGCCCTTCAAGTAGAGCTCGCGGGCCTTGCGACGCTGCAGCTTGCCCGACGAGGTCTTCGGGAGGGTGCCCGGCGGGAGGCAGCGCACGTCGGCAATGCGGAGCGAGAGCTCGCGCTGGACGATGGTCCGGGCCTCGGCAGTGATGGCCTCGTGGTCCTGCGAGCGGGTCTCGAGGGTCACGACCAGCTCCTCGTGGGAGTCGCCCGGCACCGAGAACGCGATGACGTTGCCCTTGCGCACCTGCGACACCTCGGCGACCGCCCACTCCACCGCCTGCGGGTGCACGTTGCGCCCGTTGACGATGATGAGGTCCTTGATTCGGCCCGTCACGTAGGTCTCGCCGCGAAGCACGAAGCCGAGGTCGCCAGTGCGAATCCAGCCGTCGCGGAAGGCCTTGGCGGTCGCCTCGGGGTTGTTGTAGTACCCGAGGGTCACGCTCGGACCCCGGAAGCACAGCTCGCCCTCGGTTCCGTCGGGAAGCCGGTTCATGTCGTCGTCCAGCACCGCGATCTCGTGACCGGGGAAGGTGACGCCGCAGGAGACGTGCTCGACGACCTCTCCCTCCGCCGCGGTGGCCGGATCGACGAGCTCGACCTTGCCGGTCTCCGCCAGCTTCGGGCCGGAGATGGTGATCGTGTGGAGCTTCTGGTCGACCGGCTTGAACGTCATCGCGAGCGTGGCCTCGGCCATGCCATAGGCGGGCAGGATCGCGCTCTCCGCGAGGCCCGCGGGTCCGAAGGCGGCCTGGAAGTCGCGCATCGTCCTGGGCTGGATGGGCTCCGCTCCGCAGCCGAGGAGCTTGATGCAGGACAGGTCCCAGCGATCGACGTCGGCCGGCTTGGCTCGCCGGGCGGCGAGCGCGTACGCGAAGTTCGGCGCGAAGGACACGGTGGCGCGGTGCCGATTGATGGTGTCGAGCCAGACGTTCGGCTGCTTGATGAAGCGCATGGTCGGGATGAACACGACCGGGATGCCGTGGTAGACCGGCGCAATCACGAAGCCGATGAGGCCCATGTCGTGGTACAGCGGCAGCCAGCTGACGCCCTTGTCGCCCTTGTCGGGGTCGATCTTGGCGCCGTGGACCATGATCCCGTGGGCGTTGGCCACGAGCGACCCGTGGGTGACCATCACGCCCTTGGGGTCGGAGGTCGAGCCGGACGTGTACTGGAGAAACGCGAGATCATCGGGGGTGATCTCGGGGAAGGTCGGCTCGGCCTCGGAGCTGAGCGAGTCCGCGTTGACGACGTGCTCGAGGGGCCCGACAAAGGCGGGCAGGGCGGAGAGCAGGTCGTGCAGCAGTCCGGAGGTGACGAGGACGTGGGCGCCGGCGTTGGTGAGGATGCGCGCGGTGCGGTCGACGTAGGCCTTGAGGTTCGCGAACGACATCGGCGGATACAGCGGCACGGGAACCGCCCCGATGCGGATGGCCGCGAGGAAGGTCAGGACGAAGTCCTCGGGCTCGATGACGATGAGACCGAGTCGGTCCCCCTTCTTTAGCCCGAGCTCCTGCAGCGCGGCAGCCCGACGCGCCGTGTCCCGCGCGATCTCCGGAAACGTGTAGGTCTTCTCGGTGCCCTGGGCATCCTGGAACGTGAAGCCGAGGTCGGGGTACCGGCTACCGATCTCGGCGACCGCCTCTGCGATCGTGTCGAAGTTGTAGGACATGGCTGAACTCCTTGTTCGGCGACCGAGACCACCGGGAGAGGTCGTCTACGATTGTCGGCAGATTCCTGCAAACAGATGGCCCGAGCCATCGGTCACAGGCGCACAATTCGGCGTTTCTGGCGTTGCTGGCAGGGGCCAAAACGACGCCCCGGTCACAAAGCAAAAGGGACGGCCAAATGACTGAATGGTCGGAAGTGAGCCCGGCACGGTCTGTGCAGCATGCCGGATTCGCACGCCGCGTCAGCCGTGGGCATCGACGGTGGTTGGGGCGGGCGCTTTGCGGCGCTTGCCCTCCGGCAGCTCGTAGGTTCCGAAGACGTGGTCCCAGATGGTGGTGGAAACCCCGAACTTCAGGTCCTTGTAGAGCGGGTTGTGGTGGTGCTTGTTGTGATGGGACCGCAGCGCACGACCAATCCAGGTCTTCGGCTTGTGGTGGTGGATGTAGTAGTGCGTGAGGTCGTAGACCATGTAGCCGAACGCGATGCCCGCGAAGACGCCGTACCACCAGGTGGGCGCGAGCACGGGCTCCAGGGCCAGGGACAGCCCGAAGAGCACCCCGTTGAGGATGGCGGCCACCGCGAGGCTGGCGGCGGGCGGCATCACGAGCCGCAGCTTGTCCTGGAACCACTGGTGGTGGACGCCGTGCAGGTAGAAGTGGAACTGTTCGCCCCACCAGGTGTCCGGAATCCAGTGGAACACCGTTCGGTGAAGCCAGTACTCGAGCAGCGTCCACGCGACGTAGCCCAGCGCGAACTGACCCAAGAGCGCGGCCAAGGAGACGCCCGCCGAGGCACCCCACCACAGGTACGCGGCCACCATGGGGACGTAGATGACGGGAACGACCCAGAACGGAATCCGAGAGAAGAAGTCGAGGACATCACTCTCGAACATGCGGGGGGATTCGGGGGTGGCTCGGAACACGCGGCCCTCCTGCGGCGGCTCGACTCGCTCGATGTTGGGCGGGGCATACCATCACCGGAACGGCCTGTCAGGGGACTCGCGTTTCGACCCCACCGTCGGTTTGGCGGCAATCAACCGCCATGGCCTACAGTCGGGGTGAGGAGCCTTTGGTTGCGTCAACGTTCCGCGGGTCCCTGGGTGTGAGGACCGCGTGCGCGATCGCCGCGCCGTCGGCCGGTCTGGTGAGCGCGAACGCGATCCGCCCCTCGTCGAACGGCCACTCGTGCAGCTCGAGCCGGTCGCCGGCCACCGCCTGGCCCCGGTACTCGATCGTGGCCTCGCGGGCGGGCCTGCCGAGAGCGTCCTCGAAGTACCGCAGGTAGTTCGCGTTGTTCACGTGATCGTGAACGTCGCAGTCGCTGTGGCGGACGACGAGCGCCGTCGTGGTCGCGTGGGCAGGGATCTCGCGCTGGACGGTGGTGTCGAGCCTCGGCACGAAGGCGTGCTCGGGCGGGGCCAGGAACGAGCCTTCGCGTCCCGGATCGAGGGGGACGTCGGTGCGGGACGCGAGCGGGGTGTCCGTGGTGGAGGCTCTGACGTGGTCGGGCACGCGGGCCATTCGTCCCGACGGGGCGATCCAGATCGCGTCGACGAACGCACGAGCGAGCAGCACCCCGTCGTCGCGGACGAGATCCTGCTCCACGAGACAGTTCACGCGCCCGACCTCGCGCAGGACGGCCCGCACGCCGAGCTTCGTCCCGATGCCGAAGGTCCGCACGAGCCCCAACGTCGCGCGGTGAACCACGAAGAAGTGGCCCTCGTGAAGCTGGTCGACGAGCCCGAAGTCCGGCTCGAGGATCCACTCCCACCGGCAGTGCTCGAGCAGAGAGAGGATCTGGGGGAGGCCGACGACGGCCCCGGAACTGCACTCATACCCGCGGATGGTCGCGGGGACGGAGAAGACGTCGCGCATGCGGGGCCACATAGCGCGGCCGGCCGCCCGCTCGTCGAACATCACGGCAGCACGGTCATCGCTGGACGCTCGGCACCCACGCCGTGGTGCGCCCGCCGATCTCCACGAAGGCGATCGGCTCGCCGTCGGCGGTGCTCGCGTCCTGGCGCTTCCCCCAGCGGTGGTGGAACAGCCACTCTGGCGGGAAGCGGTCCTTGCGCGCATCGGCCGCCACCGCGGTGACGACGACGTGCTGGATGGTCTGGCGCAGTCGCTCGACCTCCACGTCGGAGAGCGTGCCCACGCGTCGGCGAGGGTCGATGCCGGCCTGGTAGAGGACCTCGTCCGCGATCCAGTTCCCCACCCCGGCCGAGAACCCCTGATCGAGGAGCAGCGCCTTGAGGACCGCTCGCGACCGCCGGGCGATCCGCGCCGCGAAGGCCTCGGGGCCGGGCATGTCGGTGAGCGGATCGAAGCCGAGCTTGGCGATCGGCGGCTCCTGCTCGGGACGGGCCCGGAACAACAGGCGCCCGAGGCGGCGGGCGTTCGTGTAGGCCACCTCCCCCCCATCGGAGAGGACGAACTGGAGCTTGGTGAAGCGCGGCGGCCAGCTCCGGTCGACCTCCTTGGGGCTCGACTCCAGCCTCAGCGGCTCGTCCCCCCGGGTCCGCACCTGGCCGGTCATCCCGAGGTGGACCACGAGGTGAGGTGCCTCGGAGAGCTCGAGCCACACGTACTTCCCGCGTCGGGCGACGCCACGGACCTCCCGGCCCACGAGCCAGCTCTCGACCTGGTCGACGGGCACTCCGTCAAAGACGATGGGGTCGTCGGCAGCCTCGATGGAGGTGACGCGACGACCCACCGTCACGTGCTCGAGCACGCGGCGGGTGTGTTCGGCTTCGGGCAGCTCGGGCACGAGTCCTCCGGCCGTCTCCGTAATGATCGCGTTTCGCCGACGGGGTCGGGGTCGGTGCGTTCTCGCGTGAGCGAAGCGAGCCCGGCCTCCACGATGCGGAGTGCCACGTTCGGCAAGGATCCGAAGAGGGGCTACCTTCCCAACGAACTCCCGCCAAGAGGCGGGTGAGCGAGGATGACGTGCGCATCGGAGTGATGACCAGCGGCGGCGACGCTCAGGGCATGAACGCCGCGGTGCGAGGCGTCGTGCGGCGAGCGCTGGCCGCCCGCATCGACGTCGTCGCCATTCACGAGGGTTACGCCGGACTGGTCGCCGGCGACCTCCAGCCCTGCACCTCGACCACGGTGTCGCGGATCCTCCATCTCGGAGGCACGACCCTCGGGACCGCACGCTGTCCCGAGTTCCGGGAGCTCGAGGGGCGCCGCATCGCGGTCCGCAACCTCGTGGACGCCGGGGTCCACCACCTGGCGGTGATCGGCGGCGACGGCTCCCTCACCGGGGCCATGGTCCTGCGAGAGGAGTGGTCGGACCACCTGCGCGTGCTCGTCGACGAGGGCCAGATCAGCGAGACCGAGGCCGCGGCACACCCCGCGCTCGCGATCGTCGGCATGGTCGGCTCGATCGACAACGACCTGTGGGGCACCGACCGCACGATCGGCTGCGACTCCGCGCTGCACCGCATCGTGCACGCGGTCGACACCCTGACGTCGACCGCCCGCAGCCACCAGCGCTCGTTCGTGGTGGAGGTGATGGGGCGGCACTGCGGCTTCCTCGCCCTGGCGGCTGCGATCTGCACCGGGGCCGACCACGTGCTGATCCCCGAGGCGCCGAGCGACAACTGGCAGGAGGACGTGGTCGAGGCCGTACGGCAAGGCCGACAGCTCGGCAAGCGCAAGGCGATGGTGATCCTGGCCGAGGGCGCGACGGACCGGGAGGGTCGCGACATCGAGGCTACCGACATCGTCCGCCTGCTCCAGGAGGAGCTGAAGATCGACTCCCGGGTCACCGTGCTGGGACACGTCCAGCGTGGCGGGGCGCCTTCGGCCTACGACCGCGTCACGGCCACGTTGCTCGGGGTGCGCGGAGCGGAGCGGCTCATGACCATGGACGGCGTCGACGAGCCCGTCGTCATGACCACCCAGGGCATGGACGTCGAGCCGCGGCCCCTGCTGACTTGCCTCGAGAACACCCAGGCTCAGGCAAAGTCCATCGCGAACCGTGACTACGATGCGGCCGTAGCGGCCCGCGGCGCCGAGTTCGGCGAGCTGCTCTCGTTGAACGAGCGGCTCACCCGGGCCCCGTCGGTGATCGAGGGTCGGCGGGGACGTCGGCTACTCCTTCTCCACATCGGCGCACCGTCTCCCGGCATGAACCCTGCGATTCGGGCGTTCGTGCGGCTTTCGCTGCAGCGAGGCGACACCCCGCTGCTCGCCCAGGACGGGGCCCGTGGACTGGCCGAACGCCGCGTGTCCGAGCCCACCTGGCAAGACGTGAGCGGCATCGGTTCGCTCGGCGCCACCATCCTCGGTGCGCGGCGCACCCACCCGAGCACCGACGCCCTCGCCGCCCTGGACGAGTTCGACATCGACGGGCTGGTGATGGTGGGCGGGTTCGAGGGACTGCTCACCGCCGAGACGTTCGCCGAGACGGGGCGGCCCGTGGCGCTGGTGCCCGCGTCCATCTCCAACAACGTGCCGGGTACGGACCTCGCGCTCGGCACCGATACCGCGCTCAACGTCATCGTCGACGCCGTGGACCGACTCAAGCAGTCCGCCGTCGGGTCGCGGGACCGCGTGTTCGTCGTCGAGGTGATGGGTCGGCGCTGCGGCTACCTCGTGACCGCCGGAGGGCTCGGGTCCGGAGCCGAGATCGTCTACGAACACGATCCGGGCATCACCCTCTCCCGACTGCGCCAGGACGCCGAGGAGCTCGTCCGGGCCTACGATGCGGGGCGTCAGGTCGCGATCGTCCTCATGGCCGACGCGGCCTCCGAGGCGTTCGGCGCCAACACCTTGTCCCGCATCTTCCGGGCCGAATCCGGCGGACGCTTCGACACCCGCGTCTGCGTGCTCGGCCACCTCCAACAAGGCGACCGTCCGTCGCCGGCCGACCGGCTCCTTGCCGTGCGCCTCGTGGACCGCGCCGTCGAGCACGCGGCCAGCGGCGAGGGCGCCGTCGTGGTGGGGGTCGAGCGAGGGCTCGTGGTCACGGGTCCCGTCGGTCAGCGCATCGAGGACGCCGACGTGCCCAACCGCCGTCGGAGGAACCCGGTCCACGCCCAGTGGAGTGACGTCCTGGACTACCTGCGTCACTGAGCGAGCGCGTACCCCCACACCGCGACGGCCACGACGACGGCCACGCTCGCCACGAGCAACCATCGCCGTCCCCAGCCCGTCACGGCGGGTACGTGGCGAGGGAGGGGCTCCGCACCAGGCCCTGGCAGGTCGGGCCACGCCCACGGGGCGTCGGGAGGACGCCGCAGCTCCCGGATTGCTGCGGCGGTCCGCTCGTCGGTGGCACACCAGCGGGTGAACAGCACCGCGAGGCTCTCCGCATCGGCCAGGGCTTCGTGACCCGATGCCGGGAGCCCGTAGAGCTCCTGGAGCCCGGCGAGGCTGTGGGCCCCCCTCCCCGTGCGCTCCGGGTGGAGGCGACGGGCCATCTCGAGCGTGCACAGGGTGGACGCCCCGAAGGTCCCGCCGAGCCGCTCGAGCTCCCGACCGAGCCACGTCCGCTCGAACGCGGCCTGGTGGGCGATCACGAGCACGTCGTCGAGCCACGGGGCCACCCGTGGCCACAGGTCCCGGAACGTCGGCGCCCCCTGGAGCTCGGCGGCCGACAGGCCGTGGACGCGCTCCAGCAGCACCGGGCCCTCGGGGTCGACGAGGCTCGCGAACCGCCGAATCCGGCCGTCTCGCGAGATCCGCAGGATCCCGATCTCCACGATGCGGTTGACGTCGCTCGCGCCCCCCGAGGTCTCGACGTCGAGGAACGCCACGTCCCCTCCCAGCTCGGGCCAGGGAAAGACGCTCGGATCCACTCGAGCGACGACCGGGGCGATGGTGCCGTGCACGACAGCTCCTCAGGGGCGGACGACGTCGCCCTCGACAGCCCGAAGGTAGGCGGCGCGCTGGTCGGGGAACCGAAGGGCGGAAGCGGGCAGAGCCCGCAGCTCGTCGGCGGTGAGAAACTCCGCGTCGAGGGTCTCTTTTCCGTCGCCCGAGGGGCGCGGCGGACCCTGGACCGTGCACTGGTGGGCGACGAACCGCTTGGCCACGACGGCGCAGACCGGTGGCCCCGCGATCACGTCGACCGACGCCTCCTCGAGCGTCTCCCGCACGGCGGCGGCGGCACTGTTCTCCCCCGACTCCACGAACCCCGCCGGGATCGACCACCGTCCGTCCTTGCCCTGGACCATGAGCAAGCGCCCGTCCCGGACCGCCAGGCAGCCGGCCGCTCGCGGCGTCGCGACCTGGGTCCCCGGTGACTCGCACAGGGTGGGCTCGTCGCGCCCTCCACACGCCATCATCACGATCATCCACCCGAGCACGCTGCCTCCGAGAGGGGTGTGGTAGCTTCGGCGCTTACCCTGGAGCGCCCATGTCGTCATTGCCGTTCGCCTTCGTCGCTTGGTTGGGGATCACCGCCTTCGACGCGGCCGCCGGCGCCTATCAGTGGGAGGAGATCTACGAGTCCAAGGGCGTCGTCGTCTCCCGGGCCGAGATCGCGGGCAGCAAGTTCGTCGCCTTCAAGGGCAAGACCGTCTACGACGCGCCCATCGAGAACGTGCTGGGCGTGATCCTCGACAACGATCATCGTCTCGACTGGGTGGGGCGACTCCAGGAGAACCGCGTCCTCGAACAGACCACGCCATTCGACTACGTCGTCTACCAGCACTTCGGACTGCCTCCGCTCTTCAGTGACCGCGACTACGTCTACCGCGGGGTCGCCACCCGCGACGCGCGAGGGGTCGTGTACCTGGCGATGTCGTCGGTCGAGCACCCCGCCGCCCCCGAGACGGTCGGCGTGCGCGCCGAGCTCGTCGACAGCCGCTACGTGATCGTGGCGCTGGACGCGCAGCGCACCCAGGTGGAGGTCGAGATCGTGACCGACCCCCGGGGGTCGATGCCCGCCTGGATCGTCAACCTCATCCAGCGCACCTGGCCTCGCGACACCCTCGTGGGGATCCGGGAACAGCTGCCCAAGGCGTGGGTGACCCCTCACCCGCTGCCTCCCGTCCACCCCTGATCACTCGGCCGCTTCGGGCTCCGGGTGATCGATCACGGCCTCGACCGCCCGCTCGATAGCGACGATGGCGTCCTGGGTGGTCTCGAGGTCCTGCGTGATCTGGATGTCGACGCTTCGGATTCGAGTGGCCAGCTCGGTGTCGCCGCCCGACTCGAGGTGCACCGCGGCAGCCTCCATTCGGGCCCTCGCGTTGCCGAAGTTGCCCTTGGCGAGCTGATCCCGGGCTCCCACGACGTCGATGAACGCGTGCAGACGGCTCTCGCCCTGTCGAGCCTCCTCGAGCGCGGCTCGGACCCCGTCACACTCCGCCTGCACCTTGGCCACCTCGCCCTCGAACTGCTGCTGGGCCCCCCGCTCGCGGTAGAGCACGAAGCCGCTCACGCCGAGCCCCACCACGGCAACGATGCCGACCGCGACGAAGAACTGTCGAAGCCGGGACCCGAACGTCGGGGAGGCGGGCTCGGGGGGCTCGGGGGATGTCGGCTCGGACACGGGGCTCTCCAGGTCGGACAGGCAAGCCGAGTATCCCACGTCGCTTGGTCGACCGGGCAACCTTCCCGCGTCATTCCATGACGGACGGTCCGGCGGCTGGGGTCTACGGTCGGAGCATCCGCCAGGCGCGGACACCACAACCGAGGAGACACGACCCATGAGAGCACTGACCATCGCCTTCCTGACGAGCAGCCTCGTCGCGTGCGTGGGCGACGCGAGCGATTCCGAGCCCGAAGGGGACGCGGACACCGATACCGACTCGGACACCGACGCCGACTCGGACACCGACACCGACGCCGACTCGGACACCGACACCGACGCCGACTCGGACGCTGACACCGGCATGCCGCCGTCGTGCGCCCAGACTTCGCCGGCCAACTGCTCGGGGCCAGACTGCGTGGTGATCTGGTCGTTCGGGACCCGCGTCGACGGCGGGACCCTCTGCACCGACTACACCCTGCCGCACGTCGATCAGGGCTGCCAGGACGCCACCAAGGCGTGCGGCGACGCCCTGACCGGTGGCTCCCCCCCGGGGAGCTCGGACTGCTACCAGTTCCCGGACACCTGCATCCCGGCCGGCTGGACACTCTGCACCGTGCCGATCTGCCCGTGATCACCAGGGCTCAACGTCCCCGGAGCTCCACCTCGCCCGCCCCTACGCACACCTCGAGCGTGTAGGGCGCGGTCGGATCGTCGACGATGGTGCTGTCGATCACGCCCACCCCGGCGCCGAGCTGCAGTCGGTAGGGCCCGGGAGGTACGGTGAGGCCCACGTAGCCGGCACCCGCGCACGCGAAGATGCTCGTCGGGGCGTCCAGGGTCACCTCGATGCTCCCGCGGTCGACGGTGAGATCGAGGACCGTCCCGTCGGGAACCTCGAGCTCGAGGCTGCCGCCGCCGGCGACCCCGCCGTCCGCGTCGATGCGGACCGAGCCGTCCGCGAGCTCGTCCACGTCCGGGCGAGCGTTGTCACCGAGACCGCCCCCGTCCCACCGGGCGATCAGCTCGTCGTTCCGCGACGAAACCACCTGGATGTCGCCGTTGGAGACCTCGGCCTCGACCGCAACGGGGTCCACGAACCGCCACTCTCTCTCGCCGCCGCCCACCTCGACGATGCAACCCGTCGCGAACGCCGCGAGCCCCAGGAGCCGCCAGCCAGTCATCTCGTCCTCCTCTGTTGCCCGTGGGACACCGCGGAGGAACTGGAGGGTCACCCGAGCGTACCCAGCGCCACCGAAGCCCCGGGGTGACCGAGCGCGGCGCTGCGCTCGAGGGCCGCCCGAGACTCCTCGACCCGCTCGAGGGCCTTCAGCGCCATGCCCAAGAGGAAGTGCCCACCCGCGTTCTCGGGATCTCGCTCCACCGCCTTGCGCGCCGACGACTCGGCGTCGGCCGGTCGGTCGAGCTCGAGCCGGACCTGGGCGAGGTTCCGCCAGCTGGGTGCGTGAGCGGGGTCGAGCTCCACCGCCTTGCGGAGGTTCAGCTCGGCCTGCTCGAAGCGTCCTCTCCGGGCGAAGTGCACCCCGAGATTCGACCAGTGGAGGGCGTGGCCCGGAGCGAGCTCGACGGTGCGCTCGCGCGCGACCTGCGCCTTCTGCGGCTCGTCGACCGCCTCCAGGATCGTGGCGTAGTGGTGCCAGGCCATGTCGTCTTCGCGGGCGACCGCGAGCCAGCGCTCGGCACACTGCCGAGCGAGCGGCCATTCCTTCGCCTGGCGGTAGACCTGCACGAGGTCACGCCACACCTGCGGATCGCCGGGGAACTGCCGGCCGAGCTCGGTCAGCTCCTCGACCGCGTGCTCGGTCTCCCCGCCGCGGAGGAACAGTCGGGCCAGCGCATACCGTGCCGTGCCGTCCGCCGGCTCGAGCCGCGACGCCTCGCGATAGGCCGGCACGGCCTCGGCGTAGCGACCGAGCTCCTCGAGGCAACGCCCCCGCGCGAGCTGGATCTCCGAGATGCGGGGATCGTGAGCAAAGGCCCGGTCGAACGCCTCGAGGGCACGCTCGGGCTGACCCGCCAGACCGAGGATGGCGCCGACCCGGAGCTCGGCGCACGCGAGGTCGGAGGGACCGAGCGCGGCTCGTCCCAGCAGCGGCACCGCTCCCCGCGAGGTGCCGTCCCCGATACAGCGGAAGGCGCCCCAGGCTTCGGGACCGAAGCGGGCCGACAGCTCGATCTGGGCCGAGCGCACGGCCCGCGCGGGCGGCTCGCCCGCCGACAACGACTGGTAGAAGGCGCGGGTGAAGGACACGCGCACGTCGTCCGACACCGGCCCCACCGCGACGACCACCGCGCCCGCGCCAGCCCGGCGACCCGCCCCCGCGAGCGCAGTCGCCACCTCGAGCTCGCGGCCCGCCGGTAGGGCACACGCGGCGAGGTCGAGCACCTCGGTGCCCGAGAACTCGGCCCGAGCCAGCGCGTCGGCGGAGAGCCAGCCCAGCCCCGGTACCGGTGCGCCCGGAGCGAGCGAAGCCAGAGCTCCAGAGCCCACGAGCCCCGCATCCCCGTCATCGAGCGCGTAGGCGTGGGTGGCCACCACGAGCACCCGCGGCGATGGCGCATCGGCGATCGCGGAGGTGGTGGACTCGGGCCCGAGCCACGGAGCCACCCCGAGCACGCTCGCCGCGCGCTCGGCCGCCTCTCTCAGCCCCGGCACCTCGTCGAAGCGCGGCCCGCTCTCGAGCGGCTCGAGAGCCGGCGCGCCGGTCACGCGTGGACCGGTCGGGGTGGTGCCCGCTCGGGGCGCGACCAAGCTGCGCGGATCGAGCAGCGTCACGAGCTCGTGGTGCACCACCCACGGGCCGCCCTCGCCCGAGGGCGACGGCAACGCCGCGAGCGGCACCGAAGCCCAGGCCTCGCTGGGGACGACGTGGAGCCGATCCCCGGGTCGCAGGCCGGCCAGCGTCCGCAGGGGCCCGAGGAGCCGGCCGGCGAGCCGCAGCCCGGCCTCGCCGGACGACTCGCTCCCCGGATCCTCCTCGCGGAAGAGGCGGATCGACTTGTCGATCGCGCTCGCCTCGCCGAGGGCGCGCACGTACGCCGCGCCGGTGTTGCCGGAGATCGCGAACGCGACGTCGCGCTCGTCGTCGCCCACGACGTGACGAAACCGGTGCAGATGGAGCAGCCAAGCGTCGACCCCGAGCCCCCGAGCGACGTCGTGCACGGTGACCGACGAGGTCGCTTCTTCGGCGAGTCGGTCGAGCTCGCCCTCGAGCACGTGGCGAAACGCCGTCGCGGACGTCGCCCGTTCGCGCAGCGAGCGATCGCCCGAGCCAAGCTGGGTCACCGCCCGCGCCCGCCCCTCGAGGTCGACCGCAATGTCGATCGCCTCGCGAATCGCGTCGAGTGCGGGATCGTAGGCGGTCACCGCCCGATGGCGAGAGACCCGGGCTGCCGCCGCGGGGGGCATGGTGCGCAGGAGCCACTCGTAGGCGGGTGCCGCGACGTCGACCCCGGTCCCGGCGAGCTCCACGGCGGCCGTGATCATCCCGTCGAGCAAGGGCGTGCCGAGCCGCTCCTCGGGCGACAGGGCGTCGAGTGCGCTCGTCACCCGCTCGAAGGCCGACGTGGGGTCACCTTCCTCGAGGTGGGCGCGGACCAGGGCCAGCACGAGAGCAGGCGGACGAGCCACCGTGCGCGACGAGGCGCCAGCGGCCTCGAGGAAGGCGCGGCGGGTCTCGGGGGTGCGGGCCCGCGTGTGAACGACCCACGCCGCGCGGAGATCGGCCTGCGTGCGAGCAGGGTCGTCACCCCGAGACGCGGCAAGGTCGCGCGCGGTCTCGAACGCCGCGTGGGCCGCGGAGAGGTCGCGCGCTTCGGCCGCCGCCACGCCGAGCGCGTCGATGGCCGCCGCCATCTCGGCGCTCTCGCGGCCTCGGGTCGCGACGATGGTGCCGAGGGAGTCGAGGTGGCGGCGTGCGACGGCCGACTGTCCCCGTCGCCGGGTCCAGGTCGCGAGCCGCGCCAGATCCTCGACCTGCTCCTCGGTGCGGGCCCGCCGAGCGGCGACGCGAACGTTCACCGCGGCCTCGAGGTGCTCGATCGCCTCGTCGATCCGCCCGAGGTCGGCACAGAACCTCGCTCGGGCCGAGAGGACGGCGGCGCGCACGGGGTGATCCAGGGGGCGCGTGCGATCGACGAGCCGCTCGGCCTGGCCAAGGCGCACGTCGGCCGCCGCCACGCGGCCCGCTCGACGCTCCAGGTCACCGAGCGCCACGAGCAGGGCGTCACCTTCGGACGGGGCGTCGACCGGCACGTAGCGGAGCGCGGTCAGCCAGAGCTCCCGCGCGATCTCGATGGGCCCGATGCGGTCGTAGACGCGGGCGAGCCCGGCCGCGAAGCGCAGGACCTGCTCGGGGGCCGAGCGCTCGAGGTCGCGCAACCCCTCGCGCGCGGCGTCGGCCATGGACCGGGCATCGTCGTCACGGTCGGCCATCGTGAGGGCGAGCGCGAGGTCTCCCGTCGCGACGAGGACGCGGACCCGCCCCTGGACGGGGGCATGGTCCTGCCAGTAATCGAGGACGCCCTGAAACCAGCCGGCAGCGATCGCCGGCTCGCCGAGCGCGACCATCACGCGGCCGAGCTCCTGCACCAGGGCCAGGCGATCCACCACGGGCCGGTCCGAGGACTCGAGCTCGTGGTGCAGGGCCGTCACCTGCTCGCGTAGACCGTCGGTCTCCCCCCGGTCGAGTGCGGTGACGATGGATCGGATGCGCGCGTGGACGGACGGCTCGGGCATGCCGCGACTTAGCGGATGGCGCCCGTTCGTCAACGGTCAGGGACCAACGTACCGGGCTCGTGGGCGGAGGATGCCGGGTTGGCCGCGTTGCTCGAGGGCATGAGCGAGCCAGCCCGCCGCCCGTCCCACCGCGAACACCGTCATCCCGAACGCCGGCCGCGCCCCCACGGCCCGGGCCAGCGCCACCAGCGCGACGTCGACCGACGGCGGAGGCGCTCCGGCCGCACGAGCTGACGCGATCCAGGCGCGCAGCCCCTCGAGCTCCGGTCGGTCCGCCAGCCACCCGAGCAAGGCCTCCGCCCGTGGGTCTCCCTCTGGATAGAGGGGATGGCCGAATCCTCTCAGCCGGCCCGCCGCCACCTGCGCCTCGGCCACGTCGGGGCCGGAGGCCTCGTCCGCCAGCTCGGCCACCGCGAGGCTCTGGGCCCCGTGGCGCGGACCGAGGAACGCGCCGATCCCGGCGAGCAGCGCGGCCGACAGCGCCGCTCCCGTGCTAGCAGCGACGCGGACGGCGAACGTGCTCGCGTTGAGCTCGTGGTCGGCGCAGAGCACCAGCGCACGCTCGACGATCCCCCGATGCACGGGATCGAGACCGTGGATCGCGACCAGTCGGTCGGCGGTGGCCCCTCCGGGATCAGGGGCGTGACCCACCACGGCGCCGAGCCCGCGGACGAGCCGGTCCATCAGCAGCTCGGGGTCGTCGATCGTGGGCTCGGCGAGCGCGGCCGCGAGCCGCAGGGCCATCGAGGCGTCGACCGGGCGAGCCGCCTCGACCACGCGAAGCCAGCGTTCGTCGACGTCCGTCGCGAAGGGCTCCCGCCCGGCGTGCTCGAACCCGCGCCACAGTCCCCGCGCGACCACCTCGAACGGGGTGTCGCGCTCGGCGAGCGTCCACGCATCGTGGCCCCGGTAGATCGGCCCGTCGCGGTCGACCGCGCTGATGGCGGTCGAGAGCACGGGCGCGCCCCAGTCGAGCGCGAGGGCGGCGGCAGCGGCGTGGCCCTTCGCCGCGGCCGCCCTTCTCTTGAGGGCGAGCACGTCGGCCGCGACGTAGCGCTTGCCCCCACCGGGCGACGCCACGGCTCGCACGAGTCCCCGCGCGACGTAGCTGTAGAGCGTGGCCCGCTTCACCCCGAGGCAGGCCGCGGCCTCCGTGCTGGTCATGGTCCGAGAGACGTCGATTCGTCGATCCAGTCGTCACCGCGTGACCGCTCCAGAAGACCCCACGGGAGGCAACATGGTCAACGACGGACTGGAAGGCGTCGTGGTCGCCGAGACGACCACCTCGTACGTGAACGGCGAGACAGGCGAGCTGTGGATTCGCGGCGTGCCCGTGGCGGAGCTGGCGGCCTCTGGTCGCTTCGAAGCCGGTGTGGCGCACGTCCTCGACATCCCGAAGCCCGATCTCGGACCGGCGAGAGCAGCCGCGTTCGCCGGACTCCCGCAGCGCGACGTCAGAACGGCCATGGGCGCGCTCCGCAGCGCGGTGGCCGACCTCGAGGACGACGCGACACCCGAGATGCTGCTCGCCACGGTAGCGGTGGCCGGGGCCGCGTGGTGCCGGCGGAGCCAGGGGGCATCCCCCATCGCGCCGGACCCCGAGCTCGACCACGCCACGGACGTCCTGCGCATGGCCACGGGCGCCCTCGATCCCGCGGGCGGCCGAGCCCTGGCTCGGTACCTGGTGACGGTGCTCGATCACGGCCTCAACGCCTCCACCTTCGCAGCGAGGGTCGTGGCGAGCACCGGCGCGAGCCGGACCGCGGCGGTGGTCGCGGGTCTGGCGGCCCTCGAGGGCCCACTGCACGGCGGCGCTCCCGGGCCGGTGCTCGACCTCCTCGACGCGATTGGGGCCCCGGATCGGGCTCGGACCGTGCTCGAGGCCGAGCTCGCCGCGGGCCGACGCATCATGGGGTTCGGCCATCGGGTCTACCGGGTACGCGACCCTCGTGCGGCCGTGCTCGAGTCCGCGGTTGCCGAGCTCGTGGAGGGCGGACGCACCTCGCGTCGTCTGGAGCTCGCTCGAGCGGTCGAGCCCATCGCCAACGAGGTGCTCGCCGCGCACGTCCCGGGCCGGCCGCTGCCCGCCAACGTCGAGTACTTCACCGCGGTGCTCCTCGACGCGATCGGATTGCCACGCACCATGTTCACGGCGACCTTCGCGATGGGACGGACGGCGGGGTGGCTCGCCCACGTCGCAGAGCAGCGGGCCACGGGACGACTGATCCGCCCGAAGGCCCGCTACGTCGGCCCACGTCCCTCCGAGGTCACTCGGTCGGCGAGCTGAGACACCGGACACCCTCGACGACGACGTCGTCGGGGAACTCCTGCCCCCAGCAGGCCGTCGCGCACCCGCGCCAGCGCGCCCACGCCGTCTCGACGTCCTCGTTGAGGTACCGCACGCGCTCTGGCGGGGCGAGACACGGCTCGACCCCGTCGAGGAGCGACGTCTGCAGGCTCTTCTCGCTGGCGGGCCAGATCGCGATGGGCCCTTCGTCGCTGGTGGTGAGCACCTCGTCGCCGTCGGCCGAGAACGTGACCTGTGCGACGGTCGTGCCGTTGCGGGACAGCTGCATCGCAGCCCCGCTCGGCTTCCACAGCTCGGCCGGCCCGTTGCGGCAGGCCACCGCGACCTGGGGCCCGTCCGAGAGCAGGGCGGCCTGGAAGGCCGAGCACCCCTCGCGGCTGCGGCGCACCGGACTCGCGGGGCGCTCCACGTCCCACAGCCGGGCCGCCCGGTCGTCGGCCACGGTGAGCACCCAGCCCTCGTCGTCGGAGATCGCGACGTCGCGCACGACCCCCTGGTGCCCGGCGAGATCCGACACGAACTCCGCGTCGGCGAGCGACCAGACCCGAGCCAGCCGGTCAGCCCCCGCGACCACTCGTTCCTCGGCCATGGCCACGGCCGAGACCGGACCGGGAACCCCGTCGAAGCGCTTGATGGAGATCCCGCCCTCGACGTTCCAGACGTCCACGCTCCCGTTGGAGCCCCCCGTCACCACTCGGCCCCCCTCGGGGTCGAAGTCGAAGGTGACCACGTTCTCCCGACGCAGCCGCACCGTCCGGATCTCGCTGCCCGACGACGCCCGGTACAGCCTCAGGACCCCGTCGGTGCCGAGAACCCCGAGCACGTCCCCGGTGGGGCCGAAGGCCAGCGAGGCGACCTCGACGTCGGACGGGCCGACCGACTTCGGCGGAGCGAACTGCTGGATGTCCCACAGCTGGACGCGCCCGTCGAGGGTGGTCGCCACGTACTGTCCGCCGGGCGCGATCCCCGCGCCCTCGAGCTGCCCCTCGATGATCGCGTCGGAGAGCTCGCCGGTAGCTCGATCGAAGATCCGGGCGCCCCCATCGACGAGGGCCGCGAACAGGCGATCACCCTCGCCGAACCACGCCGAGGCGACGGGCAGGTCGTCGGGCGCCAGCGCCTCGGGAACCAAGCGTTGGTCGAGATCCCAGACGCGGGCCACTCCATCGGCCGTGCCCGTGACGAGCTCGGGCGGGTCGGCGATGACCAACAGGTCGCGAACCTCGGTGCGACCCGAGCCGTAGCGGATGCGAGCCGAGTCCCGACCGGGGGTCCAGCGGCGGACCTCACCGCCGCTGACCGCGACCAGCACGTCGTTCGAGGACGGTGCGAACGCCGCCGCCACCGGGAGCACCCCCTCGAGGTCGAGCTCGGAGGACGACCCGCCGCCGAGCGGCCACACCTTGACCGTCTCGTCGCGCCCCGTGGAGACCACGCGCTCGCCCGTCTGGTCGAACTCGGCACTGACGATGCCGCGGTCGTGGCGACCGAGCACCTCGGCCACGGGGTTGCCGTCCTCGTCGAACGTCCACAGCCGCAGCTCGCCGCTCGCAGCCCCGGTGAGGATTCGCCCCCCGCCCGGCGAGAACCGGGCCACGGGAACCCACTGCCCCCGATGGTCGAGGATCGTCGCCTCCTCGGGAATCTGCACGTAGCGGCCGCCCGACAGGGTCCACACCCGAGCCGTGCCGTCCTTGCCCGCGGTGAGCAGCCGGCGCCCGTCCGGACTCACCGAGACCTGGGTGACCCACCCCTGGTGCCCGCGCAGCACGCCCTCGAGAGTGCCGTCCGCGTTCCACACCCGGGCGGTGCCATCGTTCGACGCCGTGAGGATGCGGCGGCCCTTGGGCCCGATCGCGACGTCGTTGATCGGTCCCTCGTGACCCTCGAGCACCACCGGATCCGCGGAGCCGTCGAGGCGTACGATGGTGGCCGTGCCGTCGTGAGAGGCCGACACGAGCCAGGTTCCGTCCGGCGCCACCGCGACCGCCCGCACCGCGAGGCGATGCGCTGCGACCTGCGCGGTGACCGTCGGATCGTCGAGCGACCACCACGCGACGGTTCCGTCGCCGTAGCCCGCAGCCACGAGCGAGCCGTCGGCCGAGCTGGCGAGGTCGATGATCTCGGCCGTCGATCCCACCAGGCTGCGCCTCACCGCGGGCTCCTCGAGGGCGGAGACCACCCCGTCTGCCCAAGCCTCCTGATGCTGGGGCCGACGAACCCCGGCAAGCAGGATGCGGGCAGCGTGCGAAGCCAGATCGGTGTCCGCGATCTTGACCGCCTTCATCCGATTGTCGTCGGCGAGCCGGCGCTGGTACTGGAACAGCGAGACGGAGGCCGCGATCAGCGCCACCACCGCGAAGGCCCCCGCCGCGAAGACCCACCGGGGAACGCGCCCCGGTCGGACGGGCTCCGGCCGCCGTCGCTTCAGCTCCTCGATGAACGCGCGCGAGCGGTCGTCGAGCGACTTGTAGTACCGGGCCTTCGTGGTGCGGTCGAGGTCCTCGCCGACGAGCCTCACCACGATCGGCTCGTTGGGTGGACCGTCCGCGAAGGGGTCCGGGCGAGCCTCGACGAGCATCAGCTCGTCACGTCGTTCGAGGAACTCGCGGGCCTCCTCGAGCCAGACGGCGAGGATGCGCCAGTCGGTGAGCAGTACGTCGTGGCGCAGGTCGAGGCTCTCGGAGTCGCCTTCGGTGTCGATGCGCTCGATCACGCGGAACGGCTCGAGGCCGGTGGGACGGCGACCCTCGGAGGGCCCGGCGAGCTTCTCGAGCACGCGCCGGGCCTTCTTCGCTGACAGCTGCTCGGTCGCGAAGATGACCTCCCCGCGCGGACGCATGCAGCGCATGTCCTGCGCGCGACCCGGTCTCACGACGTGGACCAACATGTCGCGTGCGGCCTCGAGCTCGGCGTCCGAGAGCCCCTCGATCGCGCGATCCATCACGCGCGAGAACACGTTTCGCAGGCCCTCGTAGGGCTCCTCGAGCTGGTCGGCGGGACGCGCCTGGCGTGCGCGCAGGGCGTCGAGGTCCTCCATCGCGAGCACCGGGTACCGCGGGTTCCTCGCCACGGCATCGGCCCACAGCGCGCGGAGCACCACCGCGAGCTTGGCGAGCCGCGACTCCTCGGGCAGCGCGAGGTGAACGAGCGCCTCGACGAGGTCGTCGGAGATCCCGGCCCCGACCAGGTGGATGGGGTCGACGATCGCGGCCCGAAGCTCGTCCTCTCTCAGCGGCGCGAGGTGGTACCGCGCGGTGGTCGGCAGGTTCAGGAGCCCCTCGAGCTGGGGCAGGGTGCGAAAGTCGTCGAGCCGATCGCTGCGGACGGTGGTGATCAGCCTGAACGCCTTCGAGCTCATGACGGTGCGGGCGATCAGCTTGTCGAGCGGCTCGAAGGCGTGCGGGGCGAGCGGCTGCTGGGTGAACGCGTCGTCGATCTGGTCCAGCACGAGAACGAGCCCGCGGTAGCCGAGTCGGGGCAGCTCGTTCTCGATGAGGTCGCCCAGCGCGTTCTCGTCGCCTACGAGGCGCTCCGCGAGTTGGTAGGGGGGCAGGTGATCCGCGTCGAGTCCGAGGGCCTTGTGCAAGGCGAGGGCGAGATCGTAGACGGGCTGTCCGCCGGGACGCACCAGACACGACGCCCACGAACGGCCGAACGGAGAGCGCTCTCCGACCCGGAGCGCCACGAGCAGTCCCGCACGGACGAACGAGGTCTTGCCGACGCCACTCGCCCCCTCGACCTGCAGCCAGCGCACGTCTTCGTCGAGGATGCGCTCCATGCACTGGCGGATGGCCTCGTCCCGCCCCATGAACAGGGTCGCCCGTGCCTCGTTGAACGCGCGAAGGCCCGGGAACGGGCCCTGGTCGACCACGCGGAACAGGGCGTCGGCGTCGACACCGGGGTCGTAGGCCCAGCGGTCGAGCTGGCGCCCGAGGTTCTCGAGCGCCGGTCGGGCAAGCTCCGGCGGGGCCGGGATCTCGGCCGTCGGCCAGTGGCGCAGCGACGATTGCTCGTCGAGTCCCCGCCCACCGATGATCACGGGGATCACCGTGAAGCTCCTCCCGTCGCGCGCCGCCCACGCGTGGTGCGACACCGCGAGCCCCTCGTGGGCCAGGATCCAGTCGCGAGGGGTTCGCGGCGTGATCAGGACGATCAGGAAGGGCGTGCGCAGCCCCTGGTCGCCCACGGCTCGCAGCCAGGCCCGCTCGGGGACGACCGAGCCTTCGTCGAGGAGCACGGTGCGTCCGGCCGCCTCGAGGGCACGCGCCACCTGCTGAGCCTCGTCGAGGTCGACGCCGTGGTAGTCCAAGAAGACGTCCATCGCTCCTCCGGCGGCCGAGCGAGGGGAGCTCGGATCTGCCTGCGCACTCCGTTTAAAGCGCGACGCCGCTGGTGCCCACGTCTGGTCGTGTGGATGGCGCGGGTCGTGCGACCGCAGCAGCCATTGTCGGCGGTCTGCCGACCGCGAGCGGCTTCGACCCTCGGCCTCCTGCGGCGGCTCGACCGGGGAAAGCTACAACGGAAAGCTCACCATCTACCTTGGCAACAACTGCCCACTCGCTGTACGGGGGTGGGCTGGAGGACACGGCATGAGCACCCCGAAGCTCGCCGATCTCGCGCGGGCACTGCTCGCGCCGACCTATCGTCAGCCTGACCCGATCATGTCGGCAGGCGAGGGCTGCTGGCTCGAGGACGAGGCTGGCCATCGGTACCTCGACATGACGACCGGCATCGCGGTCACCTCGCTCGGCCACGGCTCGAGGGTGGTGCAGGAGGCGCTGACGAAGGCGGCCACAGGGCTCACCCACACCTCGAACCTCTACTTCACGCGACCCGCGATCGAGCTCGCCGAGCGCCTCGTCGAGCGCTCGTTCGCGAGCCGGGTGTTCTTCTGCAACTCCGGCGCCGAAGCGGTCGAGGGCGCGCTCAAGTTCGCCCGACTCGCCTCGGGGGAGCGCCGCGACATCGTCTACTTCGACGGCGCGTTCCACGGGCGAACCTTCGGAGCCCTCTCCGCCACCGACCGCGACGCGGCCCGACAGCCCTTCGAGCCCCTGCCCGCGGGGTTCCGTCGCGCGCCGTACGACGACGACGTGGCGCTCACCATGATCGACCAGCACGTCGCCGCCGTGATCGTCGAGCCGCTGCAGGGAGAGGGCGGGGTGCGCACGCCACGCCCCCAGTGGCTGAGGCACCTCCGTGAACGCTGCGACGAAGTCGGTGCGCTGCTGATCGTCGACGAGATCCAGTGCGGGCTCGGGCGGACCGGTCGGCTGTGGGCCCACGAGCACAGCGGCATCCGACCCGACCTGATGACGCTGGCCAAGCCGCTCGCCGGGGGTCTGCCGATGGGCGCGATCCTCTTGTCGGACCGCGTGGCCGCGGCGCTCGCGCCGGGGCTGCACGGCTCCACCTTTGGAGGAGGTCCGTTCGTGGCCAGCGTGGCCTGCGCGGTGTTCGACGCCCTGGCGGATCCCGAGCTCCTCGAAGGGGTCGAGACCCGCGCCCAGTTGCTGCGGAGCGCCGTCACCGAGGCCCTTGGCGCCGATCTCGCCGAGATTCGCGGGGTCGGACTGTTGATGGGGGTCCGCTTCACCCTCGACGCCAGTGTCCGTGACATCGCGCAGGCGGCACTTCAGGAAGGACTGCTCGTGGTGCCCGCCTCTGGCGACGTGCTGCGCCTCCTGCCCCCTCTCAATGCCCCCGAGGAGGACCTGCGGGAGGCAGCCCTCCGGCTCGCCCGCGCGACCGCGCGCGTTCGGGCTGCCGCCTCGGTGTGACGGAGCGGACCACGGGGATCCCACTGCGTGCTACGTCCATCAGAGGCCGACGCTTCCCGGAGACCCGATGTCCGACATTCGACACGACTGGACCCGCGAGGAGGTCCGCGCACTCTTCGACCAGCCCTTCGCCGAGCTCGCCTTCCGCGCCCAGGTGGCCCACCGTGCCCACCACGATCCGAGCCGGGTCCAGCTCGCGACCCTGTCGAACATCAAGCGGGGCGGCTGCCCCGAAGACTGCGCGTACTGCCCGCAGGCCGCCCGCTACGACACCGGCGTCGAGTCCGAGGGGTTGTTGCCTCTCGACGAGGTGATCGCCCAGGCCCAGCGCGCCAAGGACCACGGCGCCTCGCGCTTCTGCATGGGGGCCGCGTGGCGCGAGGTCCACGACGGGCGAGCCTTCGACCGCGTGGTGAAGATGGTCGAGGCCGTGAACGAGCTGGGGCTCGAGGTCTGTGCCACGCTCGGCATGGTCGACGAGGGCCAGGCCAAGCGACTCGCCGACGCGGGACTCTACGCCTACAACCACAACCTCGACACCTCGCCCGAGCACTACGAGGAGATCATCAGCACCCGCACCTACCAGGACCGCCTCGACACGCTCGGCAACGTGCGCAAGGCCGGTCTGACGGTGTGCTGCGGAGGCATCGTGGGACTCGGGGAGACCCGCGAGGACCGCGTGGGGCTCCTCACCACCCTGGCCGGGCTCGAGCCGCACCCGGAGTCGGTGCCGATCAACCAGCTCGTCCCGGCCCCGGGCACGCCACTCGCCGAGGAGAAGGGCGTCGACGTCTTCGAGTACCTGCGGACCATCGCGGTGGCGCGGATCATGATGCCGAGCTCGATGATCCGCCTCGCGGCAGGTCGAACGGCGCTCTCCCGCGAGGGCCAGGCGCTCGCCTTCCTCTGTGGCGCGAACAGCATCTTCTACGGGCCCGCGCTCCTCACCACGGAGAACCCGCCCGCCGACGAGGACCGCGCGCTCCTCGCCGCCCTCGGCATGCGGCCCCTCGAGTCCCAGGTGGCCGCCCACAGCGCGAAGTGACCGATCGCTTCGAGGCCCGGTTCGCGGCGCGCCTCGCCTCGCTCGAGCAGGCCGGGCTGCGACGGCACCTGACCCTGCCCCGCGGCACCTCGGTCACGAGCAACGACTACCTGGGGCTCACCCGAGACCCGATGGTGCGCGACGTGCTCCTCGCCGCGCTGGCCGACGGGCTCGGAACGGGCTCGACGGGGTCGCGGCTCCTCTCGGGGCACTCGACACCCCTCGACGCCCTCGAGGCGAAGGTGGCGGCGTGGCAGGCCGCCGAGGCGGCGCTGCTCTACCCGAGCGGGTACCAGGCCAACCACGGGCTGCTCGGGGCGCTGCTCGAGCCCGGTGACGTGGTGGTCTCCGACGCGCTGAACCACGCGAGCCTCATCGACGGTCTGCGACTCACCAAGGCGGAGCGACGCATCGTGCCGCACAACGACGTCGGCGCGGTGGCCAGGGCCATCGACCCGGAGCGTCCCACCGTCGTGGTGGTCGAGTCGGTCTACTCGATGGACGGCGACGCTGCACCGCTCACCGCCCTCGCCGCAGTGTGTGCGGAACGGGGGGCGGGGCTCGTGGTCGACGAGGCCCACGCCACGGGTCTGTACGGCCCCGACGGGGCCGGCCGGGTCGCCGAGGCCGGACTGCGCGATCAGGTGCTCGCGACGGTTCATCCGGCGGGCAAGGCGCTGGCCGCCGCCGGGGCGTTCGTCGTCGGGTCGAGGGGGCTCCGGGAGCTGCAGCTGCAGCGGGCGCGGAGCCTGATCTACAGCACCGCCCCATCTCCGCTGCTCGTGGCCGCGCTCGACGCCGTCCTCACGAGGATCCGCAGCGATCCTGCGCTCCGGGCGCGGCCTCGCGAGCTGGGGAGCCGGCTGCGCGAGAAGCTCCGGCCCGCGGTCGAGGCGTGGGGCGGCTCCGTGCCCGGCGACGACAGCCCGATCGTGCCCGTGGTCGTGGGGTCGATCCGCGCCGCCCAGAAGCTCGCGGCCGACCTGATCGCCGATGGCTGGGACGCGCGCCCCATCCGTCCGCCCACCGTTCCGGTGGGGACGTGTCGGGTGCGGCTCGTGGTGCGGGCGGATCTGTCGGACGCCGACGTCGATCAGCTCGCCGCGTCGGTGGTCCGCTCCCTCACCGCGATCAGGAGCCGCAGCAGCGACTCATCAGCTGCCCCTGCACGTTCGCCATGATGCAGCCGTTCGCATCCTGCGTGATCTGCACGGAGTAGCGACCGCTGCCCGCGATGTCGGGGATCAGCACCGGCTGACCGGGGCCGGTCGACGCGATGCGCTGGCGCGCCCGGGCGCACCACGCCTCCTCGGCCTTCGTGGCCTGGGCGTAGGCGTTCCAGGCGGTGCCGTACTGAAACGAGGGGGCCCCCGCGTAGCCCTTGCTCATCACGAGGTCCGGACCCATGCGGTACTCGCCCTCCACCATCATCGTGTAGACGTGCTCGAGCGCGCGCTCCTCCTTCAGCGAGAGGGCGCGGCCGTTCACGATCACGAACGAGAGGCCGCCAGACGCGTCGCGGGCCGGGCTGCCGAACCGGGTGTCGCCGGGCGCGATCTGCTTGGCCGGAGGCTGGCCCAGGGTGCCGATGAGCCCGGAAGCGGGGTCGTACCAGTAGGCGCCGCGGAGGGGCACCTGGTACTGGTCGTGGAGCAGCTGGGCGGTCGCCGCGTCGACCGGGCGGCCGTTCAGCGTCATCTGGCCCCACGCGGGGGCGGCGAACACGAAGGTCGTCAGTACGGCCATCAGGGCTGCAAGTCGTCGCATCTCGCTCCTCCTGGTCACGAGGACCGGTAATGCGGGCACCCGTGGACACCCCGCCCGTCGTAAGCGTGGTGTGATGGGGCCACCCGCTCTCGGCTCGACCGACGGCGATCCTCCATCCACCACGCTACCCGCCTTCTGGAGGCTGCCGTGCTGCCGGATCCCGTCTACGTCACCGGCACGGACACCGACGTCGGCAAGACCGTCGTGTCCGCGCTGCTCGCCAAGGTGCTGCGCCGCGCCTACTGGAAGCCCGTCCAAGCGGGTCGGCCCACGGATCGCGACACCGTCACCGCGCTGACCGGAGTGCCGACCCACCCCGAGCACCTCGTGCTGGAGCGCCCGGCCTCGCCGCACGCGGCCCTCGAGACCGAAGGCGGCACTCTCGACCTCGACCAGCTCGTGCTTCCCGAGGGTCCCCTCGTCGTCGAGGGCGCGGGGGGCTGGATGGTGCCCTACGCCCGCACCCCCGGCAGGGTGCTCTGGCAGGCGGACCTCGTGCGTCACCTCGGACTGCCCGTGGTGGTCGTCGCCCGCAGCGGACTCGGCACCCTCAACCACACCCTCTCCACCATCCGCGCGATCCGCGCCGACGGCGTCACGCCGGTGGGCATCGTCCTCGTGGGGCCGCCCCACGCCGAGAACGAGCGCGATCTCCCGCTCCTCGGCGGCGTACCGGTGCTCGCCCGCATCGAGCGCGGCACCCTGCCCGACGACGTTCCCGCCCTCACCGCCTCGCTCGGAGCCCAGCTCGCGCGCCACGCCGCTCCCCCCGCGCCTCCGCGTGAGCCGCCTCGGGACCGGCTTCCCCTCTGGCACCCGTTCACCCAGCTCCGGGGGTTCGTCCCGCGCGGCCACGTCGTCCGCGCCGAGGGCGCCTGGCTGGAGCTCGACGACGGCCGCCGCGTGCTCGACGGCGTCTCCTCCTGGTGGGTGACGCTCCACGGACACAGCCATCCCGCCGTCGTGCGCGCCATCGCCACCCAGACCCACACCTTCGACCAGGTGATCCTGGCGGACTTCTCCCACGAACCAGCCCGCGAACTCTCGCAGGCTCTCGCGGCCGCCCTGCCCGGCGACGTGAACCACGTCTACTTCTCGGACGACGGATCCACGGCCGTCGAGGTCGCCCTCAAGATGACGCTCCAGGGGCAAGCGCAGCGCGGGCAGGCCCGTCCTCGGTTCGTGGCCTTCGACGGTGCCTACCACGGCGACTCCGCTGGCGCGATGAGCGTGGGCGAGCGGGGGGTGTTCTCCGACCCCTTCGTGCCGCTGCTCTTCGACGTCGCCCACCTCCCCTACGACGACGCCGATGCCCTGGACGCCTATCTCGACGAGCACGGGGCCTCGGTCGCCGGGGTCATCCTGGAGCCGCTCGTGCAGGGGGCCGCCGGCATGCGCTTCGGCTCCCCCGAGTTCCTGCGCCGGGTGCGTGCGGCCTGCGACCGTGTCGGCGCCTGGATGATCACCGACGAGGTGTTCACCGGCTTCGGGCGGACGGGCACCATGTGGGCCTGCGACCAGGCGGGCGTCGTCCCCGACATCACGTGCCTGTCCAAGGGCCTCACCGGGGGCTCGATCGCGATGGGCGTGACGGCGTGCCGCGACCACGTCTTCGAGACGTTCCTCGGGGACGGGCTCGTGCACGCGTTCCTGCACGGGCACAGCTTCACGGGCAGCCCCATCGCCTGTGCCGCCGCTCTCGCCTCGCTGCGCCTGTTCGACACCGAGCCCGTGTTCGAGCGGATCGCCGCCATGGCCACGGCCTACGACCGGGCCGCGGAGTCACTGCGGGCCATGCCTGGGGTCACCAACGTGCGGGTTCGTGGGGGCATCTTCGCGTACGACGTCGCGGGCGGGCCCGGCGGCTATCTCGACCCCGTGGGACGGCGGATCTGTGACCGGGCGTTCGCCGAGAACCTCTACGTGCGCCCGCTCGGCAACACGCTCTACCTGGTGCCGCCCTACTGCACGACCCCGGGCGAGATCGCGTGGGCGGTCGACGTGATGACGCGCGCCACCCGGGCCGAGCTCGCGAGACCAGGCGTTACCTTGGTCGAGTGAGGCGTGCGTGGTCGACGACCTCGAGATCGCGGTGATCATCCCCTGCTACGACGAAGAGCCCACGATCCGGAGGGTGATCGACGGGTGCCGCGGTGCGCTTCCGGGCGCCACCATCTATGTCTACGACAACAACAGCCGCGACCGCAGCGCCGAGGTGGCCCGCGAGGCGGGGGCGATCGTCCGACCGGCCACCCTGCAGGGCAAAGGGAACGTGGTGCGGCGGATGTTCGCGGACGTCGAGGCTGACGTCTACGTGATGATCGACGGCGACGAGCAGCTCGATCCCGCCGACGCGCCCGTCCTGGTCGAGGCCCTGCTCGCCGACGACCTCGACATGGTCACGGGCATCCGCGTCGAGGACGCGGCCGGCGTCCACCGCGAGGGCCATGCCTTCGGCAACCGGGTGATGACCGGGCTCGTGGGACGGCTGTTCGGGCGCCAGCTCTCGGACGTCTTCTCGGGGTACCGCGTGTTCTCGCGACGGTTCGTGAAGTCGTTCCCCGTGATCTCCGGCGGCTTCGAGATCGAGACCGAGCTCACCGTGCACGCCCTCGAGCTCAAGATGCCCGTGGGCGAGCGGGAGGTCCGCTTCCAGTCGAGACCCGACGGCAACCCGAGCAAGCTCAACGCCGTGCGCGACGGGCTGAAGATCCTCTTCACCATCGGGCGGCTCGTGCAGCGCGAGCGACCGCTCGCCTTCTACGGCGTCATCGGAGGTCTGCTGTCGGCCCTGTCGATCTGGCTCGCGATTCCCCTGTTCGTCACCTGGCTCGAGACGAGCCAGGTACCGCGCTTCCCCACCGCGATCCTCTGCTCGGCCATCATGCTGGTGGCGTTCCTGTCGTTCACGGCAGGGCTCATCCTCGACACGGTGACCCACCACCGCCGCGAGACCCGCATGCTCGAGTACCTGCGCGTGCCCTCGCTGGTGAGCCGTGGGGTCGCTCTCGGTCCCGCGCTGGCCCCCACCGGCCGGGCCGACCGGCTGAACGCCGAACGCTGAACCCTCGAGTCACTTCGCGGCGCCGACCAGAAGTCGATCCTGCCCCCCGCGGCTGCACAGGAAGACGTCGATCACGCCGTCGCCGGTGAAGTCCGCCCCTTCGATGTCGAAGCCGTTGCCCCGCGCACTGTCGGGAAAGAACGCGCCGGTGGCCAGCGTGAAGACACCCTTCCCGTCGTTGTCGTAGACCCGGTAGCGCCGGTTGGCCGGCGAGCCCGAGAGGCTGTCGAGGTTCGCGGTGACGAGCTCGAGGTCACCGTCTGCGTCGAGGTCCAGGAGTTCCACGTCGAACGTGTCGTCGTCGTCGGCCGGCAGCGCAGCCGAGGTCGTGAACCGGCCGGTGCCGTCGTTGAGGAGGAGCCGGTTCGCCCGGTCGGCGCCGCCCACGAGAAACCGGATGTTGCCGAAGACCAGGTCGAGGTCGCCGTCACCATCGACGTCGCCGAGCTCGGCCTCGCGCGACTCCTCGGGGGCCTCGCGCAACTCGATCGCGTCGGGCTCGGCGGTGAAGACGCCGTCCTCGTTGCGCCACAGCACGTTGTCGCCCTCGTTGGCGACCACCAGGTCCAGGTCGCCGTCGCCATCCACGTCGCCCGCTTCGAGGTCCTGGGTCGTCTCCGTGGTCTCGGGGAGTCGAGCCGCGGTGACGTCCACCAGCGGGAGGCCGCCGAGCAGGGCGGTGTTCGCGCCGGCGTTGCCGATGACCACGTCCATCCGGTCGTCATCGTTCAGGGGGATCGCCACCACACCGTTGGACACGCCCTCGACCGGGATCTGGTCGCTCGCGGCCGTGAAGTTCCCCGCGCCGTCGTTGAGGTAGAGCTCGTTGGCGCGGTCGTCCTCGCTCACGATGAACACGTCGGGGTCGTCGTCACCATCGATGTCGCCGACCGCGAGGTCCTCACTGTCGCGGCGAGTCCGGGGCAGCTGGTCGGAGGCGTCGGAGAACGTCCCCTGGCCATCGTTGAGCAGCAGGACGTTCTCGCGGAACTCCTGGGCGAGCACCAGGTCGAGGTCTCCATCGTCGTCGACGTCGACGGGGGCAGCGTCCATGCACGAGGCCACGAGCGGGGGCAGCGCCTCCGCAGTGCGGTCGACGAAGCGCGGCGTCGGGGCAGAGGTGTCCGCTCGGGGCGCGGACTCCACGGGGTCGGGCGACGTTCCGCTGCACGCGAGCCAGGCAAGGATCAAGTGCATCACTCCTCCGTCGGCGCCTCGCGGGGGACCAGGCGGTGGAGCCGGACCTCGGAGACGGCGATGCGGTAGCGCGGACGGGGGTCTTCGTCGACCGCGCGGAGCCGGATCTCCTGGCCCTCCAGGCCCACCAGGCGTTCGGATCGCTGGGGGCGCCGCCCGTCGGCAACGAAGGTGAGCGCTACCCTCCCCTCGGCGTCGATCACCTCGAGACGGTGCTGGTGGGGGTCGGCATCACCCTGCAGCCGGAACGCGAGCACCCCGCCGTCGGGCACGAGGAGGGGCTCGGACACCGACTCGTGCACGCCGCCCTCGAGCCGGGTGTCCACCACGAAGGCGCTCTCGGCCACCACCGGTCCGACCTCCACGGCCACGGGGAGCGACGGTCGACCGTCGGGCGCCTCCGCGGAGGTTCGCTCGAAGACGATCGGCGACAGCGCCGTCCCGAACCCGGGCGGCGTCACGGCGATCGCGAGATCCGCCGGCCCCGCGACGATCGTGTCCCGACCCTCGACACCTCCCGGCGCCCCCGCCACCGTCACCGCGACGTCCTCGGGCCAACGCGCGCGCCAGGTCCCCTCGGGCAGCGCGAGCTCGAGTGGCTCGGGACGAGACCCCACCTCGAGCCGGCCCAGCACCGAACCGTCCGGGGCGAGCTCGGCCACCGTGCCGCCAAAGAAGTAGCCGGGCACCACGATCTGGCCGGACTCCTGCCGCAAGCCCGCCCGCCCCTCGCGCCGGGCCCACACGGACGAGACCACGGGCCAGGGGTCGCGGCCCCGGACCCGGATCCGCACGTAGTCGCGATGAAGTCGGGAGCCGGGGCCCAGCTCGCGACGGTAGGACGGCGGGGGCCGGTAGTTGCCCAGGATGCCGAACACGATCAGGTCGGGCTCGCGGTCCATCACGTAGTCCGCGTCGCCGCGATCGTGGGCGATCCACCGGCCGCGCGCCGGCGTCCGCGCGATGTGACGGTCGTTGAGCCCGAACAGATCGAGCGCGGGAAGCCGGGAGAAGTACGGGATCGCACCCGCGGCGGTCACCGCGACGAGCGGGGGGTCGTCGGCGAACGCCTCGGCGAAGAAGCGCCCCGTGACCGCCGCGTCCCACTCCCAGCGCTCCGTGACCGCACGCCGGTTGGCCTTGAACCGCGGCTGGCTCCACGCGAGCGCCCCTGCCACCCCGAGCGACAGCGCGAGGAACGCGACCCGCCCGCGCAGCGTCGTCGCGATCGCGTCGTGGGCGATCACGACGAGCAACCCGAGCCCCACCGCGATGGGGACCCCGTGCCGGTGCCCCGGGAAGATGTCGCCGCCGACCGAGGTCACGTAGAGCGCCCAGGCGACCAGGCTGACCGCGATGACCGCGCCGGTGGTCCGCAGGCGCGCTGCGCGCCATCCGACCAACGCCAGCCCGGCCAGTCCGACGAGCGGCGCGTAGGCGTAGAGAACCTCGCCGACATAGGCCGCCCCGACCTCGATGCGCCGCCAGGTCACCTCGGCCTTCACGTGGGCGGGGTTCGGGACCCAGTCGCCGTAATAGAGGAGGCGGAACGCCAGCTGACCGAGCCAGGCAACCAGCGGAAGCCCCACCGACGGCGCCCCCCACCGTACGGCTCGCAGGCCGAGCCCCCGGTGGTGCCACAGCAGGGCAAGGCCGCTGATCGCCACGAACAGCGGGCCGTCGGGTCGGGTCAGCACGAGCACCGCCCAGGCGGCCCCCGCGGCCCAGGGCCGCCAGCGCGCGTCTCCGACGGGCCCGTCCTCGTCGACGCGGTCGCGCATCAGACCATCCGTGAGCGCCCAGCCCCAGGCGAGCGACGCCGCGACGAGCGGGGTCTCCAGTCCACCCACCGCCCAGACGTAGATCGTACCGAGGAGCGCGAGCAGCGTGTTGGCGACGAGCGCACCGACGGGGCTTCCGCCGTCTCGGGTCGCGAAGCGGACCACCGCTGCGAAGGTGGTGATGGTGCAGAGCACGCCGAGGACTCGCGCAGCATCGATCAGATCGACACCGGCGGCGCCCAGACCCGCGCACAGCACGACCCACGCCAGGTTCGAGTAGCCCTCGACCGCGTCGTGATCGTCCCAGGTCAGGCCTTGGCCAGCCAGCCAGCGATCCGCGTAGCGCAGCGAGATGAGAGCGTCGTCGGAGATGAACGGGTAGACGCGCCTCACGCCGACCATCAGCGCCCCGAAGGGAACGACGATCGCCGCCAGCACTCCGAGCCGCCTCGACCACTGATTCATGGGGCTCGGTAGCCGCTTGCCGTGACCCCGGCGAGCCGGGCTTGCACCCGAGTCACCCTCATAGTATGCGCCCCTATGTCATGGCGTGAGCAGCTCCCCACCCTCCTGCTCGAGGGGCAGTACCGGACCCAGGCCGACCTGGCCGCGGCCCTCCTCGCGGACGGGCACCAGGTCGACCAGGCGGCGATCTCGCGGGAGCTGCGGGTGCTCGGGGCCACCAAGGTAGGGGGGATCTACCGGCTGACCCCGGCGAAGGACATCGCGGTCCTGTCGGCGTCGGTCACCGCGGGGGGGTGCCTCGTGGTGCTGCACACCGCACCCGCCTGGGCCAACGTCATGGCATCTCGGATCGACGAGGCACCGATCGATGGCGTGCTCGGAACGATCGCGGGGGACGACACGGTGTTCGTGGCGACCTCGGGGGCCGACGCGACGGACGCCCTGTTCATCTGGCTCGGCATCGCAGGAGCGTAGTCACCATGCGCATTCGACTCGACAAGATCGCCTCGAGCACGGTCCACCTGGGACTGTCTCGCAACGTGGTGGTCTCTCCGGAGGTGACCTCCACCGCAGGCGCCGTGGTCGCCGTCCGGCTGCTCGATGGCGGCGCGGGCGTGACCATCGAGAACCCCCAGGGCCGCATGATGAAGTGCCGCGAGGGCGACGTGCTGTGCGGCGTCCTCGGCCGACGCGAGGCGCTGCGGGGCTTCGCGGGGACCATCCCCGAGCAGGTCGAGGCCGGCGACGTGCTGCACCTCCTCAACCGTGGCGGCGTCATCGGCTACTGCCCCGACGGCCACCCCGAGCTGGGCCCGGCTCCCCGCGTCGAGGTGCTCGGCAGCGTGGTGCGCTTCGCCGACCTCGAGCGCCAGCACGGCACGACCGCCAACATCTTTCCCGGGCCCGTCGCGCTGGCCGACCCGGGCCAGGACCTCGGCGTGCCCGTCGTGTTCGTGGTCGGCACCACCATGCACGCCGGCAAGACGGCGGCCGCCTGCGCGATCGTGCGCGGGGCCACGGTGGCGGGCATGCGGGTCGTCGCGCTGAAGGTCACGGGGGTGGCGCTCCGACGCGACACGCTCGAGATGCAGGACTATGGCGCGGTCTCCGCCGTGTCGTTCGCCGACGTGGGCTTCCCGTCCACCATCGACGTCGACGTCGTGCGCGGGGCGTGGGGATGCCTCGTGGACGCCGCGGCTCGCAGGCCCGATCTCCTGGTGGTGGAGCTCGGCGACGGTCTGATGGGCCAGTACGGCGTGAAGGAGGTCCTGCAGTCCGAGGGCATCGCCGCCGTGGCCCGCGCCATCGTGCTGTCGGCCAACGACCCCGTGGGCGCCTGGGGTGGTCAGCAGCTCCTCGCCGAGATGGGCCTCCCCACGACCGTGATCACGGGCCCGGCCACCGACAACGAGGCGGGGTGTCGGTCGATCGCGTCGCGCACCTCGGTTCCCGCGATCAACGCGCGTCGTCAGCGCGACGAGTTCGTCCAGACCGTGCTCCGAGCCGTGGCCAAGCCCGCCCTGCGGGCGGCGCGGGACGCCTCGTGAGGGTCGGGGTCGTCGGCGTCAGTGGGTATGCAGGGTCCGAGCTTTGTCGTTGGGTGATCGAGCATCCCGCGCTGGAGCTGGCCCTCGCGGTGGGTCGCTCGGCCGCCGGACAACGGCTGGATGCCGTCCACCCCGGACTCGCAGGGCTCACCGACCTCGAAGTCCGGCCGTGGTCCGGGGGGGCGCTCCGGGGCTGCGACGTGGTGTGCCTCGCGGTGCCCCACGGTCAGGCCCGGTCGCTCGCCGAGGAGGTGCCGGCCGGGGTGCGCATCGCAGACCTCTCCGCCGACCACCGCCACGCGGAAGGCTGGCTGTATGGCCTCGTGGACTGGACCGAGGCCGACTTCACCACCGCCGAGCGGGTGGCGGTGCCCGGCTGCTTCGCGACCGCCATCACGCTGGCCATCGCGCCCTTCGCGGCTGCCCGGGCCATTCGGGGCGCGGTCATGGTGAGCGCCTGCACGGGCTCCACGGGTTCCGGCGCCACGCCCGGCCGGGGCACCCACCACCCCGAGCGGGCGGTGAACCTGCGCGCCTACAAGATGCTCACGCACCAGCACGTCCCCGAGGTCGAGGCGACGCTCGCCGCGGTGGGCCAGCCGACCGAGCTCGTCTTCGTGCCGCTGTCGGCCCCGGTCGACCGGGGGATTCTCGCCACCGCCTTCGTACCCGTCGGTGACGACGTCGATCCCAGCGAGCTCGTCACCACGGCGTACGCGAACGCACCGCTGGTGAGGCTGCGCGCGGAGTCCCCCCAGCTCCGACACGTCCGGGGCACCGCCTTTGCGGATCTGTGGGTGGGCCGACAGCACGGCCACGCGGTCGTGATCTCGGCCATCGACAACCTCGGCAAGGGCGCGGCGACGCAGGCCGTCCAGTGCCTCAACCGCATGGCCGGGCTGCCCGGCGACACGGGGCTCCGCCGGAGCCCTGCCCTCCCCTGAATCCCTGGTGATCCGCATGACGCACCGTCACTTCATCGACGGCACCGAGCCCGGTCGTGCCGGCGTCGAGGCCCTCGTCCGGCGTGCCCTGGCGCTGTCCCGCGGGGCGCCCTCGCTTCGCATCGACCGCCGGCTCGTGAGCGTGTTCCTCAACCCGAGCCTGCGCACGCGTGTGTCGCTCGATGCGGCCTGCCACACGCTGGGCATCCACCACTCGAGCCTCACCCCCGGGGCCAGCGCGTGGAAGCTCGAGATGGAGGAGGGGGCGGTGATGGACGGCGACAAGGCCGAGCACGTCGCCGATGCCGTCCCCGTCCTCGGTCAGTACGCGGACGCGCTCGCCGTCAGGGCCTTCGCCTCGCTGCGCGACCGCGACGAGGATCGTGCCGACCCCGTCCTCACGGCGTTCGCGAAGCACGCCACGGGACCCGTGATCAACCTCGAGTCCGCGCGGTGGCACCCGCTGCAGGGACTGGCCGACGCGGCCACCTGGGTCGATCGGCTCGGCACCGTCGCGGGCGCCCGCATCACGCTGCTGTGGGCTCCGCACCCCAAGGCGCTGCCTGCGGCCGTGCCCCAGCAGGTGCTGACGACCGCGAGCCTGCTCGGCGCGAACATCACCGTCGCCCACCCGGAGGGCTTCGACCTCGACCCCGAGGTCGTTCGGCGAGCCGAGGGGCTCGCCACGGCGTCCGGGGGGGCGGTCACCGTCACCCACGATCGCCGGGCGGCCATCGAGGGGGCGCAGGTGCTGCTGGCCAAGAGCTGGGCTGGTTTCTCGGGCTACGGCCGCCGCGAGGAGGAGGCCCAGGTGCGCGCGACCCACGGGGACTGGCGGGTCGACGCGGCCGATCTCGCGCTCGCGGCTGAGGGGGCGGGCTTCATGCACTGCCTGCCGCTGCGCCGCAACGTCGTCGCTACGGACGCGGTCGTGGACTCGCCCGCGTCCTGGGTCGTGCAGACCGCGGGACTCCGGCTGCACACTGCCACCGCCTTGCTCGAGAACCTGTTGGGAGCCGAATCGTGGAACGTCTGATCTCGCTGACCGGGGCCGTCCCCTACCTGCGTGCCTATGCCGGTCAGACCTTCGTGGTGAAGGTCGGCGGCGCGATCGTCGAGGACGAGGCGTCCTGCGCGGCGCTCGTCCACCAGTGCGCGGTACTCCATCGCGTGGGCATGGCGGTCATCGTCGTCCACGGTGGTGGGCCGCAACTCGAGCGCGCGGCGACCGCACGCGGCGTCGCTGCTCCGCGGGTCGCGGGGCGTCGCATCACCTCCGGTGCGCTGCTGGACGTCGCGATCGAGCAGTGGCGAGGCCGCATCTCCACCCAGCTCGTCGACGCGTTCCGCCACGGCGGCGAGCGGGCGGTGGGCCTGTGCGGGGCCGACGGGAATCTGCTCGTCGCGACCCGACGGCCGCCGGTGTCCATCGTCGACGATGCCGGAGCGAGCCGGACGGTGGACTTCGGGCGGGTCGGGGACCTGCAGCAGGTGAACCCCGAGGTCCTCCAGGCGATCCTCGACTGCGAGATGGTGCCGATCGTGAGTCCACTCGCCGCTGGCGACGACGGTCTGCTCAACGTCAACGCGGACAGCATCGCCGCGGCCATCGCGGTCGCGCTGCCCGCTGCCAAGCTCATCATCGTAGGGGAGACGCCAGGCATCCTCACCGATCCCGACGACGAGAACTCCGCCCTCCCCGTGGCCGACCTCGCCAAGCTCGACGAGCTCGAGCAGCGCGGTGCGATTCGCGGCGGCATGCGGCCCAAGGTCGCGGCGGTCCGCCAGGCGCTCGACGGTGGGGTCCCCCGGGTGCACCTCGTCGACGGACGCACGCCCGACGGGCTGCTCGCCGAGGTCTTCACCCACGACGGCTCCGGAACCCTCGTGGTTCGCGAGGGCAAGGGCGACCTGACGCCCTGACGCGTGTGCACCGCTTCAGCGTCTGGTCAGAGCCAGGAATCTCTGGTGCTCGGAGTGGCCCCCGAGAAGGGGTCGTGGAAGCTGTCCACGCGCTTCAGGTCTTTCGCTTCGCCCAGCGAACGCGCAAGGCCAGCACGCCGTCGCGCTCCTCGGCGGCGGCATCCCACTCCGAGCTCTCGCGGATCATCGACGCGGCCTGATCGGCGTCCTCGGCCTCGGGCACCACGTTCGCAAAGCCCTCGGCCTCGAGCAGACCGTCGACGGAGTCGTACTTGCGGACGGTTCCGATCGAGATGCTCCCGAGATCCTCGAACTCGATGCGATCGCCCGAAGAGATCACCGAGAACTCGGGGCTCCACGGCACGACGAACACCGTCTTGACGCCGCCCTCCATGTGGGCAAACGCCAGCGGGTGCGTCGTCGCCTCGAACGTAGCCATGCCGAAACGTCTCCTCTTTGGTGGAATCGCGGGCCAGACGCTGACCCTAACACGGGCCCCGGGGCGTCGAGGCCCGCGAGACACGGTCGCCTGGGCTAGCCCGGAGGCCAGGTGAGCTTGCGGCCGCCCAGGATGTGGAAGTGTAGGTGGTCGACCGACTGCCCGCCGTCGACGCCGTTGTTCGCGACGATCCGGTACCCTCCTTCGTCGAGGCCCTCCTGCCGCGCGACGTTGCGGACCACCATCAGGAGGTGGCCGAGCAACTCCGCGTCCTCGTCAGCGGCGGAGGCCACGTTGACGACGGGCTTCTTCGGAATCACCAGGACGTGGGTGGGGGCCTGGGGCGCGATGTCGCGGAAGGCGAGAGCCCGGTCGTCCTCATAGACGATGTCGGCCGCGATCTCGCGGTTGATGATCTTGTCGAAGATGGTTCCCACCACTTCCTCCTTACTTTGTCTATGGACCAAGCCCCTCCCCGGCAATCGCCGATTCCGCCCCGTGGACGAGCGCGCCAGACCAGGAGCAACCCGGATTCTCCGCGCTGACGATGCGGTGGCCAGGCCCCTCGATCGGGGGTCCGACGTCGACGGGTTGTCGAGCCTGGGGCTCCGCGCGTAGCCTCCTCTCGCTTTCTGGAGGATCCCGCTGTGCAGAAGACGAACTTCTCCCTTGTTGTTCTCGTCGTCGCCCTCACCACGGGCTGTGACGATGCCGCGACCGAGGCCCAGGACGAGCCGGCGGCCCAGGTGGCCGCCGACGCCGCGAAGGAGGCCGAGGAGGCCGCCGCCGCCAAGGCCGCCGAGGAGGCGGCGGCCGCCGAAGCGGCCAAGGCTGCTCCGAGCACCACGACGATCCCCGAGCTCACCTCGGCCCAGGCTGGCGCAGCGGTGACCGTGAGCGGCGTGTACGCGTCGCACGAGGCCACCGACGCGGCGGTCCAGGTGACGCTCGCGGCTTCGACGGAGGAGTCCGCGGCGACCGTGCTGTGCGCCATGAGCGATGCCGAGGCGGTCGAGGGCGTCGAGGCGGGCGCGGCGATGCAGGTGACGGGCACCCTGGCCGAGCAGGACGGCGCGTTGGTGATCACCGACTGCACCAAGGCCGAGCCCGCCGCGGAGGCGGCCGAGCCTGCCGAGGCCGAAGGCGAGGACTGATCGCCCGGCGCCCTTGCGTCGGGTCAGTGCCGCTTGAAGACCAGCACCGCGTTCGTGCCGCCAAAGCCGAAGCCGTTCGACATGGCGGCGCCGATCGGCTGCTCGCGCGCCGTGTTCGGAACGATGTCCAGGTCGCACTCCGGGTCCGGCGTGTGGTGGTTCGCGGTCGGCGGAATCACGCCGCGGTGAATCGCGAGGCTCACCAGCACGGCCTCGAGGCCACCCGCGGCGCCGAGCAGGTGCCCAGTGACCCCCTTGGTCGAGCTCACGGCGAGCTTGTCGGCGTGTGCGCCGAAGGCGCCGCGGATCGCCTGGGTCTCCGTCGAGTCGTTCACGGGGGTCGAGGTGCCGTGAGCATTGACGTAGTCGACGTCCTCGGGGTTCATGCCCGCGCTGCGGAGCGCCTTGGTCATGCAGCGGATGGCCCCCGCGCCGCCCGGAGACGGGGCGGTGACGTGGTGGGCGTCGGTGGTCATCGCGTAGCCGACGAGCTCGCAGTAGATGCGGGCGTCGCGCTGCCGTGCGTGCTCCAGCGACTCGAGGACGACGAGCCCCGAGCCCTCGCTCATCACGAAGCCGTCGCGGTCCTTGTCGAAGGGCCGGCTCGCGGTGGCCGGGTCGTCGTTGCGACTCGACAAGGCCTTCATGTTCATGAAGCCCGTGATGCCGAGGGGGCCGATGGCGGCCTCTGCGCCGCCGGCGAGGACCACGTCGGCATCCCCGTCGCGAATCGCCTGGAAGCCCTCACCGATGCTGTGGTTGCCGACCGCACAGGCCGTCACGACGGCGAGACTCGGTCCCTGCGCCCCGTATCGGATGGCGAGCTGTCCCGTGGCGAGGTTCGCGAGCACGGTGGGAATGAAGAACGGGGAGACGGCGCGCGGCCCCCGTTCGTGCAGCTCGAGCGCGGCGTCGACGATCTCGGGGAAGCCGCCGATGCCCGACCCCACGAACACGCCGAAGCGCTCGTTCTCGGGCCAGAGGCTCGGCGCCCCGTCGAGCGCGCCCGCCACGTCGTAGCCCGCATCGCGCATGGCTTCGTCGGCGGCGACGATGCCGAGCTGCACGAAGCGGCCCGTCCGGCGGGCGAGCTTCTTGCCCACGACGTCGGCGACATCGAAGTCGTTGATTTCGCCAGCGATGCGCGTGCCGTAGCCCGACGCGTCGAAGCGGGTCAGGGGTCCGATACCGCTGCGGCCCTCGACGACGGCGTCGAAGGTGGAGGAAGCGTCGTGGCCACAGGGGCTGATCGCCCCCACTCCGGTGACGACGACGCGTCGCGGGGGCTGCATCGCGCTACGACCCGCGGTTCGAGATGAAGTTGATCGCGTCCTGGACGGTGCGGATGTTCTCCGCCTCGTCGTCCTTGATCTCGACGTTGAACTCCTTCTCGATCGTCATGACGAGTTCGACGATGTCCAGGCTGTCGGCATTGAGATCGTCGATGAAGGAGGCGGAGGGCACGACCTCTTCCTTCTTCACCCCGAGACTCTCGGCGATGACATCCTTGACCTTCTGGATCTGGTCCTCGTTCGACATCCTCTGGCTCCTTTCTGGGCGGCGGATCCGCCCACCCCACGCGGCGCGGGGCGGCGTGTATAGCGTACAGACTCCGCCGGGGGCCGTTCCTTGTCAAGTACGGAGACGCGCCTCGACCGTCCGGTGAGCGAGGTGAATGGCCTGCCGCACCGACTCGGCAGAGGCGCGCCCGTGCCCCACGACCACGGTTCCCCGGCACCCGAGCACGACGCCGCCCCCGCGGGCCTCCCACTCGACCTGGCGTCGGAGTCGCCGCGCGGCGGCACGCAGGAGCCAGGCCCCGATTCGGGCGATGGGATCGCGGCGGATCTCGTGGCCCAGGAGACGACCGAGCATCTGGACCGTTCCCTCCCCGGCCTTGAGCAGGACGTTGCCGACGAAGCCATCGGTCACGAGTACGTCACAGGCGCCTTCGAGGGCCGCGTGCGGCTCGACGAAGCCCACGTGGGGGATGCCCATCGCGTCGAGGCGGTCCACGGTCTCGCGGAGGCGCGACGTGCCCTTGGTGACCTCCACTCCGTTGGCGAGCAGGCCCACGCGGGGCTCGGCAATGCCGATTTCCTGGGCGTAGTCGCGGCCGAGTCGGGCGAAGTCCGCGAGGAGGATCGCGCGGGCGTCGACGTGCGCACCGGTGTCGAGGAGCACGAGCTCGCCGCCGTCGGCGCGGGGGAGGATCGTGGCAATCGGGGGTCGACGGACGCCCTCGTCAAGGCCCAGGTCGAGCATGGCGGAGGTGACGACGGCGCCGGTGTTGCCACAGGAGGTGAACCCGGCGGCGCGCCCTTCGGCGACCGCGCGCATGCCGACGCGGATGGAGGTGTCGGGTCTGCGGCGCACGCCGGCCACGGCAGCTTCGTCCATGCCGATGTGGTCGGGGGCGTGGAGATGGGGAACCGGGAGGTCGCGCAGCAGATGCTCGGGCCCGACGAGGCAAACCAGTGCGCCGTCAGCCACCGCGGCGAGGGTGCCTTCGATTACGACGTTAGGGGCGTCGTCGCCGCCCATCGCGTCGACCGCGATGGGGAGCGGGCCCCGCAACGGGGTCCGCAAGTCGCGATCACTCTTCGATGGCTTCGGTGCTGTCCAGCAGCACGTTCTGGTCGCGGTACGCGCCGCAGTGGTCGCACGCGTGGTGGCGGAGCTTCAGCTCGCCACAGTTGGGGCAGGACTCGGCTGCGGCCGTGACCTTGAGTGCATCGTGGGCGCGTCGCATGTCACGCCGCCGGCGCGACGTCCGCTTCTTCGGAACCGCCATGGGAGAACTCCATCAATTCGTGTCTTTGGACCCCGAAGGGTCGAAGTCGGCGAGGACCCCGAACGCAGGGTGGCCGACCCCGGCCGCCTGGGCGGCCAGCAATGCCTCGGTGCGCTTATCGCATTCCTCGCGATCGGTGCACGTGATTCGCGAGGGCTGCGCCAGGGTCAGCGCCTCGCGCAGTACGTCGCTGGCCACGATGTGACCGTCGGAGTACCAACCGATGTCGAGGTCATCAGCTGCGAGGTCGAGCTCGCCGCCGTCGAAGACCTCGCCGCCCGCCTCCTCGGGGGCGAAGAGCAGGCTCATCGTCTCGTCGAGGAGGAGCTCGCAGGGCTCGGTGCAGCGGTCGCAGTCCGCGGAGGAGCGGAGCTCGAACGTCGTGTCGACGCGAACGAGGCCCTGGCGCTTGGACGCAAAGGTGAGCAGGAGGTGGCCCGCGAGCTCGCCCGGACGACGGTCCAGCGACTCGGTGGCCGCCTCGGCGGCCCACTCCGTGTGCAGCGTGAAGTCGACGCGTCTCCCCGCATCGGGGATGCCCTCGACCGGGATCCTCACTTCGGCCTTCCAGGTAGGATGGGGTTCGCGAGCGGAGGGGGCGGGTCAGCGGGGGACCGCCGCGTCCGGCGCGAAGTGGCCGCATAACTCCGGCCGCGTCTGGTCGCAACGTGGCCTTTCGCCGATTGACGAGCCGGCGGATTCCTATATGGTGCGGGCATGACGTCCCTGCTCCTCGTGGTTCTGGCGTGTTCCTCCAACTCCGCAGGTTCGGCCACGACCTACGTGAACCAGCTGAGTCCGCTGTTGCAGGAGAACAGCCTGCTCGCAGAGCGGGTGCTCTTCCAGGCGGCAGACATCTACAACAATGCTGCCCGTCCCGACGATGTCGCGAACAAGTGGGAGTCCGACATCACGCCGATTGCCGAGCACCTGCACTTCCAGGCGAAGCTCGTGAAGGCGCCCGAGGACTGGACCGAGAAGCACGGTGAGCTGGTCGCGATCTGGGGCGATCGCGCGGTGGCGTACCGCGACATCAGTGAGGCGCTTCGGCTCGCCGATCGCGAGCGCTGGGAGCGGGGCACGAAGGCCGCCGAAGAGGTGAAGCTCGAGGAGGAGGCCTGGTTCGTCGGCGTGGGCGAGCGGCTCGGCGGGATGAACATCAGCATCGATCCCTACCCGTAGGGGAGTCGCCGCTCGACGCTTGACGCCCGCCACCACTCGGTTATGTCTCTGGGCGTTGCTGATGACCCGTGGTCGAATTGGCAAGACGTCGGATTCTGGCTCCGAAGGCTCCAGGTTCGAGCCCTGGCGGGTCAACTCTCCAACAATGCTCCCATCGTCTAGCGGTTAGGACACCGCCCTCTCACGGCGGAGACAGGGGTTCGATTCCCCTTGGGAGTACTCACAACGAAGCCCCGATCAGCATCCTCGCGAAGTTGATCGGGGTCGCATCACTCCTCGGACCGACCGGACGGGAATGCGACCACTTCGCCCCGTCCGGTGACCTTCGGTATGCCGAGCCCAGCCTCTGCTACCAGCGACGCACGCTCCTCGCCGGTCACCTGACGGTAGGTACGGATGGCCGTCTCGGGGCTGTGGCCCATGATCGACGCAGCTACGTCGATGTTCCGGGTCCGGTAGAGCACCCGCTCCGCGGCGCGGCGGAGTCCGTTCGGCGACAGCCTCGGCAGGCCAAGGTGCTCGCTCGCCCTGACAAGTTCCTGCCGGATGCCGTTCTTTGCGCTGTCCGCGCTGACGCCCCAGAGCCCGTCGAGCGGATCCGCGTCCGAAGGTCGCCACGACGCGACTTCGGCTGCTACGTCCGGATGAAGTTGGACCTCGCGAGGGCGGTCGCCCTTGCCGTCGAACACGATGGATTCGGCGTCGGTGGCGTCCCAGTCGAGATGAACGCCCTGCAAATCACAAAGCCGGACGCCACGAATCGTGAACTCGCGATCGTACGGAGCTACCGCACCCCACCGCAGCGACGTGATCTCGCTGATCCGACCGCCCGTCGCGTAAAGAAGCAGGACCGCCCTACGAACATACGGTCGGCGGATGCACTCCATCACCGCGGCGACCTCGCTCTCGGTCGGCGTGTACCGCGTGTAGACGGGCTTGCTCGTCTGTTGCTTCGACGACCGGCGCAGGCGGGGCAAGGAGCGGTCCGGTGCAAGTCCGATGTCCCTGCCCCACAGCCACGCCGAACGCAGCGTCTTCAGGTCCCGGCTCACGGTCGAGACAGCTCCGGTCGACGTGTCGCGGTAGTGCTCGAGGTGCCGACGGTCGAGCTGGGTCAGCAGGATCGACGACAAGGCAGTCCTGCAATCTGGTGGGCCGACGAGACGCCGTGCCGAGCTACGCGACGCGCGCTTCGTGTTCGCCTCCAGGTCGGAAGCGTTCTCGCGGGACCCCAACCAGGCCTCCAAGAGGTCCTGGACGGTCTTGACGTCAGCCTTCTTCGGTTCCGAATCGATCAGGCCGTGGTTCGCGATGATGTCGGCAAGGATGGGAGTGATCTCCGAACGATCGGCCCAGCCTCGCCAGACGACCTTCTCCTTTCCCTTCTGGCCGGTCGGATAGGTCACCGCGAGCCAGTACCAGCGCCCGGAGCCGTCTCGGTGAGGACCTCTGACGGCACGAGCACGAACAGGCTCCACGGTCACCGGAGTCGGTCGACGCGGCTTCCCAGGCATCAGCGCTGGTCCTCGCCATCAGGTTCGGCGTCCACGGATGGCCGCATCGCTTCGATGTACTCATCGACAGCACGGTCGGACATGCCGGAATCGAGAAGCCAGCGTCGGACGCCGTCGGGCCAACCGATTCGCAGGTGCTGTTGCCGCATCTCCTCGAAGCGGTCGGATGTAAGCCACAAGTTGTGCGAGAGCGCCGCGCGGTCCTTGAGTTCCAGCATCAAGGCCCGCAATCGCGACGGAGGCAGGCGGGCGAGACCTCCCAGCAGCTGGCTCGCGAAGTACGCGAGCGTGTCGCCAGCAGCTCTGAACGCGCCACGTTGCTCCTTCCGCACTTCGTCCGCGTAGTCGATCAAGTCCTCGAGCAAGCGGCGCAACGCTGCCGCTGCGTCGAGCGAGATGGCCCGTTCGGCCAAAGACGCAGACTCGCGACGTCGTGTCCCAGCGTTCGCGATCCGAGTATCGATGGCCGCTTGGAGCTGGAGAACTGTTTCGATCAGCGCAATGACGCTCTCGGGAGAGTCAGAGCTCCTGAGACGGCGCAGTTCCTGCACAAAGGTGCTTTCCTCGTCCGATAGCGGCAGTTCTCGCGCACGATTCACCTGCCGCCGGTGCCAGTCCAGGAGATCGGAATCGAACCGCTCCAGTCTTTCGGGGGCGGCGGCTTCCCATACGTCGACGGGGTCAAGCCCCAGCACGTCCGCGATTCGAGCGCAGAGGGGCATTTCCGGCGGTTTCAGGCGCCCGGTCTCGATCTGGGCGATGTGCCCTCTGTTCTTGCCAATGGCCTTGTCGAGGTCCGCCTGTGTCAGACCCCGCTCCCCGCGCCACTGCTTGAGCTTGTCGCCGAAGCCTCCGTCGGCCAAGGTCAACCTCCGCTGTAGACAGATTAGTACCGATAGACTTGCTGTCCAATTCTTCGCGCACTATTCTTGAGTCAGCGGAACTCAATTCGCTAATTAAATGACAGGAGGCTGTGATGGCCGAGCAGGAACGTGGTCACGGGGACGACGACCTGGAAACCGTCCCTCTCTCTGTTCGACTTCCACGACGTGTGGTCGCGGATCTCGATCGTGTCGCTGTCGGACAGTCCCGCTCTCGTGCGGGCCAGATCAAGCACTACATCCGCGAAGGGCTCGCCCGGGACCGCGGCGCGGTGAGGCACGATGTCCACTAGGCGCCACCAGGATCGGCTATCGATGGGGCTCGGAGCAGTCCTGCCCGTCGCGGCGGCCGCTGCCCTGCTGCCACTCGGGGATTCGGAAGCTCGGGCATGGCTCCACGACAGACGCCTCATCCGACACATCGCGGGCCGGCGGTGTGTGATCTGGGCCGACGTGATCGAGGCGCTCCGTGGTGCAGGCGATATCGATGCCCGTGTAATCGACAGTCCGCTGCCCCGCGTTCGGCTCTAAGGCAGGAGGTGAACGTGAGTCGCGACTACGATTGGCTCGATCAAGACGAAGAAGATGCACTCCTGGAGCAGTGGGATCCCAAGACCGGAGAGTACACCGGCGAGGGACCCAAGTTCCCCAGAATCGAAGTGGAAACCTGCCTACTTAGGCTGCCGCTGTCCAAGAACGCGAAGCTCGTCGGCTTTGCTCTGCTCACGTACGCCAGGAGACCGCGGACGCGGTCGCGCAACCGGCGCATCGGCGAAGCGTGGGCGTGCTTCGACCGGATGTGTTCCGAAACCGGCCTCTCTCGCGGGACCCTCTCCGATGCGTACAAGGAACTCGAAGCCGAGGGCATCGTGGAGCGTACTCCGTGGAGGCGCGGTAGCGGACAGACACAGGGGAGGAGGTTCCTCCTGAAGGAGCTCGTCGAGACGTACCAGAGGCTTCGCGAAGACGACGAGGCCTACCGAGAACGGTTCGCCGAACAGGGACGGCAACGCGCGCGCGAAAGCCGTCGACGCCGTGAGACGGTTCGTGAGGCGAACCTCGATGGTTCGCCCATCGAACAGCGTGGGTCCAAGAGTCGAACCCTCAGTGGTTCAGTCACCGAACCGGAACCTGAGAGTACATCCAGCCAGGTCATCCGGACCGGTAAGACGGGTCGACGAAGCCACAACGGTCGTGGGCAAAGGGCCACGAGGTCCCCGGGCAGCGAGCAGCATCGTGCCCAGCCATAGAACCGAGTGCTCTGTGCTGGAAGCGGTCAGCTCCTGTCCGACCTTCGGTCACGACAACGAGGTATCTCTATGCATTCCGGAGGCGGTCCCCATCATGGTTGGAGCCCCACAGCTGAATCTCTTCGCGTCTGAGGACTCCGATGCTTGCGTCAGCAACGACGTGCTCGAGAGTTCGAAGAACGCGCCGCTCACCACCGCCGGCCTCTTCGCAGGAATCGGTGGATTCGAACTTGGCCTTGGCCGATCGGGGCACTCCGCCAAGCTCCTGTGCGAGATCTGGGATCCGGCGGTCGCTGTCTTGGAGTCTCGCTTTCCGGGGGTCCAGATCGTCCGTGACGTGACCGACCTTGCCAGTGGTTCGTCGCTGCCAGAGTACGTGACGCTCCTAACTGCAGGCTTCCCCTGCACCGACCTCTCGCAGGCGGGCATGACAGCAGGAATCCGCGGTGAGAACAGTGGTTTGGTGTACCAGGTCTTCAAGATCCTCCACGACCGTCGCGCCAAGGGGCAGCCCGTACCCTGGGTGATCATCGAGAACGTCCCCAACATGCTGCACCTCAAGAAGGGTGAAGCGATGGACGTCATCATCACCGAGCTCGAACGTCTCGGCTATATGTGGGCATACCGAGTCGTAGATTCGCGGGCCTTCGGCGTGCCACAGCGACGCCGCCGCGTCTTCCTCGTCGCCTCCACCAGCAACGACCCCCGCGAAGTCGTCCTTTCCCAGGACGCGGGACCGATTGCCGACCCATCGAAGGACGAGTGGACTGGCGAAACGGCTGTGGGCTTCTACTGGACCGAGGGCCTGCGCGGCGTCGGCTGGGCACACGAGGCAGTCCCGACTCTGAAGGGCGGTTCCACGGTCGGCGTCCCTTCCTCCCCAGCGGTGGTCTTGCCCGACGGCCGTGTCATCAAGCCGCACATCCGCGACGCAGAGCGGATGCAGGGCTTCGAGGCCGACTGGACGAAGCCAGCAGAAGAAGTCGCCAGGTCCGGGTTCCGCTGGAAGCTCGTGGGCAATGCAGTCACCGTCGACGTGGCCGAGTGGCTCGGAGCGATGCTCCGCAACCCCGAGCCCTACGACGACACGAACGATGTGGCGTTGGAACCGGGTGCTCGATGGCCAGTCGCTGCCTGGAACGTCACCGGTAGGCGAATGGTGTCCGACGTAAGCGAGTTTCCGCGGCATACGATCCGTCCACCGATGCTGGAGTTCTTGAAGGACGATCCGACCATGCTGTCGCCCAGGGCGACACGGGGCTTCTTGAGCCGCGCGACGTCGCCGAAGTGCAACCTTCGGTTTCCACCGGCGTTCCTGTCTGCGCTAGAGCGGCACCTGAAGGTCGTAGCAGCGTGAGTCGCCCGTCTGCATCGGACGAGCAGACGCTCGCCAGAATGCGGCGTCAGAAGCGTATAGATACGAAACCGGAGCTGGTAGTACGGAGGTTCCTCCGCGAGCTGGGGTTCGCTTACCGCGTGAACTCGCCGAACTTGCCAGGGTCTCCCGACCTCTCGAACCAGCGTCGAGGCTGGGCGATCTTCGTCCACGGCTGCTACTGGCATCATCACGAGGGCTGCTCGCGGGCCACCATCCCGAAGAGGAACCGGGAGTGGTGGCAGGCCAAGTTCCAGCGCAATCGCGAACGTGACGCTCGGAAGATCGAGGATCTCCGAGCCCGAGGTCTCACCGTACTCGTGGTGTGGGAGTGCGAGACACGAGACCCCGAAGACCTTCGTGCGAGGTTGACATCGGAGCTGGGAACTGCCGAGTGACGGCAGGATCGGGCGATCACGGGTGCCGTGCGATTCTCCGAAGAGTCGCAGCCGCTGCGTCCAGCCGCTCCTCGATCTCTTGCGGTGTCCCGTCCGGGTTGAGCTGCAAGCGATGGATGCGCACGCCGGAGTTCGCCACGACGTGGCGGTCCGGCACGGTGGACGCGTACACCAGCACAGCGTCGCCAACGCCGACGGCCTGACAGTAGGCAAGCATCTGGTACACGTCACCGGAGACCGCGACCGGCACATCCTTGTACTTGGCATCCACCACAAGAAGGGGCCGTCTGCGATGGTCCCGCCAGAGGGCATCAGGGCGTAGCTGAAGCCGGCGATCCGTGTCGAGGTAGATGTGGGCCGGATGATGGATCCATCGCGCCGTGGGGACCTTCAGCGCCCGGCGCAGGCCTTCTACCACAAACTCTTCGTACAGGACGTTCATGTCCACGAGAAAGGTCAGCGCCTGGAGTGCCCCATCTCGAAGCTCGATGGACATCCGACGCAGGATCAGCTCTGCGAACCTCACCGCTGCTTTCGAGTGGTCGTACCTCCGATCTAATCGGGGATGGGGCACACCCTGCGGCGGAAAGAGAACGGGAGACACCCCTTCGAGCCGGGACACCAAAGCTGGAAACCGGGAAAGGATGGATCCGCGCAGCCGAGAACGCGTAAGGAGCGTGCAGGCGGACAAAAGGAGCTGGTTCGGAACGGTGTCGACGGAGAACTCTGCGTAGCTACATCGGACAGGCGGAATGACACCGAATCTGCGGGTAACGACGTGCAAACCGTCGACCCTGCCGCGCAGCCCTGGCAGCTCGGCCTGCTCCTCGATGTACTCGCGTACGAGACCGCGCGACAACGAGCGCTGCAGAAGGCGCATGTACTGTTCTGCCATCACGTCCAGCAGTTCGAAGTCGTCGTCGAGACGCCCGACCCCACCGAAGTCGATCCCCCGACTGGAGAAGCTGAAGAGATGGAGTAGCCGCCGAACAGGGATCTTCGGCCTGATGATCACCTGGACGTCGCCCAGGACGACCGAGCCCACGATGCTAGAAGCCCTGAGATCGAACCAGCCTGGACGGTCAGTCGCCTGGACGCGAATGCCCGCCCCGGATGCCCCGAGTTGGCTCGCCGCGAGGGTACTCAGCCGCACGTAGCGCGTCGTCTGGTGTTCCCGCAGCAGGATGGTCGAGCTACTCGTCGTCGGCGGCATCAGCGGTAACGGCCTCCCTAAGGGCGTCGAGCTGGTAGTCCGCGAGGCGGTCGTCTTCGCCGAAGAAGTGCTCCTGGATCGTGGGAAGGACGGAGTGGCGCCAGATCCTGGAGATGATCCGTTCGTCCAGATCGTCGCGCATGAAGTGACTCGGTCCGATCGCGACGTTGCGATCGCCCAGCCGCTCGTTCGCCTCTGCCAACACGTCCGCGAGCCAAAGAAGCTCACGATGATGCGCTTCGAGGTAGCGGCTCAGCATGCCATCGACCACCGACTCGCCCGGAAACAGGCTGACGAAGTGGAAGCGGCGTCGGAGCGCTTGGTCCAGGAGGGCAATGGAGCGGTCGGCGGTGTTCATGGTGCCGAGCAGGAGCAGATTTTCTGGGAGCTGGAAGCCACCATCAGGTGAGTACATCAGGCCCACGCGCTCACGGCGGTATTCGAGCGCGAAGTACAGTTCGCCGAAGACCCTCGGCAGGTTGCCACGGTTCATCTCGTCGAGAACGAGCACAGCGGCTTCTTCGGGCCTCGATAGCGCTGCGTCACAGAGCTCGCGTAGGGGGCCGTGACGGAGCTCGAGGGCCATGCTCTCGCCTGCGAGCATGCTCGGCCGATACCCCTCGAAGAAGTCCTCGTAGCCGTACGAAGGGTGCAACTGGACGAGCCTGCGCAGCCGTTCGTCGGCCTGGAGATGTTCGGCCAGCTTCAGCGCGATGAACGTCTTCCCGGTCCCGGGCGGCCCGTAGAAGACGACACCGCGCTTGTCGTGCAACAGCCAGGCAACCTCGTGCAGCCAAGTACGATCGACGAAGAGCTCGTCAGCGAGCCCATCGAGCGAGTCCGACGGCGGCGCCGCCATTCCCGGCTCGACCAACGGCTCCACGATGCCCAGGTCGGAGAACACCGCCTCGATCGGAGCAGTCGCCTTGCTCTCGGGGGACCGGATGACGGCCGACACCGTCCAACGTGAGTTCGTGGGCCGACTGCAGAGCACGAGAGCTTCCGTGCAGGGGCGACCAGGGCCTACCTTGCGCTGCCCCGCCCGAAGGCACCCTGGGAGATCCTCGTGGGACTTGAGGATCGCGAAGCCGACACGAGTAGGACGGCCGCGCTGCTCCAGTCGAACGCTGAGGTTCCCGGGCTTGCTCACCCACACGGCATAGACGGAATCTACCTCGGTCTGGAGGGCACCAGCAAGCCAGATCTCCACCTGGCTGAACTTGGACGTGCTGGGGGCCGACAGGTTCGGAACGGCAGAGATGAGCTCGTGCAGTTCACTCCTGGCACCCTCTGGATTCGGGAACAACATCGATGCTCCATAGCCACACCACGTTCTACCGCGAGCCTGACGTCGATTGGTCGGCACGACCGTGAACTGCCGTCGATCGACGAACCCAGTGGCTCGTTAGATTCAGCACGGACGGCGGGAGCCGAGGGTTCCGAAGGCCCTCCGGGAGATCGGCATGGTGCAAAGACACGCTGGGCGCCCCACGGTATTCACGCCGGAACGATGCGAGCGCTTCTGCAAGGCCATCGGTCACGGCCACACCCTTCGAGCCGCCGCCCGAGCCGCTGGCATCGGCCTGTCCACTGTCGAGCGCTGGCTCCGGGAAGGGCGGCGTGACCCGACCAGCCGGTACTGCGAATTCGTCGACGCCGTCGACGATGCGCGAGTCGGCCTGGAAGCTGAATTGGACGACGTCGAGTATCGGCTGGCGACGGATGTGTCGGTCCCCCCTGGAACACGGCTCCGCGCGATCAAGGCGATCCGGGCTCGCGTGTTTCATCAGGGCAGGCGAGACATCCATTTCATTCGGTCCAGCGACAGGTCAGTAGCGGATACGCCCGAGAGAACTGCTGGAGCGATCTCGGACGACCAGCTGAGAACCGCCCCGACTCACCTGTTGGAGCGCCTCCTCCAAGTGTTCGTAGAGCTGGCCGAGTATCGCGAGCAGCGCGCGGATTCGCCAGTTGGGACTGTGGCTTCGGCGTCGACCGAAATCCAGAGCCCTCCGTAGATCGGACTTCTCCAGGAGAAACCATGCCTACCGCACGGAAGTGGTCGGAGCTCGATGCCAATGACGCCTTCGTAAGAGCCTTGGACGAAGCTGACAAAAGGGCGCAGATCCCGAGGAAGGATGCGCTGATGGCTGGGCGACCACAGAAGCACGCTTGGAGCAATGCATTCGCAGATTGCTGCGCCCACATGATTGCTGGAGCGCTCCGAGAGGACGGCCGCATGGCTTCCTACCGAGTCCTCCCGGATGAGGGTGAATCCGCAGAGCGGACCGCCTTCGCCGTCGGGGACAAGAAGAAGCGTATCGACGTAGCCGCTCTCGAGACTCTCTTCGGCCTTCGACTGGGCGTCTCGCTCAAGGGATTCAACTTCCGGGACGCCTCGGGATCGAACTTCGACAAGAACCTGACCGGGCGGACCTACGAACTACGCGACGAGGTGCTGCTTGTTCACCGACACCTCCCGATGTCCTTCCTCGTCGGCCTATACTTCCTGCCGGTTGGCGCGGCGACCGACAAGAAGACACAGATCTCGGACTCTAGTTTCGCCAGGACCGTCGCGTTGCTTCGGTCGTTCTGCACGCGTATGGAGCCCCTAATGGCGAGCCAGATGGACCGGGTCGACATGGCCGCAGTGGCTCTGTACGTCCCTGGCGACGTCGAAGTCACCAATACTGGCGACGTCATACACTCGGATACCCTTACGAAAGGTGTGATCCGCTTCTTCGACGTCGAGATGGCGCCCCCGCGCCGCGGCCTGCCCAAGGTTGAGTCCACGCTGAGCTTGGCCGACTTCGTGCGACTCGTCGTCGACAGGTTCGAGACCTTCACCACCGGAGGCCCGATCAACTTCGCTGAACCCGAAGAGTAGCTCCGTCAAGCGCGTCATCAGGCGGACCAATCCGACTGGACGACCTCGAAAGCTCCGTGGCCGCGGCGCTCAAGCGTGGATGCGGGATTGAGAAACGAGATTCTGTCGAGGGAACCGTGACCGAAAATGCCTGGCTCGTATTGGCAGCCGCAGCCCCTGGAGCCCTGGCCTCCATCATTGCCACCCTCATGCCATTGATCACGAAGTGGCTGGAGGGTCGGCAGAGCCTGGCGCAGGAACACCGCGATTACCAGCGTGAGGCCCTCGTCCATTCGGACGAGGCGATCGATCGCGTTGGCGCGACGGCGCTAGCAGTGCTGCTCTGGTTTCAACAGCTGTCGGATGTCGATGAGCTGACGTCCAGGGTCGCGGCTTTCCAGGAATCTCTATCCCCGGCCGCCCTCGCAGATGATCGTGTGTACAGATTGGCGCTTCGTGTACACGAGGCCATCAACGAGCTGCATCGGGAAGTAATCGGACATGCAGACGGTGACGAAATCTACGGCCAGGGCTGGGAGCCAGGCGACGGACCAAACCCACACGCGGACACGGCCAGAGCGCATATTCAGCAAGGGGGCAGATTGCAGACCGTGCAGTTCGCCGTAGCCGAACTGCTCGAACAGGTCAGAGCACACCGAGCCGACCGACTTGCTCGCGGTGGCGTACCCGCACCTTTACCGTGGTGGCCCATTCGGGGAATTCGGGAACTCTACCGGCGCTTCTCCGTTTGGCGTATGTCACGGAAGGCCGGACAACTCGTACGCCGCCGTCGCGAGGAGCGCGCAACTCGGGCACAGCCCCGTGCTGAATCTGCCGGTCGTCCCGACGACGCTTCAATCATGGCACCGAAGGAAAGTGAGGTGCTCCAAGCGGCAGTGCCCGATGCTAACGCGAAACCTGAGGCGAAGTCTGGACGAGTCGGGGAGCTCGACGCCCATGGTAGCTCCATCGCAACCGACACGGACGGCGACGCAGCCTTGGCCGAAGATCCGCCAACTCACGGAGCCGGAGCCACCCGGCGTGATCACCGGAAGCCACAAGGAGAGTCCCATTGAACGGGCAATCGCGTGCCTCTCCGTGGAGTCGGGATCTCGTAGCAAAAACCTGGATACTGGCTGGATCGAAAGTGATCGGGACCTGATCGGGATTGACCTTGGTTCGCCACTGCGGTCCGATCATCTTCGGGTACGACATGCGGACCTACTGGCGATCATCACAACTGACCGATTCCCCTTGGGAGTACTCGCCGAACTCCTCTGGCTTGATGCGGGAAATCGCTGTAGGCGCCAGGGAATCGAACCTGAACGACGGTTCGACCTGGCCGTCAGTGAGCGGCCTTCAGCGCGTTCGACAGGTTCGTCAGGGTGCGGCCATCGGACCGGAGAGGACCTCGTGTCCTTCATGGAGGCCGTAGCGGCACGCACG
>CAZZLC010000033.1:23396-72521 GCA_964655065.1 uncultured Enterobacteriaceae bacterium | reverse complement strand
CTCGCCTCGAGGAAGAAGGCGATCTCCTTGGCCGGCGAGAGGGGATGGATCAAGGTGGCCACCGCGCCGATCGCGCTCGCCGCGTAGATGGCGACGACGCCCTGGGGACAGGTCGGCATCGAGATGAGCAGCCGGCTTCCCGGCTTCACCCCGAGCGACGCCAAGGCGCTCGCGAACTGGCCGACGTCGGCGAGGAACTCGCGGTAGGTCGCGGTGCGGCCGAAGTACTCGTAGGCAGGCGCCTCGGGGTAGCGCCGCGTCGTGGCCTCGACGGCGCCGAAGAGCGTGACGTCGGGGTAGTCGAGCGTCGCGGGAACGTCTCCGTAGAATCGGAGCCAGGGCAGGGTCCGGGTCACGTGGCCTCCTGGAGGGGGGAAGAGGATCCACCCGGCTGGAGGCGTTGCGAGCGATGTGCCAGCTCCGGACTCGAGAACGCGAAAGGCCGAGCCCAAGCCGCGTCCACGATCGTGGTCGAGTGTCGCCCCGCCGCGGCACGAACCCGGCCGGGATCAGGGCAAGCCGTGCTCGTAGCGCATCACGCAGGCCAGGTTCCCCTCGGAGTCCGTGAACTCCGCCACGTCCCCCACCCCGGGGATGGTCGCCGTGGCGGAGGCGCGCCCACCGCCCGCTGCCTCGATCCTGGCCATCGTCGCGTCGACGTCGTCCACGGCGATCGTGCACCGGTAGGCGTTGGGGGCTCCCTCACCCCGAGCGGCGGCACGCGCGCTCAGCGCCCCCGACCGTGCGCCGTGGTCGCTGCCCGTGTCGATCTTCCAGTACCCTGGGGGCCCCCAGGGCTCGAACGTCCAGCCGAAGACGGCCTCGTAGAAGCCACGCGCCCGGTCGGCATCGTCGTAGTAGACCGCAAAGTGCACCACGGGACTGCCCATCGCTCACCTCCCGGAGTATCGTACGCCGGTGCGGGAGCGGGGCCAGTCAAGGTCGGCGCCGATAGTCCGGATCCGTCACCATCGCGGTGAGGAGCTCGATGATCGGCTCTCCGCCCAGGGAGCGCTCCGTGTACGCCTCGATTCGGGGCTCGTCGAGCGGTCCCATCCGTCGCCCCTCGGTGTACGCGAGCAGGTGCTCCACGTAGCAACGGTGCGCCTGCGGGCTCACCGCGACGTACTCGAGGAACTCGACCCCGGTCTCCCACGACGCCTCCCCATCCGAGAACACGTAGGACCCGGAGGCGTCGAGGGGCCGACCCACGTCGTCCTGGAGCCGATGGCCGCCGAAGGCGTCGTACTCGGCGAACGCGAAGCCGACGGGGTTGATGTAGTCGTCGTGGCAGCCTGCGCCGCACGTGCCGGTGTGCGCGTCGATCAGCTCGCGAAGGGTGCGCTCCTCGTCGTCGACGGGGAGCGGCGGCACGGGCGAGGGAGGTGAGGGGATGGTCCTGCAGAGCACCGCGTGGTTCACGAACGCCCCACGGTGGATCAGGTCCTCGGTGAAGGAGTCGGACTGGAGCGCCAGCCACCCCGACAGCGTGAACAGGCCCGCGCGCTCCTCGGGGTCGAGCTGCACCTCGACCATGCTGGCGTTGTCGAGCCCCTCGATGCCCGGCACGCCGTAGGTGGCCGCGAGCCGGTCCTCGACCACCGTGGTTCGGCTGCTGAACAGCTCCTCGACGGTGCCGCCCCCGTAGGCCACGCGATCGATGTAGGCGTAGACCTCCAGGGTCATCGCGTAGGGCGTCGACTCGAGGTAGTCGCCGTAGCGCTCCTCGTCGGTGCGCCAGAGGTTCTCGTAGAGATCGATGTCGAGCCACTGCCGGTGCAGGTCGCGCACCATCGTCTTGGCACGGACGTCGCTCACCATCCGCCAGGCCTGTCGGGACAGCTCCTCCTCGGTGAGTCCGCCCTCGGCTGCCGCGAGAAGCTCGTCGTCGGGCATGGTGTTCCACAGGCTGTACGAAAGCTTCGAGGCGAGCTCGTAGCCCTCGAGCTCGAGCCCCTCGCTGGGCCCCGCGTAGCCGAGCCCCCGGTAGAGGAAGTACGGCGACTGCACCATGGCGGCGATGACCGCGTGCACCCCGTTCGCGAAGCGGTCGCCGCCATCGAAGATCGCGGACCCCTCGCCGAAGAGCTCCGCGTAGGCGTCGAGCTCGCCGTCGGTCAGGGGCCTGCGAAAGGCGCGGCGACCGAAGTCGCGGAGGAAGGTGTCGCGGTCGCGGTCGGGAGCGATCTTGTCGAGCAGTGCCTCGTCAGCCGCCACCTGGGCCGACACCGCCTCGGCGACGGCCTGGTACTGCAGCCACAGCGTGGGCCCGATGTCGAGGGCGTCCCGGTCGTTGTCGAACCAGGAGGGGGTCGCGCTGTCCACGAAGTGCTCCGTGAAGTCCTCGGGGTCGTCGAGATGGAGCAGGTCGACCAGGGTGTTCTGGTACTGGACGTGGCTGAGCCTCGCGACGCGAGCCCCCTCGACCCCGGTGGGCAGGGACTCGGGGGCCTCGGTCTGGCAGGCGAGCAGGACAAACAGGAGCACGGGCGGCCTCTCGGTGAGGTAGCCTACCCGCAGCCCACGGTGTCCAGCTACCCTCGACCCGGATCTGTCGATGTCCGTTCGCCCTACCCCCACTCGACGCCGCTTCCTGAAGGCCGCGGGCGCGATGCTGCCCCTGCCGTTCCTGCCGTCTCTCGGCTGCGGGGACGCGACCGAAGGAGCGCCGATCCGGACCAGCGAGGGGCACCCCCTGGTGGTGATCCGCTGCGCGAGCGGGGTGGCGCAGGCCGACCGCGACGAGCCCGAGATGTGGTGGCCGCGGGAGCTCGGGCCCCTCACGCACGACGTCCTCGCCGTCGACAACGCCGACCGCGTCACGTCGGAGCTCGCGGATCACGCCGAGCGCATCATGCTGGTCCGCGGGACGCGCTACCCGTACCTGGCCACGGGCGAGTCCCACGCGGGCGGAGGCAACCAGCTCCTCACCGCCGCCCGACCCGGGCCCTACACCGACTCGATCATGACGCTCGCCCAGGGGGAGTCGATCGACAACTGGATCGCGCGTCAGTCCGACGTGCACGGCGGTGAGCCGCTCACCCTGCACTGCGGGCGGCGCGACAACTATGGCGAGGAGGTGATGTCCTACCGGGGCCCGTCGCAGCTTCGGCCCGCCGAGAGCGATCCCTGGTCCGTGTACCAGCGGCTGACCGGGGCGGGAGGCGCCATCGGGCTTCGCCAGTCCGTGAACGACCTGGTGCGCGACCAGCTCGGAGAGCTCCTCGCGCACCCGCGCCTCTCCCAGGAGGACGCCCAGCGCCTGGAGCTGCACACCGAGAGCGTGCGCGAGTTCGAGCTGCTGTCCAGCCGACTGTCCGAGACCACCACCGCGCGGATGCGCGAGCTCTCGGGACGCTACGCGGACGACGAGGTGTCCCTCGAGGTCGCCAGGCTCCACTGCGACCTGCTGGCCCTGTGCGCGTCGACCGGCATCATCAACGCGGCCACGCTGCAGGTCGGCGACCGCCTCGACCGCGCGAACTACGAGGTCAACGGCAAGTACCTCCGCTCCTACCACGGCATCACGCACCGGCTCATCGACCCGGCGGACTGGGGCGAGTACGAGAGCTGCCAGGAGATGCACGCCGACGTGAACCGCCTGCACCAGCGGGTGTTCGTGCACTTCCTCGACCGCATGGTCGAGAACGGCATGCTCGACCGGTCCGTGGTCGTGTGGTGCAGCGACATCTCGACCGGGTCGCACCGCTACGACAACCTCCCCTGGATCATCGCGGGAAGGGGCGACGGCACGCTGAAGACCGGCTGCTACGTCGACGCCGGCGACGTGACGCACGACCGGCTCCTCGCCGCCCTGCTCACCGCCACCGGACACCGGAACGAAGACGGCTCGCCGATCGAGCGCTTCGGAGACCCCGAGCTGACCGGCGGCCGACTCGACGCGGTGCTCGCGTAGGCCAGACCACTCGATAGACATCTCTCTACCACGTGGTAGAGAGAGGTCATGGGCGACGCTCCGACCCCGCCAAGTCAGGTTCGCGACCGCATCCTCCACGAGGCCCGGCGCCTGTTCGCCGCGCGAGGCTACGACGGCACGTCCGTGCAGGAGATCGCGGCCGCGGCCGGGGTGACCCGGCCCACCCTCGTCTACCACTTCGGGTCCAAGGAACAGCTGCGCACCGAGGTCCTCGAGGGGGTGCTCTCCCGGTGGAAGGAGGAGCTGCCGCGCATTCTGGCCGCGAGCCAGTCGGGCCCCGACCGCTTCCGCTCCGTCCTCGAAGCCGCGCTCGACTTCTTTCGCGAGCGTCCCGACCGCGCGCGCCTCCTCACCCGCGAGATGCTCGACCGCCCCGACGAGATGCGCGCGCTGTTCGCCCGGCACCTCGAGCCCTACGTGCAGCTCGTGATCGAGCGCATCCGGGACGGTCAGCGCGAGGGCCACACCCGGCGCGACGTCGACCCCGAGGCCTACGTCGTCCACCTCGTGCACGCGGCGGTCTCCGTGATCGCGATGGGTGAGGCCACGAAGCACGTCCTGCGCGACCCGCCGTCGGTGGACCGGCAGCTCTCGGAGCTCGTTCGCCTCGGCAAGGCCGCCCTCTTCCTCGATCGACCCTCAACCTAGCGGAGACCACGTGGCCAACTTCTACGACGACAACGAGGACCTCAAGTTCTACGTCGAGCGCGGCATCGACTGGGCCACGCTCGTCGACCTCGCCGAGCGTGGCGGGCTGTCGGAGGAGGGCCACGCCTCGGTCGAAGACGCCAAGGAGTTCTTCCGGGAGGTGCTCACGCTGGTCGGCGAGTACTCGGCCAACGAGATCGCGGCGAACATCGCCGAGATCGACGCCGCCCACCCCGAGCTGAAGGACGGCGAGGTGGTGTTCCCCGAGGCGATGCAGACCGCCCTGGAGGGCCTCGCCGAGCTCGAGCTCAACGGCCTCACCCTGCCGCGCGAGCTCGGCGGCATGAACGCCCCGCTGATGGTCTTCCAGCTCCAGACCGAGCTGCTCGGCCGAGCCGACGTCTCGGTCTCCGCCCACCACGGCTTCCACGGCGGCATCGCGATGTCGGCCCTCGCCTTCGCGATCGAAGAGGGCTCGGTCACCTACGACAAGGAGACCAAGCAGATCACCGATACGCGATTCCGCGAGGTGATCGACACCATCCTCGCCGGTGAGGCCTGGGGCAGCATGGACATCACGGAGCCCGACGCCGGCTCCGACATGGCCGCGCTGCGCTGCCGCGGCGAGCAGGACGAGGACGGCAACTGGTTCGTCACCGGCCAGAAGATCTACATCACCAGCGGACACGGCCGCTGGCACTTCGTCATCGCCCGCACCGAGAGCGCCGACGACCCCGACTCGCCCACCGCGGGCCTCGGGGGGCTGTCGATGTTCCTCGTCGAGACCTACTCGGTCGACGACGATGGCAACCCCGTCCGCGAGCACACCACCCTGGACGCGGTCGAGGAGAAGCTCGGCCACCACGGCTCCGCCACTGTCGCCATCAGCTTCGAGCGTGCGCCGGCCCAGCTCATCGGGGAGCGCGGGGAGGGCTTCGCGCACATGCTCGTGCTGATGAACGGCGCCCGCGTGGGCGTGGGCTTCGAGGCGCTCGGGCTCTGCGAGGCGTCGTACCGCAAGGCGGTCGCCTATGCCCGCGAGCGAGCCTCGATGGGCAAGACCATCGACCAGCACGAGATGATCGCCGACTACCTCGACGAGATGCGCACCGACCTGCAGGCGATCCGCTGCATCGCCGTGTCCGCCGGCTACCACGACGAGGTGTCCCAGAAGCTCAGGGTGGCGCTCACCCTCGACCCGCCCGCCGACCCCGACGAGCGCGAGCGCCTCGACGAGCGGCGCAAGCACCACGCCAAGCGCGCCCGGCACCTCACGCCGCTGCTCAAGTACTACGCAGCCGAGAAGGCGGTGGAGATGGCCCGCCGCAGCCTCCAGATCCACGGCGGCGCCGGCTACATGGTCGAGTACGGCGTCGAGAAGCTACTCCGCGACGCGGTCGTGATGCCGATCTACGAGGGCACGAGCCAGATCCAGTCGCTGATGGCGATGAAGGACAACCTCATGCAGGCGGTCCTCCACCCTCGCCGGTTCTTGGCCGAGACGGCCTCGAACCGCTGGAGGGCGATGTCCGGCCCGAGCCCGCTCGCCCGGCGCGTGGCCCGGCTGAAGGTCCACCAGCACGACGCGATCCGGTTCCTGCTGTCGCGGCTGGCCGGCGAGAAGCTCCGGGACCTGCGCAATCAGCCGATTGGCTCCTGGCGAAAGGCCCTGTCGACCTTCGACCCCAAGCGCGACTTCGCGCTCGCCATGCTCCACGCGGAGCGGCTCACCAAGATCCTCACCGACGTCGCGATCGCCGAGGAGCTGCTGGAGCAGGCCGAGGCCCATGCGGATCGCGCCTCCGTTCTGGAGCGCTTCCTCGAGCGGGCCGAGCCCCGCTGCCGCTACTGGCTCGACGAGATCCAGACCACCGGCCTCCGGCTCCTCGGCGAGCTGCACGGCGACGACACCCCGCAGATCACGGCCCAGGCCGCCAAGTAGCCGAGGAGTCCTCCGTGCCGGTGTCCCGACGCCACGTCCTCCAGCAGGGCCCCATGATCCGCACGCTGCTCTCCACGGTGGCGTCCGCCGTCGTCCCTGGCGGCCGGCCCCAGGGCGAGCCCGCCGTACCCGGTCCCGTGCTCACCGCCACGGTACCCCCCCGCCCCCGCGACCTCGTCGAAGACTTCGTGCGGGCGAGCGGCGGCGACCCGTCCGCCTACCGCCACTGCCTGCCCGGCCACTTCTTCTCGCAGTGGGGCTTTCCGCTCCTCGCGCGGACGCTGCGTGACCTTCCGTACCCGCTGGCAAGAGGACTCAACGGGGGCGCACGACTCGAGCTGAACCGCCCTCTCCCCGACGACGAGCCGCTGCAGCTCGAGGCCCAGCTGCAGAACATCGACGACAACGGACGCCGCGCCGTCCTGCGAACCCGGCTGCTCACGTCGACCGCGAGCACGCCGAACGCGATGACCGCGACGATGTACGCCGTCATCCCCTTGTCCCGTGGCTCGGGGGGGAAGAAGGAGCCGGCCCTCGTCCCCGACGACGCCGAGGAGATCGGACGTCGCGACGTGACGAAGGGCGATGCCGTCGACTACGCGCTGCTCACCGGCGACGTGAACCCCGTGCACTGGCTCACCCCGTGGGCGCGCGCGTTCGGGTTCCCGTCCACGATCCTGCACGGGTTCGCCACCCTGTCGTACCTGGTGGAGACGCTGAACCAGACCCGCTTTCGAGGCGTACCGGGGCAGCTCGCCACCATCGACGTGAAGTTCACCAAACCGGTGGTGTTGCCGCGAACCATCGCGTTCTACGCTTCGTCCGACACCGTCGCCGTGGGGACCGCCCCCGGCGAGCCCGCCTTCCTCACCGGGACGTTCACGGAGGTCCCCCGTGGCTGACTTCTTCCTGCAGCTCGCGAGCAATCCCCAGGCGCGACGGCTCGTGAACACGCTGGGGCTGCCCCTTCCCCTGCCCCAGAAGCTGGAGCGCGCCACCGAGCCCTGGCACGACCGCGAGCTGGCCTCGCGCGTGCTCGTCGTCGGCGCGGGCCACCGGGGCCACCTCGCCGCTCCCCTCGCGGCGGCACTTCCCGCGGCGGGGGCCGAGTGCTGGCTCGTCGCCGACGAGGACTGGCGCGCCCCCTGGCCGCCGGCGGCGGAGTCGTCGGGCTACCCGCTGCACGTCGTCCCCGAGGGCCAGGTGGGACCGGAGGCCGCCGCGTGGGGCCTCGTGTTCGACGCGACGGGGCTCGCCCATCCCCGCGAGCTTCGCGCGCTCTACGACTTCTTCCACCCCCGCATCAAGGGCATCGCCCGCTCCGGCCGGCTCCTCGTCCTGGGCCGGCTGCCCGAGCGCTCGCCGAGCGCGGAGGTCGCCGCCACCCGCCAGGCTCTCGAGGGCTTCGTGCGCGCCTGCGGCCGGGAGGTCGGACGCGCCGGGGTCACCGCCAACCTCGTCCTGGTCGAAGAGGGCGCCGAGGATCGGCTCGCCGCGGTCGTGCGCTGGCTGCTGTCCCCGCGCTCGGCCTTCGTCTCGGGCCAGCCCTTCCGGGTCACGCGCGAGGCGAGCCCCCAGGCGCCCCGCTGGGTCCGCCCTCTCGAGGACAAGGTCGCCGTCGTGACGGGCGCGGCGCGCAGCATCGGGGAGGCCATCGCCACCGCCATGGCCGAAGAAGGCGCCAAGGTGGTCGTCGTGGACCGCCCCGAGGACGCGGAGCTCGGCCAGCAGGTCGCGCGCGCTGTGGGGGGACGCTTCGTGGGCGTCGACGTCACCGCCGACGGCGCCGGGGCGACGATCGCCCACGCTCTGCGCGAGCACGAAGGTCGCGTCGACATCCTCGTGCACAACGCGGGCATCACCCGCGATCGCACCCTCGCGAAGATGAGCGAGGCGTACTGGGACCAGGCGCTCGACGTCAACCTCGTCGCGGCCGTGCAGCTCACCTCCACCCTCGAGCCTCTGATGTCGCCGAACGGACGCGTGGTCGCCATGTCGTCGATCGCGGGCATCGCGGGCAACGTCGGCCAGACGAACTACTCGGCTTCGAAGGCCGGACTCGTCGGGTTCGTGCGATCCCTCGCCGCTCAGTGGGCGAGCCGGGGGGTGACCGTCAACGCGATCGCGCCGGGCTTCATCGAGACGCGCATGACGGCGGCCGTTCCCCTGACCACTCGCGAGGCGGGACGCCGGCTGTCCAACCTGTCCCAGGGCGGGCTCCCGCGCGACGTCGCGGCCATGGCCACGTTCCTGTCGAGTCCCGGCGCGTGCGGGATCACCGGTCAGGTGCTTCGGGTGTGCGGCGGAAGCTACATCGGCGCGTGAGCGTCAGGGCTCGACATAGCGGGGCAGGATCACGGTGACGAGCCCACCCCCGGAGGGGTGGTTCCCCGCCCGGATGGTCCCCCCGGCATCGTCGACGGCCCGGCTCGCCACGGACAGCCCGATGCCGAAGCCCTGGCGCGCCTGCCGCCCCTGCCGGCGGTAGTCGAAGATGTAGGGGGCGATGTCGTCGGGGATGCCGGGCCCCGAGTCGTGCACGGTGAAGAAGACGTGGTCGGAGCTCCCCGCCACGGACAGCGCGACCCGCCCGCCGTCACCGCAGTACTTGAACGCGTTGTGGACGATGTTGAACAGCGCGCGACGCATCGCCTCGACGTCCACCCGCACCACGTGACCGGCCGAGACGTCGACCACGAGCTCGATCGCGCGTCGCTCAGCCTCGTGGCGCACCATCGACGAGAGCTGGCCGATCAGCTCGGAGAGGGAGACCACCTCGGGCGCGCGCAGCGTCGGCTGCAAGAACCGCTCGGTCATCTGGACGAGCTGGTTGCCGACCTGACGGACGTCGGACATCGACTCGATGGTCTCGGCCTCGGCGGTCTCGATCTCGCTCACGTGCTCCGCGAGGCCGATGAGCACGAGGGCGAGGTTGCGCATGTCGTGGGCGAGCGCCGACGCATCCTCGATCTGCCGATCGTGCTGGGCCACCCGCTCGGCGTTGGCGATGGCGATGGCCGCGTAGCCCGCGAGCGCACGGAGGTACCGGCCAAGCTCGACGAGCTCGTGCTCCCCGGCCCGCCCGCTGTCGACGTACAGCGCCCCGAGCACGTCGGAGGCCCTGACCAGCGGCACGCACATCACCGACCGGAGATCGAGCGCCCGCATCGAGGTGGACGTGCGGAGATCCGGCCTGTCCCCCAGATCGGCGACGATGACCTCTCGGTTCTCCTCCATCGAGCGCTCGGCGATGGTCCACGACGGAGGCGACGGCTCGGCCTCCGCCCGCAGGGCGCTCGCCAGCACGTTCCGGCCGCGCTCGAGCACAAAGGCCCGGTCGGCGTCGGTCAGCTCGAGCGCCGCCTCCGCGATCGCCTGCAGGAGGCTCTCCAGGTCCTGCTCCTGGGCGACGGCGACCGCCATGTCGAGCATGCGGTGCTCGCGCTCGTTCCCGCTGGAGAGTCGCTCGACGTCGATCTGCTGTGCGAGCTTGTCGGCCCGAGCGCGCAGCTGGACGCTGCCGACCTCCTCGGCGAACAGCACCACCCGCGCGAGCTCCGACACGGCGCGGTCGGAGACGCCCAGCGCCTGCGAGACCATCGCGGAGCACAGCCGCCACTCCGCGAGCTCCCTCGCGTCGCCGTGCTCGGCGAGGATCCCGCGACCGCGGGCCAACGCGTCGCTCGCCGCCTCCGCGTCGCCCCGACGCGCCTCGACCACCGCGAGAAGGGCGGCCGCGCGACCGGCTTCGGCCGCCTGCCCGAGCTCGGTCGCCCGTCGCTCCGCCTTCGCGCACAGCGACGCGGCCTCGGGCTCGTCCTGCTCGAGGGCGAGCTGACCGAGCCGCCGGAGATTCTCCGCGATCTCCTCCGCGTAGTCGTGCTCCTCGGCCAGAATGAGGGCGTCGGTGTACATGGCGCGCGCCGTCTGCGGACGGTCGAGGTGACGGAACACGTCCCCCAGGTTGCCCGCCGCCATCGCCTCGTAGCGGTGCTCGCCGTGCTTCCGGGCGTGCTCGTGGGCCCACACCCCGGCTCGCCGCGCCCGCTCCCACCGACCGAGCTCGAGGTAGCCCACGCAGAGGTTGAGCTGGACGCCGATGCGCGCGTGCTCGCTCTCGAGCCGGTCGAAGATGAGCCGCGCTCGCTCCCACTGGCTGACCGCCGCGGCGGGGTCCCCGACCTTGAAGCTGGCGAGCGCGCTGTTGTTCGCGAGCCGTGCACGATCGAGGGCCGAGAGCCCTCCGGACTGTCGCGCCGCGTGCGCGAACACCTGGGCAGACTCCCGATACCGCTTGGCGAGCCAGTAGAGGCGCGCGAGCCGGGCATCGAGCGTCCCCCGGGTCGGCCGTCCCCCTCCGACCGCCTCGGGTACGCTCTGGAGCTGCTCGATGGCCAGATCGATCTCGCCCATGCGCTGCAGACAGTCGGCCGCGACAACCCGGGCCCGGAGCCAGGCATCCACGGTGGCGGGCACGTCCTCGAGCTCCGGGAGGTTCGCGGTCGCCGCGAGGGCCACGTTGGCAGCGACGTCCAGGCGTCCCAGCTTCGACAACGCCAGAGCGTGGACCTCGTGCAGCTCCACGGCCCGACGGGCGCCCCGCATCGGGGCCTGGCGCAACCGGGACTGCGCCTGTCGGATCACCGTGAGGGCGTCCGCCGAACGATCCGCCGTGACGAGCGCCCTCGCCCACGCCACGAACACCCCGAGGGGCACGGGGGTTTCGAGCCCCATCTCCGCGGGATCGAGCTGGGCGGCGAAGGCGGCTGCGTCCGCCCCCCGGCGGGCCCCCACCAGAGCAAGGATGAGCTGCTCGGCGAGCTCCCAGGTCCTTGTCCACTCCCAGAGGGCATGGGCGAGCGCCGCCGCGCCCTCGACGTCTTCGCCCCGGGTCCGCGCGACGCAGTCGGGGCCGAGGGCAGCGGCCCGCTCGGGATCACCGGCGTGCACGAGGTGCCAGCCGAGCCTGGCGGAGGGCCCGAGCGGCTCGAGGGCCACCGCCAACCGTCGGTGCACGTCGGCCAGGTCCGGCACCGCACCCAGCAGCGCCCGTGCGGCCTCGGCCTGGGTCACCTGGACGAGGCCTCCCTCGACTCGCACCAGCCCGTGCACGATCAGGGGCTGCAGCAAGGCACCGAGGGTGTCGGGGGTTCCATCGACCAGCGCGGCCAGGCGCTCCCGAGGCATCGGGTACCCGTGGGCCGCGATCAACCCGCCCGCGAAGACCTCCCTCGGGCTCAGGCAGGCGACGTCGGTGGCGGGCGAAGCGTCGGGGGCCGGGAGCATCCCGAGCCGGGCCGGGTCCTCCATCCAGCGCCGCGACGCCATCCACAGCGCCCCGACCGCCATGGCCTGCACGAGCGCGTCGACGACGAGTCGGGGATGGCTGGACGCCACCTCGTGGACGTGGGCCACCAGAGCGGAGAGCGAGGCGCCCTGGGGCCCGAGGACGTGCTCCACGAGGCGGGCGGTATCCTCGGTGCTCCAGGCGGCGAGGCGCTCCGTCTTCACCACCGTCCGGGTGACGAGCTCGACCTCGGTCTCGCTGGTGATCAGGACCCCGCCGGTCTCGGTCTCGTCGGCAAGGACCCGGACGACCCGGCGAGACCCCTCGTCGAGCGACGCCCAGTCGTCGACCAGGACGAACAGCGGCCCTCCGGCGCGCCGTAGCAGCTGACGAGCCGCGCTGTAGGCGCGATCCGCGGGGTCGCGAGCCACCCGCAGCGCCGCGGGCGCCCCGGGGAGCCGCGGATCTACGAGCGCGGCCGCGATGCCACTCCACGGCGACCCGAGCGACTGGACGCGGACCCACGACGCGCCGCGGGCCGACAGCTCGACCACCGCGCGCTGCACGGCGAGCGACTTGCCCGACCCCGCGGCACCGACGACCACCGACACGCCGCCGCGGTCGAGCCACTGCTGCACGACTCCGTCGACCGGCCCCGGCAGCGCGAGGCTGCGGGCGCGCCGGCGAAGCCAGGCGGTGTCGATCTCGGGCAGCGGGACCCCGTGGTGGGCAAAGGTGTCGGCGGCCGCCCCGGCCTCCGGGCGCCGGGCCGGGTCGATGGCGAGCATGGCCTCGAGCAGCTCCCTCACCCAGTCGGGCCCCGCGCTCGGGACGACCGACTGCTCCCGGCGCCGCAGCAGCATCTTGTCGACCGGGAGCTCGGCGAACGGGAGCTCGCCGTGCAGCAAGGTCCACAGCACGAGCCCCACCGCATAGACGTCGCCCGGAGGGCGTGAGGGTTCCCCTCGCAGCCGCTCGGGCGACGCCCAGGCCAGGGTGCCCCCGCGCCGGACGCCCGCCAGCCCGAAGTCGATCAGCTTCACGTCCACCGAACCGTCGTGGTGGACGTCGATCATCACGTTGTCGGGCTTCACGTCCCCGTGAGTGAGCCCCGCGACGTGCACGCAGGCCAGCGCGTCGAGGACGGCGGCGACGACCGCGAGCGCCTGCGCCTCGGGAAGGCGCCCCGTCTCCGCGAGGGTCCGCCCCCGGGCGAGCTCCATGGCCAGGTACGGGCGATCGCCGCCGCCTGCCCCGAGCACCTCGACGATCGAGGGGTGGGCGATCCGGGACAGCACGCGAAGCTCGTCGCCTGGCGGACGGTTCAGCAGCTTGACCGCCGCCGGCGCACCGGACGGATCCGTGGCGAGCCAGGTCTCCCCGAACGCGCCCGTGCCGAGCACCTCGACGAGCTGCCATCCCCCCACCTGCTGTCCGGGCTGTTCGGCCGTGGCCATCGACTCCCCGCGAAGGCGCCACTCCCTACATCGGCCGAGCGGCGCCAAGCCTTTGCCATTGCCGCGGAGGCTCGCACTGGAGGGCCCGACCGCGACGGTCTTCGGCGAAGATCAGGACTTCGGCTGCCTTCTCCACCTCGCCGCCCGCGGTGTAGACCGCGTGCCTGCGGCAGAGGACGCGCGGGTCTTCGTGCTCGGACCAGGGCCCGCGGCTGGCGAGGGCGCTCGCCTCGTCCAGCTGACCGGTGCGGAGCCAGAACTCCGTCCGGGCCAGGAAGAGTCGGGGGTCGCGGCCGTGGCCGACCGTCAAGCGCAGAAGCTGCTTGTCCAGACCCGCCGGATCGCCGGACTGCATCTGGTGCTCGACCACCGACAGCTCGGGTCGGATGTCGCGGCTGGTGTCCATCTCCACCGCTCTCTGGGCATGGTAGCCTGCCGCCACCCAGTGTCCCTGGTCGCGCAGCAGATCCGAGAGCACCGCCTGGACGATCGGATGATCGATCGACCGTGCCTCCGCGGCCGCGACCGCGTCCAGGGCGCGTTCCGACGCGCCACAGGCCCGCCAGTCCTCGGCAATGTCGGCCCAGAGCGCGGCCGGGTCGACCACCGCCGGCGTTCCCTCGAAGGACTGCCGAAGCTCGGCAGCCTCGGCACAGCGCCCCACTGCGCGCAGCACGTTGGCGTGGTCGCGCCAGCCCGTGCGCTCGTACCAGGGCGATCCGATGCCGAGGGCGAACGCCTCCAGCGCCGCGCCGTAGTGCCCGAGCCGCGCCTCGGCCGAGCCGAGCCTCGCGTACCACACCGGCTGATCGTCGGTCTGCAGCACCGCGCGAAGCGTCGCCGCCGCCACCCGATATTGGTGGCGCTCGAGCGGGGTCGCCGCCACGACCCCCCACCCCAGCAGGAGGAGGATCATCGCACCTGCCGCGCCCGCGCCTCCGCCCTCGCGAAGGTGGCCTTGGCTGCCGTCATCTGCCCCAGCGCTGCGAGAATGTTCGCCTGCAGCGCGAGCACCTGAGGGTCCTCGGTGGCGAGCGCGGGCTCGAGGGCCTTCGCTGCCTCCTCGCGCCGACCGGCGTTCAGCAGCGCCTGGGCCCAGGCTCGCCGTGCATCGTGGTCGTCGCCGGCCTGGCGGACGAGTCCCTGGTACACCGCGGCCGCGGCGCCCCAGTCCTGCTGGGCCATGAGGTAGTCGCCGAGGGTGCGCCGCGAGACCAGATCGGCCGGGAAGCGCGCCACCTCCTCGGAGAGGTGCCAGCCAGCGAGCGGGATCTGCCCCCGGGCCGTCGCGATGGCCGCGAGGCCTCGGTGGGCCCCCGGCGGTGGCATGTCCACCTGGCTGGCGCGCTCGAAGAGGGTCCGCGCCAGATCGACGCGCCCCTGGCGCAGCTCCAGGTGCCCCTGGTAGGCGTCGAGGAGGGCGCTGTCGGCACCCTGGAGCCGCCAGGTGGCGATCTGGTCGAACGCCGCGGTCGGGCGCGTCGTGGCGAGGACGTCCAGCAGGAGTCGACGAGCCCCTTCGTCCTCGGGGACCTGGGCGAGCACGTGCCGAGCGTCCTCCTCGGCCTGCGCGACCCGGCCCACGGCCAGCGCGAGCCGACCTCGGTTGGCCCGCAGCACGGTGGAGTCCGGCTGCAGCGCAATCGCGTCGGACAGGGCCAGCAGCGCGCTCTCGGTGCGACCGAGCGAGCGGAGCACCGAGGCGAGCCCGAGTCGAGCCTCGCCGATGGTCGGGGCCTCGAGCAACACGGCCTCGTAGGTCCGTAGCGCCTCGTCGAGTCGCCCCGCCTTCTTCAGGACGCGCGCCTGCTCGAGCCGGGCCACGACGGCGCCACGGTCCTTGAGGTCCACGTCAGAGCCGGGGGTCGCCTCGCCGGTCACGTAGCCGAGCGCCTCGAGCTGCGCCTGCACCGCGGCTTGGTCGGCCACCGCCTCGCCATCGCCGATCGGGGCGAGCGCGAGCACCGCGTCGCCGACCGACGACAGCGTGGCGACGCGACGGTCCCGCTCCGCGTCGGGCGCGTCTCCCAGCCGGTCGTGGGTCTCCTCGGGGTCGAGAGCGAGATCGAACAGTCGCGGCGACGGCGTGTCGATCAGCTTGTCGCGCTCGTCGACGATCGCGATCTCCGGATGCCAGCCGAACCGCGTCGATGCCGTGAACGACTCGATGACCACCGGCTCGCGCTCCGAGAGGGGGGCGTCTCGAACGCCCGAGAGGTCGACCCCGTCCACGTCGTCGGGAACGGACAGGCCGAGCCAGCCCAGGGTGGTGGGCAGCACGTCGACCACGCTCACCGCCTCGGTCTCCACCCGGCCGATGGCACCCGACGGCCCCGCGATGACGAACGGCACGCGCACCGTGGGCTCGTACACGTAGAGCCCGTGGGTGATCTCGCCGTGCTCGCCCTCGAGGGCCTCCCCGTGGTCCCCGACCACGACGACCACGACGCCTGCGTCGCCTGCCGCGCCGCGAGCCCGGGCCACCAGCCGGCCCACCTGCTCGTCCACGAAGGCGATCTCGGCGTCGTAGGCGTCGACGACCCCCGGCGCCCACGGCTCCGGGGCCTCGTGGGGGTGGTGGGGGTCGTAGTAGTGCGCCCAGACGAAGAAGGGGCTCGTCGACGGTCCTCGGTCGTCGAGCCACCCGACGAGGTCGTCGGTCACCTGTCGGGCGTCGCGCTCGAGCGACCAGCGGTCACCCGATGCGCGACCGACGGCGTCGAAGTAGTCCTCGAAGCCTTGATCGAGGTTCCACATCCGGGTGGTCACGAACGCGCCCACGCTCGCCGCGGTGGCGTACCCCGCCGCCGAGAGATGCTCGGCCAGGGTGACCGCGGGCTCCGGCAACGTGGCGTCCCCGTTGGTGTGGATGCCGTGGCGTGCCGGGTACAGCCCGGTCAAGATCGAGGCGTGCGCGGGGGTGGTCAGCGGGACCGTCGTGTACGCCGCCTCGAAGCGGACGCCCTGCGCGGCGAGCCCGTCGATCACCGGCGTGCTGGCACCCTCGTAGCCATACGCGCCCAGGTGGTCGGCGCGCGTGGTGTCGAGCGTCACCAGCACGACGGAGGGGACGTCGACGGGCGGGGCGGCGCGCTCGGGCGCGCAGCCGATGAACCACGACAGGGCGAAGATCATCAGGGGACCGGGTAGTTGCCGGTACCGTAGAGCGTGTACTCGTCACCCCACGTGAAGTCGCCGGTCTTCGCGTCCCAGGTGGCCGGGTACGCATAGAAGTTGAACTCGCCGTCCTTGCCCGTGCTCCCGCTCAGGATGGCGCTGCCCACCTCGGGGTGGGCGTGGGTGAAGCCCCACTGGTTGTAGTAGACGTCGAGGAAGGCGACCGCGACGTCCTTGACGCTGTAGAAGTAGGCCGCGTACGCATCGGGGCCGGCCTTTCCGCAGCCGGAGACGTCCGCGCTGTCGAAGGACCAGTCGAGGTCCGTTCCCCACGCGATGTTGAAGACACACTCGGTGCAGGTCAACGACGCGGGCTCCCACGACGCCTCGAACGTGGTGTGGCAGTCGGCGGGGGACAAGCCCTGGTACGAGAGGTGGTAGCTCGCGTCGGCGTCGGCATCGGCGTCCGTGTCGGAGTCCGTGTCGGAGTCCGTGTCGGAGTCGGTGTCCGCGTCGGTGTCCGCGTCCGTGTCGCTGTCCGTGTCCGCGTCGGTGTCCGCGTCGGAGGGATTGGGGTCCTGATCGTCGTCGTCACCGGTACAGGCAACCAGCAAGGACGCGAGGAACAGTTGCCGTAGCAGCATGGGCTCTCCTTCGGTTGCCGGCCTCATCGGTCCGACGTGCCGAGGGAGGGTCATGACCGAGGCACAACGTCACGGGTCGCGCAGCCCGTACTCCTTCATCTTGGTCTGCAGCGACTTCCTGGAGATGCCGAGGCGCCGCGCCGCCCGGGTGACGTTGCCGTCCTCGGCCTCGAGCACGCGCTGGATGCGGTCCCGCTCGAGGCGGGCGGTGTGCACGCGGACGTACTCCTTGAGCCCCAACGAGTCGAGCTCCTCGGGAGCGGCTGGCACGGGCACGGCGGGGCGCAGCCCGGGCAGGTCCTCGGGGGTCAGGGTGGAGGACTCCGCGAGGAGGATCGAGCGCTCCATGAGGTTCTCGAGCTCCCGGATGTTCCCGGGCCACGCGTGCTCTTCGAGCGCGACCAGCGCCGCGGGACTCACGTCGTCGACCGCCTTGCTGAGCTTCTCGTTGAACACCCGTCGGAAGTGGTCGACGAGCAGCGGGATGTCTTCGCGGCGGTCGCGGAGGGGAGGCAGGAGAATCGGAAACACCGACAGCCGGTAGAACAGATCCTGGCGAAACGCCCCGTCAGCGACCGCTTGCTCGAGGTCGGCGTTGGTCGCCGCCACGATGCGAACGTCGATGTCGATCGGGGCCACGCCACCCACCCGATCGACGCGGCGCTCCTGGAGGGCTCGGAGGAGCTTGACCTGCATGTCTCGAGGGAGCTCGCCCACCTCGTCGAGGAACAGCGTTCCACCATCGGCGAGCTCGAAGCGACCCGGCTTGCTCGTGACCGCTCCCGTGAACGCGCCCTTCTCGTAGCCGAAGAGCTCGGCCTCGAAGAGGTTCTCGGGGATCGCCCCGCAGTTGACCTGGATGAACGCACCCTCGCGCCCCGACTTCTCGTGGATGGAGCGGGCCACGAGCTCCTTGCCGGTGCCCGACTCCCCGGTGACCAGCACGGTGGTCGGTGAGGGCGCGACCTTGTCGACCAGCTTGAACACCGCCTCGATCTCTGGCGTACGCCCTACGATGACGGTGTGGTTCGGATCACCCGAGTGCGACTGCCGGCGGGCACGGGTCCGGATGGCCTTGGTGATCACCCCCTGCAGCTCGTCGCGATCGAACGGCTTCGTGACGTAGTCGAACGCACCTTGCTTGATCGCCTCGACCGCGGAGTCGACCGTGCCGTGTGCGGTGATGAGGATGACCGGAAGCGCCGACTGGTTGGTGTTGACCCAGCGCAGCAGCTCCATGCCGTCGACCACGGGCATCTTGAGGTCGCTCACCACGAGGTCGAACGCCTCGTCCTGCAGACGAGCGATGGCCTCGGCGCCATCGCTGGCGGTCTGGACGTCGTGTCCGAAGCGACGCAAGTGGGCGGTGAGGACCTTCCGGATGGAGGGCTCGTCGTCCACGATCAGGATCCGGCCGGCCATAGCGCCCGTTAACCCGGCGGGCCCCCCCGTCGCGAGCGAGCGCGGATGCGGTCGCGCTGCGCCGAATCGAGCCGAGGCAGGCACCGAGGGAACCCCGGCCCCATCAGGTTTCCTCGCTCGCTCCGGTGACCGAGCCCGAGCGCGTGTCCGAGCTCGTGGGCCAGCACGTACCGGGCGCGCTCTCGCGGAAGGTCGGCCGCCGCCTCGAGTCCCACGAACACGGCCGGCGTGGCCCCCCGCACCACGGGTCCGAGCCACGGATCGTCGGGATCGGCGACCGCGAAGCCGACCAGGGGGTCGAAGCGTCGCGCGGCCGGACTGTCCGGATCGGCGAGCCGCGACACGAACACCACGTCGATCCAGGGGCGTACCGGCCGGTCCAGGTGGGCGCGCACCGGGGCGAGCACCGAGTCGCCTACGTCGTCGCCGAACACCACGGTGTCGGCGGTCGGGACCGCATCGGCCGCGATCGTCAGCGTGACCCCGAGGTGCCGCCACGTATCGGCAGCCCAGCGCGTGTGGAAGGCCGCGTCCGCCCACTGGAGCCCCCGCCCCACCCGGATCCGGATCGGCAGGCGGCCGAGCGGCTCCGTCGCGGTTCCGGGCCGTCGGCACCGGGCATCCGGCAGCGGATCGGGAGGGTCGAGCCAGCCCGGCGCCGCCGAGCAGGCGAGCCAGGTTGTCACGAAAATCACGGCTACCCTCTCGTTCGACCGATCCCACTCGAATGGGTCATCCTGTGCGTACCCGAGAAGAGGAGGAGACGCGATGCGCAAGTGGTGGCTGGCCGCCGCGTTGATCGGCTGCACCGACGGCACCTCGCCCGACGATGCTCCGCCGGCCCGCTGGACCGAGGCCTTCGAGGTGGGCGAGGAGACCGCGCTGTCCGGCGTGTGGGGCAGCGGACCCGACGACGTCTACATGGTCGGCGGAGACGAGTCGCGCGGCGCCGTCTACCACTACGACGGCACGGCGTGGACCGAGGACCTCACCGTCGACACGCCGGACCTCCTGGTCTGGGTCTTCGGCTTCGGCGCCGACGACGTGTGGATCGTCGGCGAGGGCGGGACCGCCCTGCGCGGCTCGGTGGGGGACTGGACGGCGGTCGACGTCGGCACCGACGCTCCCCTGTGGGGAGTCTGGGGAGAGAGCCCCGACGACGTCTGGATCGTGGGGGGATCCCCGCTCGGCGATGCCCCCGTGCTCACCCACTACGACGGGGCGACGTTCACCCCGGCGGGGTTGCCACCAGAAGAGAACGACCGCAAGGCAGTGGCGCTGTTCAAGGTCTGGGGAATCGACGGCCGCACCTTCGCGGTCGGCCAGAAGGGTCTCGTCATCGAGCTCGCTGGCGAAGCCTGGATCCAGGCGCCGGCGGGGCCCGAGGCCAACGACGACTTCGTCTCGCTCTGGGGGACCTCCGCGGATCGCATCGTCGCCGTAGGGGGCCGCTCGTCGGCGCGGATCGCGACGTTCGACGGCACGGACTGGACGACCATCGCACCGAGCGCCGTGCCGGGGCTCAACGCGATTGCCATGGTGAGCCCCGAGGAGGCGGTGATCGGCGGCATCAACGGCTGGACGGGTCGCTTCGACCCCGACTCGGGCGAGATCCTGGGCGAGAACATCGTCGACGAGATCGCCGACGTCCACGCCGCGTGGTTCGACGGCGTCGACACGACGTGGGCCGCAGCCGGCCGGTTCACCGAGCCCTTTCGGGGGAGCGCCCTCGTCCGTCGCACCGAGGCGGCGCCATGAGCGTACGGGTGGTCCTGGCCCTGCTCGCGGGAATCGGGTGCAGCTCCGAGGCGGCGTGGGCCCCTCACGGACCGGTCGCCGACGGCATCTTCGCCCCCCTCGGCGAGCCGCTCCCGAGCGCCGACGAGGCGCAGCTCGAGGCGTTTGCTCGCGGCAGAGACGTCGCGCTGCACCGATTCACGCTCGAAGAGGGGCTCGGTCCCGCGTTCAACGTGACCTTCTGCGGCGCTTGCCACGAGAAGCCCGACTTCGGCGGCGCGGCCGGGCTCTACCGCAACTTCTTCATCGGCGCACGCCGGACCGAAGACGGGGCCTTCTTCTTCGCGGAGTCCGCGGGCAACGAGTCCGGCGTCATCCGGATGTACGCCTACTCGGACGACTATGCGGCCCGCCCCGCCGTCCCGCCGAGCACCAACCTGATCGCGCAGCGCAACCCCATCCCCTTCTTCGGTGTCGGCTTGCTGGCCGAGCTCTCCGACGCCGAGATCCTCAGCCGCGCGGACCCCGATGACCTGGACGGAAACGGCATCAGCGGCCGTGCGAACTACGACCGCGGCTTCGTGGGCCGCTTCGGCGTGAAGTCGCAGACGGTCTCCATCGAGGGCTTCATCCGAGGTCCCCTGATGAACCACCTCGGCATCACCTCGAGTCCGCTCACCGAGACCCAGCGCTCCGCGCTGCCGGTGGACAGCTCCAGCGGCACCCTCGGCGCCCGCTTCGCCCCCGAGCTCGATCGACTCGGCGCCTATCTGCAGGCGGCCGCTCCCGACGGACCGCTCTTCGACGAGGACGACGTTGTCGACCCCGAGCTCTCGGGCGAGGAGCTCTTCGACCTCGTGAGCTTCACGATGCTCCTCGCGGCGCCGGAGCCGGAGCCCCTGACCGACGAGACCCGACTCGGCATGCGTCGCTTCGACGAGGTGGGGTGCGCGGACTGCCACAGCCCGCGCCTCGAAGGCCCGCGAGGCGCCCTGCCGGTGTACAGCGACCTCCTGCTCCACGACATGGGCCCCGAGCTCGCCGACGGCCTCGAGATGGAGGACGCCGAGGGCTACGAGTTCCGCACCCAGCCCCTGTGGGGACTCACCGCGGCCGGCCCTTATCTTCACGATGGCCGCGCGGAGACGATCGAGGAGGCCATCGCGTGGCACGGGGGAGAGGCCGCGGCCGCCCGCGACCGCTACCTCGATCTCGATGATGACGACCAGGCCGCCCTCGGCGCCTTCCTGCGGTCGCTGGGTGGCGCGTCCCAGCGCTCGGTCGGGCTGATTCCGCCCGACACGCCCATCGCGGCGCCCGGCGACTGGGGCGGCCCGGTGCGGGAGCTCACCGACGCCGAGGCGGCCCGCTTCCTCGCCGGCCGCACCGTGTTCGACGCCGATCTCGGCTTTGCGAGCGGCGTCGGCGGCCCTCGGTTCAACGGTGACTCGTGTCGAGCGTGCCACTTCGAGCCGGTCGTCGGAGGAGCTGGGCCCCGCGGGGTCAACGTCATGCGACACGGTCTGCTGTCCGGCGACCAGTTCGTGCCCCCGGCGGTGGGCACCATCCTCCACAAGCAGACCGCGCTGGACGACAGCGCCAACGTACCGCAGCCCGAGGCGGTGATCTTCGAGCCCCGCCAGACCCCTCACGTCTTCGGGCTCGGCCTCGTCGAGGGCATCGCCGAGCAGGCGATCCTCGAGCGTGCGGACCCTGACGACCTCGACGGAGACGGCATCAGCGGCAAGCCGAGCTGGGTCGACGGGCAGCGACTCGGTCGCTTCGGATGGAAGGCGCAGGTGCCGTCGGTCGACGAGTTCGTGCGCGACGCGGTCACCGCCGAGCTCGGCATGACCCTGCCTCCCCAGGAGGGGCTCACCTTCGGCCGGGTTCACGACAACGACGAGGTGCCCGACCCCGAGATGGCGCTCGAGGACGCCGAGAACCTCGCGTTCTATCTCTCCACCCTCGCCGCGCCTCCCCGCACGCCGGCCGAAGACCCGTCGCGCGCTGCCGCCGGCGAGGCACACTTCGAGGCGGTGGGCTGCGCGGACTGCCACGTGCCCGAGCTCGACGGCGTGCCGCTCTACTCGGACCTCCTGCTCCACGACATCCTGGGGGAAGGCGCGCTCGGCATCGAGGAGGCCTCGGCCACGATGCGGGAGTTCCGCACGGCCCCCCTGTGGGGGCTCGCCCAGACCGCGCCCTACCTGCACACCGGAGCCGCCGACACGCTGGACCAGGCGATTCGGGCCCACGCGGGCGAGGCGCTGGGGTCCCGCGAGGCGTACGTGGCGCTGCCGTCGGGCGATCGCGAGGCGCTGGTCGCCTTCCTGGAGACGCTGTGATCCTCGGACGGACTGCTCCTCGCGTGTGGAGGCGACGCTCCCGTCACCCCGGAGACCGGCCCTCCGACCGGCACCGTGGACGGTCGCGCTCACGGAGTGGACGCTACAGCCCGAGGCGCGCCAGCAGCTGCGGAGGCAGGTCGAGCCTGCGAAGCTCGTTCGCCGCATCGGCGTGCGACGCCGGATCGCGCAGGGCCTGGACGAGCCACTGGTAGGCCTCGGTCACCCGGCCGAGCCGCAGGAGCCGCTGGCCGATGGCGAAGGCCAGCCGGCCCCGGTCCCCGGGCCCTGAACGGTCGCAGCGGCGCACCAACATGGTGAGGCCGGAGCGGGGTCGCCCCGCGTCGATGAGCTTGTCGGCCTCGGCGATGATCGACTCCACCGAGTCCGCCCCCTGCGGCATGGGGATCACCTGGCCAGGAGCTGGGGACGACCGGGGACGCGTCCGGGCCCCCGGCATCGACAGCCCCCGTGCGGACACCGCCCACGCGACGAGCATGCCGGCCACGAATCCGCCGAGGTGGGCACCGTAGGCCACTCCGGTCGCCGAGCCGGAGAAGAGCAGCGGCACGAGGTTGTCGAACAGCACGTAGACGCCGAGGACCACCCAGGCCGGGAGCACGATCGTGTTGATGAAGAACGGCAGGAGCACGACGAACATGCGCACGACGTTCCGGGGGAACGACACGAAGTAGAGCCCCAGGACGCCGCTGATCGCTCCCGACGCGCCGACGAGCGGGACGGGCGAAGCGAATCCCTCCCAGGCCGCGAAGGTGAGCGTGGCGGCCACGCCGGTCCCCAGGTAGGCGGCCAGATACCAGAGCCTGCCGAGGCGATGCTCCACGTTGTCCCCGTAGATCCACAGGAACAACATGTTGCCGGCGAGGTGGGCGAACCCGGCGTGCATGAACATCGACGAGAAGAGGTCGGCGATGCTCCAGTCGGACGGACGGAAGCCGTACTCGAACACCGTGAGGTCCCACTGCGTGATGGGGTACAGCGTGGGGTCGATGCCCGGAGCCAGGGACCGCACGAAGTCGAGGTACGCCTGTACGGTGGGGTCGGTGGGCGGGAGCTGCTCGAGCGACTGTGGCAGGGTGAAGACCACGTACACGAGCACGTTCGCGGCGAGCAGCAACCACGTGAGCCAGGGCCGGAAACCCTGGGGATTCGGGGCGTCGCCGATGGGGAGGATAAACACGCGGCCCCCTAACGCACAGGGTCGCCTGGCGTCAGATCCACATCCTGGTCTCGCGCCGCGACGGCGCGCGCTCGGGATCGCGCGACGGCACGCCGTCCTGCTCGGCCCGCTGGAGCAGCTTGAAGATGTGGGGTCCGAGCAGGTCGAGGTCGGTCGACAGGAACCGCGTCTCGCCGAATCGGTGCAGCGTGTCGGTCTGCTTTGCGAGCACTCGCGCGTCCTGGCGGAACACCCGCAGCACGATCGGGGTGAGGAACGGCCGGATCAGCCAGCCGGGCACGCGGGTCCGTAGGGCGACGACGGCGTGCAGCTCCGTCACGAAGTCGTCGATCGGGGTCAGCGCCGCGGTGACCAGGATGTGATTCTCGGTGCCGATCCGGTACTCGACCTGCAGCACACTCGGGAGGAAGAACCGGTCGAAGTGCACGACGGTGCCCCCGGAGGGCGAGAGCACACGGCCGAGGACGCCCTCGGGGCGAGGCTCACCGATGTACTCGCACTCCACGCGGTCGGGGTACCGGTCCACGACGCACCGAATCGGCCGACGGTCGCGGTCGTTGCGAAAGAGCCCCCCGTGGAGGAACGCGGTGTGCGGGACGTCGAGGGCGTTCTCGGTCACCGCGTGGATGGTCCCCGGAGCCTCGAGCGAGCGGTGGACGACGAGGTAGCCGGGCTCTTCGACCAGCTCGAAGCGCCACGGCTCTCCGACGGGCTCCGAGCCGAGGTCGCCCCACGCCCAGACGTAGCCCTGCTGCTCGCGCACGGGCAGCGCGGCGGCGCGATGAGCCCGGTCCGGCGTCCCGTCGAGGGCCGGCAGCACGGTGCAGTGGCCTGACGCGTCGAAGCGCCACCCGTGGTAGGGGCACTGCAGGTCGCCCCCGACGATCCGCCCTCCGGACAGCGGCACGTTGCGGTGGGGGCAGCGGTCCACGAGCACCCCCACGTCGCCCCGACCGTCGCGGAACACCACGAGGGGAAGGCCGAACAGGCGCCGCTGCACAGGGCGCGCCCGGACGTCCCGGGAGCGGGCGACGATGTACCATCCGCGCCTCACGCGAGGCGGCTGCAACAGCGCGTTCGTCGGGGTCTGCATGCACAGACCGATAGCGTGCCCGCGCGCTACTCGCTGGCCTTCCGGAGGCGGTCGCGGATCTTGTGGTCCTCGAACTCGGTGAGGTGCCCGTCGTCGACCCGGCGGAGCACCTCCTGCACGACGAGATCGGTGGAGAACAGCGAAACCTTCTCGTCCATGCAGTCTTTCTCGAGATCGTCGAGGATCCGCTGGGCGGGACGGCGGGGCCGCACCTTGATGGCTTCGACGAAGTCGCGTCCGACGGCGACCTTGCTCTCGCAGAGGGAGTCCCGCTCGAACACCCAGGTGGTGTAGTTGGCGATTCCGTAGGTGACGCCACCCACCAGCCCGAGCGCGAACACCAGCCCCACCGCGCCGACCACGAGCGAGACCACGGGATTCCCCGGCCGCGGGGGCAGGTCGTCGAGCTCCGGAGCCGGGAAGCCGCCCGCTGCTTCAGAGGCGAAGTCGGAGCTGAACTGTTGAGTGGCGTCCAGCCCGACCTCGGGCCGGATCATCGTCGCCGGGTCGTCGGAGTCCTCGGAGCCGTCGAAGCCGCTCGGGAGACCGGAACGTTCGAGACCGCCGAAGATCTCCGCAGAATCCCGAATGAGAGTGGCCGGGTCGGGACTGTCCGCATCCTCCAGGGCCCTGGACAGACCGACGTTCGCCGAGAGGGGACTGCGCCCGCGGTCCGGTGCACGTTGGAACGTCTCGATGTCGGACGGACTCGGCCGTAGGACCGTCGCCGGATCGTCGGTGGACTCGGGTGGCGCGAACGGGGTGAACCCGCCTACACCGGGCGGCGGGGCCATCGGCCCGGGCCCTGGAGGCGGGGCCATCGGACGCCCGGTGTCGTCGAGGCGGGTCCCGGGCGGCGGAGGACGCTGCATGGTGACCGGCTCCTCGAAGCCGCTGTCCCCGAACGTTGGCTGGAGCTGCTCCTCGGGGAACGAGACGTAGGAGCCGCCGGCGCTGGGGGCTTCGGCGATCTCGGGGAGCGACTCCGGGTCCCAGCGCGTCTCCAACGCCCCGGGTGGCGGCTCGGACGGCGCGACCGGCTGGATGTCCGGCTGGGTGGCCCGCGGCGGCGCCAGCTGAGGCGCGGTCCCGCGAGGACCGATCTCGGAGGGGGGAATCGTGCCCCGACGGCGGTTGCCCTCTTCGATGACCCGACCCGACCACTCACCAGGGGCCGTGTAGCGGCTGCGGAGCTGCCGGATCACGCGCGGTCGCACCCACTCGGCGAGCTCCTGACGCGCGATGCCTCCGCGCAGGGCGTGGCACACCCGCTCCAGCACCGCGGCCGGCGGTCGGCGAGCCGGATCGAAGGCGAGCCCCTCGCGGACCATGGCCCGCACCCCGACCGGGTGTCCGAGGCGCTCGAGGGCCTGGTCGAACTCGAGGATGCGGCGCTCGTGGTCGGAAGGGCGTGAGGCCACGGTCTTGGGCAGCTTGCCGAGCACGAGCTCGATGAAGGTCAGCGTCGCGGCGTAGATGTCGATGGCCGCGGACTCCTCGTTGTCGAGCCGCTCGGGGGCGAGGTACGCCACCCCGCCGTGGAGCTCCATGCGCTGCGGATCGAAGCCGGTCAGCGCTACGCCGGTCCCCACCAGCCGCACTTCTCCCTCCACGGTGAGGAGGACGTTCTCGGGCTGGACGTCGCGGTGCACGGGCAGGATGTCGCGACCGCGGGGGTCACGGGACGTGTGGACCGCGGACAGCGCCTCGGCGATCTGCTGCACGAGCCCGAGCGCGATGTCGAGCGGCACCGTGCGCTCCGGCTCGCCGGCCAGGACCTCGCGAAGCGAGAGCCCCTCGATGTGCTCCGAGACGACGACCAGCTTGCCCTCGAGCTCGATCGGACCCTCGGTGTGGACCAGCGCCGGCGAGGCCGCGGCCCGGAGCGCCCGGTGGAGTCGCCGGAGTCCCTTGAGGTGCTCGATGTCTCGCTGCAGATCCTCGCAGAGCACCTGAATGAGAACCGGGGAGCGCTCACCGGCGGCGTCGCGGTCGGCACGGTACACCGTCCCGAACACGCCCTTGTCGACCACGTCGTCGACCCGATACCGGCGGATGTCGGAGCCTGCTTGCGTCATGGTGCGATTGTATGACGATCGCGGTCGCCGGGCTCCGTTCATCCGCACCCTGAGGACTCTCGTGCCGACGCTGGCCGACTACGCCGAGCAGATCCTCACCGCCACCGCGGTCGAGGCCAAGCTCGCTCCCCCGCCGGGGCCGCTGGGGGACGAACCGCGCCGAGTCCGCCTGCCCGAGGTCCCAGGACGCCCACCGGAGCTGTCTCTGCACCGGGGGTCCCGCCCCCGACTCCCCTCGCCGGCGTCGCTGTCCTCGACCGAAGACCGGGCGATCGTCCTGCACGCCATGGCCAACCACGAGCTCCTCGCGGTCGAGCTCTTCGCCCTCGCGATCCTCCGCTTTCCCGAGGCGCCGCGCGCGCTGCGACGAAGCTGGCTCGCCACCCTCCGCGACGAGCAACGCCACGTCGCGGCCTACGTCGCCCGCCTCGCCGACTGCGGCGTCTCCTTCGGGGACTGGCCCGTCTCCGCCTACTTCTGGGACGCCCTGTCCGCGGTCGACTCGCCGCTGTCGTTCGTGGCGGGGCTCGAGCTCGGGCTCGAACAAGCCAACCTCGACTTCGCCGGCATCTGGGCCCGCGCGTTCCGACGGGCCGGCGACCCCGCCACCGCCGCTGTTCTCGACGAGGTCCACGCCGACGAGATCCGCCACGTTCGGGTGGGGGTGCACTGGCTGCGCACCCTCAAGGAACCGGCGCAGTCGGACTTCGACGCCTGGACCCGGGCCCTGCGGTTCCCGCTCACCCCCGCGCGGGGGCGCGGTCCCGAGGTGGACCGGGCGGCGCGGGAGGCCGCAGGGCTCGACCAGGCCTTCATCGACCGCATCGCCGTGACCTCCAACTCCCGCGGTCGCGATCCCCGGATCTTCGTCTTCGACGGCGCCCTCGAGGACGACTGGGCAGGACGTCCCCAGGGCCGGGCCACCTCGGCCATCGACGCGGATCTCGCTCCGGTGATGGCGCTGCTCGCGGCCGCTGACGACGTGGTGGTGGGCCCCCGCCCTCACGACGCCACCCTGGAGCGCTGGCAGGACCGGGGGCTCCCTGTGCCCCAGTTCGTGCCCACCCTCGATCCCGCCCGGTGGCCCGGACGCGGCGTGCCCGAGCCGTGGGGGTGGTCGCCCCGGATGCGGGCCGCGATGCTCCGCGTGACCGACGAGGTGCCCGAGATCGCCCACCACGCACCGCTCCACCAGAAGTCCTGGGCGGCCGGGCAGCTCGCGGCGTTTGCCGACTGCCACCCCGGCACCGTGGAGCCCCGCCACCGGGGTCACGTCGCCACCGACGAGACGGGGCTCGAGCACGCCCGCGCCGCCATGGGCGCTGACGAGCACTGGATCAAGGCCGCATGCTCGGCCGCGGGACGCCACCGGGTCCGCGTCCCGGCGGGTCCCCTCGACGAGAAGGTCGCGCGGACCGTCCGACGGTTCCTCCGCGAGGGACCCGTGGTCGTCGAGCGACACCTTCGCGTCCTCGCCGAGCTGTCGACCCACGTCCGCATCGACGGCGACGTCCGGATGCTCGGCACCACGCGCTTCGGGGCGGACGGCAGCTCCTTTCGCGGCGTCGTGCTCGGCAGCCCGACCCTGGGGCTCCCCTCGCCCCTGCGGCGAGCGCTCCACGAAGGACGCCTCGGGGCCACGGCCGAAGCCGCGGCGCGGTTCGTCGGCCAGGCAGCCCAGGAGCTCGGCTACCGAGGGCCCTTGTCGATCGACGCGCTGGTCGTCGACGGCGACCCGCCCACCCTCAAGCCCATCGGAGAGGTCAACGCGCGCTACACGATGGGGCACCTCGGCCTGCGGGCGCGACGGCGTCTCCGCGGCGACGTCGGATTCTGGCTGTTCCTGCCCCGGGCCCTCCTGTCGTCGGCCGGCGTCGAGCGGCTCGACGAGCTCGTGGCGACCCTCCCCCCGCAGGCGGTGGCCACCACCGAGCCGGCCACCGCCACCACGGTGGTGACCCTGCTGTGGTCGGGCCCTCGCTACGACGAGGTCGTGGCGGCCTGGCGGGACTGGCTCTCGCGCCTGCCCCGAGGCGAGCGGCTCGCCGCTGCCACCGAGTTCGTCGAGGTCAGCGCGGCGTCCCGCTGACATCGACCACGAACTCGAGCCGGTTCAGGTTGCGGAGCGCGCCGAGCAGGTTCGTGTACGGCTTGAACCCGAACGCCGTGTGAGTGGACGTGAACTGCCCCTCCGCCCGGAACGAGGACGCGGTCGCGTCGACCTTCATGGGTACGGTCAGCTCGACCCCCACCCCGCGGATGGTCAGCGTGCCGGTCACGTCGACCCGCCCGGACTGCGAGCTCGGCGTGCAGCGGTTCGCGCGGTAGGCGATGGTGGGGTGGTCGCTCGCGTCGAGCTGCGACGACTTCATGAAGTTCTTCTTGATCTGCTGCTTGTCCTTGTCGCCGACCGCTCCGTCGGGGTCGAGCCCCGCGCGCTCGCGGAGTCCCGGCGGATCGGGAAACAGGGCGGAGACGGGGAACGAGATGGCCACCTCGCAGGCCGAGAGGTCGTCGGGATCCCAGGTGACCTCCCCCTCGAAGGTCCGCGGGGAGATGGCGTGGTCGTGACCGAGGCCGCTCGCCACGGTGGAGGTGTCGTTGCGAACCACGACGAACAAGGTGCTCGGACCGGGGTCCAGGGTGTAGGTCGTCGGGGCTGCGTGTGCAGCGGCCCCCAGGACGAGTGCGGCGATCATGGACTCTCCTCAACGCTTGCGCGGTCCGGATTCGGCTCTGACTCAGAGTTCGCATATTGGCGAGGACGTTTCGCGGTCGCGTGACGAACCCCCGCGAGCACCAGCAATCCCCCGACCACCGCGGCCAGCGCGGGACGCTCGCCGAGCACGAGCAGCGCGAGCACGGTCGCACCCACCGGCTCGAGCAACATGAGGAGCGAGATCGTCGTCGCGTCGACCCACCGAATGGCGTAGGCGAACCCCTGGTGCCCCAGGAGCTGGGGCCCGAGGATGGCGAGCCCGACGAGGCCGGCGGTTCGTGCGTCGACCGAGACGAGAGCCCCGCCTTGCCCGGTGCCCAGCGCGAGGCCCGCCAGCACGATGGCGCCGACCGCACACACCGCGCCGAAGTAGACGGTGACGGGCAGCGACTGCCGAACCCGACGGCCTACCGAGAGGTAGACCGCCCACAGCACTCCCGCGAAGATGGCGAGCGCATCCCCCGACCGCGCCCCGGGGCCGGCGACCTCGGCCGATGCGAGGCCCTCGATCACGACGAGCCCCCCGAGCGCGATGCCGAAGCCGAGGCGCTGCCGCCCTGCGGGCCATCCCTCGCCCCGCAGGCCCTCGATCAGGGCCGTCCAGACGGGCACCAGCGAGACGAACAAGGTGGAGCGCAGCACCGTGGTGTACTGAACGGAGGCGAACCAGGCCCAGAAGTGCAGGGCCAGGGCCACGCCGGCGAGAACCACCGGGGCGAGGTGTGCGCGGGTCAGTCGCCGCATGGCCCGCCCGGCGAGTGCGCTGACGAGAACCGCCGCTCCGACCATCCGCCAGGTCGCGATGGTGAGCGCGCTCGCGTCCATCAACCGGACCAGCACCGCGGAGCTCGAGATGCCGAGCACCGCGGCCACGAGCACCGCCACCACGCGACGGCGTTGGTCGGGGGTCGTCTGGGCATCGAAGCCGGCCATGCCCACCACGTTACCGTAATCATCGGCGTGTCGGTCCTCTCGCGACCGCGCGACCCATGGGAGACGGCTCGATGGAGTCCACCGACAACGCCGTGCGCGTCGCGATCCTGGGGTGTGGCACCCTCGGCGAGGCCATTCTGCAGGGCCTGATCGCCGCTCCGGAGGCCCCCCAGGTCGTCGCGGTGACCGTGCGTCGCGACGCGACCGCCGAGCGGCTCGCGAAGTACCCGGTCGAGGTGCTTCGTGACACGGTCGAGGCCCTGTCCAGGACCGATCTCGCGCTCCTCTCCGTCAAGCCCAAGAACGCCCGTGACGTGCTCACCGCCCCCGGCGTGGCCCTCGCACTCCGCGACAAGGTCCTGGTCAGCGTCTGTGCTGGGGTGACCGCCGGTCAGCTCCACGCCTGGGCGCCGGAAGCCCGCATCGTGCGGGCGATGCCCAACACTCCGAGCCTCATTCGAGAGGGCATGACCGCGATTGCCCCGGGGCCCGGGGCGGAGGCTGGCGACCTCGAGGTCGTTCGCCGCATCTTTGCCGCGGTGGGGCGCTGCCGCATCCTCGACGAGAGCCACCTCGACGCCGTGACGGGCCTGTCGGGCAGCGGCCCCGCATTCGCCTGCGTGATTCTGGAGGCCCTGGCCGACGGCGGCGTGCGCATGGGGCTCCCTCGCGACGTCGCGGTCGAGCTCGCGGCGCAGGCCGTCCAAGGGGCGGCGCGCATGGTGCTCGAGACGGGCAAGCACCCCGCCGCTCTCAAGGACGAGGTCACGACCCCGGCCGGGTGCACCATCGCCGGGCTGCTGACTATGGAGGACGGCAAGATCCGCTCCGTCCTCGCGCGAACCATCGAGGAGGCCACCCGGACGGCGAGCGGTCTCGGGCAGGAGTGAACGCGGGCCTCGCGATCGCGACTCGCGCGGGCCGCTCGACCGGTTATGGCGCGGCGCGCGGGGAGCTCAAGCCAAAGGTGACGACGATGCGATCCTGGATCGGGTGGCTCATCGTGGCAGCCGTCGCTTGTTCGAGCGACGAGAGCGACGACGGGCCGATCACGCCGGAGCCTCCACCCCCTCCTCCCGTCCCGTCCGCCGACACGGCGGAGGTGTCGACGGTCGGGCTCGATTCCCGTCCGGAGAACACGTCTTGCACGGCGTTCGCGCGTCCCGATGGCACGGGTGGGGGACGGCCCTTTCCCGAGATGCTGTCGGAGACGGGGTGCATGGACCCGAACGATCCGCGGCGTCCTCTCGAAGGCCTCGTCCCCTACGCGACGGCCCACGAGTTCTGGTCCGATGGTGCCGACAAGGAGCGATGGCTCGCCCTGCCCGACGGCGAGCGGGTGATCATCGACGAGGACGGCACCTGGCTCTTCCCCGTGGGCAGCGTCATCGTCAAGCAGTTCACCCGCGAGGGACAGACGGTCGAGACTCGCTTCTACGTGCACCACGAGGATGGGTGGGGCGGCTACAGCTACGGCTGGGACAGCGGCATCTTCGATGCCGTCTACAACCCGAACGGTCGCCAGATCGCCACGACCTCGGGCCCCTGGCCCGTCCCCTCGTCCGACGAGTGCATCCAGTGCCACACCGCCGCCGCGGGCTTCACGCTGGGCCTCCGCACTCCGCAGCTCGCCTCGACCATCACGTACCCGTCGACGGGGCGTACCGCCCAGCAGCTCGCGACCCTCGTGGCGATCGGGATGGTCGAGAACCCGCCCGCCGATCCCGAAGGGCAGCCCGCGCTGCCGAGTCGCGACGACACGGTGGTCTCGACGGAGGAACTCGCGCGAACCTGGCTCGAGGTCAACTGCTCCTCGTGTCACCGTCCCGACAGCGAGAACCAGGGCCGGTCCGCGTTCGACGCTCGGCGGGACACGCCGCTCGACGAGACCGGGCTGTGCGACGCGGAGTCCCGGTTCTCGACCCTCGGCATCGAGAACGCGCGACTGATCGCGCCGGGCGCCCCCGAACGCTCGCTGGTGCTCGAGCGCATGAACCGCACCGACACGAACCGCATGCCCCCGGCAGGAACGCTGGTGACCGACCCCCTCGGTGTCGACCTCGTCACGGACTGGATCGCGTCGCTGCAAGGGTGTGAGGGGCGCTGACCGCCTCGTCGCAGGACCGGCGTCCGTACCGTAGGGGTGCCAACCAACCGGCGACGGCAGTATGCTGCACCCGTTTCGAGGGACGGGAGAGCACGATGGCAGGACGCGAGGCGCGCGAGGCTCTGCCCTACGCGGCAGAGGTGACGGAGCTGCTGGGGGACGCCCAGCGGACCGCGCTCGAGTCGACGCACGCGACGGTGACGATCGAGCACCTGCTGCTCGCGTTCGTCGACTCACCCCGCGCCAAGGCGCTGCTCCAGCTCGACGCTGGCGGGCTGATGGCGCTGCGGGGGCAGATCGTTTCGCGCCTCATGCAGGCCGACGGCGACCCGACGACCTTCGGACGCGTTCCTCCCCAGGACGCCGCCCTCACGGAGGTCCTGGTTGCCGCGGAGCGGCGGGCCCGGGCCCTCGGCCTCCACCTCGTCGACGGCACGTCCATCGTCGCGTCGCTGCTCGAGTCGCACTCACCGGTCGCGAGCTGGCTCCGTGACCTGGGCGTCAAGGTGGCGACGCCGCCCCCACCGCCACGGGCGAGCCGGTCCGCGGATGCCCTGGACGCGCCCTGGCCCCAGGGCCTGCCTGCCCCCGCTCCCCTGCCCGTGCCCCCGGAAGACGAGGACGTCCAGGACACTCCGACCGAAGAAGCCACCATGCCCGCCGACGAGCTCGAGGGACCCGCTTCGCTCGTCGACGAACCCGCCACCGACCCCGACGAGGACGAAGACGACTTCGAGGAGTGGGCCGCCCCCACCAAGGTGGCGGGAGGCCTCGAGCGCGACCGAGCGAAGAAGGAGGACCTCGCGGAGCACGCCCATCTCGAGGGCGGCGAGTCCTTCGCGGAGCATCGTCCGAGTCTCGAGCCCGCCCCCTGGAACCTCGAGGAGTTCGACGACGACGTCCCCACCGTGAACGCCAGGCCCTCGGAGGCCGCCGACGAGGAGCCGACCCGCGTCGAGACCGAGTCCGAGCCGAGCTCGATCCGAGCCGCACCGCCCCGGAGCATCGTCCAGGCCGTCGACGCTCTCGAGGCCGAGGAGCGTGCGGACCGTGGAGGCTCCGGGCGAGCCGGTTTCGGTGAGGAGAGCTTGTCGATTCCGCCGCCCGCGCCAGTGCCCGACATCGCGGACGGGCGCCTCGCCGAGAACATCCCCCGACGGATGCGCGTGGGCCAGCCTCAGAGGGTCCAGGTTCGGCTCGGCAAGGACGGCACGGTCGATATCCGCAAGGGAATGCGCGGCACCGTCACGACCCACGCCGTCGTGGTGACCCAGGCGATGTCGGCGCGACTGGTAGCCCCCGACGGCGGCTTCGTCATCGAGCTCACGAGCCCCGAGACCCAGTGGATCGACGATCCCGCGGGCATCCGCCGCACGCCGGCCGAGTGGAGCTGGACCCTCACCCCCACCAAGCCGGGCAAGCGGTTGCTCCAGCTCGTGGTCGGCGCCCGCACCGTCCACGAGGGGCTCGTCGCGGAGGCCGCGCTTCCGCTGCAGATCATCGAGATCGAGGTCGGAGCCGACCACGCGAAGACCGCGGTCCAGGGGGCCCAGTGGCTGGCCGCGACGGTGTTCGGAGCCGTGCTCGGGGTGTTCAGCGAGGAGATTCTCGAGTGGGCGCAGGGCGTGCTCGGCGCGGCGCCGTGATACGCAAGAGCCGATGTCGTCGGTTCGATCGGTCCTTCGCGCCTGGCTCGTCGCCCTGATCTCGCGCCGGCGCGGCAAGGTGCGCGCCCTCCGAGACGTTCAACACCTGGGCGAGGTGCTCCGCTTCGTGTTGGTGTTCGCGGTGCTCATGCTGCTGCCCACCGGGTTCCTCGCCTGGCAGGCCCTCAACGGCATCGCCTCGGATCCGGCCGGGCTCGACCGGCAGCTGCAGCAACGGGCCACCGCGATGGCCGAGGCCTCCCGCAACGAGCTCGACGCCGCCTTTCTCCGCTTCGAGGCCGCGACGCTCGGCCGACTGGAGCGAGGCGAGTCGGTGACGACCAACCTCGAAGGTCTCGACAAGGAGGCGCTCGAGGCGGCGTTCCGGTTCGACCGGAAGGGAACCCTGATCGCGCCCTTCGAGCGGCCGGCGAGCCGCACCACGCCCGAGCCCCCTGCCGCCTGGCGGGAGGCGGCTCGGGTCGCGAGGCGCCTCGAGGCCACGGACTCCATGCGCGCGTGGCGAGCGTGGCGGCAGCTGGGTCAGGCCTCCTCGCGCGCCGACCTTCGGGCGGAGTGCCTCCTGGGTGAGATTCGAGCCCTCCGCGACGCCGAGCGCTACACCGCGGCCCGCGAGCGGGCCGTCCGGCTCTACGAGTTCGGAGAGGTCCGCGGGCGTCACGGCATTCGGATGGATCACCTCGGGCGCCTCACGGTGTCCGAGCTCCGCCTCGCCCAGGGCCTCGACCCCGACGCGGATCGTGGCTCCCTCGAGGACCTGGCGAGTGACCTGCTCAACGAGGCGCCGTGGGCGGTGGGGAGGCGCGCCGAGCCGGCCCTCGTGCGAGAGATCCTCACCCTCCTCCAGCCGTACTCGACCCCCGGTTGGCTGGCGGAGACCCGCGCGGCCCTGAACGCAAAGGACGCCCAGCTCTCCTGGGCCGAGAGCGTGATGGACGAGCTCGACCTCTTTCCGTCGCGGCTCTCCACCGAGCGGGAGTTCCGCTACATCGCGGCCCAGCCCGACTCTCGAGCCGTGTGGGCCACGGTCAGGAACGGGTCCGACATCTACGCGTTCTCGTTCTCGGCCCGCCGGCTGCGTCGGATGCTGAGCCTCTCGCTCCAACGTCGCAACGCCGCCGATCCCGACCTCACGGCACGACTGGTGGCGACCGGCTACCGCAGCGGCCGTCCCACCCTCGCCGAGCGGGAGCTCGGTGAGCTCCCGCTGACCGTGATGGTGGAGCCCACCGACCCCGAAGCGCTCGCCGCTGCACGGTCCCGGCGGCGGAACATCCGGGTCGCCGTGATCCTGATGGCGGTCCTCATCTCGATGGTGGGGGTGTTCTGGGTGGCGCGCATGCTCGCCCTCGAGGTCGAGGCCGCACGCCAGCGCGCCGAGTTCGCTGCCAACGTCAGCCACGAGCTTCGCTCTCCGATCACCCAGATCCGGCTCAAAGGGGAGGCCCTTCAGCTCGGGCTGGTCGACCCCGGTTCCGACATGCAGGACCACTTCGACGCAATCGTGCGGGAGTCCGAGCGGCTCACCCGCCTCGTCGACAACGTCCTCGACTTCGCGTCGATCGAGCGCGGCGCCAAACGCTACCGCCTGCGTCAGGACGACCTGTTGGCCTGCGTGCGCAAGGCGATCGAGGACTCGCGGCCCTTGTTCGCCGAGCAGAACCTCCCCCTGCACGTGGAGCTTCCCGACCAGCTCCCGCCGTTGTTCATCGACCGGGAGGCCATCGAGCAGGTGCTTGACAACCTCTTGTCGAACGCCGCGAAGTACGGGGCCCCCGGTCCCAGTGCGCGACTCACCGTGCTACCCACCGATGACTTCGTCGAGATCGTGGTGAGTGATCGCGGGCTCGGGATCCACGCGAAGGACCTGCCGTTCGTGTTCGACGATTTCTTTCGTTCGCAGGACCCCGACGTCCGCCGCCGCAAGGGCACGGGTATCGGACTGGCCATCGCGCGCTACATTGTCGAGGCGCACGGGGGCACGATCGACGTTCAGAGCACGCCAGGTGAAGGGGCAACCTTCATCGTGCGACTTCCCTGGCAGCCACCCCGAGGGCTGGAGATCTGATGCCACGAATTCTCTTCGTCGAAGACGAGCAAGCGCTGCTCGATACCGTCGAGCGGTTCTTCACCCGGGAGAACTTCGAGGTGTTCACCGCGCGCTCGCTGTCCGAGGCCCTGACGGCCCACGAGCGTTTCCCGCCCGATGTCGTCGTCCTCGACGTGATGCTCAACGAGGGCCCCGAGCCCGAGAAGTCGGGCTTCGACGTCTGCAAGGCGCTTCGCGATGCCGAGTACGACGGTCCAGTGGTTTTCCTCACCGCCCGGACGGCCGAGCAGGACAAGCTCCTCGGGTTCGAGCTCGGTGCCGACGACTACGTGACCAAGCCCTTCTCCCTCCTCGAGCTCAACGCTCGCGTGCAGGCCCTCCTGCGCCGGGTGGGCGGAGCGCGCTCGGTCTATCGGTTCGGCGAGGTGGAGGTCGATCTCGACAATTACGTCATTCGGCACGGTGGCGAGCAGGAGGAGCGCCTGTCGAATCGCGAGCAGGAGCTGCTCCGCTACCTGATCGAGCATCGAGGCAAGGTGCTGCCCCGGCAGGAGCTGTTGTCGGGGATCTGGCAGTATTCGCCCAACGTCACCACGCGGACCGTCGACACCCATATCCTCAACGTTCGCAAGAAGCTGCGGGACGACGCTGGAAACCCACGCTTCATCGAGACGCTGCACGGGGTGGGCTACCGGTTCATCGCGAACGAGGGCGCTTCGTGATCGGCTGGCTGGCCCTCATCTCGCTCGCGCTCGGCCAGTCGCGCAGCGAGCGCGCCCTGGTGCAGCGAGCGCTGGTGTCCGAGGCGCTCCGCGGCGATCTGGCCCGAGCGATCTCCCGCTATCAGCAGCTCGTGCGCACGCTGCCCGACGACCATCCGCTGTGGACCGTCGCCATCGTCGCCTACGCCCGAGCGTTGTACGACGAGGGGCGGGTGGCCGAGGCTCGAGAGGCGCTGCGGGAGGCGATCCGGAAGGGGCGCTGCGAGGCCGACTGTCAGCAGCTCCTGCAGCACGTCGCCATCGACCAGGAGTCGGTGCGGACGTTGCCGGTCGAGTGGTCGTTCGACAATCAGAACCCCGGCCTCTACCACCACTGGGCCCATCAGGACCTCGGCGAGCTGGTCGCCGGGCCGGGCGCTCTGTCGTGGACGACCCGGGCCGATCCGGACCCCAAGCGATCCGACAAGCTGGTGGCCGGGTTCGTTCGACCCGAGCCCCCGCCGAGTCGGCTCGAGTTCACGCTGCGAAGCGTCCAGGTGCCGTCGTGGGTGCGCGTCGTGCTCGAGGACGAGGCCGGGAGCCGCTTCGTCACCCACACTGTCGAGGTGCCGGCAAACGAGGTGCTCACCGTGGAGGCCCTGGTGGCGGATGTCGTCGCCGAGGACCCCACCACCCGGCTCGACCCGGGGCGGATCACCCGGGTCTCGCTGGAGGACCTCACCGGCTCGCGGCGGCCGGGAGCTCACACGATCCAGATCCTGGCCTTCCGCGCCGAGTAGTCGGGCTACTCGGTTCCCGCCAGCGCCATCACGTCGTTCGGCAGCCGCACGAGCTTGTTGTCGGGGCCCACGGTCACGAGGTGGACGAGACAGGCCACCAGCAACTTGCCGTCGGCGACTCGGTGCACGTCCTGGCGGAAGACCAGCCGGTAGTCGCTCTCCAGCGTGGTGGTGGTGCGCACCTCGACGTCATCGCCGAACACCGCACCCTCCTTGAAGGTCATCTCGGCCTTGTAGACGACGAAGCCGGTGCCGTGCTCCCGATACAGCTCCACGAGCCGCTCGCGACCGAGCAGGTGCTCGCGCGCCCGCTCGCAATACTTGAGGTAGTTCGCGTGGTAGACCACGCCGGAGTGGTCGGTGTCCTCGTAGTAGATGCTGACGGGGTGCACGTGCGCCATCGATCCTCCCGGCGTACACCTTACGGCAGGGACGAGCGCTGCGCGCACGGGGAGGAACGATGGCCGACGACGAGCGACCGAGCGGAACCACCGCGGGCACCCTGATGGTCGTCTCCGGTGCCTTCAACCTGCTGTGGTCGGGCGGGGTGTGGTCGCTCTGCCTCGGGCCGCTCGCCGTGGTGCCCGTGATCGCAGGCATCGCCGAGATGGTAGTGGGCTCTGCCATTCTCGGCCGCAATCCCCACGAACGCGTTAGGCTCGTCTCGATCCTCGGTATGGTGGCGGGGCTCCTCGCCATCAACCCTGTGAGCGTGGGCCTCGAGATCGCCTCGCTGGTCAGCCAGTCGCGCGGCCAGCCGAAGCAGATCGAAGGCCCGCGCTGATCAGCACGCGGATCCGCCGCCGGTCGGGCCGGAGAGGTACGTCCGGACGGTCGCGTCGAGCACCTCCCCCCGGAAGTTCCCGTAGATCCGGGTGCGGCCGCCGTCGAACAGGTAGGTGGGCGAGCCCACCACGTGGGCGGCGAGTCGATCCTCGTGATCCTCGTAGAGCGCGGCGAGGGCGCGCCCGTCGTCGAGTCGGGCCGAGATGGCGTCGACGGGCAGCCCCTGCTCTTCGGCGAGCGCGAGCTGAGCGGGGCGGCGCGCGTAGTTCACGTTGTCCACGAAGAATCCATGGCGCATCGCCACGAGGTAACGAGGCGCGGACCCCTCGGGCGCCTCGCCGTCTTGCTCCAGCAGCTGCACCGCCTTGACCGCCGCACAGGCGCCGAAGCTCGAAGCCGGCGGGTCGTCGACCCAGACCTGGCCGGTCACCTCGATGCCGGGCCGGTGCGTCGCAGCGATGCGGGCCGTCGCCTCCCGGCGCCCCTCCGGACCCTTCTCGGACCACGCTCCCGTCGCGAACCGCCGCACGATGCTCCCGAACACCGGCACCATGCGGTGTCGGAGCGTGATCTGGTCCCCGTGGTTCTCGACGATCCGGTCGAGGCAGGGCTCCGCGATGAAGGCCCAGATGCAGAAGGGGTCGGTCCAGTACTCGATCTCCATTCCATCTCCGTGAGTCAGGTCTGCTCTTCGGCCCAGGACACGAGCTTTCGGACGTCGTCGAACCGAGTCCGGTTCTTGGGTGAGGCGAGCACCACCGCCCCGTAGCGTCGACCCGACGCCTGACTCTCGAGCACGGCCGCGATGCAGTAGTAGGCCGTGTCGGTGTAGCCGGTCTTCGCGGCCACGGTGTCGAAGCCCCAGTCCTCGCGCAGCAGTCGGTTGGTGGACCAGACGGTCCGCGGCCCCCGACTCGGGTCGAGGCGCCACGACGATGCACTCGCCGCAATCTGGAGCGTGGGGTGGAGCGCGACCGCGGTGACCGCCTTGAGCACGTCGCGAGGGCTCGCGAGGTTGCCGTCCTCGAGGCCGCTCGGATCCTCGAACACCGCCTTGTCGAAGCCAAGCTCGCGCCCGACCTCGTTCATGCGGCCGACGAAGTCGTGGTACTCGCGATCGGTGAGCCGGGGAAACGCGTAGGCGCCCCGGTTGTCGGACGAGACGAGCGCCGCCCCGAGGAACTCCCAGCCCTCGTGACAGTCGTCGGTCTCGAACTTCGAGCGGGCGCCCGGCCGCGACGGCCACTGCTCGAGGCTGACGCAGACCTCTCGATCGAGGCGCTGCCGGAGGTTGCCGTCGCTCGCGAGGGCCAGCGAGGAGACGAGCTTGGTGATCGAAGCGATGGGACGTAGCCCGTCGGGATCCTTCGCCCAGAGGATCTCGCCGTTGTCGAGGTCGGCGAGGATTCCCCCGCGCGCCCGCACCCGGGGACCTCGAGGGTGCACCGGCATTCCATCGAGCTCCTCGAGGACCCAGAGGCGATCGCGGGCGGCATCGGGGAACCAGGCGGGCGGTGCCCAGGACATGCTCTCCGCGAGCAAGGGGGGCGTCTCCGCATCGGAGGGCCGCGGCGGGGTGCACGCAGCCGCCAGGACCGCCAGGACGGCGGCCCAGCTCCATCGCATCATGCGTTCTCCGTCAGTCGTCGGTAGAGGCGCGAGGTACCACGACGATGCCGCGCGCGCGAAGGCGCTGCTTCGCCTCCTCGCTGCCCGTCTCGAGCCACTGGTGGTAGAGGCGCATCAGCACGTCGGGCTCGTCGTCGACCGCCGAGCGGACCTGCTTGATCACGCGCACGCAGTCTTCGAAGCCCACGGAGAGCTCCTCGAAGACCTGGTCGAAGGCGTTGGCGAACCACAGCTTGAAGACCTCGTCGACCCGCGCGTACGCGGCTGCGCCCATCTGACAGTAGTAGCGCGAGCTCACGACCTTCCGGGCCAGCGATTCCTCGAAGTAACCGAGGAGATAGAGCGATCGGTCCCCGAGCTCGCGGTAGGTGCGAGCCTGCTCGGCAGGAGGCGCCTGAGCGGCGCGGGCGTGGAGCTCGGCGAGGGTGGACTCCTGCGGCCGCTTCGCATCGGCTCGGGCGCGATCCACGAGCAAGGTCGTGAGGTAGAGCCCCGTGTCCTCGGAGACCTCGATGCCGAGGCCGTCGCGAGCGTCGCGAACCCTGCCGTGGAAGTAGTCGAAGAGCGAGTTGTTGGCTTCGATCGACGTCGTCACGGTGACTCCTCCTGCGGTTGCCATCGGATCGATCCCGCCCCTTGACGGTCGGATCGTGGTGTCTAGGTGACGCGCCAAACGGGGACTGCAGGAACGACCCCGTCCTGACCAGCGTACCAGCCGTGTTCGGCGGGTCGCAAGGGAGGTGACATGCAAGTACGTCCGCTGTACGACCGGATCCTGGTGAAGCGCGCCGACGAGGAGACCCAGACCCGGAGCGGTCTGTACCTGCCCGAAACCGGCAAGGAGCGCCCCTCGGAGGGCATCGTCCTCGCCGTCGGCCAGGGCAAGCTGAACGACGACGGGTCGGTCCGCGCGCTCCAGGTCAAGGAGGGCGACCGCGTCGCGTTCGGCAAGTACGCCGGCACCGAGATCAAGGTCGACGGTGAAGATCGCCTCGTGCTTCGCGAGGACGAGATCTTCGGCATCGTCGAGCAGTAGACCCCCTTCCCATCTTCAAAAAAGCAAGGAGAATCTGATGTCCGCCAAGGAGATCATCTTCGACGCAGCCGCCAAGGCCAAGATCCTCGCCGGCGTCGACACGCTCGCGAACGCCGTGAAGGTCACCCTCGGACCCCGGGGACGCAACGTCGTCATCGAGAAGTCCTGGGGCGCCCCCGTCGTCACCAAGGACGGTGTGACGGTCGCGAAGGAGATCGAGGTCGAGGACAAGTTCGAGAACATGGGCGCCCAGATGGTCAAGGAGGTCGCCTCCAAGACGTCGGACGTCGCCGGTGACGGCACCACGACCGCCACGGTGCTCGCCCAGGCCATCTACCGGACCGGCTCCAAGCTCGTCGCGGCCGGCCACAGCCCGATGGACCTCAAGCGCGGCATCGACGCCGCGGTCGACGCCGTCGTCGCCGAGCTCCGCAACATGAGCCGCGACATCGCCGACAACAACGAGATCGCCCAGGTGGGTACCATCTCCGCGAACGGCGACGAGGAGGTCGGCAAGAAGATTGCCGAGGCGATGGACACCGTCGGCAAGGAGGGTGTCATCACCATCGAGGAGAACAAGGGCCTCGAGACGGTGATGGAGACGGTCGAGGGCATGCAGTTCGACCGCGGCTACCTCTCGCCCTACTTCGTGACCGACGCCGACCGGATGGAGGTCGTGCTCGACAACCCCTACATCCTCATCCACGAGAAGAAGATCAGCTCGATGCGCGACATCCTGAAGCTGCTCGAGAAGATCGTGGAGGTGGGGCGGCCGATCCTCCTCATCGCCGAGGACGTCGAGGGTGAGGCTCTGGCCGCTCTCGTCGTGAACAAGCTGCGCAACACGCTCGTGGGCGCGGCGGTCAAGGCGCCCGGCTTCGGCGACCGCCGCAAGCAGATGCTCGAGGACATCGCGGTGCTCACCGGCGGCCGGATGATCGCCGAGGAGCTCGGCGTCAAGCTCGAGAACGTCGGCCTCGAGGATCTGGGCCAGGCCAAGCGCGTCACCATCAGCAAGGACAAGACGCTGGTCATCGACGGTGCGGGCACCGACGAGGCCATCCAGGGCCGCATCGCGACCATCAAGAAGCAGATCGAGGACAGCACCTCGGACTACGACCGCGAGAAGCTCCAGGAGCGCCTGGCGAAGCTCTCCGGCGGCGTGGCGATCATCAAGGTCGGCGCGGCCACCGAGGTCGAGATGAAGGAGAAGAAGGCGCGCGTCGAGGACGCCCTGCACGCGACCCAGGCCGCGGTCGACGAGGGCATCCTCCCCGGCGGTGGGCTCGCGCTCATCCGCGCCGCCGGCGTGCTCGACAACCTCGATGTTCCCGCCGCCCAGAAGTTCGGCGTGGACATCATCAAGCGCGCCGTCGAGGAGCCGCTCCGGCTCATCGTGAGCAACGCGGGCCTCGAGCCGGCCGTCATCGTCGAGAAGGCGAAGGCGGGCGAGGGTGCCCACGGCTACAACGCGCGCACCGCCGAGTGGGGCGATCTGGTCCAGATGGGCGTCATCGACCCCACCAAGGTCACGCGCTCCGCGCTGCAGAACGCCGCGTCCGTCGCGTCGCTCCTGCTCACCACCGAGGCGATGATCGCCGAGATCCCCAAGAAGGAGACGCCTCCCCCCGCGGGCGGCGGCGGCATGGGCGGCATGGGCGGCATGGACTTCTGATCCTGCCCGGCCGAGCACAGCGCGGGCCGTCCCCTCGGGGGCGGCCCGCTTTGTCTGGGGGCGCTACGAGACCTCCTGGAGGCGACGATGGTCGCGGGGTTGGTGCTGGGCTTCCTCTCGATCCGAAGCGCGTCCAGTACGCCGAGGGCGGGCCGCCCGCTGTGGGTGCGGGCGGGCGGTCGTGAGCACGCGCTCGTCGGCAGCTACGAGTCCGGCGCCTTCGAGGACGACGGGAGAACCGCGAGCCGATGCCGCTGCCCTTCGTGATCGGGGCGCGCCGACGTCAGCGGCCCAGTCCGGGACCCTAGAGTCCGAGCCACCGCATCGCGCCCCGGAGCGCCTCCCGTCCGCCGGTCTCGATCACCTCGCCGTGGGCCATGATCAGGCGGTCGAAGTCTTCTTCGAGGAGGGCGCCGAGCTCCTGTCGGGCCGTCGGACGGTGGAACCCCACCCGCTCGAGCACGGTGGTGCAGCACCCCGGATACCCGCCCAGCAAGGTCATCGCGGCCCGGGTCGCCCAGGGCGCCCGGGGCGTGAAGTGGAACACCAGGTCCGAGACGATCAAGGTTCGGCTGGGGCGATGCAGCAGCACCACCTCGTTGGTGAGCGCGAAGGCCCGGAGCGGGAACACCGCGATGGCGTCGCCGAACGGCTGGGTCTCGCCATCGAGAACCCCGGCAAAGGCGAGATCGCGGCGCTTCTCCGGGAGCCCGGGGGCGGCCCAGCCCTCGATGTCCGCCTCGAGCCAGGGCCCCACGTAGAGGTGGTGAAGCTTGTTGGGGGCGACCACCCAGCGGGGCGACCCGGCCGTCGACACGGTTCCGGGATCGACGTCCACCGGCGAGTGGACGAGCAGCCCCTCGTCGGTCTCGAGCACGGTCATGCGAGCCCCGACCTCGGTGCCGAGAAAGCGCTGGGGGGCGTCGACGATGTGGACGCCGTCGGCGAGCTTCTGCACGGATCCTCCTCCACGGGGCTCGTGCCGTCTCTCGCGCCCCTCGGCCAGGATCGAATCTGTCGGGCGGCCTGTACGATCGGTGCAGCGGGAGGACACGTGGAGGGATCGTGGGAGCTGTACGGGACCTTCCTGGAGGTGATGCGGGCGGGCAGTCTGACCGGAGCCGCGCGTCGGCTGCGGGTGGCCCAACCCACGGTGCGGCGTCGCATCGCCGCCCTCGAGGACGCGCTCGGAGTGGCGCTGTTCAGCCGCTCACCCGAAGGCCTGGTGGCGACGGACGCCGCCCTCCGTGCGGTCACCCACGCCGAGACGATGGAGGCGGCCTCGCGAGCCCTGGTCCGTGCGGTGTCGGGCGATCCCGAGGCCGTGTCGGGGACCGTCCGCATCGCGGCGAGCGAGCTCGTCGGCGTCGAGGTGCTGCCGCCCGTCCTGGCCGGGCTCCGCGCGGTGCATCCTGATCTCGACGTGGAGCTCGTCCTCTCGAATCGCGTGGCGGACCTGACGCGGCGCCACGCGGACCTGGCCGTGCGCATGGCCCCCCCTCGCGGCGCGTCCTTGGTCGCTCGCCGCGTGGGGACGGTGCGCTTCGGGTTCTTCGCGGCCCCCCGCTACCTCGAGCACCGAGAGTCGCCGTCGTCGCTCGAGGAGCTCCGCGAGCACGCCCTGGTGGGCTACGACACCGATCTGCAGTTGGTGGAAGGGCTGTCCGCCCTCGGGCTCGCGGTGTCGGTGCGCGACTTCGCGTTTCGAACCGACCACGACCTCGCCTACCTGGCCGCGGTTCGGGCCGGGCTCGGCATCGGGGTCACCCACCTGCCGCTCGCCGACCGCCCGCCGCTCGTCCGGGTGCTGCCGGAGCAGGAGCTCGCGGTGGAGATGTGGCTCGTCGCCCACGAGGATCTGCGAAACGTGCGGAGGATTCGCGTCGTGCTCGACCACCTCGCCGAAGCCCTCCGGAGCTACGCGAGCGGGTGAACACGGTCAGCGAAGCGACTCGCGGACCCCTGGCGCAGCGTAGACCGTGAGCAGCTTGTCGAGGGTGTCGCGGAGCCGGGGATCGGCGTAGAACGCCTTCCAGTTGGGAAGCCCCGCGATGCTCTCGAAGGAGAACCCGATGCGCAGAGCCTCCTTGATGTGGACCTCGAACTGCTCGGCATCACCTCGGGTGGCGGCCACCTCGGCGAGCCGCCAGGGCCCGATCCAGGCCTTCTCCCCCTGGACGAGCTCCGCCACCTTCGTGAACGCCGCCTCCGCCTCGTCGAGACGTCCCTGAACGAGGTGCAGCTCGCCGAGGTCGTACCACGCAGCGTCGTAGGTGGGGTCGAGCGCGACGGCCGCCTCGTAGCGCCGTCGGGCCCGAGCCGGCTCGCCCCCGTAGCGGTGCGCGAGCCCAGCCAGGTACTCGAGGCCCGCGTCACGCACCACGCCACGGGAGAACGCGTCCACCCGCTGGATGACGTCTTCGGTCACCCCCTCGCGGCAGGTGACGACGCCGACCAGTGGCGAGAACTGACAGCCCCGCTCGAGCTCCAGGTCGAGCCGCCGCCACTCCACCCGCGCGAGCTCGGTGCCGAGGTCGGGAAGCGGCTTCTCGGCGAAGGCGACCCCCCACCAGATCCACGGACAGAGCATCATGGGGGATGGGGTACCGCGAGGAGGCCCCTCGCGCCATGGCCCGCCAAACGCCCCGGAGGTACGGTGCCACGTTCGTAGGAGCTCCGTCGATGGACGAACTCGCTGCCGGGCTGCGGCGCAGCCGCGCAGTCAACCTGTTGCTGCCCCTCTTCTTCTTGTCGGGTGCCACCGCGCTCGCCTACCAGACCCTGTGGGTCCGGGAGCTTCAGATCGAGCTCTTCGGCACCTCCACGTTCGCGATTTCGACGGTGCTCGCTGCGTTCATGGGGGGGCTTGCGCTCGGTGGATTCGCGATGGCGCAGTTCGCCGATCGCCTCGCCCGTCCGCTGCAGATCTACGGGCTCCTCGAGATCGGGATCGGACTGTACGCGCTGGTGTTTCCGACCGTCGTCGAGGCGCTGCAGCCCGCCTACCTGCAGGCCTGGCGCACCCTGAACCCCGATCCGGTCACCTTCGGCATCATCCAGTTCTCCCTGGTCTCGGTCAGCCTGCTCCTCCCCACGGCCGCGATGGGGGCCACGCTACCGCTCCTCGCCAGGTTCGCCACCGAGCGGCTCGGGGCGGCCGGCGGCCGGGTGGGCACGCTCTACGCGGTGAACACGCTCGGCGCGGTGGCCGGAACGGCCGCCTGCGGGTTCTGGCTGTTGCCCGAGTACGGGCGGTTCGCGACCACCGCGCTCGCGGCCGGGGCGAACCTCGCACTCGGCGTCGGCGCCCTCGGTCTGTCGGCCTGGGCGGGAGGCCGCGAGAGCGTCGTCGTCGACGACCTCCCCCCCGAGGTTCCCCGCACCGACGTCTTTCTCCCGGTCACCGTCGCCATCGGGCTGGCCGGCTTCTCGGCCCTCGCCTACGAGGTCGCCTGGACCCGACTGCTCGGGCTCATGCTCGGGGCGTCGACCTACACGTTCTCGACCATGCTGCTCGCCTTTCTGATCGGGATCGCCATCGGGGGGGCCGTCGGCGGCCCGGTGGCCGACCGCCTGTTCGCTCGACGGGGGCCCGTGGGGGTGCTCGCCGCGTTTGCCGCGATCGAGGTCGGCATCGCGCTCGTCTCGTGCGCGATGATGTACCTCTACCCGCAGCTGCCCTTCTACTACGTGTGGTTGTTCGACTGGTTCCGCGCAGCGGTGCGCCCCGAGCGGATGTGGGAGGTGTCGCTGCTCGTCGCAGGGCTCATCATGACGCCCCCCGCGGTGCTCATGGGCATGCACTTTCCGATCGCGGTCCGCGCGGTGGTCGGCAACGAGGAGCGGCTCGGGGGCCCCGTCGGCGTCATCTACGGCGTCAACACCCTCGGCGGCGTGTTTGGCGCGTTCCTCGCGGGGTTCGTGCTGTTGCCCTGGCTGTGGCTGCAGGGCACGATCTTCGTCGCGGCCGCCGTGGAGCTGCTCGCGGCTGCGGTCCTCGTGATCGCCATCGCCCGACACCTCGACGAGGAGACGCCACTCGTCCGCTACGCCCCCGCGCTCGCCCCCGTCGCTGCGCTCGCGCTCGGCCTGGGACTGGTCGCGGCGCGCCCCCCGTGGGACCCGCTGCTCATGACGGCCGGGATGTACCACTACGTGTCGCACTTCGACGACCACAGCCGCGAGGGGATCCGCGAGTACGCGACCGATCTCTACGACCTCGTCTACTACGAGGAGGGGCTGTCGTCGGTCGTCACCGTGGCGCGCAACATGGAGACCGACAACACCTGGCTCGCGAACAACGGCAAGGTCGACGCGTCCACGACGTCCGACATGCCGACCCAGGTGCTGTGCTCGCTCCTGCCCGTGCAGTTCGTCGAGAGTCCCGACGACGTTCTCGTGATCGGTCTCGCGAGCGGAATCACCGCGGGGGCGCTGTCCCTCGTCCCCGAGGTGAAGCGCCTCGACATCGTCGAGCTGGAGCCCGCCATCGAAGCGGCCGCGCGAATCTTCGACGAGTACAACCACCACGTGCTCGACGACCTTCGGGTGAACCTCGTCTTCAACGACGGTCGGAACCACGTGCTGCTCACGGAGCCCGAGACGTACGACCTCATCGTGAGCGAGCCGTCGAACCCCTGGATCACGGGCGTGTCGAACCTGTTCACCCGGGAGTTCTTCGAGCTCGGACGCTCCCGGCTCAAGCCCGGCGGCGTGTGGTCGCAGTGGATTCAGATGTACGGCATGTCGTCGGACGATCTGCGGACCCTCCTGCGGACGGTCGCGGAGGTGTTCCCGCACGTGAACGTCTACGCGACGATCGAGGACTCCGACCTCGTGCTCGTCGCCTCGGACCGCCCCCTGCCCACGACGGTCGCGGGGGCCGAGCGCCTGCTCGAGTGGCCGCTCGTGCGCAAGGAGCTCGCGGTGGTGGACGTCGACAGCCCCTCCGACCTGATCTCGCTGTACCAGTTCGACGAGGAGACCATCCGCAGGCTCGGCGAAGACGTCCCGTCGAACACGGACGACAACATGATCATCGAGTACTCGGCTCCCCGGCACCTCCACCGCGACACCCAGGACGAGAACCTCGGGCTGGTGATGGCCAACGCCGAGGTGCCGTTCACCGCGGTCTCCGACGCCTGGAACCTCTACCAGCTGGCCGGGAGCTACCTCGAGCGGGAGCAACTGGACCGAGCGACGCTCGCCATGCAGACCGCGATCGAGCGGGCCCCGTTTCCGGGCCTCGCGGAGGAATGGCGGCGCGAGCTCGCCGACTGGCGGGCCGAAGACGAAGAAGGCGGCGACGATTAGCGCCGACGCCGCTCGACCGCGCTGGTGGGGATGCCCCGGACCCGGCGCTCCGCCCGTGCGAGGTAGCTGGACAGCATCGGGATGTCCGGGTCGAGCTCCGAGGCGCGCTGGAGGTCGGCGAGCGCCGCCTCGTAGTCCTTCAGGTAGTACTGGCTCATTCCGCGGCGGGTGAGCGCCATCGCGTGGTCGGGTTGCTGGCCGAGCGCCAGGGTCAGGTACTCGATCGACTGCACGTAGTCCTTGCGGCCGAAGAAGAGGTCGCCCATCGCCACGAGCGGCTCGGGGGCTCCGGGCACGAGCTCCTCGGCCACGCGAAAGTCGCTCATGGCGCGGTTGTAGTCGGAATGATCGAGGTGGATGCGCCCCCGGCCGAGGTAGGCGCGGGGGTCCTCGGTGCTGTCGATCACCTGGGTGTAGAGCTCGACCGCTTCGTCGAAGCGCCCGGCATCGGTGGCGTACGCCGCTTGCTCGAGCATCTCCTCGACCTGGCCGGGATCGAGCTTGGGGGGCGGCTCGAACTCGTCGGGAGAGCCGCCTTCCAGCATGGCCCGCGCCAGCGCCCGGAGCTCGGCCCGCGACACGAGCTGGGTCGTGTTGTCGTCGTCGAACTCCTCGGGCTCCGGGTGGGGCAGTCGGAGCGCGTCGAAGTCGCGAGGGGGAAGCGGGGGAGGCTCGAGGACCTCTGCCCCGAGCGAGACGTCCCACGTCTGTTCGGACAGCTCGACCGTGCCCGTGACGTCGTCGTACTCGACCTCGGCCTCACCCAGCGGGTCGACGAAGTCGACGGAAGCGTCGTCG
>CAZZLC010000033.1:0-23296 GCA_964655065.1 uncultured Enterobacteriaceae bacterium | reverse complement strand
TTGGTCGATTCGGGTCGCAATCCAGCGCACGAGCCCGAACGACCAGATGAGGCCCGAGAACGACAGGCCGATGACGATCGAGAGGACGACGCGCTGCGGCATCGTCAGCAGGTCTTCGAGCTGCTCGAGCATCAGGAAGCTGCACCCGCCGAGCAGGGCGCCCAGCACAGCGCCGATCAACAGGACCCTCACCCGAGCTACCCCCTCTCGTCCCTCAGCCGCCGCACCAAGCCTACAGGGTTCTCCCTGCGAACGCTACGATCGACACGGGAGGGCTCGATGTTGACGCGACGCATCCTATTGCTCGCATCGCTGACCGCCACCATCTTCGGTTGTTCGTCGGTCCGGGAGGTCCCCGAGCAGGTGGCGACGGTGGGCTGTGGGATGTGTCGGTTCCACCTGCCCGACAGTCGCGGCTGCTACTGGGCCATCGAGATCGAGGGGCAGGCGATGCCCGTGGTGGGGGCCCACACGCCCGACCACGAAGCCCACGGACCCGATGGCATGTGCGTGATGGACCGCAAGGCGCGAGTGGCTGGCCGCATCAAGCGTGGCCAGTTCCTCGCCGACCAGTTCGAGCTCCTGCCCGCCGCAGGCGTGGACCCGAACGCCGCTCCGGCAGCCCACGACCACTCCGCCCACTGAGCACGCACCCGGTGTGTAGAATCCGGCCGCCCCGCCAAGCAAGACCAAAGGGAGCGGCGATGTGGTTGTCGGCAATCTGGATGCTGGGATGCGGAAGTGACGAGCGCGCCACGACCGGGGAGGAGGAGGTCGCGGCGACCGAGGCCCCGTGCCCTCGGGGCACCCTCGACGAGGGCTACTGCGACGCCGATGGTGACCTGCTCGCCGATCCGCCGGCCGTCGGACTGAAGGACCCCGGTACGTTGGTGTTCAGCTACACCCCGGTCGAGGATCCGGCCGTCTACCAGACTGCCTGGCAGCCCTTCCTCGACCACCTCACCGAGGTCACGGGCAAGCCCGTCCGGTTCGTCACCGTGCAGAGCAACGCCGCCCAGATCGAGGCCATGCGGGCCGGTCGTCTACACGTCGCGGGCGTGAACACCGGAGGTACCGCGCTCGCGGTCAACTGCGCGGGCTTCGTGCCGTTCGCGATGATGGCGTCGAGCGACGGGACCTACGGCTACGAGATGGAGATCATCACCCACGTCGACTCGGGACTCGAGGAGGTCACGGACCTGAAGGGCAAGACCCTGGTGTTCACCTCGCCGACCTCGAACTCCGGATTCAAGGCCCCGAGTGCCCTGCTGAAGCAGGAGTTCGGCCTGGTCGCCGGCGAGGACTTTCAGACCGAGTTCAGCGGCAAGCACGACAACTCCGTGATGCGCGTGTACAACCGCGACAACGACGCCGCCGCCATCGCGAACTCCGTCATGAAGCGCATGGTCGACCGCGAGCTCGTCGACGCGACCAAGCTCCGGACGCTCTACAAGTCGCAGTCGTTCCCCACCACGGCCTATGGTCACGCCCACGACCTCGATCCCGAGCTCGCGAAGAAGGTGAGGCAGGCGTTCGCCACCTTCGAGTGGGCGGGCACCGCGCTCGAGAAGGAGTTCGAGAAGGAGGACCAGTTCATCCCCGTCGACTACGCGACGGTCTGGGAGACGGTCCGCAAGATCGACAGCGCAAACGGCGTGACCTACGACTGTCGCTGATGCTGCTGCGAATCGCCGAGCTCACGAAGCGATACCCGACCGGTGACGAGGCGCTGCGCGGGGTCTCCCTGGAGGTCCCCGCGGGCTGCGTGCTCGGGATCATCGGGCCATCGGGAGCCGGCAAGAGCACGCTCATTCGCTGCGTGAACCGGCTGGTGGAGCCATCGTCGGGGCAGATCACGCTCGACGGCTCGGACGTGCTCCGACTCACCGGTGCGGACCTGCGGGCTCTGCGACGCCGCATGGGCATGATCTTCCAGGAGTTCGCGCTCGTCGATCGCTTGACCGTGATCGACAACGTGCTGTCGGGGTGTCTGGGCGCGATGTCGGTCTGGGACGGCCTCCTCGGCCGTTTCACCGACGAAGACCGCGCGTACGCCCACACCCTGCTCACCCGCGTCGGCATCGCGGAGCTCGCGACCAAGCGTGCCGACGCGCTGTCGGGAGGCCAACGCCAGCGGGTGGGCATCGCCCGGGCGCTGGCCCAGCGACCGACCCTCCTGCTCGTGGACGAGCCCACCGCGAGCCTCGACCCGACGACCGCCCAGACCGTCATGGCGATGATCGCCGAGGTGTGCCGCGAACGCGACCTCGCCGCCCTCGTCAACCTTCACGACGTCGAGCTCGCCAGGGCGTACTGCGACCGCATCGTGGCCCTCCGGGCGGGCCGGCTGGTCTTCGACGGTCCCCCGGACCAGCTCGACGAGTCGGCGCTCTCCGACATCTACGGCCCGGCGGACGCGTGAGGGGCGGACGGGTGGTCCTCGGGGCCTTCGTGCTCTACGTGCTCGCCGCAATCTCCACCGTCGAGGTCGACCTCGAGCGGATCTGGCGAGGCCTGCCGCGGGGCCTCGAGTTCCTCGCCGGGTTCTTCCCGCCCGACTTCGTGACCCGACTCGAGCCCATCGTGCTCGGCGTGCGCGAGAGCCTGGGGATGACCGTCGTGAGCACGGTGCTCGGCGTCGCCCTGGCCGTGCCCTTCGCGATCGGCTGCGCCCGCAACCTCGTCCCTCGACCCGTCTACGTCACGTGCAGGGCGTTGGTGGCGAGCTTTCGAAGCTTCCACGAGGTCATTCTCGCCGTGCTCTTCGTCGCGGTGGTCGGGTTCGGGCCGCTCGCGGGGGTGCTCACCTTGGTGGTGGCCAGCATCGGCTTCTTCGCCAAGCTCTGGGCCGAGGCCATCGAGGACGTGGCCGTGCCCCCCACCCAGGCGCTCACGGCCACCGGAGCGAGCCCCCCGGTGTGGTTCGCGTGGTCGGTGTGGCCGCAGGTCGCCCCGCGCTTCGTGGGACTCGCCCTGTACCGCCTCGACATCAACTTCCGGGAGTCCGCCATCGTGGGCATCGTTGGCGGCGGAGGTATCGGGGCCACGCTCGAGACGGCGTTCGCGCGGTACGACTACGACGTCGCGGCCGCGGTGTTGATCGTGATCGTGGCCATCGTGCTCGCCGTCGAGGTGGCCTCGGGGCGCATCCGGGAGGCCATCCAGTGAGCCCCCGGCTGCGATTCGGGCTGATGGCCGGCGGGCTGCTCGTCGCGTTTGGCGTGGCCTCGATCCCGATCGTCACCGCGACCGACCCTGGCCTCGTCGCCACCGCGCCCGACGTCGCGATCGACATCGCCACTCGAGCCTGGCCACCCGACGTCGCGTACCTGCGCGAGCTCGCCGAGCCGCTGTGGGACACCTTCGCCATGGCCACGCTGGGCACGCTGCTCTCGCTCCTCCTCGGGCTCCCCGTGGCGGTGCTCGCGGCTCGCAACGTCACGCCGTCGCGGGTGCTCGCACGGCCCGCGGCCACCCTGACCATCGTGAGCTCGCGGTCGGTGAACTCGCTCGTGTGGGCGCTGCTCGTGGTCGCCATCGTGGGACCGGGTACCCTCGCGGGGGTGCTCGCCATCGCGCTGCGGTCGGTCGGGTTCGTGGCCAAGCTCACCGCCGAGGCGATCGAGGAGATCGACGAGCGACCGGTCGAAGCCTTGACCGCGACGGGCGCCGGCGCGGTGGTCACCTGGCGCTGGGCGATCGGTCCGCAGGTGCTGCCTTCGTTGATCGCGACCGCACTGTTCCGCTGGGAGATCAACATCCGGGAGTCGACGGTGCTCGGCTTCGTCGGGGCTGGCGGGATCGGGCTCCAGCTCAACGCAGCGATGCAGGCCCTGCAGTGGGAGCGGGTGAGCCTGATCCTCGTCGTGATCCTCGCGACGGTGCTCGGAAGCGAGGCGCTCGCGTCGGGTCTGCGAAACCGGATCATCGGGGACGCCTGAGTCGCGCCCCGCTTGTTATGCCGCCGCCCATGAGACCACCTCTGCTCTGGCTGGCTGCGGGTGTCTTCGGGGGGTGCGTGCCCTCCGGAGACGGAGACTCGCCGGTGGCGCCCGTCAACACGGCGCTCGACTGCACGACCGAGACCTACCCTGCGGGGGCCGTCGAGCCGATGGCGCTCGGCGAGGTCATCACCCCCTACCGGTGGAATCAGGCCTCGCTGCGCGAGACCGGGGCGCGGGTCAGCGTCGACCTCGCGCAGGTTCCGTGCGCCCTCGACGACGACATCGACTGGAGCCCGTTCGACGTGCTGCTGTTCGTGTCCGTCCCCGCTTGGTGACCCGCCTGCGCTGACCACGCCCGGGGGGTTGTGGACGTAGAACGGGACATCGTGGACGCTGGTGCCCAGATCGTGTGGGTGCTTCAGGCCGACGTGCGCCGGAACCCGGGAACCCGGGCGCTGTGCGACGACTTGTTCGACAACGAAGGCAGCGAGCGCGGCATCTGCGTTGGGGACAACCAGACCCGCCCCGAGGCCGGCACCTTCTCCGACTCGCCGTTCACCTTCAATCGCGGCTTCGACATGATCGTCGACCGCCAGACGATGGAGATCGTCTGGACCACCAGCCACGGCACCACGTCGGGAAGCGAGAACATCAGCGGCGCAGCCGTGCTCGACGCGGTGGAAGCCGCGGTGGCGAACGCCGCGCCTTGATGTCGGAGGCGGCGTAACGCCGACCCCGACCCGCGGTCCCTTGGCCATGTGGTGGTTTCTGTTCGTGGCCTGGCTTCCCGTGGCGCTGGCGGGCCGTCCGAGCCTGGCGGATCACGTCCTCGGGCTGCTGGACGGGGACCGGACCGCCCGCCGCGCCCACCTCGCTGCCGTCACCGACGACGTCGCCACGAACCGGGTCGCAATGGGCCTGGAGATCCAGCCCTTCGTGCGGGACCCCGAGGTAGCGGAGGCCCTTCGGCGCTGGCTTCGACGAGCCACCGGCGTCGCGTCGGGCGACCGGGACCGGATGTGGCAGTGGCTGTGGGCCCGTCCCTACGATCCCCATCCAGACTACCTCACCTTCAAGGCCACCCTCTATGGTGCCATCGACCCGCGGTTCGCCGCCTACTTCCAGCCCGACCCCGCCCCCCGCATCCGGATGGACGAGGTGCGCTGGGGGGGCGTGCGTCAAGACGGCATCCCGCCCCTCCGCAACCCTCGCTTCGAGAGCGTGACCGAGGCGACCTGGCTCGACGAAGACGACGTCGTCTTTGGCACCGTGGTCGGCGGCGAGGCGGCGGCCTTCCCGAAGCGCATCCTCGGCTGGCACGAGCTGCTCACCACGGAGCTGGGCGGCGAGGCGGTCGCGGTCGTGTACTGCACCCTCTGTGGGAGCGCGATCGTCTACCGCACCGAGGTGGGCGGAGTCGCCCACGAGCTCGGGACGAGCGGGTTTCTCTACCGCTCCAACAAGCTGATGTTCGATCGCGCGACGCAGTCGCTGTGGACGACGCTCGGCGGCCATCCGGTGGCCGGCCCGCTCGCCGACCGCGACATCGGTCTCCCGATGACCGCGATCGTGACGACGACCTTCGGGGAGTGGCGCGAGCGTCACCCCGAGACGAAGGTGCTCTCGCTCCGGACCGGCCACACCCGGGACTACGGCGAGGGGGCCGCCTATCGCGAGTATTTCGCGACGGACGACCTCATGTTCACCGTCCCCACCCTCGACCGCCGTCTCGCGAACAAGGACGAGGTGCTCGCCTTGCGAAGGGGTGGCGACACCCTCGCGATTGCGACGCGGTTTCTCGCCAGGCGGCGGGTCTACCACACGGAGCTCGCCGGGGACCGAGTGGTCGTGGTGACCGATCGGAGCGGGGCGAGCCGGGTATTCGAGGCAGGCGCCCTGACGTTCGTGCGTGCCAAGCGCGACCGCGTCCTCGACGAAGACCGTCGTTGGTGGAGGTTGACCGAGGAGGCGCTCGTCCTGGACGAAGCACGGCGGCTGCAGCGCGTCCCCGCCCACCGCGCGTTCTGGTTCGGCTGGCGCGCCGCCTGGCCCCGCACCCGACTGGTCCGCTGACCCGCCGAACCCACAGCTCGACGACCGCGATCTCGAGCATCGCCACCTGGACGTTCTCGTCCTTCGTCTGTACGCGGAGCTGCGCCGGGACCGGTCGGACACCACCGTCCCGGCGTGCGGGTCCGGGGGCTATGGGACAAGCAATGTCCTACGTCCCCGACAACCCGCTGATCGTGCAGGGCGACCACACGCTGCTGCTCGAGACGCAGAACCCGCACTACGACGCTGCCCGCGACGACCTCCTGGCTTTCGCGGAGCTGGTGAAGAGCCCCGAGTACATCCACACGTGGCGAATCACCGCGCTCTCGCTGTGGAACGCGGCCGCGGCGGGACACACCGCGGACGACATCCTGGAGCGGATGGAGCGCTGGGCGAAGTACCCGATCCCCGAGAACATCCCCGTGGTCGTCCGCGAGCACGTCTCGCGCTACGGCACGCTCCGGCTCGTGAGCGACGGGTCCACGCTGCGACTCGAGGTCGACGACGCAACCGATCTGAAGGAGCTCCTCGCTCTCAAGCCCATCGCCGACCTCATCGGCGAGCCCGTCGACGACCTCGCGGTCCGCGTGCATCCCCGTCACCGCGGTGAGCTCAAGCAGGTGCTCACCCACCTGGGGCACCCCGTGCAGGACCTCGCAGGCTACACCGACGGCGACGCGCTCGACATGGCGCTTCGGACCGAGACGCCCCAGGGCGAGCCCTTTCACCTGCGCGAATACCAGATCGAAGCCATCGACGCGTTTGCCCACGGCCCCGGCGCGGGCTCGGGCGTGATCGTCCTGCCGTGTGGGGCGGGCAAGACGCTCGTTGGGGTGGGGGCCATGGTGCGTACGGGCATGCGCACGCTCGTGCTGTGCACCGGCCAGACCGCCCTGCGTCAGTGGAAGCGGGAGATCCTCCGCGCGACCACCCTGACCGAGGACGACATCGGAGAGTACACGTCGGAGACCAAGCGACTCGGTCCCGTCACGCTGACCACCTACCAGATCCTCACCTGGCGCTCCGAGAAGCACAGCGAGCCGGCCCACTTTCCGCTGTTTCATCAGGAGAACTGGGGCCTGGTCGTCTACGACGAGGTGCACCTGCTGCCTGCCCCCATCTTCCGAGAGACCGCCATGCTCCAGGCTCGGCGGAGGCTCGGGCTCACCGCGACGCTCGTCCGCGAGGACCATCGCGAGACCGACGTGTTCGCCCTCGTCGGCCCCAAGCGCTTCGACCTGCCGTGGAAGGTGCTCGAGAACCAGGGCTGGATTGCCCAGGCCCGCTGCGTCGAGGTCCGCGTGCCGCTCTCGGACCCCGACCGGCTCCGCTACGTCGGAGCATCGTCGCGGGCGAAGTTCAAGATCGCGGCCACCAACGCGCGCAAGACCGCGCTGGTGGAGAAGCTCATCGACCGCCACGAGGGCTCACCCACCCTGGTGCTCGGAACCTACGTCGATCAGCTCCAGTGGATCGCGAGACGGTTCAACCTGCCGATCATCACGGGCAAGACGGCCAAGCGGGAGCGCGACGAGCTCTACGCGCGCTTTCGTGCCGGAGACACCGACGTGCTCGTGCTCTCCAAGGTGGGCAACTTCGCCGTCGACCTGCCCTCGGCGTCGGTGGCCATCCAGGTGTCCGGGAGCTTCGGCAGCCGACAGGAGGAGGCCCAGCGCCTCGGGCGCATCCTCCGACCCAAGGAGGGGGAGAATCAGGCGACCTTCTACACACTGGTGACGTCGGACACCACGGAGCAGGAGTTCGCCGAGCGTCGTCAGCTCTTTCTCGCCGAGCAGGGCTACCCCTACCGCATCGAGGTCGAAGCATGACCGTGGTCTCCGTGCTCCACGTCGAGAATCCTGCCCTCTTCGACCAGATCGCCCTCGCGGTCCCCCTCGAGGACCACACGCTCGCCACCTCGAGCCCTACCGAGCGCCTGGTCGACCCGACCTTCGACCGACTGATCCCCGAGCTCGAGCGGCGCGGTCTGTCCGTCCTCGTCCGCAACGCGCGGAGATCGGAGCGGGCGTTGGTCGCAGGGCGTGCCGAGACCACCGCCCGGTTGGGCGACCTGTCGGATCCTGCCCGAGCGCTCCTCCACCGTGCCCAGCGGCACGCCCACGACGACGTGGTGTTGGGGCTCCACGTCTTCGACCCCGGCACGGACCGGGCGATCGTGGAGGAGCTCGTGCGCGCCAACCTCCTCGAGCCGCTCGCCGATTCCGACGACGGTGGCCCACGCGGACTCGGACGCTTCGTGGTCAACCCCGATCTCCCTCCACCCGCGCCGCTCGTCTGGGACTTCGCGGAGGCGGTGATGCCCGAGACCGATGACCTGGTCGGGATCGACGAGGCGGAGGGAGGGGTGCCGCTCGGCACTGGTCCGGTCGACCTGCTCCACGACGTCGCCTCGCTCGCGGCCGCGATCCACGGGTGGCGACCCCGGCGCACGCTGGCCGGCGCCCTGACCAAGGCGGATGGTCGCAAGCTCGGTCAGCGACTCGGGAGCTCGGACATCGCAAGCCGCGGCGCGCTGGAGGCCGATCCGCGGTGGGGCCGAGCGCTCCGGGCGCTCGAGGCGCTGGGCGCCCTGTCGCTCGACGCGGTGACCCGGGAGCTGCACCTCGACCTCGCTCTCGAAGACGTGCTCGCCGGATCGACCGCCGACGCCATCGATCGGCTGGTCACGCGACTCGTCGACGTCGACCTGCGGCCGCTGCTGCCCGTGGTCCGCCAGGCCCTGGCTGCGGCCGCGGATCAGGCCCTGGACGAGGTCGTGCTCGCCGACCTGGTCAAGGAACAGCACCGCGACCTGCTGTTCCGTCCCTGGGACCGGCGGGGGATCCTGCTCTACCCGGCGATGGGCGACGACGTGATTCGACGCTTCGACGACGACGGCTTCGACGCTGTAGAGGCGCCGATGATCGAGGCCGTGCTCCGACGACTCCATCGGCTCGGCCTGATCCGGCGGGGCCCTGGCGTGCTGGCCGCCACCGACGACGGCCGCCTGTGGGCCGGGGTCACCCTGGAGCGCGCGCCCCCCGTCTGGGTGAGCTCCGACCTCGAGGTGGTGGTTCCACCCCACAGCGTCACCCCTTGGGAGCGCATGCAGATCGAGCGCTTGGGCCGCTGTGTGAGCCGCGACGTGGTGGACCGGTTCCGCATCGAGAAGGCCCGGGTGCGCCAGTGGCTCGTCGACCACGCGATCGACGAGGCGTTCGCCGTGCTCCGGCGCAGCGCTCAGGCGTTGCCGACCACCGTCGAGGACACCTTGTCGGCCTGGGCCCGCTCCGCCGAGCGCATCGTGCTGGTCCGCGGCGTGCTCGTCGACGAGCGGCTCGCGGCCTCTGGCGACTGACGGGGCCGCTGCGAAGCGAGGTGGAGCTCCCGGACGAGCTCCAGCGCCTCGGCCACCTGCTGCTCGTGGTGGGCCACCACGTCTCGCATCGCGTCGCCTCCCAGCGTTCGGTGGGCATCGGCCAGCTCGCGCGAGCGGGCGAGGGCGCCAAAGCCCTTCTGGAGCACACGTCGGAGCGTGGCCGCCGATCGCGCGGTGTCGGGATGAGCGTCGAGCTCTCCGAGCAGGGTCTGCGCGGCGCCCCAGCGAGGGTCGAGAATGGGAGGCTCCACGGGGATGGCGTCCCCGAGAGAGTCGAAGACCACGCGGGACCCGACGCGGGCCACGCAGCGGACGGCGAACGTGGCCGTCGACACCTCGATGAGCAAGGTCTCGCCGCTCAGCGTCGGCAAGGCGTGGGTCGCGTGGGTCACGAAGTCGCCGCCGGCTCGCGTACCCCGAACGGTCTGGCCATCGACCCGGATCGATTCCGTGAGCCCGTAGTTGCGGATCTCGATGCGGCGCCCCTCGTGGTCGAACGTCCAGCGGTTGAACGGCACCCACGCCAGCGCGACCACGAAGACAACCGACAGCGCTGCCATCGACAACACCGACCCGATCATGGTGAAACCTCCCTTCCTACCGGCCCCGCGGTCGCGGTCGCGGTCTCAGTCTCGGTCTCTGCGCCGGCGCGCTTGGCGGAGCCGAGCGCGGAGCAGGCGACGAAGTCGACTGCCGGCCGAGACCGCCCACCCATCACTGCCTCCCTGTCTCGCCCGTATCCGCGGTCTCGCCCCGCTCCGGGCCCCCGGACCCTCCCGCGGCCGGGGTTCCCCGCGCTCGACCGCAGCGGTACGAGCAGTTGCGCCCCAGTTACCTCACGATCGAGGACACGAGCCGCCCCACCCTTGGTGACGGGGGCAGCGTGACGTGCCAAGGTAGCGGTCTGATCGATCCCAGGAGACCCTCATGGCCCACGAACGTGCCCCCCGGCCCGACGACGTCGTCGTGACCGGCACTGGCGTGGTCTGCCGGCTCGGCCTCGAGCCCTCCGACCTCGTCGAAGCCCTCCGCAAGGGCGAGAGCCCGCCCTACACCATCTGGGACGCGGCCACCGAAGCGGGCTGCAGCTGCGACGTGGCCGGCCTGCTCGCCACCGAGATCACCAACGAGATGATCGAGGTGAGCCGCAAGGAAGCGCGCTTCCTGGGCCGATCTGCCCGGTTTGCGATCCACGCCGCCCGCACCGCACTCCGCACCGCGGGCGTCAGCCCCGACAACCTCGCGGTCATCGTGGGCTCCGGCACGGGCGACGTGCAGACCCACCGGGAGATCGAGGCGGTGCTCAGCAAGGGCTCGACCCGCGGCGTCGGCCCGACCGTCATCCCCAAGCTCATGGCCTCCACCGTCTCCGCCAACCTCGTCAACGTCCTCCGCTCGACCGGCCCCTCGATGTCAGCGGCGGCGGCGTGTGCGGGCGGCGCGTGGAACATGCTCATCGCCGCGCAGGTCGTCCGCGACGGATTCGCGGACGCTGCGATCGCCGGTGGGGTGGAGGTCACCGACCTCCACTTCCACGCCGGCTTCGATTCGATGCGCGCCTACAACCGCAACGCGCGCCAGGAGCTCGAGCGCGCCTCCCGGCCCTACGCTGCGGACCGGGGCGGATTCATCTTTGGCGAGGGCGCGGGCATCGTGGTCCTGGAGCGTCGCGACCGCGCCGAGGCTCGCGAGCAACCCATCCTGGGCACGGTGCTCGGCTGGGGCATGTCGTCGGACGGTCAGGGCGAGATGGTGGCCCCGTTCGCAGGCGGCGCCGCCCGGGCGATGCGGAGCGCACTCGAGCACTCGGGTCTCGAGCCGGCTGACGTCGACTACGTCAACACCCACGGCACGAGCACGCCGGTCGGCGACGTCACCGAGGTCGAGGCCATTCGCGAGGTGTTCGGTGAGCTGAAGCCGCTCTACGGCTCGACCAAGGGCTACACCGGCCACACGGTGAGCGGAGCGGGAGCCATCGAGGCCATCGCCACGCTGGCCATGCTCCGGGAGGGCTTCGTGGCACCGTCGGTCAATGCCGACCCGCTGGACCCCGCGCTCGAGGACTACCCGCCCGTGCGCGAGGTGCTCCGGCGACCGCTGTCCGTGGCGCTCTCGAACAGCTTCGGGTTCGGCGGGACCAACGTGACCCTCGCGCTAGGCGTCTAAGAAGATCAGGTAGTAGGTGTACAGGCCGCCCAGCGCGAGCAGGGTGGCCGCCTCGGGCCTCACGATGCGCGTGCCCGTGAGCAGGAAGACGCCGAACAGGCCGCTCAGACCCAGCAAGATGGCCATGTCGAACGTCACCATCGACGGCAGCACCTCGATGGGCTGAATCAGGGCCGCGACCCCGATGATCACGAGGATGTTCAGGAGGTTGCTGCCCACCACGTTGCTGACCGCGATGTCCGCCTCGCCGCGCAGCGCAGCCACGATGCTGGTCGCGAGCTCGGGCAGGCTCGTCCCCAGTGCGACCAGGGTGAGGCCGATCACCCGGGTGCTCACCCCGAGCTCCTCGGCGATGTACACCGCCCCGTCGGTGAACCACTGCGCGCCGAATCCGAGGCAGACCACACCAACCACGAACCGTCCGAGCGCCCAGACGGGCCACCACGGCGAGGGGCTCGGGACGGCAGGCCGGGGCTTGGTGTGGAACCCGCTGGTCACGGGTGAGGTCTCACCCTCCGGGGGCATCTGCCAGAGCACGAGGGCGGTGAAGCCCACGAGCGCGAGGACGAACAGCCCCCCCTCGAGCCTGGACAGCTCGCCGTCGGCCGACGCCGCCATCAGCGCTCCGGTGGCGAGGAGCATGAACGGCAGATCGATGCGCAGGGTGTCGCGCTCGACCGACAGTCCGCTGATCAGCCCGGTGAGTCCGATGATCAGGGTGATGTTGTAGAAGTTGGACCCGACGACGTTGGCGATCGCGAGGTCGGCGTATCCTCCGAGGGAGGCCTGCACCGAGATCATGAGCTCGGGAAAGGACGTGCCCCAGGCCACGACGGTGAGGCCCACCACCGCGGGCCTCACCCCCAGCTTCTGGGCGATCGTGCTCGCGCCCTTGACCATCACGTCGGCGCCGAACACGAGGACCGCGAGGCCCACGACCGCCAAGCCCGCATTCATCAGCATGGGCCTTCCTCCCGCGCCCGACTATCCGGAGCGGGAACGAAGCGCCGGAACGTCAGGGAACGTGGCGCGTGACCTCGGCGGGCTCCGGGCGCGACGCGGCGGCGGGAACCGAGTCGGGAAGCCCGATCCAGACGAAGCCCACCAGCTCCTGCACCTCGGGGTCGACGCCCAGCAGCCGGTAGGTCTCGGGGTGTCGGGTGACCGCTCCGGTGGACCACTTGGCGTACACCCCGTCCGCGAACAGCGACAGCGACAGATTCTGGATCGCCATCGCCACGGTCGCGTAGTCCTCGCGCGCCCGCGCGGGGTTGCTGGCTCGCACCTGGGCCACGGCGAGCAGGCGATCCGGGTTCGTCATCTTGGCGCGCAGCGCGGCTCGTTGGTCGTCGTTCAGCGTGCGGCCCTGACTCTTGAGCTCGGTGTTGAGCGCGACGAGTCGCTCCCGGGCCTCTCGACCCACGAACACGAAACGCCACGGCCAGGTGAGCTTGTGGTTGGGGGCGAAGGTCGCGGCGCGCAGTGCGCGCTCGACGACCTCGTCGGGCACCGCTCCCGGCCGGAAGCGATGAACGGTGCGACGGTTGACCAGCGCCTCGTGAACGTCCATGCCCCGAGCCATAACGTCAGACCGTGCGCTCGCGGACCCGCCGATAGATGGTGATCCCCATCATCAGGACGACCGCGAAGGCGACCAGACCGACCACCCCCCACACGACGGACAAGGCACTCTTGAGCACCACGAGAAAGACGATCGCGACGAGGAACAGCGTCGCCACTTCGTTGTAGATCCGGAACGCCCGGCCGGACCAGACCGGCTCGCCGGCCACGAGACGGCGGTAGAGCACCTCGCAGCTCGCGTGGTACGCGCACAGGCCGACGACGAGGGCGAGCTTGAGCGCGAGCCAGTCGGGCCACGGCCCGAGCAGCCCGTACTGAATGCCCATCACCGCGAGCCCGAAGCCGACCGTCGCCAGGCCCGCAGGCCACGTGATGCCGTACCACAACCGCGTGGCCATGAGGCGCAGCTGCGGGTCCAGCACGGCCCGCTCGGCCTCGGGCCGGTCCATCGTCTCCCGGAGGTAGACGAACAGCCGCACGATGTAGAACAGGCCCGCGAACCAGGCGACGACGGCGCAGATGTGGAGCGCCTTGAGCGTGAGCAAGTCCATGGCGACGCCGGTATCTCGCTCTCAAGCACGCTGCCGGCACGACGATGCCAGGCCATGCACGACGATCTGAGCACCGCCCTCGACCGCGCCGCGGTGGACTGGCTGCCCTCGGGACTGTCCGTGGAGCTCCGGGTGCGCGACCCCCGCGCCCCCAGGCCGGATCTCACCCCCCTGGTCGGCTTCCTCGGCACGCCGGTGCTCCTGCTGTTCACCGTGCTCGGCATCACGGTGGGGACCTCCGCTGGCGACCCTCTGACCCTCTTGGCCACCTTGGGCGGCGCGGCCGGACTCCTCCTCGGCCAGGCCATCGTCTACGGGGCGGCCGTGCTCGTCGAGGAGCTCGCCCACGCTCGCGAGCGCTGCCGACTGGACGTCGGCCCCAACCGCATTCGCGTCCGCCGCGGCCGAAAGGTGCTCCTCGACGTCCCACCGGGCCAGGTGACCGCGTGGTCCGACGGACTGGCCCTCGACCTGGTGGGGCTCGGGGACCACGTCCAGATCTACACCGAGCACGATGCCGATCTCGCCCAGTGGCTGGTCGGGCGGGTACGCGAGGTTCGGCGGCAGGCCCGCACCATGGCGCGCCCGCGCTACGCGGAGGTTCGGGCGATCGACCAGGTTTTGAAGCGGCTCGAGGCGGTGTAGGAGGCTGCAGGATTCCATACGCACCCGATCTCCCCCCCTGACCGTGGAGGTCCCGTGTTCGGCTGGTTCAAGTCCGACCCCGTGCGAAAGCTGCAGCGCGAGTACGAAGCGAAGATGCGAGAGGCGAAGGACGCCGAGAAGTTCGGCGACCGGGCCCGCCAGGCCGAGCTCTACACCGAGGCCGAGGCGATCCACGAGCGACTCGAGGCCGCGCGCAAGGCCGCCGAGGGCTAGGTGCGACACTTCCGCGAGGCGCTGGCCGAGGCAGCCCCGTCGTCGACGTCGGGACGACGGTGGGTGTACGTGCCCTACGACCAGCTCACCGACGAGGTCGGTCCGCTCGCCGAGGAGTCGCCCGACTCCCTCGGCATCGTGATGGTGGAGAGTGCGCACAAGGGCGGCCGGCGGCCCTATCACCAGCAGAAGCTGCAGTGGCTCCTCGCCAATGGACGACACTTCGCGCTCGAGCAGGCCCGTCGCGGCGTCGCCGTGGACTTCCGCGCGAGCGAGGCGCCCATCGCGGAGCTGCTGGCGGAGGCCGTCGCCGAGCACGGCCCCCTCGAGGTCCGGCGACCCGCGGAGTACGAGCTCCGACGCGAGATCGCGCCCTTGCTCGCCGACGGGCGACTCGTCGAGCGACCCCACGGAGGCTGGCTCACCGATGAAGCCGACTTCGACCGGCTCGGCGCCCCTCCCTGGCGCATGGACGTGTTCTATCGGCACGTCCGCAAGCGCACCGGGGTCCTGATGGATGGCGGCAAGCCTGTTGGCGGCCGCTACAGCTTCGACGGCGACAACCGGGAGCCCTGGTCCGGCGACCCGCCTGCCCCGGACGTGCCAACGTTCGACGTCGACCCCATCGCGGCCGAGGTCGCCGAGCTCGTGTCCACGCGCTTCGCCGACCACCCGGGCCAGCTCGTCCCCGAGACGGTTCCGAGCACGCGCGAGGACGCAGAGACCCTGTGGCGCTGGGCACAGCGGGAGTGCATGACGCACTTCGGGCCCTACGAAGACGCCATGAGCGTGCAGAGCCGCAACGTGTTCCACACGCGGATCTCGGGGCTGCTGAACCTCGGGCGCCTGCTCCCGAGCCGCGTCCTCGACGACGTGCTCGCCCTCGACATTCCGATGTCGAGCAAGGAGGGATTCGTCCGCCAGCTCATCGGCTGGCGGGAGTTCGTTCGTCACGTCCACGAGCGGACCGAGGGGTTCACGGCGATGCCCGAGGGCTACCGCCGGGAGCACCTCGGGTCGGGCGTCCCCCTGCCGCCCGTGTTCTGGGGCGAGGCCAAGTCCGGCCTCCACTGCCTCGATCACGTCGTCGAAGGCGTGTGGGCCGAGGGCTACGGCCATCACATCACGCGCCTCATGGTGCTCTCGAACCTCGGCACCCTGCTCGATCTGTCGCCAGAGGAGCTCTCCGACTGGTTCTGGGTCGCGTACGTGGACGCCTACGACTGGGTGGTGCAGCCGAACGTTCTCGGGATGGGCACGTTCTCGCTCGGCGACCTCATGACCACGAAGCCCTACGTCTCGGGGTCGGCGTACATCGACAAGATGAGCGACTACTGCGGCTCCTGTCGCTTCCACCCCAAGAAGACCTGTCCGATCACGCGGCTCTACTGGTCGTTCCTCGCCCGCAACGAGGCCACGCTCGGCGAGGTGGATCGGATGAAGCTCGTGATGGGGAGCTTGCGGCGACGCTCCGAGACCAAGCGCAAGGGCGACGCGGACACGCTGGCCTGGGTGCAGGAGGCGCTCGCCGCCGGACGCGAGCTCGAGCCCGAGGATCGGCCGGCGAGCGCACGATAGTCGACCTGTCGGAGGTGAACCGATGTCGCGTCAGCACTACCCGCACCACCGCCCCCGGCGCCTGCGCACCCGGGCCGCGGTGCGCGATCTCGTCCGGGAGTCCCGCCTGGCCCCCGAGGACTTCGTGCAGCCCGTGTTCGTCTCCGACCATGGCGGACCGGACGTCCCGATTCCGTCCATGCCGGGCCAGTTCCGCCACAGCGTCGACAACCTGGTGGGCCTCGCCGAGCGCGGCTGGGACGCTGGCGTGCGCGCGATCGCCCTGTTTCCGCACGTCGACGACAGCCTGAAGACCGAGGACGGTCGCGCCGCCTGGGACCCGAGCGGCCTGGTCCCCGAGACCATCGCGGCCCTGAAGGGTGCCTTGCCCGACCTGATCGTGATCACCGACGTGGCCCTCGACCCCTACAGCAGCCTCGGTCAGGATGGCATCGTGGTCGACGGCGAGATCCACAACGACCGCACCATCGAGGCGCTCGTGAAGCAGGCGGTGAGTCAGGCCCGGGCCGGCGCCGACGTGGTCGCACCCTCGGACATGATGGACGGTCGCATCGGCGCCATCCGCGACGCGCTCGACGAGGAGGGCTTCGACGACACGCTCATCCTGTCGTACTCCGCCAAGTACGCGTCGTCGTTCTACGGTCCCTTCCGCGACGCCCTCGACTCGGCGCCACGCGGGGGCACCGACAAGCGGACCTACCAGATGGACCCCGGCAACGGAGACGAAGCGCTGCACGAGACCTCGCTCGACCTCGCCGAGGGCGCGGACTGGGTCATGGTCAAGCCCGGCATGCCCTACCTCGACGTGCTCTGGCGCGTGAAGGAGCGCTTCGCTCGCCCGACCTTCGTGTACCAGGTGTCCGGCGAGTACGCGATGCTCAAGGCCGCAGGCGCGAACGGGTGGATCGACGAGCGCGCCTGCATGCTCGAGTCGCTGCTCGGGTTCAAGCGCGCAGGTGCCGACGGCATTCTGACCTACTTCGCGATCGAGGCGGCCGAGCTGCTGGCGAGGTAATTCAGGGCTCGCCCCAGCGGACGTAGGCGAGCTTGCTTCCGAACTCGACCGTGTCGCCGAACGACAACGGGCGAGTACGGAACCGCGTTCGGTCGTGCCACACCCCGTTGGTCGAGGCGGTGTCGATGCCGAAGGTGATGGCACCAATGCGCAGCAGCAGCAGGTGGACCCGCGAGACCCGGTGGTCGGAGAGCACCGGGAGGTCGGCGTTGTCGCAACGCTGATAGCGCCCGAGCAGCACCCCCGCGGCGAGCGCGCGGGATCCGAGCACGAACTCCGCTTCGCCTCGCTTCGAGGACACGGTGAGCCGGGCGACGGGGCGGGCCTCTCCTTCGGACAGCCCGTGCTGGGCGAACTGCGGGGGACCGAGCACCTGAACCGCGGTGACGCCGGGGTCGCGGCGGTATCCCTCGGGGAGCACGCGACGCGCGGCCACCGCCTCGGTCTCGTACGTCCTCGGCGGCAGAGCGCCCCACGCGGCCAGCGGGTCGGACGGCCACTGCTTCACGGCGGTCACCGGCAACGCGACGATGGCGTAGCGCCCGACGGTGAGCAGGAGCGGTCCCTCGGTCGCGAGGTGGCCCACCGGCTCGTGGCGCTCGTCCACCATGCCGAGCGGCGTGCGGAGATCGAGAACGTGGAATCGCGGGCTCGTGCCCTGGCCGGGGTAGAGCACCACCGCCAGGTGCCGCAGCGAGATCCGCGCGTCGTCGGCGAGCACGAGATCGGCTTCGCTGTGTCGACCGACGATCGCGGTCTGGATCGCCCCCGGCTTTGCAAAAACCACCGCCTGTGACGCAATCCCCTCGTCGTCGATCGCGAAGAGAGCGACGCCGGGCTTGCTTCCAGCGGCGAGACACGCGCTGCGGATCTTGTCGTAGGCGCCGACGAACGCGACCTCACCGCTCGGCGGAGCCGGCACCTCGATCGGATCACCGTCGTAGGAATAGAGTCGCGTCCGCGCGTTCCCGCGGCGACGATCGCCCGGGTCCCGAAGCTGCACAAAGCGGTTGTCCGACAACCTGCCTCCAGGCCCCTAGACGACGAGGACGGGTGGCGGTTCGCGCCGTCCTGACCGGGACACCCTAACCCCGTTTCCCGTCAACGATACATCACCGCCGTGCCGGGTCCCCCCGCGGCTGGGGACGGAGCCGTGCGCAAGGAGCTGACGTGAGCATCCAGATCGGCGATTCCCTTCCCTCGGCGACGCTGCACGAGGGCACCCCCGACAACACGATCGATCCGGCCGAGGCCTTCGCGACCGGCCGAGTTCTCGTCTTCGGCGTCCCGGGCGCGTTCACCCCGGGCTGCGACAAGACGCACCTCCCCGGCTACGTCGAGAGCTTCGACACCCTGAAGGCCAAGGGGATCGACCAGGTCGCCTGCGTGGCCGTCAACGACGCATTCGTGATGGCGGCGTGGGGCGAGTCGCAGGGCGCGGCGGGCAAGGTGCGCATGCTCGCCGACCCGGGCGCCGACTTCACCAAGAAGCTGGGCCTCGACGTCGACGCCGCGGTGCTCGGCGGCACGCGCAGCAAGCGCTACGCGATGGTGGTGCAGGACGGCAAGGTCACGCATCTCGAGGTCGAGCCCGACGGCTTCGGCCTCTCCTGCAGCCTCGCGCCCTCGCTCATCGAGAAGCTCTGACCCGCCAGGCCTCGACCGCCGACTGCAGCTCGGGATCCGACTCGACCACGAGCGCGCGGTCCGTCGGCAAGCCCGCCCGCGTGATCGCGTCGCGGGTGAGGTCGTTGACGACGACGATCACGTGGGCGCCCGACGCGAGGGCGGCCATCGCCCCCGACGGGGAGTCCTCGACGATTGCGCTACGGTCGGGGCTCACCCCCATCCGCTCGAACACCCGGTGGTAGATCTCCGGATCGGGCTTGCCCCTGTCGACGTCGTCCCGGGTCGCCACCACCTCGAAGGTCCGATCGAGCCCCAGGACGTCGAGCACACGGTTCACCTGCGGGCGGTGGGACATCGTGGCGAGCGCCACGCGGCCCCCCTGGGCCTGGATGCGCTCGAGCAGTCCCCGATTGAACGGACACGCGACCCGTCGGATGGCGGTGGCGTCCTCGACGAGACGTGCGTAGGCCGCGCGTCGCACGCGATACAGCGTGGCCCAAGCGGCCTCTCCGTCCCTCGCCTCGAGCGCCGCACCCACGCTCTCCGGCGTGGTGAAGCGCTCGACGAACGACCGCGCGACCTCCTCGCCGCTCCGCCCCACCACCGTACGGTAGTGGGCGTGTACGTCGGCCAGCGACACCGTGGGAACCACACTCGACAGAGCCTCGTGGTAGCTGTCGGCCTTCAGCGTCTCCGTCTGGACGAGGGTTCCATCCAGGTCAAAGACCCAGGCGGCGGGAAAGTGCGACACGTGGACTCCGTGAGCGAAACGCGGAAGTGCGTTCGTCAAAGGTGAGCAGACGATGACGGTCAGGTAGAGACAATCCGACACGACGAACGATGAGCATTCTTGTTGGGGTTTGCGAGCCGGTTTCCATGGACCATCCTGCATCGCGCACAGGGAGAGCATGATACCGGAATCCAGAGGAGTGCGAGTTGAGCACCGTATCCGACCCCGAACTGACCGAACCGGTCGAACCGACAGAACTCGAGAACGGCGTCCACGAAGCGTTGACCGAGGCGAGGGGACTGCTCGGTCGGATTTCTGAACTGTATCGCATATTGGCTGATGATCCGGATCCCGAGTCAGAGCACGAGCGCGAGCTCCGAGAGTTGATCACCCAGCGACGTGCGCTTGCCCAGCGGCTCGGACAAGCCCTGATGAGGGTGGTGGCCCGGGGAGGCTCGCTGTCGATCGCCATGGGTGCAGCGCCCGGCCCCCGAGCGCAGGTCGCGAGTCACCGCGTCGTGCTCGGCGACGCGGACGAAGACCAGGGAGACGAGGACGGCGAGAGACCCAACACGCCCATAGTCCCCACCACGATGCCCAGTACGGCCGAGTTGTCCCACACCACCTCTCCGGCGATGCGCACCCAGGTCAAGCCGCCCAAGATCGCCGACTCGGAGCCCGCTGATCCGGCGGCCCTGATCGCTCTCGCCCAGCTCGGGCTCACCCCGCAGTGGTCTCAGCGTCGCACCCACACCGCCCGCCGGAAGTCCCTCGAGGACCTCGTTCAGGCGATCGGCAAGCCCACGAAGCTCGAGTCCCGCGAGGACGTCGCCGCGGCCGTGCAGCGCCTCACCGGAGGCATCGCCCGGATGGACGCGTGGCTCGATCAGTCGCAGGAAGCGCAGAAGGCGCTGATGGGACTGATCAGCAGCCTGGCCCGGCAGATCCAGGACGAGAGCAACTTCGGTCTCACCTTCGCCGAAGACGAGGCGTTGCGTTCCGCGTTCTCGCGCATGACCGCGTGGTCTCGCGAGCACCGACCGGGCTTCGTGCCCGGACTCTCGCGATCGAATCCCCCGGACCACGGCTCCTGGTACGACGACTACCGTCACTGGTACCAGATGCTCCAGCCCCCGCCGGACCACCACGATGCCGTGTCCTCGGCGGAGGGTGCTCTCGGCGCCCTGCAGCGCATGCTGGAGGACGGTGCGACGAGCCCCGAGGAGCTGGTGTCGCTGGCCCGCCGCGCCATCGAGTCCGGGGTCAGCCAGAGCGATCCGCGTCTCGTCTCGATGCTCACGCCGTTCCAGTCGTCGCTGCAGGGCGCGAGGGGGCTCAAGACGCTGAAGAACGCGCTACGGGACGCCCTGAACGCCGAGGAGCAGGACGTCGTCCAGGCGGACCAGTCCGATCCCGTGCCCGAGGGCTGGCCCCTCTTCCAGCTCACCGAGGGCAAGCACGCGGTGGTCATCGGCGGTGACCCTCGCCCCGCGGCAATCGAGCGGCTCCACTCTGCGTTCAGGCTCCGGAACCTCGAGTGGGAGGAGGCCGACGTCAGGCGGGTCCGGGCGCTCGCCGAGCGCATTCGCCGCGGCTCGATCGACCTGGTGATCGTGCTGCGCCGGTTCATCTCCCACCGCGAGCACGACCTGGTGCGCCCAGCCTGTCAGGAGGCCGGGGTGCCGATCTGTGTGGTCGACACGGGCTACGGCGTCACCCAGATCCGGCTCGCCATGGAGCGGTACTGGGGCGCGCTGGTCGAGGGCTGATCACGGCGTGAAGCGCGCCTCCAGGGCCGCCCACTCGACGCGTTGGCCCTCCGGAATGCGCGCCTCCAGCATGCGCACGCGCGGCTCGAGGAGCGACCACAGAGCGGCCACGCGGGGATCCGTCGGGGCGAACCGATCGTCGACCTCCCGAGGGTCGACATCGCGGTCGTGGAGCGTGGCCGTGCCGTCCCACCCCACGGTGAGCTTGAGGCCCCCCTGCGTCACGGACTGGAACCGCCGGTAGACGATGTTCGATGTCGCAGCGAACCGTACGCGGTCCGGCGCGGCCGTGCCCACCTCCACCCCGCGGAGGTCGTCGGGCACGGGCAGCCCCAGCGCCGCGACGGTGGTCGGGAGGAAGTCGATGGCATGGTAGGGCCCCTCGACGCGTACGGGCTCGAGAGCGGGATGCCAGAAGGCGAGGAGAGCGTCCGTCTCCTCGGCGCCGAGACGCCAGCCGTGAGCCTGATGGCCGCGCTCCCAGAAGGCCTCCCCGTGGTCGGTCCAGATCACCACGAGGGTGTCGTCGAGCAACCCCTCGTCCTGCAGCTGGGCCCACACGGTCTGCATCCGGCCGTCGAGGAGCCGGAGGTCCCCCGTGTACCGGAGCTGGAAGTGGTCGCGGTACAGCGCCTGCTCCTCGGGAGAGAGAGAGGGCCAGATCGACTGGGCCTCCACGAAGGACTGACGGGACCGGAACGCGACCGGAATCGGGGGTAGCTCCGCGAGCTCGGGGATCAGCGAGTCGGGAGCGAGGTAGAGGTCGTGGGGCTCGATGAAGTGGAGGTGCAGCAGCCAACGGTCGGCGCCTTCGGCGAGCGCGTCGCGCATCATGTTCACCCCTGCATCCCCGACGGACAGGGCTCCCCCGGCTCGCACGCGACGGGCGTAGCCCTGGGCATTCCCGGTGAGCTCGTCGTCAGGGTGGCGCTCGTCCACGATCCGGTCGAACCACCCGTTCGAGTGCACGAGACCGGTGAAGAAGCCCGCGTCGCGGAGCAGCGTGGCCATCGTGCGCTGACCGTCGGGGACCGGACGCCCTTGCGGACCGAACCGCGGCACGTGGGCCATCTCCTCGATCAAGGTGCCAGAGAGGGTGCAGTTGGTCGAGGGGAACGTCCAGTTGGAGCACTGCTGCACGTCTTCGACCGACACCGAGGCCGCGAGCAGGGACGTGAGGAACGGCATGCGGCTCACCGTGGGCTCGGGACAGTCGTAGAAGTCGACGTAGTCTCTGCGCAGGGTGTCGATCGACAGCACCAGGACGTTCTTCGGGGGCCGCTCGAGCCGGACCGCCGGCCCGGCCGGCAGGGTCCGGGGAACCGCGCAGGGCTCCACCGCGCCCGTGTCGAGCCCCGGGGTGTCCGGCGCCGTCGGTGCGTCGTCTGATCCCCCGAGGTCACCTTCGGATGACGGACAAGCGACCATCACGCTGAACCACCACATTCCTGCTCCCATCCTCGAAGACAGCCGTCTGCACAGGCTGAGGGGCCGATCCGCGTCCCTTTGCGGGAGCCGCCAAACCCCCGACGAACGAACGCTGACAATCACGCGATGCTTGCTGTGCCGGCGAAAGACGCTTGCCCGAAAAGTCCCTTTCGAAGCGTAGTTCGCAAATGTGACAGACCCTCGAATTGAAATCGGGGCGATCCGACGACGTGGGCGTCCCCGGGACCCATCCTCGACGAGGACCCGGGACTCGAAACCCCATCGCTTGGAGAGCATCATGGGTCTGACCGTCAACACCAACATGTCGGCGTTGTCCGCGATCTCGAACCTGAACGTCACGCAGGGTCACCTCGACAAGTCGCTGTCTCGCATCAGCTCCGGCGTCCGCATCACGAGTGCGGCCGACGACGCCGCGGGACTCGGCGTCGCCGAGAACCTGTCCGCCACCACCCGCTCGCTGAAGATGGCGCAGCGCAACACGAACGACGGCATCTCCGTCGTGCAGACCGCCGAGAGCGCGGTGTCCGAGATCTCGAACATCCTCAAGCGGATGCGCGAGCTCGCCGTCCAGTCC
>CAZZLC010000032.1:0-80272 GCA_964655065.1 uncultured Enterobacteriaceae bacterium | reverse complement strand
CGGCGCGGATCCCGAGACGCTGGCCACCCTCGGCACCTACGGGGAGGCGGTGGGCCTCGGGTTCCAGCTGGTGGACGACCTGCTCGATGCCGGCGAAGACGATGACTCTCCCAGTGTGGTCCGCGCGATTGGCATCGACGCCACGCGGAGTCTCGCCGAGGAGACCGAGCAGCGCGCCCTCGAGGCGGCGCGCCGGCTGCCTCGTCCCGAGGTGCTCGAGTCGATGGCCGGCTACACGGTGCAGCGCAAGGTCTGACTGTGGGACGCAAGGTGCGGCTCGACCGCCTCCTCGTCGACCGGGGGCTCGCGCCGGCGCGTCACCGGGCCCGCGAGCTCATCGAGGCCGGTGACGTGCTGGTCGACGGCCTGCCGGTGACCAAGGTGGCCGCGCAGGTCGACGTCGAGCGTCAGGTTGCGCTTCGCCGCCCCGACCCGGGCTGGGTGAGCCGGGGTGCGCTCAAGCTCGACCCCGTGCTCACCGCTTGGGGGATCGACGTCGAAGGCAAGGTGGCCGCCGACCTGGGCGCGAGCACCGGCGGCTTCACCCAGGTGCTGCTTCGTCGCGGCATCGCGAAGGTCTATGCCATCGACGTCGGGCGGGGCCTGCTTCACGAGCGGGTGGCGCGGGACCCACGCACCGTGGTGATGGACGGCGTCAACGTCCGCTACCTCGAGGCGCTCCCCGATCCCGTCGACTGGGTCCTCGCGGACCTCTCGTTCATCTCGGTGGACAAGGTCATCGACGCCATCCACCGCATCCTCGCGCCGGATGGCCACGCGGTGCTCCTCGTCAAGCCGCAGTTCGAGGTCGGGCGCGAGCACGTCGGCACGGGGGGACGCGTGCGGGACACCGAGGCCCGCGAGGCGGCGATTGCCGAGCGCAGGGCGCGGTGCGAGGCGGCAGGGTTCGTGGTGCTGTCCGGAACCGACTCCCCGGTCGCCGGCGCCCGCTCCGGCAACGTCGAGCACTTCCTACACCTCGCGAAGAGCGGCGCCGCAGGCGGGTGAACGTGCCGTGGCCGAGCGAGCGGGGTATGACACGTCTTGCAGAAGCCTCGGGGTGGGAGTGACGATGCACAGCACCGCTTGGTTGTGGTTGGCCCTCGGCGGCTGCACCTACGTGACCGAAGCGGAGCTCGACGCCCAGCTGCAATCCCGCGACGAAGACGGTGACGGCGTGACGGTCGGCGAGGGCGACTGCAACGACAACGACCCGGAGATCTATCCTGGTCGGACCGAGGTGCCCTACGACGGCGTCGACAACGACTGTCAGGGCAACGGTGACCTCGCCGACGTGGACGGTGACGGGTTTCGCGCCTCCCGAGTAGGCGGTGACGACTGCAACGACACCAATGCCGACATCGCCCCCGGCAAGCCGGACGAGCCTTACGACGGGATCGACGCCGACTGCGCTCGCGACAACGACTTCGACTTCGATCGAGACGGCGTGATGGCCTTGGTGGCCACCCCGACGCTCGTTGCCGAGTACCAAGCCTCGTCGGGCGCTCGTTTCGTCCCGATCTACGGGGACTGCAACGACGAGGACCCGTCGGTCTTCCCTGGCTCGCCCGAGGAGGTCCCCTACGACGGCATCGACTCCGACTGTGACGGGTCGAACGACTCCGATGCCGACGGCGATGGCTACGAACGCGACACCGACTGCCTCGACCTCCCTGACGACGGGCTGGCGGTCGATCCCGCCACGGTGTTTCCGGGCGCGCCGGACGTTCCCTACGACGGAGTCGACGCCGACTGTGCCGGCGACAATGACTTCGACGCCGATGGAGACGGTTTCGTCCGCGACGAAGACCTCGACGCCTACCAGGCATACGAGGTGTTCTACGAGGTTTCGTTCGGGGCTCGGCCCGGGGACTGCGACGACGACCGTAGCTTCGTGAACCCCGACGGGCTCGAGCGACTGGGCGACCTGCTGGATCAGAACTGCGACGGCTTCGAGGATCAGGCGAGCTGGGCGTTCGGGGACTTTGCGCTGGTCGAGCCTCGCACCCCCAGGGTGGTCACCGTCGACGACGGGTTCGTCGTGACGGCGACCGTGGCCGAGGTCGGCTCTCCTACCTTGCCCGTCGTCGCGAACACGGTCCTCGTCGCGCTGTTCGACGACGAGCTCGGGCCGTTCGCCTTACCGCTCGACGCGCGGACGCCGTTCGGTGAGCGGTCCGGCACCCCTGGACCTGCGCTGGGGCTGGCTCGGATGTCAGCGGGGGTGGTGATGGGCCTGGCCACGGGCGACGGGCAGGAGCTCACCGTCTCGCTCGGCACCCTCGAGACCGGCACGGGCAACCTCGCGTCCTTCAGCGAGGTCTCTGCCGCCATTCCGTCCCCAGCGAGTCCGGTGGCCGCCGACGTGCGCGAGCTCGAGGACGGCCTCGTGCTCGCGACGTGTGCGGGATCGGAGCTCTTCCTCTTCACCGACGGCGGAGACTCGGCGCTGGGCACGCTCTCCGGGGCGTCCGCCACCTGCTTCGTCGACGCCGATGCCGTGGCGTCGGGATGCGGGGCGGCGGGCTGCCGGTCCTTCGCCGCGAGTGTCGCCCCGCCGACCCTCTCGGGTCCCATCGACGACCCCGACCCCGTCTCGATGGCTCGCCAGCGCGAGCAGCTTCGGGCCGAGGTGGTCGCCGGTGCCCCGGGGGTTCGGATCGTGCGCCCCGGCCAGCCGGACGCGCAGGTGCCGTCGACGGACGCCTTTGCGCAGGCCGATGTCGTCGAGGTCGACGGAGAGTGGTTCGTCGCGGCGGTCACCGAGCCCGTCACGGGGCCGCGCGAGCTGCGGCTCCTGTGGGGCCCGTCCACCGGCTCCCTGACGACGGTCACCCTCGCGGGCTTCGACCCACAGGGGCTCGGGCTCGAGCCGCGCGAAGCGGCCATCGCGGCCAACGATCATCGTGTGCTCGTGATCGTCACGCTGTCCAACGACGTCGACGATGCCCTCGCCTGGACCGTGTTCGAGCGCACCTGAGCCCTCCGCTCAAGGAGAGCAGCCCGTGTTGGTGCAGGTGGCCCAGGCCTCCGTGCCGAGCGACGTGCTCGTGGAGCCGTCGGCCGAGCGGATGTCTTCCGGGAAGTTGTTGGTGGTGCCGACTCCGAAGTTGGCACCCTCGATCACGAGTGAGCCGAGCGCGACGTGGGCAGCGCCGCTGCGATCCGTGGCCACGTTGCGCCGGACCTCGCACCTCCCGTCGAGCGTGACGACACCGCCGGCCACGTACAGACCGGCGCCGATGGTCGCGGTCTGGTCGGTGATCGCGGTGTCCCGAAGGCTCGCGAGTCCGGCGACGAAGATGCCGCCACCGCTGCCTGCGTGGTTGACCTGGAAGCTGGTGCCGTCGATCGACAGCTCCTCCCCTGGTGGCAGGTCGGCATAGAGACCGCCGCCGCGGTCGGCCTGGTTGTCCACGAACTGGCTGGCCAGGATGGTGACCGCGCCGCCGGTCACCGACGCACCGCCACCGTCGAGGCCGTGGTTGCTTCGCAGCACGACGCCGTCGAGCGTGACCGTGCCGCCGGTCACCACGAGGCCCCCGGAGCCCGGGGTGCCGCTACCGTTGGCGACGAGGCCACCGCCGACGAAGGTGGCCACCACCTCGTCCTCGAGGTGAACCCCGGTCTCGGCGTCGCGGATCTCGCAGCCCTCGATGGTGAGCTGGGTCGACCCCGACGCGTGGATCGCCGTGCCGACTGTGGCACCGCGAATCGTGACGCCAGCGAGCCGCACAGAACCCCCGCTGGCATCGACGAAGCGCCCGCTCGGCGGACCCACGAGGATGGCGCGCTCCGACCCCACCCCGATGAGCTCCAGCTCCTCTCCGTTCTCGACGAAGACGGTCGACACGTCGTGGGTGCCTTCGCAGACACCGAGCGGCAGACCGGACGACAGAGCGGCGGCGACTCCCTCGTCGACCGTGGCATAGCGGGTGCCGTCGGGGGTGGTCGCGGCGGCGACGATCTCGTCCACGACGCTGTCGCAGTCGTTGTCGACGCCGTCGCACGCCTCGAAGGCTCCCGGCCCCACGGTCGCGTCGGTGTCGTCGCAGTCGCCGCCGACCAGCGACCACCCGCCCGCCGCCAGGGCCTGGGACCCGGGGCACGCGCGACGCACGCGGTCGTCGCGCCCGGCTCCGTCGCCGTCGGCATCCTCGAACCAGGGAGCGTCGTCGAGCCCGAAGTCGTCGACCGCACCGTCGCAGTTGTTGTCGATCCCGTCGCCGCACTGCTCCGGCGCGCCGGGAAAGATGGCCGCTGAGCTGTCGTCGCAGTCGCGGCCGCCGGCCTCCGCGGTGCGGAAGCCGTCACCGTCGCGGTCGAGGGCTCGGTCGACCTCGGCGTCGGTCACGCACGCCACCCCGAGCCCGAGCCACCAGATCCGCATCGCTCCTCCGGGGCCCACGTACCGCATCGCGGCGCGGACCGGAGGAAATCCGCGGCGTCAGTTGGTGGTGACGAGCGAGCAGCCGGTGTCGCGGCAGAGCACGTCGGCCACGCCGTCGAACTGCTCGTGGTTCGCGCCAGGCTCGAAGGCCCGCACGAACACGTCGCCGGGTCGGTTGTCGGTGTCGGCGCCGCCGTCGGCGGTGAGATCGATGCCGAAGTCGGTCGTCGTGGCCGAGAGCTCCGCCCCCAGACCCAGGAATGCCGCGCCACCGAGGCCCGCGTACTCGAACTCGACCACGTCGGGCACCGGGAGGGGCACGGGCGGGGTCCCGGGTGCGACGAACTCGGTCAGGGCTTCGTTCAGGGTGAACGTCGCGTCGACGAGGTCGACGTCGGTGTCGTCAGAGCAGAACAGCCCACCGCCCTGGATGCCGGTGTTCGAGTCGAAGGCGACCGTCTCGAGGGTGAGGAAGGCTCCGGATGGCACGTGCACGGCCCCGCCCAGCGCCGCCTGGTTGCCGTCGAGGGTGAGCCCGCTCACGAAGCCGCCGCCGCTGATCGCGCCGCCGGCGTCGCTGGCCGTGTTGTTGGAGAGCGCGACGTTGTCGCCCGTGCCCGAGAACAGCGACAGTCCGATCTCGTCCAGCACGATGGCGCCGCCAATTCGGGCCTCGCTGTTCTGGATCAGCGTGTCGGACGCGGTCACCACGCCCAGCGTGAGGTCGAACGCGCCGCCCGCGTCGGTCGCCTGGTTGCCGGTGAACGTGACGTCGTCGAGCTCGAAGGTCGCGACCTGGGCGAAGATCGCGCCCCCCGAGGTGGCGGCGGTGTTGTTGTCGAAGGTGACCCCGCCGCCCAGATCGATGCGCCGGTTGGGGAGCTGGGCGCCGGCGCGGTTGACGATGGCGATGGCGCCGCCCTGGTCGGCACCGTTGGCCACGAAGCGGCTCGGGCCCGTCTCGCTCTCCTCGATGACCACGTCGAAGGCGCGACCTTCGGCCAGGATGGCACCGCCACGGCCCGTGACGACGTTGTCCTCGAAGGTGGTGCCCCGAGCGGTGACGGTCGCTCCTTCGGCACCCTCGGCGACCAGCACGGCGCCCCCAGGGTTCTCGGTGATGACCGAGTCGACGAGGGTGAGGGTGGCCTCGTCGGCCACCACGAAGGCGCGCTGCGCGGAGCTCGACACGGTGGCGCCAATCACGGTGAGCGAGGCATCCTCGGTCAGGGTGGCGAGCGTGAGGTTGTTGTCGGCGAGCAAGAGCGTCTCGGCGCTTCCACCCACTCCGGCCAGCGTGACATCGTCGCCGTCGCCCAAGGTGAACGAGCTGACGACGAGGGTGCCCGGGCACAGGTCGACCGTGGAGCCCGGGGCTTCGATCGCATCGGCGACGGCCTCGTCGAGCGTGGCGTAGAGCTCGGCGGCGTCGGCGGTGGCGATCGAGGCCACTCCGTCGCCGTCGTCGACGACGGTGGAACAGTCGTTGTCGATGCCATCGCAGGCCTCGACGGCGTCGGGGTTGATCAGCGGGTCGTCGTCGTTGCAGTCGACCGAGGCAAAGAACCCGTCGCCATCGTTGTCGACATCGACCGGCTCGACGTCGCCCGTATCGAGCGACGGAGAACCCACGTCCGGCGGGTCATCGATGCCCGCTTCCGGCACGACGCACCCGCCGACCAACGCGCCCAGAACCATCCACGTCTTCTGCATACTGCCCCTCCGGCTGCTCCGGCTCACATCGTAGCCCCCCACTGGGCTCGATGACTCCGGGTACACGAGGAATGACGGACACCGCAGCCTCAGGTTTCGCGCACCCAGGGGCTGTCGAGCGCGGCGAGACGCCAGGCCTCGACCGCGGATTCGTCGGCCAGTTGCGCGGACAGCGCCTCGCCGAGACGCTGGACCGCCGCGGTGCCCGCCTCCCACGCGGCCGCCGTCTCGTCCCGAGCTGGACCGAAGCCGAGCTCGGCACGGTCGTCGGCATCGAACTGCGCGGCCCACGGGCCCGCGACCAGCTCGACCACGGGATGGTCCTCGTCGGCATCGACGGCGACCCTCGCCGCCTCGTAGGTGCCCTCGGGTGTGAAGCGCACCACGACGATGCCCGGCGGCCACTCCACCACCCACAGCACGTCGTGGCCATCGACCACGTAGACGAAGCGGGCCTCGGTGCCCAGCAGGACCGCCGGTCCGTCGCGGTACTCGGACTCGGTCATCGGCTCCAGCGCCGGCCCGACCTCGTCCTCGAGGAAGCGCTGCGCGGCCTCGGCCACCGGGGCCTCGAGCAGCTCGTCTCCGTTCCAGATCACCGTCTGCATGCCGGCCTCACGCTGGCTGGGTACCGCAGATCACTCGAGCGCGCTCGTTGCGTCGGACACCGCGGGGCTGGGGGTCGGGATGCCCAGGATCTGCAGGCGGACGTCGCGCGCGCGGCCCTCGGCGTCCACTGCCTCGACGAGAACCCGGTTGGGGCCCGGCTGCAGTTCGATGACGGGCTCGAGAGTCAGCGCAGCGTTGCCCGGACCGTGCCACGCGACCTTCTGCCCGTTCGCCCAGACCACGACGTGATCCAGGGCCACGTCCGGCCCTCCGACCTGGATGGGCAGGGCGAGCGGCACGAGTGGTGACGCCAGGCCGGGGGCGTCGACCACCACGTGGGGTCCGTCGGTCGGCGGGTCCGCGACCTCGGGCACGGTCAGCAGGTGGTCGCCGGCGGGCACTCCCGCACCGTCGCCGACCCTCACGTAGGCTTGCACGCGCTCGAGCCGAGTGGGGCCCGGACCGGGCAGGGCGACCAGGGTCGAGCCTCGAGCCCGACCGTGGGGCTCGATGCGACCGATGGGCACCACGACGCCGTCGAAAGCGGGCTCTGACCCGTGCAGCTGCACGACGGTGCGCGACAGCACGACCTCGGCGCGTGACGCGACCTCGGCCTCGATGCGAAGCTGATGGTGTCCGGCCGGCCGAGCCACGAGCGAGACCTCGACGGCGTGACCAAGCGGCGTCGGGGAGCTCGACCAGTCGATGCCCGCTTCCCGGGCGAGCCTCTCGACGTTCGCGAGTCCCTCGGCCCGCATGCCGCGGGCGTGATCGCGCAGGGCCTCGAGGATGCCGGCCCGCGAGTCGCGAGTGGCCCGGGGGCCCGCCGAGACCGCGAGGAGGGCGCGTCGGGCGAGCTCCACCTCCGCGTCGCCGCGGGTGGCGACCGCAGGCACCACTTCCGACCAGGAGGACCACGCTTCGGGCCAGCTTCGGAGCTCGAGCCTCTCGCCGACGTGCCCCACCCACACGTCGGGGAGGATGCCCGCCGAGGTGATGCGCCGCTCGTTCGCGAGCACGTAGTGGGCGACCGTGAGGTTGAGCTGGAGGTCCTCGCCGAGGCTCATCGGCTTCTGCACGGTGCCCTTGCCCCAGGTCCGCTGCCCCACCACGGCCGCGCGACCGTGCTCGACGAGGGCTCCGGCCAGGATCTCGGCCCCGGAGGCGGTCCGGCCGTTCACCAGAATCACCACGGGAAGCTGCAGGTCGTCGGAGCGATCTCGCGCCACCATCTCGTGCTGGAGGTTCTCGATGGGACCGCCGTCGCGCCCGGCGGTGCGCAGCAGCAGCCCCTCGGACACGAAGCGATCCGCGACCCGGGCTGCCTCCTTCATGGAGCCGCCCGTGTTGTCGCGCAGGTCGACGACGAGGCCACGCTGTAGCGACCCGGCGTCGCGCAGGGCGTCGAGCGCCCGATCGAGGTTGTGGAGGGTGCGCTGGCTGACGTGCTCGATGTGGACGTACCCGACCTTCCCCGGCAGCACCCGGTGGGTCACGTTGGGCACGACGACCCGAGCGCGGCGCAGGGGCACGATCCGCTCGGCGTCGCCACGGCCGATGGCGAGCTCGACCGGGCTCCCGGTGACGCCTCGGAGCCGCTCTCGCGCGTCGGCTGCTGAGGTGACCGCGATGCCGTCGATCGCGACCACGCGGTCACCGACCGCGATCGCGGCGTCCGCCGGTCCACCGGGGACCACGGCGTCGACGAGCACTTTCCCTGCGTCCTCGATCAAGGTGACGCCCACCCCGGACTCCGTGCCCGTGAGCCGGACGCTGAACCCGTCGATGCGTCTGCCGGACAGCACGCGCGAGTACCGGTCGAGACCTCGGGTGAGCCCCACGAGCAGCGTCTTCTCGAGCCCCTCCGGTGTCGACCCTGCCGCGACCACGACCCTGGTCATGGCGTCGAGGGCTCGAGGCAGGTCGGCCATGTCGCGAACCTCGACCGTACCGAGGTCGCGTCCGTCGCCGTGATGCAGGCTCACCCGGGAGCCTTCGGCTCGCACGCCGAGCCAGTGGACCTGCCCGGCAAGCTCCTGCGCCGCCGATCGAAGCAGCGAGCCGGCATCGATCTCGGCCCGGTGGAGGTAGAGCCGGTCGATCCGATCGACGGCGAGGTCGATCGGCGAGGTGGCCCAGGCGGCCATGACGCCGAGGATGGTGAAAAGCCAGAACACGAGACGCGAATCGTACCGAACCACTCGCGTCTGGCGCAAGGGCGGGGGGCGACCGCCGTGACTCAGTCGTTACCGTCGAGCAGGCGGAGCTCGGGCAACCACTCGCCTTGAACGCCGAGCAGCACGAACACGACCGTGGCCGCGTAGCCCACCCCGGCGAGCAGAATCGGCGCGTCCTCGAACAAGGTCTCGTCGGGCGCGCCGCCCTCTCCGTGTCGTTCGATCAGGTAGATGTACCGGAACACCCCGTAGAGCACGAAGGGAATCGTCAGCACGAACCAGCGGGTCCCTCCCTGCACGGCGTACAGGATGTAGGTGATGATCATCGAGCTGGTCACGATGGCCTGGAACTGCTCGAGCATCTGGGGTGTGTACTCGGCGAGGTTCTTGCGGGTCCCTGCGTCGCCACCCATCTTGACGAGCTCACCACGGCGCTTGTTGAAGCCGAAGAACAGAGCCACGAACACGGTGCAGAGGAACAGCCAGGAGCTGACCTCCACGTCGATGGCCTTGGCTCCCGCGATGACCCGCCACAGAAAGCCGCTCGACAGGAAGAGCACGTCGAGAATCACGATGTGCTTGAAGTAGAAGCTGTAGGACAACGTGGTCGTCAGGTAGATGGCGGCGACGACGAAGAAGCCGGGGGAGACCCACCACGCGAGCGCGCCTCCCCCGAACAGACAGGACAGGAGCAGGACCCAGGCGGCCCAGAGCGGGAGGTCCCCGGAGGCGATGGGCCGGTGCTTCTTCTTCGGGTGTTTCCGGTCGGCTTCGCGGTCGAGGTAGTCGTTGAAGACGTACCCGGCGCTCGCGAGGAGCGAGAACGCGACGAAGCCGGCGATGGCGTAGCCGACCTTCACGGGGTCCTGGAACTCGCCGCTGAAGATCAGGGCCGGGAACAGGAAGACGTTCTTGGCCCACTGCTTGGGTCTCAACTGGCGGACCGCCGCCCCGAGAATGCGCATGCTCACTCCGTCGCTCGTCCCCTTACCGGCTTTGAGGCGCGATGACGATGCGAGCAGGCCACTCAGCGTCGACCAGGGTCGCGGCTCAGCGCCCCTCGTCGGCGGCGCTGAGCACGACCACGCGGTGCTCTCCCCGGTTGAGCACCAGGTCCTCCGAGAACACGACCCGCCCCCCCAGTCGCACGTCGATGGTGTGGGGGTTGCCGTGGCTGACCTGGACGTTGGGACCCACCCGCTCACCATCGATGCGCACGATCACCGAAGGTGGACCCACCACCGAGATGCGGGGGGCCGCGAGCACCGGCTCGTCCCGGCCCACGAGCTGGTAGCCGGAGACCACGAGCACCAGCGTCATCAGCATCACCCCGAGGCCCACGCCGAACAACACCGCCACGAGAACGAGGGCCCCGCCGATGACCGGGCCCTGGGGGCCCTCGAAGGTGCCGCGTCCGCCCTGCACGACCTGCCGACGCACGGGCGAGGTTCGCCCTGTGTTGTTGGCCGAGCGGCCGTTCGCGGCCGTGGTGACGTTGGCGGTGGGCCGGGCCGGTGCGAGCTCGGGCGACGACGGATGCGCCGGTTCGGGAGGGGGTGGGGGCTTCGCAGGCGCCGGGGACTCGTCGTCCCATCCCTCCGGCATCCGCCGAATCAAGGTCTCCTGGTCAGTGTCGTCCGCAAGGTCGGCGAACGCGTCGGAGAACGGGCCCGACCCCAGCTCCTGCGTCGGCGGTGGAGACGCCGGGTTCGGGGTGGGGTCACGCCGAGGGGCCGGGGAGGCCCCACCCTCGAAGGACAGCGGCGGGCGACCGTCGGGGAACAGTCCCTGCACGTAGGTCGACAGGGTGCTGTGCGTGAAGATGAAGCCCGACTCGTGGAAGAACTGGTCCAGTGCCTCCTTGAAGTCGGTGGCCGACGCGAAGCGCTGGTCCGGATCGACGGCGAGGGCACGGTCGACCACCTCCACCAGGCTCGCCGGCACCTCGGGTCGCACCTTCGAGACGGGCGGGTAGTCGCCCGCCTCGATCCGTCCGATCGTCTCGGCCTCGGTGTCGCCCCGGAAGGGATGGCGCCCCGTGAGCATCTCGTAGAGAAGGACCCCTACCGCGAACAGGTCTGCGCGCTGGTCGAGCTTCGGCGACGAGGCCACCTGCTCGGGGCTCGTGTAGTCGAACCGACCCTTCTTGGTGGACGGGATCGTGCCCTTCGCCTTGAGGCTCGCCCGGGCGATGCCGAAGTCCGTGAGCTTCACCTCGCCCTGGAACGAGATCAGCACGTTCTGCGGGGAGACGTCGCGGTGGATGATGTTCAGGGTGACCGGTCTTCCGCCCTTCATCACCTCGCGAGTGTGTGCGTACTCGAGACCCTTGAGGAGCTCGACGGCGATGAACACGCTGTGCGGCACGGGTAGCGTGGTGCCCTTGCGCCGACCTTGCTGGAGCACCGCGCCGAGGTCTTGACCGTCGACGTACTCCATCGCGATGTACCAGGCGCCGTCCACCTGGCCGAGGTCCACGATCTGGACGATGTTGGCGTGGGACAGGAGGCCCGCGACCTTCGCCTCCTCGACGAGCATCGAGACGTACTCGTCGTTGCGGGAGAGATCGGGGCGGATGCGCTTGATGGCGAAGGTCCGCTGAAAGCCGCCCACGCCCTCGAGACGCGCCTTGTAGATCTCGGCCGTCGATCCGGTCGCGATGCGCTCCAAGATCTGGTACTTGCCGAACGACTGGATGGTGGTTGGCTGAGCCACGGTCCCCGCGCAACGGAGCGCTCTGGCGCCCCCGTGTGGTGGAGAGCTTACCCCACCCTCGCGACCAGGCTAGCTGGTCACGTGGACCTCACTCCGAACATCGTGGTGCTGTGGATTGGCCTTGTCGTGGCCGCCGTGACCGACCTGCGGTCCGGCCTCATCCGCAACTGGCTGACCTTCCCGCTCGCGGGGTGGGGCATCGTCTACCACGCGCTGGTGGGCCCCGATCGGTGGCTCGGGCTCGTCGGCGCCGGAGCGGCGCTGGCCATCCACTACACCCTGTTCGTGCTGGGGGTCCAGAAGGCGGGCGACGCGAAGCTGTTCGTGGCCATCGGCGCCTGCGTCGGCTTCGCAGAGATGGTCGAGACGACGATCTGGTTCTTCGGGCTCTACGCGCCGGTCGGTCTGGCGACCCTCGCGGTACGCGGTCGCCTCACCAACTTCGTCGCCACGCTGTGGTGGATCGTTCGCAAGACCATGGGGCTGCCCGTCGAGGATCCGCCTGAGCCCACCATGATGATCGCAGGACCCACGATCCTCGCCGCGGGCCTCGTCGCGGGGTCCACCGACGGCATACGCGAGTGGGTGTTCGGTTGAGCTCTCCGTTCGGAGGACCCATGCTGGCCTGGCTCGCGCTCCTGGCGACGGACGCCACCGCGGCGACCTGCACGCCGTACCAAGCGATTCGTCTGCGCGTGGATCTCGCGCTCGTGACCGATGCCATCGCCGACGGTGACTTCGGCGACGCTCGCTACCGCCTCGGGGCGATTGGCGAGCGTCTCCCCTGCACGGCATCCGTCATCGACGCGAGCCAGTTCGCCAAGTTCGCTCGCTACATGGCACTCACCCACCACCTCGCCGACGACGAGGTGGGAACCGTGCGGTGGTTGTTGTCGTCGCGCATCGCGGATTCCGACCTTCCGTGGAGTCCGCTGCTCTTCCCGCCCGGTCACCCGCTGCGTAAGATGGCGTCGGAGACGGCCTGGCCGCTGTCGAGTGAGCTCACTCACGGCCTCGAGCCCCCCAAGGGCGGCGGCATCTTCCTGAACGGGCACCTCGCGCAGGACGCGAGTGCTCCCGAGGGGGTGCCCTACCTCGCTCAGGCCTTCGATCGTCGGGGGCGTCGCGTGGATGGCTGGTGGCAGGAGGGCGGCACCTTCCCGGCCGAGTACCTCGCGAAGCGCTTCCGGGACGTGCCCCGCCCGGACTGGTGGAAGCCCGGCCGTTAGAGGCTGCCTTCCGGGAGGGGCGCGGACTCGGGCGCGAATCCGAGCTCGGTCAGGGCGTCGAGGGCCGCAGGGCGACCGCGCACCACGACGCGCTCGCCGCCCACCGTACCCAGAGCCAGTCGCTCCTCGACGTCCCGGTGGTGGAGGAGGGCGTTCACGAAGCCCACGAGGCGCGCGAAGCTCGGGAGGTCGTCGACCGGGGACCCGAGGGCCCGGAAGCGGAGGCCGTCCATCCAGGCGAGGTGCACGCGCCGGGGAAGCCAGGCGTCGGTAGACTCGGCCGCGGCACGGGTGACCACGGCGGTGTCGACGTCGAGGCGGGCGAACCTGGCCAGCTCGGCGAGCGACCAGTCGGGCGCGTACGCGAGATCGGTAGGCCACCATCGGGCCTCGCCGCTCGCCACGAGCCAGTCGACGGGAGGCCCGGTGGCATCGAGACCGGGCCACGGTCCGAATCCTGCCGCCAGGAGGCGTTGTCGAGCGGCGACCGGTTCGCGGATCCCTCTCGCCAGCCCGGCCCAGTCCTCGGTACCACCGGGCCACAGGACGGCGAGGGCCGCAGCGGCGGGCTCGCTGCGTGCCAGCCCGGCGAGGCACCGCGAGGGAAGCCCGATCTCGTACCGGGTAGCGTCCCGATCGCGGGCGCAGTCTTCGAGCTGGTCCGTCAGAGCCGTACGGTAGCCCGGGTAGCTCGCTGCGGCCGCTTCGAGGTCGAAGCCGTGCTCACCGAGCACCTGCCAGGCGTCGAAGTCGCGGTCGAGCCCACACCACGACGCCGCCTCCTCCGCGCAGGCGGCGTCGTGGGCAGCGCGCATCCGAGGATCGTCCCGACCCCAGAGCAGGTGGCCGACGAGTCGTCGACTCTCGGGATTGCCCGCGCGGTCGTGGAGCGCGAGCAGCGCGGAGCCCGCCTCGGGGGACGGATCACGTGCGAGAGCGGCGAGCAGCACGAAGGTGGCGCCGAAGATCGGTCCCCCCTCCACGTCGTGGCGGACCGCGCGGACGACGCGGTCGACCCCCACGGCGGAGACGCCAGCGGTCTCGACGAGGGCGACGACCCAGGCGTTCGGGGACTCCGGATCGGCGATGGCCCGCACGACCGACGGGTCCTCTGCGCACGCGGGGAGGAGCATGGTGGCCGCAGCGGGCTGACCCGGAAACCGCTCGAGGGCCCAGCCGCAGTAGGTGGCGTCGACCATGTCAGCGGTGCAGCCACCGATCTCGTCGATCCACTCCACGGTGGGCGGCATCGCGTCACGGAAGCGGGCCGAGCCGCAGATGCCGCGCCGCAGGTCGGACGTCGACGGCCACGCCCACGGGTCGGTGCGAAGCGCGCGGGGGCTCGGTGGAAAGCCAGCCACGAACCGGTCGGGAGGCGTCCGTGGGGTCGTGGTCACCGCTACGCGCCACGCCACGCCTTCGACGATGGGGCCGGGCACGACCGCGCGTTCGGCAGCGCCCCCGGGCAGCGAGCCGCAGGCGACCAGCGCAGCCAGCCCGAGCATGCGCACAGCTCTCACGACTCCCCCGTGTCGTCCCGACGTCGCAACCTCGCGACGCGGCTCTGCCGGGGAGGTATCCCATGGAGGGTGCGGGTCCCGCCGAGGAGGAGTGGTGTTCACCACCGATGCGGTCGACGAGGCGCGACGGCTGGTGCGGCTCGCGTGGCCGGTGGCCGTGGGTCAGCTCGGCATGGTCTTCATGGGGGCCGTCGATCTGTGGATGGTCGCCTCGCTCGGCGAGAGCGCTACCGCGGCGCTCGGCCTGGGGAACACCTACAGCTTCGGGCTCGTGATCCTCGGACTCGGTGCGGCTACGGGCATCGACCCCCTCGTTGCCCAGGCCTACGGGGCGCGTCGTCCCCGTGAAGCCGGTGCGGCCGCGCTCCACGGGCTCGTGTTGGTCTCGCTGCTCGGCATTCCCCTCACCGGGCTGCACCTCGTCGCGCCCACGGTGCTCGGGGTCCTGGGCCAGCCCGCAGCTCTGCTGCCCCTGACCGACACCTACTGCTCGATCAACGCGCTCGGGGTGCCCGCCTTCCTCGCGTTCGCCGTGGTGCGTCAGTGGCTGCAGGGCGACGGGGTGATGCGTCCCGCGATGATCGTGATCGGGGTCGGCAACCTGGTCAACCTGGTGGCCAACGCGCTGCTCGTGGGGCCCTTCGGCGTTGCCGGCGTGGCCGCGAGCACCGTGATCGTGCGCTGGGCGATGCTCGCTGCGCTGGTCTTGGGCACGTGGTCGGTGTTGAGGCGCTCTTGGCCGCTCCGGCCGACGGTGCGCGTGGCCGAGCTCGTCCGCCTGGCCCGGGTCGCGTTGCCGGTGTCGATGCAGAGCGGCCTCGAGGTGTGGGCGTTCGCCAGTGCGGCCCTGCTCGCCGGGCTCCTCGGCGCCACCCAGGTCGCGGCCCACGTCTCTGCCCTCAACGTGATTGCCCTCGCGTTCATGCTCGCCAACGGCCTCTCTGCCGCGGCGGCCACCCGGGTCGGGAACCTCGTGGGGGCCCACCGCCCCTGGACGACGTCCGCCGCTATGGCCCTCGGGCTCGTGGTCGTCCTGACCAGCGCCACCGGCCTGACGTTCCTGACGTTCCCCTTGTTGATCGGCGGGGCCTACTCGTCCGATCCGGCCGTCGTCGCGCTCGTCGCGTCGGTACTGCCCATCGGCGCAGCGTTCGGCTTCTTCGATGGTGCGCAGGTGGTCGCCTTCGGGATCCTGCGGGGACTCGGCGACACCCGCGTGCCCTCGCTGTTCAACCTGGTCGGGTACTGGGCGCTCGGGCTGCCGCTCGGGGCTTGGCTCGCGCTGCGGGTCGGCCTGGGGCTCCCCGGAGTGTGGATCGGCCTCGCGGTCTCGCTGGTGGTGGTCACCGGTCTACTCGGCTGGCGAATCCGGTGGCACGCCCGATCGACCGAGGAGCTCCCAAAGCAATCGACAGGCACCCCGTCCCGAGCCGAATCTTTTCCTTGACGTCGGTGCGCGAGCGGATCAAGACTTCAACGAACCCTGAATCCAACCCCTCGTCGCGGGAGGCCCCAGGTGCTCGGAACCCAACGGAACATCACCAAGATGGACTCCTTTTGGGCAGGCACCTATCGGGTGCTCCCATGCAGAGAGGGGAGGTTCTGACCGAACCGCCGCGCATCGCGCGAGAAGCCCCTCTCGAGTCTCTCGAGGGGGGCTTTCTCGTTTCGCGGGTAGCGCGACGGGAGCCGCCATTCTGACCCAACCTGCCAGCTCGAAATCCGTCCTCGTGGACGGGGCCACCGTATCGGGTGTCCTCGACAGCCGACGTGTGCACGAATTGTGCCGCGTCGCTCCGACTGTCGAGAGTGCGCTCGTGCGTCTGGCGACGGGCGGCCCTTGGAGCGGTCTCGGACTGCGGCCTGCCTCCATCTCCGACGATGTCCTTCTGCCGGGGGACGATGCGCGCTGACCGAACCGTCGTCGCATCACGAAGAAGCCCCGGCTCCACAATGGAACCGGGGCTTTTTCTTTGGCTGACGCCAGGCGCGTCGGCAAGGTCGAGCTTTGGGCATAAAGTTGGTTCTAACTGAACTTTTCCGGGATTTTTTGTTGGACGGATTTCGGCGCGAGGCATACATCAGGGACACCTTCGGCGTCAACGCTGCGCACCTGGAGCTCGACTGGACGAGCGCCCGGCTTCGAACCGGGAGGTTGGGGGTTCGAATCCCTCCGGGTGTACTTCGCTCTTCGACATCGCTGCATCATGGTTCACGACGATTGTCTCCGACTTCCTGGTCCAACGGCAGGACGCCCGATCTATGGGAGGTGTGGGTTCGATTCCCGCGGAAGTCTCTCGCCTCGATGGCTCAACTGGAAGAGTGTCCGAGTGTCTTGGAAGGTGCGGGTTCGAGTCCCGTTCGAGGTGACGGGCGACGATGGGGTCGCCAAATCCGGCCGAATCCCCGGCCAATCAACCACGAAGGAGGTGTGATGTCCGACAGGGAGGGTGAAGGTCGCGAAGACCGACTGCACACGCCCACCGGCGCTTCGTGCCTGGTCTCGAAGGCCATCCCCCGGAGCTTCGGCTCCAACCCTCGGAGCTTCGGCTCCACCGCCTGATTGGCTCAACTGGCAGAGCGCCCGGACGGTCCCCGGGAGGTGTGGGTTCGAATCCCACATCAGGCATCCAGGAGAGGAACGACCGTGATGCACGGATGCGGGAGTGACCCGCGGGAACGTCGCCGCCAGATCGAGACGTGACGGCCCGGAGAGACGGGCACCTCCTATGATCTGCCGGCCCCGCTCGCCGTCGCGAACCGCGCTCGGGGTTGGTGTTGCGCGAATGCGCGGCAAATGTCTCGTGACAGATTCGACTCGATGGGCGCGGTGGCGCTATCCTTTGCGTGGCGATGGCCGGGGAGGCGGAAATGAACGCGGTTCTGGTTCTCAACGCCGACTACTCGCCCCTGCGGGTGGTCCCGTGGCAGCGCGCGATCGGCATGCTGCTCGACGACAAGGCGTCGCTCGTCCAGGCCTACGCGAACCGCATGATCCGGTCGGCCACTCTCTCGCTGCCTCATCCCGCGGTGGTCGCGCTTCACCGCTACTCGCGGTTTCGCAGCCGGGTGCGGTTCAACCGGGCCAACGTGCTCGCGCGGGACCACTACACGTGCCAGTACTGCGGCCTGAGTCCGCGTCGCCTCTCTGGGCGGCCCGACCTCACCGAGCTCACCATCGACCACGTCGTGCCCCGAGCCCAGGCCCGAGAGGGCCGGGTGTTCGCCCAGGGCCGGTGGCGCCCGGTGACGTGCTGGGAGAACGTGGCGACCGCCTGTGTCGACTGCAACGTCGCGAAGGCCGACCAGACGCCCGCCGAGGCCGAGATGACCCTCCGCACGACACCGCGGGTGCCGACCCACCTCGACGTCCTGTGGATGGCCCTCTTCAGCGTCGACATCCCCGAGGAGTGGCGAGAGTTCCTCCCGGAGGACTCGCCCTGGCGCGCCTACTGGACCGCCGAGCTGGTGGAGAGCTGATGCCGCGCGTCTTCGTGAGCGCGCGGCCCGACGATGTCCCTCGCCCCGCTCACCGTCCGGTCGACCACGTCGAGGGCGCCTCCGTCACCATCGAGCGGGGCGAGGGCGTCGCTGATCGCCGGCCTCACCGTCTCGCGACGGGTCCCACAGGCTCTGCGGCACAGGTGATTGGTTCCTGGCTGGGCGACCCGGTCTCGGCGCCTTAAGGCCGCTTTGTCTGCTGGAGAAGCCCGTGCACGAGGAACCTCTCGACGACGAGACCACCCACGAGATGGAGCCGCCCCAGTGGCTCCCGCCCGTGAAGAGCCCCGACGACCTGCCCGAGAGCGGCGTCACCGAGGGGGCCCTCTGTCTGGTCGTCGACGAGGCGTCGGGCACGGAGCGGTTGTGGACGTTCCGCGACGGGACGTGGACGCCCGCCGCCTGATCATGCCAGCGCGGCGGCCACGAGCTCCTGGACCACCTGGGGCTTGGCGGCCCGGTCGAAGCGCGCGAGCACCTGACCCACGAAGAACCCGGACATGTCGCGACCGCTCCGGTGCGCCGCCACCTTGTCGGGGTTGGCCGCAACGAGCTCCGCCACGACGGGCTCGATGATCGCGGGGTCGCTCACGAGACGGAGTCCCTTCGCCTCTACGATGGCCTCGGGATCGCCGCCCTCGGTGAGCATCGTCTCGAGCACGGTCTTGCCCATCGCGTGGCTGATTCGATCTTCGTCTTCGAGCGCGACCAGCTTGCCAATGGCCGATCCGTCGAAAGGCAGCTGCTCGAGCGGCTGGTCCTTCACCACGGCTGCGATCGTGCTCACCACCCAGCTCGCGATGCCCTTCGGGTTGTCGTGGGTCTGCCTGGCGGACTCGAAGAAGGCGAGCAGGTCAGGCTGATCCTGCAGCGTCGCGGCCTCCGAGTTGGAGAGACCCAGCTCGACCAGGCGTTCCCCGACCTCGTCGAGGGGGCGGACCGTCTTCTCCTTCTTCTTGGTCTTCTTGTCCTTCTTCGGCTTCGGGGTCGGGGCTGGCGGCGTGGCCTTGGGGCGGTAGGAGTCGCGCAGGGCCACGATCCGGTTGAAGACCAGCCGCTGGTCGGTCGTGTCGGGATCGACGACGAAGAACCCGGTCCGCTCGAACTGGAACCGGTCCCCGACGGTGGCCCCGGCGAGGCTGGACTCCACGCGCGCCTCGACCGTCACGAGCGACCGCTCGTCGAGCTGCTCCCGCCAGTTGTCGTCCGGGAACTCGACGTCGAACAGCCGGTCGTACAGGCGCACCTCCGCGGGGAGCGACGTTTCGGCGTCCACCCAGTGAATGGTGGCGTGGACCTTGGTGCCCTCCGGGGCGGTTCCCCGCGGCACCGACCGGTCGATCGACGCGGTGACCCGCGTGACATTGCCCTCCGCATCGGTCTCGTGGCCGGTGCAGGTGATCACGTGGGCGTAGCGCAGCCGCACCGCTCGACCAGGGGCCAGCCGCTTGAAGCCCTTGGGCGGATCGACCGCGAAGTCGCTGCGCTCGATGAACACGCGGCCCGAGAACGGCACCGCCCGGGTGCCTTCCTTGGGCACGTCGTGAGGCCAGTAGCTGGCGTCGAGCGTCTCCTCTGGTACGTCGCCATCGATCACGATCTCGAGGGGATCGAGTACCGCCATCACGCGAGGGGCCTCGGTGTTGAGGTCGTCGCGGATCACGCTCTCGACGAAGCTCGCCTCGACCACCGAGTTGGCCTTGGAGACCCCGACCTGGTCGAACACCTTCAAGATCGCCTCGGGACGCACGCCGCGTCGGCGGTACCCCGCGATCGTCGGCATCCGGGGATCGTCCCAGCCGGTCACGTGGCCCTCTTCCACGAGCAGGGTCAGCTTTCGCTTGCTCATCACGGTGTAGGGGAGGACGAAGCGAGCGAACTCGAACTGGCGCGGGGGCGTGTGCTCGATGGGGAGCTGGCTCAAGAACCAGTCATAGAGGGGACGGTGCACGTCGAACTCGAGCGAGCAGGTGCTGTGGGTCACCCCCTCGATGGCGTCGGACTGTCCGTGGGCCCAGTCGTAGGTCGGGTAGATGTGCCAGGCGTCCCCGGTGCGGTGGTGCGCCACGTTCTTGATCCGGTACATCACCGGGTCGCGGAGCAGGTAGTTGGGGCTCGCGAGGTCGATCTTGGCCCGCAGGACCATGGCCCCGTCCTCGAACTCGCCGTGTCGCATCTTCTCGAGCCGCTCGAGCGACTCCTCGGGCGGGCGGTCTCGGTAGGGTCCCGGAGTGCCGGGCAGGTGGGGCTTGTCGCGGTCTCCGCGCTGGGCGCGGATGACGTCGATGGGCTGCTCGTCGACGTAGGCGAGGCCCTTCTTCACCAGGAGGACCGCCCACTCGTAGAGCTGCTCGAAGTAGTCCGAGGCGTTGTGGCGCCCCGACCACTCGAACCCGAGCCAGCGGATGTCGTTCTCGATGGCCTCGACAAAGGCGTCGTCTTCCTTCTCGGGGTTGGTGTCGTCCATGCGCAGGTTGCACCGTCCGCCGAACTCCTTGGACAGACCAAACGCGACCGAAAGGGCCTTGGCGTGGCCGATGTGCAGGTAGCCGTTCGGCTCGGGCGGAAACCGCATCACGACCTCGGAGACGACGCCTTGCCGGAGGTCGTCCGCGATGATCGAACGGATGAAGTTCGAGGATGCAGACTCGGACATCAGGACCTCCAGCGGGGGCTCCACGGGGCCCCTCCCCTGGACTCGCTATGGCGGCGGCGATGCGCCGTCACCCGCCGTCTTTCATCTCGAGCATCGCCTGCTGGACTTCCCGCACGAGTTCGCGCGGCCGGGGCGCGCGCGCGTGCGGACCATCGATCGGGCGGCTTATGATTCCGCCGACCACGCACCAGGACGTTCCATGCTCACTGTTGGTCTCGTGACCCTGTTCGCCTGCGGGGATTCGACCCCGGAACCTGCGGAGCCCGCGCCGGCTGCCCGCCCGACGCCGCCAGTGGCCGCCAAGGCGACCCAGACTCCCGACGTGACGCGTCGCGGGAAAGTGCTCGAGGCCATCGACACCGAAGGCTACACCTACGTGCGCATGGACTACTGCGGGCAGGAGGCTTGGGTCGCGGGACCCAAGACCGCGCTCCCGGTCGGCGCCATCGTGAAGATGCCAGAAGGGATCGTGAGCACGAACTTCGAGAGCAAGGCGCTCGGACGCACGCTCGAGGCGCTGCTCATGGTCGACTGGTTCGAGGTGACCGAAGAGACCACCATCGACTGCCCCACCGTGGCCGCCGCGGAGCCGAAAGAAGCCGCCAAGCCGGCGCTTCACGGCCAGGTGGTCGAGACGATGCAGTCGGGCGGCTATACCTACGCCAAGGTCGAGTCCTGCGGCACTGAGTCGTGGCTCGCGGGCCCCCAGACCTTCCTGCGCGACGGTCATTTTGTCCAGGTGGCCGAGGTCGCCGAGATGCGCGGCTTCTCTTCGAAGACCCTCGGTCGCACGTTCGAGTCCATTCTCTTCGTCCCCGGCTTCAAGATCGTGCCCGAAGGGCCCGAGTGTGAGTGACCCATGAACCCCCAGCCCTTCGTCGATCGTGTGTTTGCTCGGATGACCGCTGATCCTGGTTCCTTCGAGTTCCAGAACTGGAACCACGACGGCCGCCCCACCAACGAGGGTTTCGGTCTCGGGCCCATGCCCGACGTCGACCCCGAGAAGCTCGTCGCCGCCGTCCTCGACGTCGACAACTACGTGGGCAACGTCGACCACGTGAAGGACTGTCGGAGCATCCCCGACGCGCGCTTCGACGGTACCGCCAAGAAGCGCTTCTACCAGCGCATCGAGATCCCCATGCTCGGGACCGTCCACCACGAGCTGGTCATCGCCGACCTCGGCGAGCGTGACGGCTACCGGGTGGTCGCCTGGGACGTCTTGCGTGACGAGACGGACGCCCTGTCGGCCAAGGAGGGCTTCCGCAGTGACTACAACCAGGGCGCTTGGCTCGTGAAGCCCGGCTACGTCGGCTATGCGCTGTCGAGCGCGCCCAAGCGAGGCGACGTGGGCTTCCTCAAGTGGCAGGCCCTCACCAAGGGCGCCAACGCGGCCGCCTCGACCGTGGTCAAGGGAGCGATCACCGGCATGGTGGCGTTCTCGAACCGTCGAAGCTGATCGCGCTCGCGTGCGGGTTCCCGGGCCGCAGTGCTACTGCGGCGAGAGAACGGGAGCGTCATGCTTTGGATGACAGGGTGGGCGGTGACCACCGCCCTGGCCGCAGACGAGGACCGCTGGCAGCGGACGATCGACGAGGTGTCCACCGCCGTGGTGGCCATCCAGATGGACCGGCCGGTCGCGTTCGAGGGCAACTCCCCGAGCAACAGCCAGGCCACGGGCTTCGTGATCGATGCCGAGCAGGGGCTCGTGCTCACCAACCGCCACGTGGTGACCCAGGCGCCCGTGATCGCGCGGGCGAGCTTCCGGAATCGCGAAGAGGTCGACCTCGTGCCGGTGTACCGGGATCCGGTCCACGACTTTGGGCTGTTTCGCTACGACCCTGACCAGGTGCGGTTTCACCGCGCGGCATCGCTCGACCTGCGGCCCGACAAGGCGAGGGAGGGGCTCGAGATCCGCGTGATCGGCAACGACTCCGGCGAGCAGCTGGCGATCCTCGACGGCACGATCGCGCGACTCGATCGTGACGCGCCCACCTACGGCAGCACCTACAACGACTTCAACACGTTCTACCTCCAGGCCTCGGCAGGGATCTCCGGCGGGTCCTCCGGTAGTCCGGTGGTGGACGTCAGCGGCGACGTGGTGGGGCTGAACGCCGGCGGAGCCACCGGCGGCCGCGCGAGCTCGTTCTTCCTTCCCCTCGAGCGCGTGAAGCGAGCCGTGGAGCTCGTTCGGGACAACCAGCCGGTGTCGCGGGGCACGCTGCAGACCACCTGGATCTACGAGGGCTACGACCGCCTGCGCCGGCTCGGGTTGCCCGAGGACGTCGAGGCGCGGGCGCGTCGCCAGCGGCCTTCCGGCACGGGGCTGCTCGTGCTGAAGGACGTCCTCGCCGAAGGTCCGGCCGACGGGCTGCTCCAGGTCGGCGACATCCTGGTGTCCGTCGACGGCACGGCGATCCACGACTTCGTCACCCTCGAGGATCTGCTCGACAGAGGCGTGGGCAACGTCGTCGAGGTCGTGGTGGTCCGGCGGGGCGAGGTCGTGACCGTGACGCCGACGGTGGGGGACCTGCACGATCTGGTGCCCGACGCGTACGTCAAGATCGGTGCCGCCGTGCTGCACGACCTCTCCTACCACCAGGCTCGGCTCGTGCAGACGCCGGTGCAGGGGGTGTTCGTCGCGGCCAACGGGTTCTCCTTCGAGCGGGACGGCATCCCGAGCCGCGCGATCCTCGTCGCCGCCGACGGGCGGCCCCTGCCCGATCTCGACGCATTCGTGGAGGTCATCGCCGAGGTGCCCGACGGCACGCCGGTGCTGTTCCGGTGGTACCCCCAGGGGCGGCCCCAGGATCAGCGGGTCACCTCGGTCCGCATCGACCGGCACTGGTTCGAGGCCGAGCGCTGCGAGCGCGACGACGGCACCGGGGAGTGGCCGTGCGAGACCCTGCCCGTGCCGAAGCGCGCCGGTGCGCCGATCGTCGCCGACGTGCCCGAGCTCGAGTGGCCGCCGGTGGCCGACAAGCGTGGCGAGCGACTGCAGCCCTCGCTGATCGAGATCGAGTGCGACGTGCCGTACCAGATCGCCGGGCTTCCCGCAGACAACTTCGTCGGGGGAGGCATCCTCGTCGACGAGAAGGACGGGCTGGTCGTCGTCGACCGGAACACGGTCCCCATCGCCGTCGCGGAGCTGACCGCCACGCTGTTCGGCACGGTGCAGGTCCCCGCGTCGCTCGTCGCGCTGCACCCCCGGCACAATCTCGCCGTGGTGCGTATCGAGCCCGCCGTGGTCGAGCGGTACGGGCTGCGGGCCGTCGAGCTGGCCGACGAGCTCCCCGAGCGGGGAGACAAGCTGTGGATGGTCGATCTCAAGGCCAAGGGTGCCATCGAGGTCCGCAAGACCGAGCTGCGCGACTTCGATCCCCTCATCATCTCCGCCTCCGGGCCGCCCCGGTTCCGGGAGACTCACCTCGACGTGCTCGTCACCGATCCTCGCCCCAGCCACAACGGCGTGGTCGTCGATCGCAAGGGCCGGGTGGTGGGATTCCAGGCCTCCTACTCGTTTGGGTCGGGGCGCGATCTGGACGCGGTGTGGCGGGTGATGCCGGCCTCGATGGTGCGCGAGGCGGTGGCCCTCGCGAAGGGAGGCACGCGCTACGATCTCGGCTGGGAGCTCTTCCCGGTCGACCTGCCCACCGCGCTGCAGCAGGGGCTTCCGCAGGACGTGGCACGCACGCTCACCCGTCACGATCCCGAGCGTCGCCAGGTGCTCGCCGTGCGACGGCTCGAGCGGGGGAGCGGAGCCTCCGAGGTGTTCCGACCCGGCGACCTGGTCGTCGCCGTGGACGGACGACCCGTGACCCGGTTCGCCGACGTCGAGGAGGCGGTCGGGGACCGCTCGACGCTACAGGTCGATCTCGTCCGCGAAGGGAAGCTCCTGCAGATCGCCGTCGCGGCCGAGCCCCTGCCTCCGGTCGACGTCACCGACGTCCTGCTCTGGGCGGGCCTGCGCATCCACGATCCCCATCGAGCGGCTCGATTTGCCGGGGCGGATCCCTCGCGGCCCTACATCGCCTGGTGGAACTCGGGCAGTCCGGCGGGCCGGGCGAAGGTCTACCCGCAGCGCTCGATCCTCGACGTCAACGGCACGGACACGCCGGACCTCGGCACGCTCATCGACGTGGTGCGTGGATTGCCCCAGGGCGAGCCCGTGCGTCTGCGTCTCGCGCAGCTCTCGGGAGAACAGCAGGTGCTCACGCTGGAGCCGGACGAGCGCTTCTGGCCGACGGTGCGCTTGACCTACCGAGACGGCCGCTGGGTACGCGAGCCGATCGGCGGCAGCGAGACCATGTGACCTCGACGCACCCCTGGTCGGCCGACCGAGGGACCGATCGGGAGGCATGAGCGACGAGGCCCGGGTCAAGACCGTCATCCAGCGCCGTCCCATCCTGGTGTTCCTGGGGTGGACGTTCATCCTCCTCGTGGCGCCGCTGGTGCCGCGCATGCTCGTCGATCCGGAGGGCGTGCTCGCGTTGTCGCCGGACATCGCGCTCGGGATGGTGCTCGTGTGGGGGCTGGGGTTCCTTCCCCAGGCGAGGGCCCTGCAGACGGTCCTGGCCGTCCTCTTTGGCTTGGCAGCCTCGATCCTCGTGATGTTCGAGGGCATCCGAGCCACGGGTCGGGCGCTCACCGGCGACGACCTGCTCTTGTACGATGCCCTGATGCTCACTCGCATCTACCTGGGTGAGATCCAGGCTACGTGGGGGTCGGCGGGGTGGCTGTTCGTGGTGGCAGGCGGACTGCTGCTCGTCGGACTGTTCTACGCATCGGGAATGGCGCTCGCAGCTCGGTGGCTGCACGAGGTCCGGTGGCAGGGCCCCTGGCGGAGCATGGGGCTGTTCGCGATCGTGGCTGCGGTGATGTTCACCGTCTTCCCCGACTCGAGGCCCGTGCTCCCGCCGCTCCGGGAGAACGTGGCCGCGAGCCTCGGCGAGTGGAACCGCATGGACGAGGCGCTCGATCCGAAGGCCGCGTTTGGTCCCCCCGATCGGACCCTCTCGCACCCCCCCGAGATCCGGATCGCGATCGTTCGCGGACACACCGAGGCGCTTCGCCTCGGTCCCGAGTCGGCGCGGGTGGAATCCCTGCTGAAGGACGTCGAGGGGAGACTCGGGGAGGCCGGTTGGTCGGTGGTGACGGGTCGGCTCACGCCCCCGGGCGAGCTGGCGCCCGGTATGGGAGAAGTGGCCGTGCTGACCGGCATCTCGCTGCCCCGCCAGCCCCACCTCGCCCACCTGATGTTCGAGGCCCCCGCTCTCGACACCTTGCCCGAGCACTTCGAGCGTCAGGGGTACCGGACCGCGCTCCTCGAGGCGGCAGGTGCCCAGCCTTCGCTGAGGTCGCTCGGCTTCCGGAGCGTGCTGCCGCCCCTGGGGAGGCTTCCGTCGACCACCGGCGCTCGGCTGGACGACGCGCTCGAGCGCCTCCAGCACGTCTCCCGACCGTCGCTCGTCTGGATTCGGCCGGGACACCAGATCCCAGAGGATCCCGTGGAGGGCCTGCGCGAGGAGCTCGAAGGGCTCATGAGTCCCCTTCGGGGAGGACCGGATCACCAGGTCCTCTGGATCTGGGTCGGCGAACCGGGACCTGGCGACGAACTGGAGCTGGCCTGGCCGATCGTGCACCTCGTCGGCGCCAGTCCGGGATTGGTGGAGCGGTGGGTGCAGCACGGCTTTCGGCGGGGCATCCGACCCGGGCGGACCGCGCTGCCCCACGAAGCGCTGGGGCGCTACCTCGCGCGGGAGATCCAGGCTCAGTACGCCTGCGGACGCTCCTGCGCCCATCGTCGCGCGCAGCTCAGGTGAGCCCGTAGGCGAGCATGGTCTCGGCGACGCGGCGGAAGCCAGCCACGTTCGCACCCTGCACGTACGACACCGTGCCGTCGGGGAGACGGCCGTCTTCGACGCAGGCGTCGTGAATGTCCCGCATGATGGCCTGGAGCCGGTCGTCCACCCGGGCGGCCGTCCAGGTCTCCCGGAGCTCGTTCTGGGTCATCTCGAGACCGCTCACCGCGACGCCACCAGCGTTCGCTGCCTTCCCGGGGCCCACGGTGACCCCGGCCGCGAGAAGCCGCCGCAGCGGCGCGACCATGATCGGCAGGTTGGCGCCCTCGGAGATCCCCCGAATGCCGTTGGCGAGCATGGCTTCGGCGTCGTCGTCTCCGATCTCGCCCTGGGTCGCACAGGGAAAGGCCCAGTCCGCGGGGACACGCCACGGATTCGCGCCCGGGTGGAAGGACGCCGAGGCCACGCGAGCCGCCACGTCGCTGATCCGCCCGCGCTCCTCGTTCTTGACGTGCTTCACGTACGCGAGCTTCTCGGCGTCGATGCCATCGGGATCGTAGAGGAGCCCCGACGAATCGGACATCGTCAGCACGGTGGCGCCGCGCTCGATCAGCTTCTCCGCACAGTGCTGGGCCACGTTCCCGGAGCCCGAGACCAGGGCGCGGAGGCCTTGCAGGCCCTCGCCCCGCTCGCGGAGGAGGTGGGCCGTGAAGTAGACGACGCCGTAGCCCGTCGCCTCCGTGCGGAGCGCGGAGCCGCCATAGGCCAGGCCCTTGCCGGTGAGGCTGCCGTTCCACTGGTTCGCGAGCCGTCGGTACTGTCCGTAGAGGAATCCGATCTCGCGGGCGCCCACCCCGATGTCGCCTGCGGGCACGTCGGTGTCGGGCCCGATGTGACGGGCGAGCTCCGTCATGAAGGCCTGGCAGAACCGCATCACCTCTCGATCGCTACGCCCCTTGGGATCAAAGTCGGCCCCGCCCTTGGCCCCGCCGAGCGGCAGGCCGGTGAGCGCGTTCTTGAACGTCTGCTCGAAGGCGAGCATCTTGAGGATCGAGGGATTGACGGACGGATGGAACCTAAGGCCGCCCTTGTAGGGGCCGATTGCGCTGTTGAACTGCACCCGGTAGCCGCGGTTGACCTGCACTTGACCTTCGTCGTCCTCCCAGACCACCCGGAACGTCACCATGCGCTCTGGCTCCACCATTCGGTCGAGCACGGCCCATCGGGTCACCGGCTCGGTGATGGCGACGTCGAAGATGCTGTCGGCCCACTCCCTCACCGCGTTGACAAACTCGATTTCGTGGGGGTACCGCTCGCGGACGCGGGCGACGAACTGCTCGGAAGTTTCCACCTGACCTGCCTTGTCGAATCCGCTGAGGAAGGTATCCGGGACACCCGAGCCATCGAGCCGAGGGTGCCGCCATGCTGCTGATGTTGTGGTCTGTGAGCTGCGGGCTGTGGCGAGAGGTCCAGACCGAAGGATTCTCCGAGCTCACCGTCGATCTGCAGGAGTTCATCGCCCTCAACGATCCCTACCGGGACCGGGTCAAGGACCTGCTCGACGATGGCTGGATCGCCTCCCACTACGGCGGAGTCAGCACCTACGCCGCGCTGTCGTTCGAGATCGCCTTCGACCAGTGTGCCTCGGATGGCCTCTTCGACGAGGGGGAGTTCAACCGGCTCCAGGCGCTCGCCGAGGCGTTCGACGTTCCGGAGCTCGATGCGGGGCAGCGACGGGTCGTCCTGCGGCGCAAGGCCGCCATGGACGCCGAGGTGCGTGCGACCCGCGGGACGCAGCGGCGTCGGGGTCGAAGCGCCGAAGGCGGCGACGACATCGCGAACTGGGTGCTTCCCGGTGACCTGCGCGACGCGGTCGATGCCTCGAACTGGGACGTCCGCGCCTGCCAGGACGACGAGATCGACGGCATCCAGTTCGTCACCTGCGAGCTGCGGCAGGCCCAGTTCTTCGCCACGGTCCAGATCGACCGCTATCCGAAGAACGAGGCCGCCAAGGCCGCTTCCGAGGATGCTCCGGACAATGCCCACGTGCACCTCGATGGTGACACGCTCATGACGACCACGGTGCTCGACGGCGACAGCGCCGACATCCTCCGCGACGCGATCGTCCCCGAGGGCGACGCGGTGGCGCTGCTCACGCGCTATGAGCTCACTCGCGCGGTGAAGGGCGGTTCGTGGGAGGTCGACTGCAACCCGCTGCCCCGTGGCGAAGACGGTCGACAGCGAGTGAACTGCGAGGCCAACAAACCCGGTCGGAGCGCGCTGATCGAGGTCGTCATCGACAGCGCCGACCGGGCGAAGCAAGCGGCTCGCCTGGGCCGCAAGCGGAAGCTCCAGTTCGAAGCCCAGCACCGCATCCTCAACGCCGGGACGTCGGGGGTGTATCAGGACCAGAGCTCGCTCGAGGCCACCGTTGCCAACGAGACGGTCGCCAAGGAGCTCTCCGAGGCGATCCTTCAGTGAACCCGCGAGGGTAACGGCAGCGAGGGTACAGAGACCCAACCTCGTTGGTCGGTGGGAGTTCTTCGATGGCACAGGGCGGAACGACGGGTGGATTCCTGGTCACGCTGCTCCGGGACTGGGGCCTCGCTCTCGGCGTCGTGCTCGCAGTGGTGGTCGGGTTTCAGTTCCTGTTTCCCCCTTCGGTACCGAGCCTCGGTCGGGCGCCGGACTTCACGCTGCCCGATCTCGCCGGACGGCCGGTGACCCTGTCCGAGGTCGACGACGACGTGGTGGTGCTCAACTTCTGGTTCACCGATTGCCCACCGTGTCGGGCCGAGATCCCGGAGCTCACCGCGTTCGCCAAGGAGCATCCCGAAGTCCCGATCTACGGGCTCTCCACCGACCGGATGACCCCGGGCCGGCTGCGTGCGGCCTCGGAGCGACTGGGCATCGAGTACCCCGTGCTCCACGACGCGCGGGCCGAGGTCGCGATCTCGTACGGAATCTCGGCGTTCCCGACCACGCTGGTGATTCGCGGCATGGAGATCGTGGAGGCCCGGGTGGGCGGCGTGGACCGGCACGTGCTCGAGCAGATGGTGGCGTCGGCCCGATAGTCGTCAGGGCAACGTGGACGGAGCGTAGCCGAGCATCTGGAGCACGGTCATCAGGAGGGGCCCCGGCTCTTCGCGGATCGTGAGCAGCGACGGCGCGAGCCCGGAACCTGGACCATCCTCGAGGCGCACGATGCCGCCTACCGTCGCCTGGTAGACCTGTCCTCCGCGCCCCACGGCCAGCGTGAACGTGCTGTTGCTCGCGAGCGGGCCCGTGCCGGAGAGGACCTCCCACACGATGTTCCCCGTGTCGAAGTCGACGGCGGTGAAGTAGAAGGCGTCGACCGGACTCTCGGACAGCCGCTGCCGGAACGTGTAGACGAGGCCGGTCGCCGTAGAGAGCTTGGCCACGGTGGTCGAGCGGATCTGGTTGTTGGTCCAGACCACGTCACAGCCGCTGTTGTCGGGTCGTACGTCGATTCGGGTGAGCCCGGGCGCGAGCTGATCGAACGTGGCGGGGAAGTCGAGCGTGTTGGGAGCACCGAAGAAGTTGGCGACGACGATGCTGCGTCCGTACGCGATGGGGGAGACGTCGACCGCGCTCTGCCCGGGCGAGAAGAGCGGCACCTGGCAGATCACGCGGTCGGGTCCCGTAAACGACTGGTCGCGGCGAGCGACCAACAGGTTGACCTGGCTCGGGGCGTTGTCGGGGAACACCACCAGGTCGCGCCCGAGCAAGGTGATGGTGCCGCCCGAGCCGGCTGAGAACACGCCGGGTTTCGGATTCGGATCGACGCTGTACGGAATTCGCCAGGTGAACGTCGGAGCGCCTGTCGGATCCGCCTCGAAGCGGTACGCGGCCGCAGCCGTGGTGAGAAAGACTCCGTCCTCACCGATGGCGAGGCCGTTCTCGACGGTCTCGCCGAGGTCGGTGGTCTGCACGGTTCCACCCGCGTCGACCGCGCCGACCCGCCCCTGGCCCGAGACGAACCACAGGCGACCCGTGAAGTCGGGCACGGCGTCGAACAGGACGTCACCGGTGGCGAGGTGGCTCGACAGGTCGAGCGTGCTGGTGAGGTCCCAGGACAGCGAACCGTTGGCCGTCGTCACCGCCTCGTAGATCACGACCTGGTTCGAGAGGTTGGTGGTGAGCACCCGGTCCTGCGCGTCGACGTGGGGGTAGGCCCCGCCGGGCGTGTTGCCCGCGGTCACCGTGCTCAGCGGCGCATCGTCGACCCGGCGCTCCGCGAGGAGCTCCAGCGTGTCGCCGTCGAGCAGCACGAGGCGGAGCCCTGGCGTCGTGAGGTCGGAGATGTCGAGGCACAAGGTGATCACGCGGCCCTGGGAGTCGACGCGAGGCGTCGAGCATTGACCGTACAGCCGGCTGCGGACCTTGGGGTCGATGCCGAGGGGACCGGCCTGATCGGTCACGTCCGAGTTGTAGTGGTCTTCGTGGAACACGCTGTTCTCCCCGAGCAGGGGATGGGCGATCACGTCCTTGCCGGGGAGCGGATCCGCGGTCGCCGGTGCCCCGAGGTACGGGGTGGCGGAAAAGACGCCAGGGGTGTCGGGCACCGCAGTGGGGGTGGAACACCCCTCCAAGGACGCGAGGCCGACGAGAATTGGCCAGACGAAGTACACAGGCTCTCCCTTTCATCACGCCGGATGACGCGATTCCCGTGGCTGAGTGTGCACCCGGATTTGATTCACGTTGGCGGATCGGGTTGAAACTCTGCTTTTGGACCACCGGCAAGCGGTCCCCAGGGGGCGGACCGCTCACCGAGGGTCGCGAACGTCCTTACAGCGCTTCGTACATCGAGTTCAGGAGTCGACATGAGCGAAGCGTACGTCCCCCCCGAAGTATGGACCTGGAACCAGGAATCGGGAGGCCGATTCTCGAGCATCAACCGGCCGGTGGCCGGGGCCACGCACGACAAGGAGCTGCCCGTCGGGAAGCACCCGCTGCAGCTCTACTCCCTCGCCACGCCCAACGGGCAGAAGGTGACCGTGTTGCTCGAGGAGCTTCTCGAGGCCGGACACGCCGACGCCGAGTACGACGCCTGGCTCGTCAACATCACGGAGGGGGACCAGTTCGGGAGTGGCTACGTCGCCATCAACCCCAACTCCAAGATCCCCGTCCTCGTCGACCGCAGCGTGGAGTCGCCCCAGCGGGTCTTCGAGTCCGGCGCCATCCTGCTGTACCTGGCCGAGAAGTTCGGTGCGTTCCTGCCCGAGGACCATGCGTCGCGCACCGAGGCGTTGTCGTGGCTGTTCTGGCAGATGGGGGCCGCGCCATACCTCGGCGGTGGCTTCGGTCACTTCTACGCCTACGCGCCCGAGAAGCTCGAGTATCCGATCACGCGCTACGCGATGGAGGTCAAGCGCCAGCTCGACGTCTTGAACCGGCGCCTCGCCGACCACGAGTTCCTGGCCGGCTCGGAGTACTCCATCGCGGACATGGCCGTCTGGCCCTGGTACGGGGCGCTCGTGAAGGGCAAGGTCTACGATGCCGGGACGTTCCTGTCGGTGCACGAGTACACGAACGTCATTCGGTGGACGGATGCCATCGCCCAGCGGCCGGCGGTGAAGCGGGGTCGGATGGTGAACCGCGCATGGGGCGAGCCCTCCTCTCAGCTCCACGAACGGCACGACCGTAGCGACTTCGAGCTGCGCACGCAGGACAAGCTCCAGCCCAGCGAAGACTGAACCGCCAGGCGGCCCTCAATCTGCGGCCTCGCCGTTCCGAAGATGTGGCGAGGAGCGTTTCATGGAGCCCGTGGTCTTCGCGCGCCAACCGATCTTCGACGCGTCGCTCGAGGCGGTTGGCTACGAGCTGCTGTACAGGCGGCCCAACCAAACGCGGGCGAACTTCACCGACGGTGACCACGCCACGGCGCGCGTGGTGGTCGGGGCGCTGGTGGACATGGGCCTGGACGAGGTCTGCGGACATGCCCGCGCGTTCATCAACGTGACCCGCGGACTGCTGACCAACCACCGGCTGATCTCGTTGCCCCCCAAGCGAGTGGTGCTCGAGCTGCTGGAGGACATCGAGATCGACGATCAGCTCGCGAGCCTCGTTCGCGAGCTTGCCGATCAGGGCTACACCTTCGCCCTCGACGACTTCGTGTTCCGCGATGGTGTCGAGAAGCTGCTTCCCTACGCGACGTACGTGAAACTCGACGTCATGGAGATTGGTGTCGACGGCGTGAAAGACGCCATCACGCGACTCCGTCCCTGGAACGTCGAGATCATCGCGGAGAAGATCGAGACCCGAGAGGAGTTCGACGCCTGCAAGGCGCTCGGGTGCACCCTGTTCCAGGGCTACTTCCTCGCTCGGCCCGCGAACCTGCAGCGCAACGCGCTTCCTCCCTCGCGCAAGACGCTGCTCAATCTGGTGGCGCGTGTCTACGACCCCAACGTGAAGCTCGAGGAGATCGAGCGGATCATCTCGTCTGACGTGGGGCTCTCCTACCGCATCCTCCGGATCATCAACTCGGCGTACTACCACCTGCCTCGCGAGGTTCACTCCGTGCAGCAGGCGATCGCCCTGCTCGGACTCCGGTTCACGCGCACCTGGGTGAGCCTGATCGTGCTCGCCGACGTGGGCGATGCGCCGATCGAGGTGGTCACGGCGGCCGCGATCCGCGCCAAGATGTGCGAGCGGCTGGCCCAGATCACGGGTCACGATCGCTCCGATGCCTACTACATCAGCGGCTTGTTCTCCATGCTGGACGCGGTGCTCGATCGTCCGCTGGGCGAGATCGTCGACGTGCTACCGCTGACCTCCGACATCAAGGCCGCGCTCACCGACCGCGAGGGGTCCATCGGACAGGCCCTGTCGTGCGTGCTCGCCCACGAACACGCCCAGTGGGACCAGCTCGGGTTCGAGGGCCTCGACGACCGGAGCATCCAACAGGCGTACATGGAAGCCCTGGCCTGGGCCTTCCGCACCCGAGAGGCGCTGTGGTCGGCCATCGCGGTGGTGTGAGCGGCTCAGAGCAGTGAGGCGACCAGGGTGACCATCGACGTCTGATCCGTCTTGCGGAAGCCCTCGACCGGCACGTTGTCGAACAGCAGCTGATGCGACAGCTTGATCGAGAGCTTCGAGTTCAACGTCGAGTTCAGGGTCGCGGTGTTGACGAGCCGGAGGTCCCGAGGATCGAGCAGGTTCTCGAACACCTCGATGGTGTCCGTGAAGCTGACGTTCTCGTTGAAGTTCTGCTTGAAGAGTCCCTGGACGTGGGCGGCGAACACCGTCTGGAACCTGGGGTCCTGGCCTTCGACGTAGAACTCCTGGGCATAGTCGAAGCCTGCTTCGACCCGGACCTCGGTGTCGTCGTCGTCGACGAGGAGGCGGGAGTAGCCGATCGCCTGGTGAGGACGCAGATCGTACCCGATGAACGGGTCGTGCAGGACGCCGATGACGACATAGAGGCTGTCCTTGTCGCTGAAGAAGCGATCGTAGCGGGGCTCGACGATGACGCGGCGGGCGTTCTCCGTGAGGCCCACTGCGCGCTCCTCCTCGTCGAGGGTGCCGCTACCGTCGGTGTCGGCGATGGACTGGCCGATGTTGAGCGTCGCGGGCAGCTGGAAGCGGTTGCGCCTCCAACGATGGGAGAACCGCAGGCCGCCGTTGAGCGCCAGGACCACGGCGTTGCCGCTCACGTAGGTGAAGCCGAGCTCCGCGCTCAGGTTCGTCCGCGGCTTCTCGACTTCGACCTCGACGTCGTCGTCTTTAGCGGGAATCACCGCGGCGGGTGGGGCGGGGGCCTGCGCCATCGCGATGGCGGTCAGGACGAAGGCGAGCACCGTTCCTCCAGGGGTGGTGGGCCGGTCAGACATACCCGACGGCGGGCCCGCGTGGATGGCAGACGGTCGTGGGATGCCCTTCGCAGCGGGTGGCGGACAGGTTTCGCCCGGCGGCGTGGACGATCCGGTCAAGGGGCGATAGCCCGGCCGGGCCAGGAGGTTCGGTCGATGGTCTGGTTGCTGACCGCATTCACCTCGCTCGAGGCCGGTGCGCAAGAGTTCACCGAGAATTTCGACTGTAGCAACGAAGTGAGCTTCGGCGCCCCCGCCGGCGCGTATGGCTGGCAGGCCGCCTGGAGCGGTGATGCGTGGACCACCGCGCTGAACCGAGGCGTCTCCCCGCTGACCGACACGGGTACCGGTGCGTTCGGCGAGCCTGCGAGCAGCTACGCGAACTTCCTGCTCACCGGACACCCGAGCAACGCCGACGTCTCGGTGTTCAGCGACGTCACCACGACCGACGACGACTTCGCGGGCCTGGTCGTTCGCTATTCTGACGCCGGGCATCACTACGTCTGTGGCGCGACGGGACACCGACTGCCCTCCTGCGACCCGGGCGGTCGTGACGTTCTGCCCGGCGTGCGGCTGCTCCGCGTCGACACCGACGCCGCCTGCACCGACGACTACGTGGTCGAACAGCGGCTCGGCTTCGCGTTTCCGCCCGGTCGCACGGTGCAGGTCGGACTGACCGTGATCACCGTGTCCGCCGACGTGGCGGTGGTGACCTGTCGGGTCGACACCGGAGGAGACGGGCTCGGTATCGGCGACGACGTCGTGCTCAGCTACACCGACACCTCGCCGCTGCCCCCCGGGCTGCACGGTCTCGCGAGCTTCGACGCCGGTGAAGAGAGCGGCGGCCTCGTGTTCGACAACGTGCGAGTCGCGGTCGCCGATGCCGACGCCGACGGTGACGGGCTGTCCGACGAGACCGAGGCCGCCCTGGGCACCGACCCCGACGAGGCCGACTCCGACGGTGATGGCGTCGACGACCTCACCGAGGTCGGCATGCCGGCCTTCCCCTACAATTCCGATGGGATCGGCGCCATCGACGCGCTCGTCGACGACAGCGACGGTGACGGTCTGCTCGACGGTAGCGAGCCCTTCGACTCCGACTGCGACGGCACGCCCGACGCTCGCGACACCGACAGCGATGCGGACGGCATCCCCGACGACACAGATCGCTGCGTAACCGTGAGCGACCCACTGCAGCTCGACGTCGACGGCGATCTCGTCGGAGATGCCTGCGCTCCCGAGGTAGGGCCGTCGGCGGTGGTCGACAGCGACGGTGACGGGCTCGGCAGCGCCGCAGAGGCCTCCCTCGGTACCGACCCCTTCGACCCCGACACCGACGGCGACGGGCTCGACGACGGGGCCGAGGTCCGTCTGTTCGGCACCGACCCGCGCCGAGCCGACACCGACGGCGACGGGCTCGACGACGGAGTGGAGCTCGGCTTCTCCGATCCCACGCAGGCCGACGGCGATCGTGACGGACTCGTCGACGGGGTCGAGCTCGCTCTCGGCACGAACCCCCGCGCCTTCGACACCGATGGCGACGGCCTGCAGGACGGTGAGGAGCTCGAGAGGTTCCTCGATCCGCTCGACGTCGACACCGACAGGGGTGGGGTGTGGGACAGCGTCGAGGTCGACCGCGGCACCCACCCCGGTCTTGCCGACGACGACGAGCCCTTGCCCGACGATGACGGCGACGGAATCTCGAACGAGGCCGAGCGGCTGCTGCGGACCGACCCCAACTCCGCCGACACCGACGGCGACGGCATCACTGACGGCGGCGAGGTTGGCCAGGGCAGCTCGCCGCTGGTGCGGGACACCGATGGGGACGGTCTCGATGATGGTCGGGAGCCCGCGATCGACCGCACCTCGCCCCAGCAGCCCGACAGCGACGGCGATGGCCTCACCGACGGGGAGGAGGTCCGGCTGACCTCGACCAATCCCCTGGTCCGGGACACCGACGACGACGGTGTCGACGACGGCTTCGAGGTCGTCGTGCTCGGCTCGGACCCGCTGGCCGCCGATACCGACGGAGACGGGCTCGACGATGGCCACGAGGTCGCGCTCGGCACGCTGGTGCTCGTGCCCGACACCGATGGCGACGGCGTGATCGACGGCGAGGAGCGTGACGCGCAGACCAACCCGCTCGATCCCGACACCGCGCCTGGGCCCGATCCGGATCAAGACGGGCTGACCAACGCCGAGGAGTCACTCCTGATGACCGTCGAGACGGTGGCCGACACGGACGTCGACCAGCTCGACGACGGTATCGAGGCACGGGTCTCCCGGACCCGGGCCAACACTGTCGATACCGACGGCGACGGGATCGACGACGGCGACGAGGTCACGGGCGGCACCGACCCCCTCCGGGTCGACACCGACGGTGACGGCCTCGATGACCTCGCGGAGGCCGACGCCGGCCTCGATGCCAACGACCCCGACAGTGACGGCGACGGGGTTCGTGACGGCACCGAGGACGCTGTCTTCGGCACCGATCCCGCGTCCTCCGACAGCGACGGCGACGGGCTGTCCGACGGCGACGAGCTGCTCCGGGGCACGGATCCGCAGGCGTCCGACACCGACGGCGACGGGCTGTCCGACGGCGACGAGGTGACGGTCCACCGCACCTCGCCGATCCTCGCCGACACCGACGGCGGAGGCGAGCCGGACGGCAGCGAGGTCGAGGCGGGCCGCGACCCGCGGGACCCGGCTGACGATGTCCTCGACCCCACGCCGCCGGGTCCGCCCGGGGAGTACCTCGGCGGCGCCTGTGCTGGTTGCTCGGCGACGGGCTCACCGATCGCGGGGTGGACCCTTCTTGCCGTCTTTGGTCTGGCCTTCGTGCGTCGTCAGGGGGAGCGCTCGTGATCACGCTTGCTTTGTGGTTCTCTGGTTCGGCGGCCCTCGCCCAGACCGTGGCGGGCGGAGCCGTCCCCGACCTCAACGCCCAGCGGTTTCGGCCCGCGATCGATGCGGGCCGCACCCTGTGGGTCGACGACGCGCGCATGCCTGCCGAGGGCGCCCAGGGCCGCTTCCTGTTGTCCTACCACCGCGACCCGCTGGTCTACCGGAGCGGCGACGACGAGACGTCGATCGTCCGCGACGTGTTCCAGGGCAACGTACTCGGAGGCTGGGGAATCGGGCCGGTTCGTGTCGGGATCGACGTGCCCGTCTACCTCTACACCGACGGGCCAGTGACCGACGGGGAGTCGGGCATCGGGGATCTCGGGCTCGACGGCCGGGTGACCATCTTCGGCGAGGAGGCCCCGGTCGAAGCGCCCGTCGACCTGGGCGTGCAGGCGCGGTTGTTCCTGCCCACCGCCACCGTGTCCACGGCGCTCGGTGCCCCGGATCTCGCCGGTCAGGTAGCCCTCGTCGGGAGTATCGACGTCGATCGCCTCCGCCTCGCGGCCAACGTGGGCACGCGGATCAACCCCGAGGAGGAGCTCGAGAACGTCGTCCTCGACGATGCGTTCGAGTACCGGTTCGGTGGCTCGTTCGACGTCGCCGACAACGGGGGGCTCGCCCTCGAGTTCGCAGGCCTCGTGTACTACTCGGCCGAGGTCGCGAACCGCGCCGGCTCGCCCTTCGAGGGGCTGCTCTCCGGGTGGGCGCGGCCGACCGACACCCTGACCGTGCGCGGGGGCATCGGCCGGGGGTTCACCGCCGGCGTGGGCTCGCCCGACCTGCGCATCATCGCCGGGATCTCGCTGAGCCCCGCCAGCCCCGAGGCCCCGCCCGTGACCGACACCGACGGCGACGGGATCGCCGACGACGCCGACAAGTGCCCCGAGGAGGCCGAGGACCTCGACGAGTTCGAGGACGACGACGGCTGCCCCGACCCGACCACCGAGGTCACGGTCCGCGTCCTGAGTCCCAAGGGGAAGGTCGTGAAGCGAGCGTCGGTGGCCTACCGCACGCCGTCGATGGAGGACCCCGAGACGCGCCGCGGCGGGGAGCAGAAGCTCGACCTGCGCCCCGAGGCGTGGACCTTCGAGGCCCGTGCCCCCGGCTACGAGCCAGGCACGGCCACCCTCGACGTGGAGAATGGGCCCCCTCGCGAGATCGCGATCGCGCTCGAGCCGTCGAGCGAGCGCATCGTCGTCGACGAGGAACAGATCGAGCTGCGGGAGACGATCCAGTTCCAGACGGGGTCCGCCCGGCTGCTTCGCGAATCCTTGCCGCTGCTCGACGAGATCGTGGGCCTCCTGAAGGAGGTGCCCGAGATCGCGAAAGTGTCCATCGAGGGTCACACGGACAACCGTGGTGATGCCGAAGCCAACCAGCGCTTGTCGGCGGAGCGAGCGGCCACGGTGGAGGCTTACCTCGTCAACTCCGGCATCGATGCCGAGCGGCTGAGCAGCCAGGGCTTCGGCGAGAGCAAGCCCCTCGACGAACGCGACGTCAGCGAGGCCTGGGAGAAGAATCGGCGTGTGGAGGTCCGTATCCTCGAGTGGAGCGACGGGGAGTAGCGGGTTCAAGGGTGAGCATGGTCTTCTCTCTGATCGCTGTGCTCGGCCTCCAGCCCACCCACGCCAAACCTCCCGAGGTGGGTCCGTTCGTCATCGAGGACGACCGAGGCAATTCCCTGCGCATCCGGCTGGTCACCCAGTGGACCGTCGAGGGGACGCGCTCTGGTGAGGGCGACGAAGCCGACCTCTCCACCCGCGCCCGGCTCCGGCGGTTCCGCCTCTTCCAGTCGGGAGACTTCGTCGACGGTGCCCTGCGCTACTCGGTGCAGCTCAGCTTCGCGCCGCGCTCGAACGAGCTGCTCGACCTGTGGCTCGAGCCCCGGATTGCGGGGGACTGGCGGGTGCGGGTCGGGCAGTACAAGACGCCGTTCACGCGCTACCGCATCAACTCGTTCGCGGATCTGCAGCTCGTCGACTGGTCGGTGGTGAGCCCCTACTTCGGCAACGAGCGCCAGATCGGCGCGATGCTGCACAACGGCTACCGCGGCGGTCAGCCGCTCGAGCTGCAGCTCGGGGTCTTCACCGGTCGCAATGCACGTCGCAACCACGGCATCGCGGCTCCGCTGCTCTACGCGCAGCCCATCGACAGCCCCTCGGACCTCTCCGACCCCGGGGCCCCGTTCGCCGAGCTCCATCCCGAGCTCGTGCTGCATGCCGCCTGGTCGTCCGAGCCGATGGACGTGCGACACTGGGACGACCGCACCGGAGGTCACGCCCGGGTGCACGTCGGAGCCAGCCTGTCGCACGACGTCCAGCCCACCTTTGGCCAGGACGCCACCACTCGCCTCGCGGGTGAGACCCTCCTCAAGGTGCAAGGCTTCTCGGTGGCGGCGGTGGGCTACGCCGCCACGCTTCCCACCCGCGAGGACACCACGGTGTGGGGGCTCGTCGGGGGCCTCGTCGAGACCTCGCTGCGGATCGCGCGGCGACACACCTTGGCCATTCGCGCCGCTCGCATCGATGTCCTCGCTGCGCTGCGGGACGACATCGCCGCGGTGTTCGCTGCGCCGGCGGACGAAGCCCCGCTCGACGTGGAGCCTGGCCTCCCGGTGATCGAACGTGAGGAGGAGCTCTCCGTCGGCTGGAAGGGCGACCTGCTCTCCGACACTGTCCAGCTCTACGTCGACCTGAACGCGCGCCACCAGCGAACCTCGGGGCCCGATCGCCCGTCGCTCGGGCTACGGACCCAGCTTCAGACCCGGTTCTGAAGGCGCAGATCACCCGTCGGAGAGCAGGGCGTCCAGCTGGGCCAGCGTGGTGGCCTTGGCGCAGCGTTCGTTCTCGTCCTGCATCAGGAAGCGGACCATCGCGGGGTACCGGTCGAGCGCTTCGTCGACCTCGGCCGATGCGCCGCGCTTGTAGGCTCCGAGTCGCACCAGCTCCTCGTTCTCTTCCCACGTCGCGAGGACGCGGCGGAAGTGGGCTGCGTTGATCCGGTGCTGGGGATCGCTCACCCGACTGGCGACACGCGACAGCGACTTCAGCACGTCGACCGCCGGATACTGACCCCGGCTCGCCAGCGAGCGCGACAGCACGATGTGGCCGTCCACGATGCCCCGCACCGTGTCTGCGATGGGATCGTGCTCGTCGTCGCCCTCCACGAGCACGGTGTAGAAGGCGCTCACGCTGCCCCCACCTTCACCCGCCCCCGCACGCTCGAGCAGGGGTGGGAACAAGGCGAACACCGATGGCGTGAACCCGCGGGTGGCCGGCGGCTCTCCCGCGGCGAGTCCGACCTGGCGCTGGGCGAGGGCGAGCCGGGTGAGCGAGTCGACGAGCAGGAGCACGTCGCGCCCCGTGTCCCGGAAGTACTCGGCGATGGCGCTCGCGGTCTGCGGAGCCTTGATCTGGAGCGCGGGAGACTCGTCGCTGGTGGACACCACGAGCACGGTGTGGGCCTGCCCCTGCGCCCCGAGGTTGTGCTCGAGGAACTCGCGGACCTCACGACCCCGCTCGCCAACGAGGCAGGCGACGACGACGTCCGCTTCGACCCATCGCGCGAGCATCCCGAGCAGCGTCGACTTGCCGACCCCCGAGCCCGCCGTGATGGAGAGGCGCTGGCCTCGGGCCACGGGGAGCAGGCCGTCGATCACCCGGACCCCGGTGGCCAGCGGCGCGCTGATGAGGTCACGCCGTAGCGGATCCCGAGGTCGCCCCTGGATCGGCCGCCGCCGCTGTGTGCCGAGGGGCCCCCGGCCATCCTTGGGTCGCCCGAGCCCGTCCAGCACGCGTCCCAGCAGCTCGTCGCCCACCGGGCACAGCAGGGCTTCGTCACGGACGTCCACCGGATCGCCGTGGGCCACTCCGACCATCGACTCGAGCGGCACGAGGAGGGCCCGCTCGCCGCGAAAGCCCACCACCTCGCACGGCCGGTTCGCGCCCACCGTGCACCTCGAACCGAGCACGGCACCGGGGAGCTCGGCCTCCAGCAAGGGGCCCACGACCTTGGTGACCCGCCCGTGGATCTTGGCGATCGGCGTCCGCACGATCGCGTCGCGGAGCGCCTGGAGCTTGAGGTCCATCAGGGGTCTCCGCCTACCCACCACTGCTCGGAGAGCCAGTTCTGGATCGCGGTCTCCAGCGCGGACTCGGCGTGGCTCAGGGTCGCATCGAGGCTCGCGTTGCGGGTCTTCACCACCACCCCGCTCCCGAGCTCGGGGTCGACGACCAGGCGTTCGCGGAGTCCCGATTCGAGGTGTCGGGACATCGACTCGGCCGACTGGGGCGAGCAGGCGATGGTCACCTCGTCCTGCTCGGGAAGCTGACCCAGGGCCTCGCGGACCAGCTTGGGCAGCGCCTCGGGGTGCAGCGCGAGCGAATCCCCCACGATCTTGGTGGCGAACAGACGCACGATGTCGGCGACGTCCTCGGCTGCGGCGAGGAGGGTGGCGTGCCGCAGTCGGGCCAGCTCCTCGAGGGCGGGCCCGAGCTCCTCGGTCACGCTCTTCAGCGACGCGAGCTCCGCCTCGAGGTCCGCCCGGGCCTCGGCCGCTCCTGCCTCCTTGGCCTCGGCGAGGAGCTCCTCCAGCTCCTCGGCGCTGATGGGCGGTGGCTCGTGGACCTCGAGGTCCGGCGGGGGCTTGGGGGCCGGAGGGAGCCAGCGCTCCCGCTGCCAGGGCTGCCACGGTCGAACGGGGTCCGGCCACGGGGTGAAGTGGCGCGGGCGAGCTGGAGCGTTCGGCGCGTTGGTCGCATCCGGGGTGACGGGGGGCTTGGCCATTGGTCAGAGCATCTCCGCCTCGTCGCCGAACGACAGCACGATGGCCCCCTCTTCGCGGAGGTGCAGCACCGTCTGGACGATCTCCTCGCGGGACTGCTCGACCACCGCCTTGGGCTTCGGGCCGAGCACGTCGATCTCCTCGACGAGGTCCTTGGCTGCCCGGCTCGACATGTTGCGGATGACCAGGTTGAGGATGTCCTCCTTGGCCCCGCGCAGCGCGATGACCAGCTTCTCCCGCTCGATGGACTTGAGCAGCGTCTGCATCGACCGGTCGTCGAGCCGTCCGAGGTCGTCGAAGACCACCATGCGACGGCGCAGCGTGTCCGAGAGCTCGGGCTCGCCTCGCGCAATCCCGTCGAGGACCGCCTGCTGCTCCTCGCCGGGCAGTCGCCCGAGGATCTTCGCCGTGCGGTCGACGCCGGGCATCACGAGCCCGCCCACGCCGGTCTCCTGCAGGGCAGAGAGGAGTCCGTCCTCGACCTCGTCAGCGAGCGCCGCCGGGATTCGTTCGATCCGCGCCATGCGGAGGGCCACCGAGGACCGCTCCTCCTCCTCGAAGCAGGCGAGCACGCCGGCGGCGTTGTCCTCGCCCATGAGCAGGAGGGCCACGGCCTGGGTCTGCGGGTGCTCGTCGCGGAGCACCGCCGACACCGTGCGCGCGGGGTGCTGGGAGACCACGGCGGCGAGGCGGTCGGAGAGTCGGCGACGCAGGGCGGAGACCAGCCGCGGTCTGCGCTGGTCGTCGACGAGCTGCGGCAGGGTCTCGAGGGCGTACTCCGCCCCGATGCTCGGCACGAGGCAGGCGTCGTACATGTCGCGGATGAACTTCTCGACCACGCCCTCGATGGTCCGCGGCTCGACCTGCTCGACCGCGGCCATGGCCGCCCCGACCTGCTCGAGCTCCTTGTCGGACATGTAGCGGAGCACCTCCTTCGCGACGTCCCGGGTGAGGTACATCACGAGGATCGCGGCCCGCTGGGGCCCAGTGAGGCCGTCGGGGGGACTCGCGGGGCCCCCCTTGGGCTTCAGCGCAACCAGCTTGTCGTCGTCAGCCATACTTCTGCCACTGCTTCAGGACCTTGGCGGCCGCCTGGGGGTTGTGACTGACGAGCTCGGAGAGCTCCATCGCGTCGACGGGAACGAAGTTCTCGACCAGCTGCTGGAGCCGCTGGGCGAGGAGCTCGTCCTGCTCTTCGTCGGACAGCTCGCCCTCCGGCGTCTCCGGATCCACGCCGGCTGCAGCGGGCGGACGGGTCACGCTGGTCACGAGCGGCCGCACCACGAACACGAAGGCCAAGATGAGCGCGAGCGCCACGAGCATGTAGGGCATCGAGTCGTGAGCGAGCACGGTGGCCGTCACGGTCCCCGCCGACTCCTCGATCATGGGCTGCGGCGTGAAGGGCATGAAGTTCACGATGACTTCGTCGGAGCGGGAGGCGTCCATGCCCACGGCGGCCCGGACCGTATCGCGGATCTTCTCCTCGACGGTCGAGGCCTCGGTTCCGCCCGCCTCGGCGAGCTCCGCTACCTTGGTGGAGTCCACGACCACCGCCACGGTGACCCGCTTGATGGTGCCCGCTGGGCGGGTGGCGGTCTCGTCGACGGTGGGGAACTTGAAGCTGGTGGTGATCCGGCTCTGCTCCTCGCGGAGCGCGCCCTGGGCACCCTGACCGGGCCGCTCGGGCAGGTTGGCGTCGACGCCGGGAACCCCGCCCGCGCTCTCGCGCTCCTTGGTGACCTCGTCGACCTCCTCGCTGACGACCCCGGGATTCCGGGTGTCGAGCGAGGTCTTCTTGATCGAGGTGGTCGTCAGGTCCACGTCGACCGATGCGGTCACCGAGAAGCGTCCCTCGTGCCCCATCATCGGGTACAGCGCCTGATTGACGGCGTCTTCGTAGTGTCGCTCGACGTCGGCTCGGTACGCGAGCAGTACGCTCGGCAGGTCGCCCGCGGTGTCGCGGGGTCCCGCACCGTTGGCGAGTAGATTGCCGCGGTCGTCGACCACCGCCACGCGGTCGGCGGTCATGCCCTCGACCGCCCCGGCCACCAGGTTCTGGATCGCGCGGACCTGGGAGTCCCCGATGGCTCGCCCCGGCCGCAGCCGGACGAACACGGACGCGCGGGCGGGCTCCGCTTCCTCGAGGTAGAGCGACTCCTTGGTCGGGACGATGTTCACCCGACTCGCCGCGATCCCGTCGATCGCGTTGATCACTCGCGCCAGGTCCCCCTCGCGGGCCCGCACGAACGCCCATCCCTGGGCGGACGGCGTGAGCCCGAGCGGGACGTCTCCCACGTCCTGGAGTCCCGGCAGGTCCGACATCGTGGCCAGCGCGGCCTGGCCGGCCCCGAGCTGACCGGCGGGGACCTGCAGCGAGCCATCCTTGATGCGGTAGCGGATGCCGGACTCCTCGAGGGAGGCCGCGGCGTCGAGGAGCTCGTCGTAGGCGCGGCCCTCGACGAGGGGCCGCCACGGCGGGGTCGCGGACCAGACCGCGACGCCCACGAGCACGGCGACCGTGATCACGGTCACCGCCACGAGCTGAACGCGTCGCTTCAGCTCGAGCTCGCCCCACAGGGCGATCCAGCGTTCGAGTACAGGTCTCACGTCAGACGTTCATGTTCATCACCGTCTCGTAGGCGGTGATGAGCTTGTCACGGACGGAGACGAGACTGCGGAGCGCGATGTCGGCCTTCTCGAGCTCGATCATGGTCGTGTGCAGGTCCACCCGGTCGCCGCTCGCGAGCTCGGCGAGCACGGTGTCGGCTCGGACGTGTTGGGACTCGACCGCGTTCAGCGCCCGAGAGAGCGTGCTCGAGAACGAGACTCCGGCCGTCGGCGGCGCCACGTCGACGCCGGTGGGGGAGCCCACCCCGGAAAGCCCGCTCGCGCGCGCGTAGGCGGCGAGCCCGTTGACTCCACGGATCATGGCTACCTCCCGATCTCGAGGGCCCGAAGGGCCATCTCGCGTGTCGAGTTCACGGCGTTCACGTTGGCCTCGTAGGAGCGGCTGGCCGTCATGAGGTCGACCATCTCCGCGATGACGTCGATGGCAGGCATGGCGACGAAGCCGTCCGCGTCGGCGTCGGGGTGCTTGGGATCGAAGACCATCCGCTGGTCGTCGATCTCGGCGATGCGGTCGACGCGTACGCTGGCCAGGGCCGCGTCCAGCGAGTCGCCGAACGACTCCGGCGCGCGCGACACGAACACGGGCGCTCGCCGCTTGTAGGGGCCTCCGTCGGGCGTGCGCGTGGTGCGCGCGTTGGCCAGGTTGGACGCGATGGTCTGGACGCGGACCCGCTGGGCGGTGAGGCCGCTGGCCGCGATGTTCATGGTGTCGAGGAGGTCCATGGCTACCTTCTTCCGTCGCCGGCGGCGTACTTGAGCATGGCGAGGCGGCGAGAGAGTCCCTCGGCCACGGCGCGGTACATCATGCTGTTCTCTTGGAGCCGAGCCAGCTCGCGCTCCAGGAGGACCGAGTTGTCGTCGGTGGTCCACGGGGTCGCCTCGACCTCGACGATCTCGGGGTCCCGGACGGCCTGGCTCGCCAGGTGCGACGAGACGGGCCGAGCGAGGTCCTGGCGTCGGGCCCGCTCCATCAGCGCCGACAGGGTCTCGTCGAACTCGAGGACCTTGGCCTGGTAGCCAGGGGTCTCCACGTTCGCGAGGTTGCTCGCCGTCACGGCGTGCTGCTGCTGGCGCAGGTCCAGCACGCGCTGAAGCGCGCCGGTGGTGGCATCGAACAAGGGCATCGTGCGCAAGGGGGTTCCCTCCGTGCGACGAGCCAATCGGTCGGCCTCCAGCGATGTTTAGCCGCGTCGGGGTTGCAGCCGGCAACGGTGCCTTGGCGGCCGATAACGAGGTTGCCCCAAACTTCCGCTAAAGTCGCGGCGGGTCTCGCCGAGTGGTCGGGCATGCACAGCTGGGTGCGGATCCAATGGCTCGGCGGCGCGCTGGGAGCGGTGGGGCCTCTGGTGGTTCCGATGGCCGACCCCGACGCGCCGTCACTGGTCGTCCGGGGTTGCCTCGGGCTGCTGGTCGGGCTGTCCCTGGTCCTCACCCTCGCCTGGGCCCGTCATCGGATGGCGGAGGACCTCGCACTGCTCGCCGACGGCGCGAGCCGAATCGGCGCCGATGACGACGACGGCAAGGTCTCCATGGTGATCCCCATGCGATGGGACGAGCTCGTGCGGGTCGGCGAGTCGATCGAGCGGGCGCGGAACCGGGTGGTCATGCGCAACCGGCTCCTTCGTCAGCAGCGCGACGACCTCGCCTCGCACCTCTCTCGCACCGAGGAGCGGCTGCGCGACCCGGTGACCGAGGATCGACGTCGCCGCATCGCCCGGCTCGACGATCTTCGGGCCCGCCTCACCGTCGGGGACAAGACGAGCCCGGCCGCGGTGCTGGACTTGTCGCTCGAGGCCGTGGTCCTCGGGGTGACCCCCGGCCAGGCCGAGATGCTCGTGCCCGGCTTGCCGGTGGGGCTCCAGGTCAGCGTGGCCGACGACGTCGTCGAGCTGCTCGGCACCGTGGTCCTCGCGCCGGCGCGGGGCAGCACGCTCGACCTGTCGGAGTGGGTGTTCCAGTTCGATCCTCCGCTCGAGGCGGCCATGCTTCCCGGCAATCTCGCCACCGCGCTGGAGCTCCGGGCGGCGACCCGGCTCCGGCCGGTGGCAACGAACCCGGCCTCCGCCACCCTCGTCTGCGAGCTCGGTCGGCTGCCTGCCGAGGTGGTGGACATCTCGGCGAGCGGGGTGGGCCTGAAGGTCGACCTCGACGCCCGGAGAGCCGGACGGCTCGGGCCGACGTTCACGCTCCAGCTGCACCTCCCCACGATGGGCACGGTCGCCATCCTCACCGTGACGCTGCGGAACGTTGCGGTTCGCTCGGATGGCCTGCGGCTCGGGCTGTCGTACGATCCCACCTGCACGGAGGCCGAGCTCGAGAAGGTTGCCGACTGGCTCGACGCCACCCGGCAGCTGCTCTCCTCGCCGTCGAGCGTCCCCCGGCGCTCTGCCATCTGACGTCGCTGACGCGGCCGCCAGATCGTGTGAGTCTCGAGAGCCGGGAGGTGCCAATGGGGCCGTGGCTCTTGCTCTTCGTCGCCACTGCGTGGGCCACGGGCCTGCGCTTCGCCGTGTTGCCGTTCGACAACGCCGGAGGTCCCGAGTTCGAGGCGCTCGGCGTGGGCCTGCAGTCGATGGTCACCACCGACCTCTCGCGGGTCGACGGAGTGACCGTGGTCGAGCGCGCACGGCTCCAGGACGTGCTCGCCGAGATGGAGCTCGGCAAGAGCGAGCTCGTCGATCCGGCGAGCGCCGCGAAGGCCGGCAAGGTGCTGCAGGCCACGCACGTGGTGGTGGGATCCTTCACCGTGGTCGACGATCGCATGCGCCTCGACGCCCGCGCGACCGAGGTGTCGACCGGCAAGGTGGCCTTCGAGGCCTCGCGGACCGGCGAGCGCGACGGCTTCTTCGAGCTCGAGGCCGCCATGGTCACCGAGCTGCTCGCCAAGGTGGGCGCCGAGCTCTCGGCCCGCGACCGCTACGCCATCGGCCGTCACACCGCGGACTTCGACGTGTTCTCCACGTTCTCGAAGGGGGTCGCGCTATTCGACGAGGGGCGCTACGCCGAGGCCCGCCAGACCCTGGAGGATGCCTCTCGACGCGATCCCGGCTTCGAGCTCGCCGCCCTGACCCTCGCCGACCTCCAGAAGGTCCAGGAGCGCGCCGAAGCCAAGGCCCGGGCGGCGCGCATCGCGGCTGCCGAGGAGGCCTGGGTGGTTCACCAGGAGGACGCAGCCCGCGAGGGTCGGGTCGTGGAGGCTCTGTTGGCGATCGCCCAGGATGCGGAGCGTTCGTGGCAGGAGCGCAGCACGGCGAACCTGCTGCTCGTCACGGCGCTGGGCTGGGGCCACACCAACCACGGGGGCTTCTCGACCCTCCGTCGTTCCGCCGACGCCTTCGCCCTCGCCCGGCTCGGCGAGCAGGCCTACCAGGGGCTCTGGAACGAGCTCCGGCCCCGGGTACCGGAGTGGTTTCCCGTGTATGTCGGCCCCAACGGGTTCTTCAACGAGACGCGGGACCTCGACTGGGTGCTCCCGCGCAACCGGGCGCGCTTCTTCGAGAGCGACAACCACAACTTCAGCCTGTCGTCGTGCCCGGACATGGTGCCGCGGTTCGGTCAGGACGAGCTCGACATGCTGTGGGTGCCTCGCAGCCGTCAGCTCGATCTCGCGCGCGACTTCTGGCGGGCCTCGCGCGACTGCGTGAGGGCCGACAAGTATCGCGACGCCATGCGCGAGCTCGCCGACGACTACCGCGAGATCGGGCGCTTCGCGGTGGCGGCCGTGCTGCTGGAGGAGCTGACGGCCTCGACCACCGATCCGCGTGAGCTCGACGCCATCGCGCGTCTCGCGGCAAGGGTACGCCAGGAGGCGCAGGAGCAGGAGCGGCTGCCCGAGGGTTCGCTCGGCTGGGAGATCCTGCGCTTCCACGCGGCGAAGCGCGGCCGCACGCCGTCGCTCGGTGAGCTCCAGGGTCTGGAGCGCGACGCTCTGCTGCAGAAGCTGCACTACTTCATCCGCCAGGAGTTCCCACACGTCGGGCCGTTCTTCCTCGCGGGGATTCCTGCCTGGCGCCTGACCCGCAACGACGGAGAGGTCGTGTCGGGCCCGCGCACCGGCGTCGACGAGTCGGCCAGCCTTCGCCACTACGCAGAGCACGCTCGTCAGGGCCGCACCGGCCCGCCGATGGTGGTCGTGCTCGACGGCGTCCCGCGTACCGACGTTCGCGCCAAGGTGCAGCTCGACTTCAGGCCCGCCGACGACTGGTGGGCGCTCCAGTCCCCCTCGCCGCGTCGGGAGCCGTGGTCACCGGTCGAGGCGCGGCCCACCGCGGGGATCCTCGTCGGCCTGCGCGAGCTCGACACCGCACCCATCTGCGATCCCGTCTCGAACGAGCTCGTACGTCCGGTGCCGCTGTCGGGCGTCGGGGTGCTCGTGCACGAAGGACGGCTCGTGATCGCCGAGATCGAGGAGGCCTACCCGACGCCCGACAGCTGCCGGAGCTCCGGCACCGTTCTTCACGACGTCGCCGTGGGTCGCGTGCTCGCGAGTCGTCCGCTCGGCCGCGATCGCGTCGAGATCGAGGTCAGGTCCGAGGGCGAGCGCATCGAGGCGAGCGCCGGTCGCACGCGCGTCGCGGCGGACCTTCCCTCGGCTCGGGCGGGCTTCGTGGGGCTGGTCGCTCGCGGTGACGGGTACGTCGAGTTCTCGAAGATCGAGCTAGACTAATGCGGTGAACGAATCCTCCAGAGCACGCGATCCCCGAGTCGTGGCTGCTGCCGAGGCCGTGCTGCGTTGGGAGTGGACGGAGTCGGGGTTTCGAGTGGCCCTGCCGATCAGTCCTGCCGACAGCGGGCTGTCGTGGGGCGGCGCGGCCGGCGTGGGCCTCGTGCTTGCCGTGCCCATCGGGCTGTTCGGGTTCGCCGGAGCAGGACTCGTCCAGGGGCTGCTCTTTCTGGGTCTCGTCCTCGGGGTGGTGGCGTTCGTGCTGCTCACCTTGGTCTCCCGTCGCGTGCGGCGGGATCCGCGTCGCGCGCTCGTCGCGCTGCTCTCGCGAGACGCACCGCGCGTCGTCCTCGAGGTTCGAGGCGAGACCCTCTACGTCGACGGCGAACCGTGGCCGCTCGTCGGCATCCGTCGCGTGGCGTTCCGGTTCCAGGGGGGCCACGCGCGACTGGAGCTCGAGACCGCGTTCCGGCGCTTTGTGAGCCCTCCGCTACCCAGCTGGTTGGGCCGGGCCGAGCAGGCGGTGCTGTCGCGATGGCTGCGGGAGGCGCAGGAGCGCGCCCGCGGCACGACCCGCACCCACCAGGAGCTCCGGGATCGGGCGCGCGCCGCGACGACTGCGGTGGTCGAGCGCGTCTCTCCCGACCGGTGAGCCTCGATGTGCGATGATGGCCGGCGCGGAGGCTTCCGGTGCTGAGATTCTGGCTGGTCACTGGCGCGGTGGGGGGATGCTACCGGGAGTTCGATCCCCCGGTGCCCGAGGCACCCGTGCCGTCTTGCCCCGACGCGGAGCCTCCCGAGATGGACCCCGAGGGCACCACCGAGCTCGCGGCCGATCTCGGCATCCTCGAGACAGAGCCCGTCTTGTTCTGCGGGGCGGTGGGCAACGGCTTCGACGACGGCTGGCTGTTCTCCCTGCGTGGCCCCTCTGTCGTCACCCTGGAGACGCCCTACTGCGAGTGCGAGAAGTCGGGCCCGCACTTCGAGGTGATTCCCATCGATCCCGCCCCGCAGGTGACGGGAGCGGGGACGTTGTTCAGCGATCAATCCATCGACGCCCTTCCCGACCTGCCGCTCGGTCCCGGCACCTGGATGCTCCGCATGTTCGACCCCGGCGGGGTCGAGCTCGACTACGTCGCCGAGCTCTCGGCCCAGCCGGCGGCCGGCCGCTGGCTTCGCAACGACGCTCCCGCAGACCTGCTCGGTGCCCCTCTGGTGGGCGGCCAGCTCTCGGGGTGGACGGCGTTCCCGTTCGACGAGGCCGACGTCCTGCTCGTTCAGATCACGGAGGAAGAGGCCACGCTGCGCTTCAGCGAGCTCACCGGCAGCTTCCTCACGCTGTCGCTCGTGACCGACGAGAACAACGACGGGCTCGACAACCAGGACCCTCTGCAGCAGGACCGCATCGACGCATCGGGACAGGCGGTGACGTACGACGTGGGGCCAGGCTTCTACTGGCTGGTGATCTTCGGGGGCCCCGCCGTCTACACGATCGACTTCGAGTCGGGCTTCGGCCTGGGCGCTCCGTTCTGACAGGGTAGGGAGGGGCCATGCTGAGTCCGGCGACCGAGTTCGCACTGGTGTCGATCACGGCGGTCATCTTCCTCGGGCTGCCCAAGCCGCCCGGTCCGGTCGAGCCGCTCGCGGCGTTCATCGTCGCCTGCATCCTGGTGTGGGGGACCTACCTGGTCAGCCGCGCCCGAGCCCGACGGCACGAGTGGGGGCTCGATCCCAGCCACAACCTGGGCCCGATCCTCTCGGTGGTGACGGTTCCGGTGCTGCTGCTCGTCGCCGCCGGCGCGGCCTGGGCCCACACGAACGGGCGGCCGCTGCTCCCGAGGGTCCTCTGGCTGTCGATGCTGCTCTACCCGCTGTGGGGCTTCGTCCAGCAGTGGCTCGTGCAGTGCCTGTTCGTCGACAACCTCCGCAAGGTGGCGGAGCTTCCGCGTGGCTGGCTCGTGCTCATCGGGGCCGTCGGCTTCGGCATCCTCCACGTCGCGGAGCCGCTGCTCTGGGCGGCCACCACCGCGATGGGCGGCGTGTACGTCGCGCTGTTCCAGCGCTACCGCAGCCTGTGGCCCCTCGCGGTGCTCCACGGCTGGCTGGGCAGCCTGTTCTACCCCTGGGTCCTCGGGCGCAACCCGATGGCCGATCTCGTGGACCTCCTGCCCCTTCCGTAGCGCGACCTACTCGAAGCTCGTGTCCATCCGCTCGGCCAGCCGGTCACGGAACTGCGAGGCCGCGTCCTCCTCGGCACGCAGCCGGGCCCAGATTCCCCGGGGCTCGGTGACCGGCTCGGGCTCTGAGGGGACGCCGGTGTCGCCGTCGACGCGGGGCGGCTCGGGCAGGGGCGCCCCTCGGGACGCGAGGACCCCCGACAGCCACGAGGCGTCCTCCACCACCAAGGGGTCGTCGTGGGTCTCGGGAAGCCGGGCGACCGCCTGTTCGTCGCGACCCAGGGCGAGGAGGCAGCGACCGTGGGCGAGGCGCGCCTCCGGGTCGTCGAGCGGGCCGAGGTAGCTGCCGGCCTGCTCGCAGCGTCCCTCGGCGGCGAGCACGAGTCCGATCTGGCGTCGGGCGTCGGGCTCGCCTTCGGCCTCGGCGAGCTTCCACGCCTGGATCGCTCCGTCGACGTCCCCCGCGCCCAGCCGGGCCTCCGCCTCCGCCACCAGGTACTTCGCGGCGGGGAGATCGCGGTTCAGGGCCTCCGCGTATTCGAGGGTCTCGAGGGCCTCGAGTGGCTTGCCGGTCTTGACGTACAGCCGAGTGAGCTCGGCGAGCGCGTCCGGGTCGTCGTCGCCCACCCGGGTGTGGATCAGCAGGGCGCGCTGCTGGAGCTCCAGGGCATCGAGCGGGAGTCCGAGCCCGGTCAGCAGCTGGGCGACTCGCTGCAGCCGCTCGGGGTTGCCGGTCAGCATGTCCAGCTCGGAGCGCCAGCAGGCGATGAAGAACGCAACCTCCTGGGCCTTCCTGCCCTCTCGCTCGAGCATGCCGAGCCGCTGGTTGCACACCTGCACCAGACGCTCGGGGACGTCGGAGCGGGCCGTCCGCTCGGGGTACCGGTCCCACAGCCAGTTGAGGTGGTCCGCGGCGAGGTCGGGGTCGCCGTACATCTCCGCCACCTGGGCGAGGAGGTAGTGCGCTTCGGCGGCGAGCCACCCGCTCTCGTCGGTCAGCTTCACGAGCCAGGGGATCCGCGAGGCCCACTCGGCCGCGCCGTCTTCGAGCATCGTGGCCATCTCGACGCGCAGGGCCAGCCGGTCGGCGAGCCGGCGGTTCTTGGCCGCGGCCTCGCCCCACGCGAGCTTGGCCCCGGCGATGTCGCCCGTCGCGTAGCGGGCGTCCCCGAGCGAGGCCACGACCCGGGCGTTGGGCGCCCCGTGGGCGAGCGCCTCGAGGATGCGCCTCGCCTCCATGTACCGGTGGTCGGACAGGATGAGCTGTCCTGCGAGCAGACGATGCGATGGCTTGTTCGAGTGGGCGAGCAGCGCCCGCCCCACGTGGGTCGGGGAGGGCTCCCCCTCGAGCAGGGCCACCGCGCCGAGACACTGAAGGACGCCGATGTCCTCGGCCCCCGCGTCGCTCGCCTCCCGGCAGAGGCGCAGCGCCCGGACGGTCCTCCCGAGCGCGATGTGGGCCCGGGCGGCGGCGAGCTTGACCGCGGGTACGTCGTAGTCGGTGCCGCTCTTCAGCACGGCCTCGAAGTAGTAGGCCGCCTCGCGGTACCACCCGAGCCCCAGGTGCTCGAGGCCGAGTCGGTACTGCAGCTCCGCCTGCCGCTCGACGGGGCCACCATCGACCATGCGGGCCCGGTAAGCGTCGACTGCGTCCCAGCCGTTGAGCGTGGGGGGGATGGTCTCCCCCGTGTCCCAGATCGGCAGGTCGAGCTGCACGTCCTGGGGGCGCAACGTCAGCGTGTTCGCGTCTCCGCGAAGGTGGGTGAGGGACAGGGGGACCGGCGGCGCGGGCTGCCGCGGCGGCGGGTCGGTCAGCAGCGCCTCGACCGACGGGACCTCGACCGGTGGGATCACCTCGGGCTCGCCCGGCTCGAGGTAGAACACCACCCGGCCGGGACGGATCTTCGGGATCGCGACGATCCTCTCGTCGTCGACGTAGATCTTGACGAACCAGGTACCCCCACCCACCGAGATCACCTCGAGCTCCTCGAGGTGCAGCGCGGTCAGGTTGGCGACCTGCTCGCGGATGTCGGCGCGGTTCTTGCGCACCATCACGTCGATGCGCTTGGGGTCGTGGCGGGGGTACACCAGGACGTCGGCGTCCGGGGAGGTGCGGAAGGCCACCACGCCTCGCGTCGGCGCGATGGCGTGAGCGAGCGTCACCCACCAGAGCAGGAGCACCGTCACAGCCGGACCCCGATGCCGAGGCCGGCCCGCCACGCCGAGAGGTCGAAGCCTCGTCCGCCGGGTGCCTCCATGCGGCGCCCCCCGAACACCTCGAGCTCGATGGCTTCGACGGGGCTCGTGTGGACCAGGCTGTCGGGAACGAGCCCGAGATCGAGTCGGAAGCCGGTTCGGACCTCGATGGCGGGGCGGGTGCCCCTCGTCACGGTGCGGCCATCGCCCAGTGGCGGGTGTCGCTCCGCGAACTGAACCATCGCGAAGCCGAGGCCGGCAAACGGGCGGATCGGCACCTTGGCGAACTCGAAGTTGTACTCGGCGAGGAGGGTCACGGGGACGATCTCGAACCGGGACGTCTCGTCGTCGCGGTTCAGGGCTGGCAGCGCTCGCTTGTAGGCGATGTCGAGGTCGGCGGTGATCGGACCGATGACGTCCACCACCACGCCTGCGCCGCCCACGAGGCCGCCCGTCGCGTAGAAGCTCCCGATCGCGGCGTCGTTCCAGAACTCGGCCTGACCCCGCGCCACGAGGAAGATGTCCGCCGCCTGGGCGACGGCGAGCTCAGCGAGGATGGTCCAGAGCACGACGTCTCTCCTTGGCTTCCTGCTGGAAGACGTAGGCAACGATGAGGTCCTGCTCGTCACCGCGGAGCCCCTCGAGCACGATGCGGGCACCCTGCGACCGCTGCTCGATGATGCCCCGGGCCGTCAGCAGGTGGCAGACGTCGCGCAGCTCGAGGACGAAGTACACGACGACGGAGTCTCCGTCGGACCAGGGGCCGGTGCGCTGCAGGTCGATGGCCCCCTCGCCGATCATCACCAGCTCGCGCTCGAGCTCGATGCCGGCCTTGGCGAGCACCATCGAGCCGGTCAGCCAGGACATCGTGCGCTCGAGCCCCGACACGGCGTCGAGGACGCCCTGCAGCGCGTCACGCACCTCGAGCGTGCTCCGGCCCACCCGGGCGACGGCGGCCCGCGCGCGGTCGGCGAGCGGGCTTCCCCGGCGTGGCACGCTCACGGGCGGCTCGCCGTCGATCGCGACGGGGACCACCGCGAGCTCCACGACGGCCGGGAACTGGTGGAAGCGCTTGGTCACGCCGGCCCGAGTCGCCGTCGCCGTGCGACCGCGAAGAGGCTGAACGACCCGACCAGGCCCAGGCCCGGACTCCCTGACGACGAACACCGACATCCCCCGACCTCCCCGGCAAGCTCGGCGGCGGAGCGTGCGGGCGTGGAGAGCGCCCCGGTGTCAGCGAAGGTGTCGCCGGGTACGGGCACTCCCGTGTCCCCGCCGGTCTCCACCGCCAGGCTCGTCGCCAGCCATCCAATCCACCACAGGGTCATGGTCGGCCATCGGTCGACCTCGCCGTTGCTTTAGTCGCGCGACGCCGTCGCGTTGGCGAGCTCGTCCGCGAGCGCGGCGACGTCTGCCCGCTCGGGATGCTCCCGCAGCAGGTGCTGTGCCCGCACCCGGGCCTCGGCGGGCTCCCGTGCCGCGAGCTCCCGGAGCTCCCGCAGCCGCTGGTACAGCCGGATCTCCGTGGTCAGCGCTTCCCGCTCGGCCCGAAGGGCGTCGGAGACCTTCGTGATCTGCGTCGACTCCGCCCACAGCGCCTCGGCGTCGGCGAAGCGGCCCTCGTCGAGCGCCACCCTCGACGACTCCAGCAGGTTCTCGACCGTGGCGTCGCCGGGCGACCGGGCCTCCGACCCGTCCCACGGGATGACGGTCACGAGCGTGAGCACCACGGCCACGAGGAGCCCGAGCCCGAACGTGGCCAAGACCACCGCCCGACCGGCCCGGGAGCGTGCCTCCGTGGTGACGCGTGACCGGGGCGGTGGCGTGGCGGGTCGAGCTGGCCCGTCCCCGTCGATGACCTCGGTGGGGGCCCATTCCGTCGAGCCCGGTGGAAAGAGCGCCGAGATTCGGGCCGCGGACTCCGCGTCGGTGACAGGGCCGCCGTGGGCGAACGCCCAGCGATCGAGCCGCTGGGCAAGGAGCTCGCCGTTCGCGATGCGGGCGTCGGGATTCGGCTGCAGGCAGGCGAGGATGATCGACTCGAGCGCAGGGTCGATGTCGGGCTGGGCCTCGGCCGGGGCGACGAACTCGGACGAGCCGAGGACACCGCCGGGACGCTGGCCCACGCACATCCGGTAGAGGACCTGCCCGAGCGAGTACAGGTCGGAGCGATGGCTGGGTCGACCGGCCGAGACGAGCTCGGGGGCCATGTACTGGAGCTTTCCCTTCAGGATGCCGGTCTGGGTCTCGGTCGAGCGATCGCTGAACCGCGCGACCCCGAAGTCGATCAGCTTCGCCGGACCCCGCCGCGAAACCAGGATGTTGGTGGTCGACACGTCGCGGTGGATGACTTCGAGCGGGCGTCCGCGCTCGTCACGGAGTCGATAGGCGAAGTCCAGGGCCTTCGCGACGTCCGACGCGATGCGGGTCGCGAGCCGCAGGTCGTAGCGTCCGATCGCTCGCTGGGCGGCGACGAGCTGCTGGACACTGGGCCCCTCGACGTATTCCTGCACCAGGTAGAGCACGCCGGACGCCGTCTGGGCGAATTCCGTCACCCGAGGCACGTTCGGGTGCTCGAGGCGCGCGCCGATGGTGGCTTCGTCGACGAACATCGACTCGTAGTTCTCGTTGCGGCAAGCGGGCTTGATCGTCTTGATGACGACCTGCTTGGAGAATCCGCGGGCTCCTCGGAGTCGGCACAACCACACCTCGGCCATGCCGCCCTCGCCGAGCTTGGCCTCCACTTCGTAGCGGTCGATGCGCAGCTCACCGTTCACCAGCTCTGGCACGTCCTGCACGAACCCCCCCGCTACGACGAGGAAATACCTCTGCGATCGCGAGGGTACCATCGGGTTACTCGAAAGCGAGCCGGCGTGTACGTAATCCCGGCTCGGCGGTCTGCAGGAGCGGAGGCCAGGAAGACGGCGACGCGCGTGGGCCTGCCGCCGGATCCCGGTCAGACCACCTTGTTGGCCCGCTGGTTCTTGCGGTTCGGCTTGACGAAGCCGTAGCCCGAGAGCGCCTTCTTCGACGTCGCGGCGTTCTTGAGCGCGCGCTCGATCTCCTCGAGCTCGGCGGCGGCCCGCCGTGTCAGCGTGTCCACCAGCGTGAGCAGCGTGCGACCGACCTCGGGGTCGTCAGGGGGACGCCGCTGCACCTGCCGGGCGAGCTCGACGACCTCGTCGGGATCGAGCCGGTCTTGATCGAGGAGCCGCTCGGCTTCGGCCACGAGGGGGTGGAAGGGATGCGCCGTCACACCGCCTCGGGGGGACTCGGGTTCTTGAGGATGTGCTGCCAGGCCTCGAGCAAGGTCTCGAGCACCTTTCGGATGGGCACGACGACGTCCTTCTCCCGCTCGTTACCCGCCCGGATCAGCTCCTCGATGCACCACTGGTACAGGTTGGCGAGCCGGGTCACGAGCGCCTCGTCGACCGACGGATCGAGCCCGTCGAACAACTCGAGCACGATCGCTCGGACGTGGTGGAGGTCCTTGACCCACCGCGAGTCGTTGCCTGACGTCGACTCGAGCCGCGTGAGTCGCACGACCGCCTCCTGGAGCAGCAGGAGGACCAGCTGTTCGGGCTCGACGCTGGACCGTGCCTGCTTGTAGCGGGCGATGCCGTTCATTCGGGTCTCCGGGACTACGAGTTGGAGTTGTTGTTCGACGGCGGCGCAGCGAACAGGGAGGAGAGGAAGGAGCCCGCGTTCTGCAGCTCGGCGAACGCCTCCTCCATCTTGGTGAACTGGGCCCGAAGCGTCTCGGTCCGGCTCTCGATTCGCTCCGTCTCGCGATCGACGTCCTCCTGGAGGCGGCCGATCTCGTCCTGGAGAGTGTCCCTGCGGCTGTCGAGGAGACCGTTGGTGTTGACGTAGACATCGTCGATCTGGGCTTGGACCGCAGCCAGGGGGCCGCTGTCGCTCGTCAGCAGCTCGACGACGTCCTCGAAGTTGTCCTCCAGCGCCTCCTCGAACTGGACCGTGTCGAGGCTCAGCGTGCCGTCCTGGTTCGTCTCGATCCCGATCTGCGCGAGCAGCGTGAGCGAGCCAGAGACGCCGCTGTAGTCGCTCGTGGCCAGCGTCTGCAGCCGGTCGACGACGCCTCGCGCCACCGACTCGCCGGTCAGCGGTCCGGCGATGTTCGAGTCGGAGTCGTAGACGGTGTTGCGCTCGTAGAAGTTGACGATCTCGTTGAAGTCGTCGAGGAACGTCTGGACCTGCTCCTGGAAGGCGGCCTTGTCGAGCCCCACCACGATGGTGCTCTGCCCCAGGCCCGACTCCGTGGCCTCGATGGTGAGGCCGGGCACGGCGTTGATGCTGTTGGAGGAGGAGCTCACCGCGATGCCGTTGATCGTCGCGGTGGCGTCGGAGCCGGCTTGCACGTTGGAGAACGTGGGGGCCGTTCCGGGACCCGTCAGCCCGGTCGTGTCGATGGTGAAGTTGTTCGCCGCACCCGTCTCCGACTGAACCACGAGCTGGTAGGGGTCGGTCACGTCGCCCGTGTCGAGCACGTAGGCGCTGATGCCCGCGACGTTGTTCAGCTCGTCGGCAAGCCCCGACACACTGTCGTTGGTGCCGTCGATGGTGATGCTCGTGACCGTGCCGCCGACGTCGACCGACAGCGTTCCCTGGGCGATCACCCCGGACGTGGCGTAGTCCGCGAAGGTCTGGTTGCTGCTGTCGATCTGGGACTTGGCGAGGCTCGTGATCTCGACGTCGTAGGTTCCGGCCACGGCCCCCGCGCCGGCGGTGGCGGTGTAGCCGAACCCCTCGCTGTAGGTCGCGGTGTAGGACTGCGACTCGATGCCGTTCCGGGAGTCGGTGATCGAGTCGATGGTCGAGGAGAGGTCGGAGAGATGACCAGACAGCTGTGAGAACCGGTCGAGCTTCAGCTGGTTCTGGCTGATCTGGCTCTCGCGGAGGATGTTCCGCTGGTACGACCCAGTGAGAATCGCCTCGATCATGGCGGTGGTGTTGAAACCCGAGAAGACACCGTCGAAGGTGATGGACATGGGGGCTCTCCCAACTGAACGCAAGGGTTATCGGATGATTTCCGCAGTACTGAAGAGGGGAGGGAACCCTCGTTGGCTACTGCAGGAGCTGCGCCGCCTGGGCGTTCATGCCCTTGGCCTGGGCGAGGACTGCCACTCCGGCCTGCTGCATGATCTGGTACTTGGACATCTGGGCCGACTCCCAGGCGAAGTCGGTGTCGCGGATCCGAGCCTCGGACTCCGTGAGGTTGAGGAAGTAGTTGTCGAGCTGACGGAAGGCCGACTCGAGCCGATTCTGGGTGGCGCCGAAGCCCGAGCGGACCTGGTTGACGAAGTCGAGCGCGACATCGAGGCTGATGATGGCGTCCTGCGCGTTCGCGGCCGTGAGCAGATCGATGCTTCCGGTATCGACACCCATGGAGGGCGAGTCGGATCGCAAGTTCGACAGGTTGATGGAAACCCGACTGTTCGCGGTCCCGTCCACCCCGACCTGGACCTCGAGGCTCGACACCGCGCCTGCATCCGTGAGCGCGACGCCGTTGAACTCCGTGACCTCCGCGATGCGGTCGATCTCGGCCCCCAGAGCCAGGAACTCGTCGTTGACGTAGAGGCGCTCCTGGTCCGCGAGCGTCTCGGAGGCCGACTGCACGGCCAGCTCGCGCATCCGCTTCAGGATGCTGGAGATCTCGGCCGCCGCGCCCTCGGCCGTCTGAACCACCGAGATGCCGTCGTTGGTGTTCCGCATGGCCATGCGCAGCGACTGGGTGAGCGCGGACAGGTTCTCGGCGACCCCGAGGCCGGCCGCGTCGTCGCCCGCACGCGTGATGCGCAGACCCGAGCTGATGCGAGCCAGCGTCTTCGTCAGGCTCTTCTGCGTCATGTTCAGGCGCGAGATGGCGTCGAGCGAGGCAATGTTCGTGTTGACCGAGAGCGCCATGCGTGGCCTCCATAGGACGAATCGGAATGGGCGTCGGGAGGCAGTTCGGTTTCCGGATCAGCAAGATTGAGGGCTGGGTGACCCCGGTGCACCTCCCGATCCTCAACACCGGAGGGGGGTGCCCGACAGACGACGAAGCGGTCCGAGCGCTCGCATTTCGTACGACCTCCGAACGCACGAAGACGGTCCGTTGCCGGGGGAGGCACGGGACCGTGGTGTCTGCGGCTCGAGGCTGGTCTGACGACCGGGGCCGTCTACCGGAGGAAGTCGAAGAGCGTCGTCGACCCGCGGCTCGCGGTGACCTGGAGCGCGATCTGGTAGGAGCTCTGCAGGTCCGCGAGGCTGGTGAGCGCTTCGATGGGGTCCTCGCCGACGAGCTGGTTCAGGGCCTCGGCGACCGTGATCTGCAGCGACCGGGTGAGATCGTTGATGCGATCGACGTCGGCCTGCTCGTGGCCGACCTCCTGGCGGGCCACGACCAGGGTGCGGAAGGCCTCGTCGAGCACGTCGATCTGGGCTGCGATCGGCTCGTGCTGACCGGTGCGGAGCGCAGCGGCGAAGTCCTCGAGCGCCTCGATGGCCGGCCGGATCGACGAGCTCCCGTCGAAGCCGGTGATGACGAACTGGGTGTCCGAGACCTGGATGGTGGGCCGATCGGAGTTGCCGAGGAACGTCCCGTCCTGGTCGAAGGCGGGGGTGTCGTAGGCGGTGCCTGCGAACACGTGCCGCTTGCCGTACTGGGCGTTGCCGATCTGGACGAGGCTCTCGACCATGCGGTCGATCTCTTCGGCCTGCATCACGCGGTCGTCGGGCGAGAAGCTGTCGTTGGCGAGGTTCACGGCGAGGGCTCGGGCCCGCGAGAGGATCCGCGAGCTCTCCTCGAGAGCTACGTCGGCCACGCGCAGGATCCCCTGGGCACGTTCTCCGTTGGCGAGGAACGCGTCGAGGTTCGACTGGCTCTGGTCGAGGCTGTCGATCTGGCGCCACAGGCCGGCCGCGTCGTCGACGCGCGTGACGCTGAGCCCGCTCGTGGCGACGATGGTCTGGTGGTCGAGGGCGTCCTTGGCCGCGGCGAGGCGACGGACGGCAGCGTCCGTGGTGGACTGGAAGGGACGACGTACGATCACACGATCTCCAGGAGCGTCGAGACCAACGACTGGGCCGTCGACACCACGCGGGCGGAGGCCTGATAGGCGGTCTGGTACGCAACGAGTTGGGTGGCTTCCTCGTCGACGTCGATGCCGTGGAGGTTCTCCGCGAGCTGGTCGAGGTCGAGGAGGACGGCGTCGGTGCGCTCGGTGACTCGCTCGGCTTCGGCGAGGTCGAGGGCCACCTGGTTGGTGATGCTCGACAGCGCGTCGCCCGGCGTCCGACCCCCGACGAAGTTCTCGTACTGAAGCGCGATGAGGCTCGCGAGGTTCTCCCCGTCGCCCGGGGCGGCGCTCGGGTCGCCCGCGAAGGCCAGATCGTCGCCGGTGAGCCCGGTGGCCACCGCGAACGAGCCGGCGGGGTTGAGCGGGTCGTACTCGAACACGGGCCTGCCCACGGCCCCGGTCCGGGTGAAGCCCAGCGCCTGGGTGGCCGCGATCTCGTCGGCAAAGAGCGCGGCGAAGGTGTCGAGGTCGGACGCATAGCCCGCGACTGCTTCGTAGGCCTCGACGTAGCCGGCCAGGGCGCCTCCCGGCTCGACCGCGACCTGGCCGCCATCGATGGCGATGGTGAAGGAGGTCGGCTCCTCGTAGTTCACGGAGCGCGCGTGGGCCCCCTGCACCACGATGTGGTCGTCGAGGAAGAGCGTGGCCGTGCCGTCGGCCTCGAACCGAACCTCGAAGCCGCCGAGCTCCCCGAGCTCGCGAATCACCCGGTCCCGCTCGTCGGCGAGGTCGGGGGAGGCCACGCCGTCGTGAACCCCGGTGATCTCGGCGTTGAAGGACGCGACCGCGGCGAGCATCTCGTTGACGGGCTCCACGCCCGCCTCGATGCGCCCCGTGAACTGCAGCATCGCGTCCTCGAACCCCTTGCGGGCCCGTCCCACGCTCTTCGCGAATGCCTCGGCAGCCTGGACGACCGCCGTGCGGAGATTGGCGTCACCCGGGTCCGTCGTCGCGATGGTCAGCGACTCGAAGAACGCGGTGAGCGTGCTCCGGGGACCGCTGGAGACGGTCTCGTCGACGAGCGGCGCGATGAACGCGAGTCCGTCGCGTAGCGTCCGGGCGCTCGCGGCGTCACCAGCCGCGTCGATGCGCTGGATGCCCAGCAGCCCGGGCTCGTCGCGGACGATGCCGTCCACCTGGACGCCCTGACCGACATGGACGAGTCCCTGACGGTAGGCGCGGCGGGTCGAGACGTCGATGGAGCGACGGGTCGCACCCGGAAGGCGGGCCCTCGCGATGTTGTGGCTGGTCGCGTCCAGGCCGGCCGAGGCAGCGAAGATGCCGCTCGCACCGGTCCGAAGCGTATCGAGAATGCCCATGTCACCTCCAGCCGAGCCTCCCCGAGCGGCCGTAGACCGTCGGGACGGCCGGCGTCAGGACCGTCAGCACGTGACCAATGACGTGGGCCAGGCGTCGCTCCGCTCGCGCGAGGCGTTCGGTGTTCAGCCTGACCTCTCGCTTCTGCGCATCGGTCAGCCGAGGTTTGGACTGTAGGGCAATGTCCAGCTCGAACAGGAGATCTGCTCGTCTGCGGGCGAGCGACGCCACCCGCTCTGCGTCGAGCGCGACGGCTGCGTCGACGTGCTCCTCTGTCACGCCGACGAGGGTCTGCACCAGCTGCGGCAGCATCGCGGGGCTCCGACCTAGAGGTCGGCGAGCAGGCCGTCGATGACCCGCTGCACGTCGGTGTTGGACTCGAAGGTGCCCTGGGCGAGCTCGGCGCGGACCTGCTCGACGAGCTCGTCGCGCACTGCCGGGCTGGCCTGCTCGGCGCGACGCCGCATGTCCGCGATGAACGCGGCGTTCTTCGAGATGGTGACCTTGGTTGCCTCGTCGGCCACGGGTTCGTCGTGCGACGTCCGGGGCGTCGACGAACCAGCATCGTCGCGAGGGGGCAATGGGGGGACCTGACCGATCTTCATGCGAACCTCAGTTTGCGCTGGTGGCGTTCCCGTGGCTCCAATCGGACGTCGACTGGATCGCTTGAGCGCCTCGCGCGGCGTGTCGGGTGGAGAGGCTCCCTGACCAGCCAGCGCCGGCCGCGCACCTCTCGAGGGTCACGGATCGGTTGGAAGACGGAGGAGGCCCGCTCGATGAGGGTCGACGGGCTGCCCGTCTCGCCGGACCTCGAAGTGGAGGTGGGGTCCGGTGGCCCGGCCCGAGTCGCCGACCCGTCCGAGCAGCGCGCCTGCCGCGACCTGGTCGCCGGCTCGCACCTCGATGCTCTCGCAGTGGGCGTAGCGCGTCTCGAGCCCGGCCCCGTGGTCGAGCACGACGAGCTTGCCGTAGCCGTCGGCGCTCTCCGCCCGGACCACCCGGCCGGCGCGTGCAGCCCGGATGGGGGTGCCCCTTGGGGCGGCGATGTCGACGCCGTCGTGGTGTCGGTGCGTTCCGTCCAGGGGGTCCACCCGCAGTCCGAAGCCCGAGGAGACGGTCCCCTTCCCCTCGAGCGGTCCGGCAGACCCTCGGAGGGCCGGTGCAGCACGAGGCGGGCCGGCGTTGCGGCCCTTGGTGAACGACCGCTCGAGCGCAGGGGCCAAGGCGGCGGAGAGCTGTTCGTCGAGCAGGGTCTCGAAGACCTGGAAGTCGCCCCCGCCGAGCCAGCCTCCCTCGGGCAGGGAGCTCCGGAGCTCCTTGACGAGGATGCGGGCGAACAGGTCGGCCTCGCCGACGCTCTCGTTCGACGGTGCCGCGGCGCCGGGGAGGTTCAGGGTCGCCAGGGCCACGGGCGTCATTGGACGACAATCTCCGCCTGCAAGGCGCCCGCATTGCGGATGGCGTGCAGGATGACGACCAGGTCGCGGGGCTTGACGCCGAGTGCGTTGAGCGCGGCCACCAGGTCGGCGATGGCGGCCCCCTCGACGAGCACGAGCTTGCCTTCCTGCTCCTCGGCCTCGACCTCGACGTTGCTCAACAGCGCGGTGGTTCCGAACGACAAGGGTGCGGGTTGGCTCGCCTGATTCACGCGGCGTACCTCGACGGTGAGTCCGCCGTGAGCCACCGCCACCGGCGAGATGGTGACGTTGGCGCCCATGACCACGGTTCCCGTGCGCTCGTTGATCGCCACGCGGGCCGGGGCGTCGACCGCGACGTCGATGGCCTCCACCTGGGCGGCGAATCGAGGAAATCGGCCACGAAGATCCTCGGGGATGGTCATCTTGATGGTGGAGGCGCTGACCGCCTGGGCCACCTCACCGCCGAACGCCCCGTTCACCGCGTCCTCGAGCGCCGAGGCGGTGGCGAAGTCGGGCTGGTCGAGCACGAACTCCGTCGTCTCCAGGCTCGAGTAGTCCATCGCCCAGTCGTTCTCTCGCTCGACGAGGGCGCCCCCCGGGATCATGGCCGTGGTGGGGGCGTTCTTCCGGGCCAGGTTGCCGGCGGACTCCGCGACGTAGCCCCCGACCACCAGCGGACCTTCCGCCACCGCGACGAGCTTCCGGCTCTGGTCGTAGAGCGGCGTCCACACCAGCATGCCGCCTTCGAGCGAGGTCGCGTCCGACGTGCTGGCGACGGTGACGTCCACGCGGTCGCCTGCCCGGTAGTCCGGCGGCAGCTCGGCTCGGACCATCACGAGCGCCGCGTTGCGGCTGCTGACGTCCTCGAGCCCGATCGAGAGCCCGCGTCCCTGCAGGATGGCGACCAGCGCTCGCAGGGTCGCGGTGTTCCGGGCCGTGTCCCCGGTACGTCGGAGCCCGACGACCAGCCCCTGCCCCGAGAGGGTGTTCTCACGAACGCCATAGAACCGGCCGACATCCTTCGCGCGCGTCGCGAACGCGTCGGGGCCGTGGAGGGCAAGCGCCCACAAGAGCATGATCGTGACTCCCATCACCGGGGCAATCGGTCGTCGCCGGACGCAGTTGAGTCGCGCCCCCGCCCCGGGGCCGCGGGTTTGACGCTGCTTTACCCGTCGTTCGTTCGGAGGCGTGCCTCGAGCCTCTCGATCAGCCGCAACAACGTCGCGAGTTCGTCGTCGTCGAGGTCTTGGAACAGCTCCGCCTGGAGGTGCCGAACGCCCACCAGCAGACCCGCCACGAGGCTTCGGCCCGTCGCGGTGAGCCAGACCCGCCTCCGACGCCCGTCCGACTCGTCGGCGCGGCGCTCCACGAGCCGGCCGCGCTCGAGCTGGTTGACCAGGTGGGTGATGTTCGCGCGGTCGTCGAACAGGGGGTCGACGAGCTCCGACTGCCCGCAGCCGTCGCGCTCGTCCAGCTTCGCGAGGATGAGGTACTGCTCGGGCGTGATGCCGTAGGGACCGAGGTACTCGAGGAAGCGGTAGCGCAGCCCCCGGCCCAGCCGCTGCAGCCGCTGCGCGGGCTCACACGTCGGAAGTTCGGGCGGGAAGTCGGAGATGGCCCCTCCTGTGTCACCGGCGCGACCAAGCCGTTCGAGCTTCAATCGTTCCCGGAGATGGGAAGAGAAGATCCGGTGAACCGTGGTAACGGGCGAATGGTCGCCGGTCCCCCGCGATCTCGGCGTCGCGAAACCGTAAGCCAATCGTTGCTTCCGGGTCCCGAGCCCGTGAGGGCTGGAGCGTAGACTCGCGCCCCGAGGGGGTAGCAACTTGGTCGACCCAGGTGAGACCGGACCCGGGTTCCGGAATGGTGGACGTGCGGATCCGGCGTCGGTCGGAACCGAGCCCGGCGCATCGCCCCGCGTGGCGCAGCCGGTCTCCGAAGGCGACGAGCGGGTCGGAACCATCTTCGCCGAGCGCTACCGGATCCGACGTCGGATCGCGCGGGGCTCGATGGGCGTGGTCTACGAGGCCGAGCAGCTGCAGCTGGGCCGGTCCGTGGCCATCAAGGTCCTCGCCGCGAGTCCCCACCAGGTGGCGTCGAAGGACTTGGGGGCACGGTTCCTCCGCGAGGCCTCCCTGCTGTCCAAGCTCACCCATCCGAACACGGTGCGGGTCTTCGACTACGGGGTCGAGGACGGTCGGCCCTATCTCGTGATGGAGTTCGTGCGCGGACCCACGCTTCGCCAGCTGGTGAACGACGCCCCGATCGAGCCGCTCCGCCTCGTGCGGATCGGAGCCCAGATCTGCGGCAGCCTGTCGGAGGCCCACCAGGCGGGCATCATCCACCGTGACCTCAAGCCGGCCAACGTGCTCATCGCGACCGGCAAGGACGGCTCGGACGTCGTGAAGGTGGTCGACTTCGGGCTCGTCAAGGAGGTCGAGGGCGCCTCCGAGATGACCGCGGAGGGCCTCATCCTGGGCACGCCGCAGTTCATGGCGCCCGAGCAGATCCGCGGGCACGCGCTCGACCAGCGCGTGGACGTGTACGCGATGGGCGTTCTGCTCTTCAAGTGCCTCTCCGGGCACTACCCCTTCCCCCACACGGGGCCGGCCGCGGTGCTCGAGGCCCACCTCGGAGAGACCCCGAGGGGACTCGACGAGGTGATGCCCGAGCTGCAGCTGCCGAGCACCGTGCAGTGGACGATCGATCGGTGTCTGGCCAAGGCACGGACCGAGCGGTTCATCGACGCGGGACAGCTCCAGCGGGCCCTCCGCCTCTGTGAGGCCAGCCTGCTCGACGAGGCCACCGCGACCTTCGCGAAGCCGGTGCTCGTGGAGGGGCGGCTGGACGTGGAGCCAATCGCCGCTCCTTCCCCTCGAACCCGCCGAAGCGTCAAGCTCGCATTGCTGCTCGCCGGGCTGCTCTTGACCATGCTATCAGGCCTCGGCGCTGGCTACTGGCTGACCATCCGGCTGGGCGCATCGTGGCTGCAGGAGAACCCGTGGTGATGTTCGTCGTTTGGATGATGGGGTTGGCAGACGTCGCGGTGGCCCAGGCGCCCCCCGACCCCACGACCACCGAGGCGCGGATGGCCCAGGCCCGCGAGCTCTACAAGCTCGGGGCAGGGCTGTACAAGGCGGGTCGCTACAAGGAGGCCATCGTCTCGTTCGAGGAGGCCTACGAGCTCTCCGACAACAAGAAGATCCTCTACAACATCGCCAACGCCAAGGAGCGGCTCGGCGACCTGCAGGGCGCCATCGACAGCCTCATGGAGTACCGGCCGTACGCCTCGCCGTCCGACGTGGTGTCCCTCGACCTGCGGATCGCGGCCATGGAGGACCGCATGGCCGAGGCTCCTCCGCCGGCTCCGGCTGCTCCCCCGGCTCCGGCTCTCGCCCCCGCCCCGGGCGCCGCCGGTCAGCCCCCCTCGGGGGTCGCGAGCCAGCCGCTCCTGGAGCCGCCCCCGAAGCGTCAGCCCCGGTGGGCGCTCGTGGGCACGGGAGCGGTACTCGCCGCGGGATTCGGGGCCACGGCCGTCGTCACGTACCTGCGAGGCCAAGACGAACAAGCGGCCTTCGACCAGGACGCGTATGCTGTCAGTCGCACGATCAACAACTTCGCGGTGCCGCTCGCCGGGGTCGGCGGGGGCCTCGTGATCCTCGGCTTCGCCCTGCCCAAGGAGCGGCGTGTCTCCGTCTCTCCGACCCCCACTGGCGCCAACTTCCGCCTGACGTTCTAGGAGATGCCCGTGCACCGTTTGCTCGTTCTCCCGATTTCCGTCTTTCTCGCCACCGGGTGCCTCGACGAGTTCGAAGCGGCGGAGGGTGCGAGCCCCGTCGCCGAGATTCCCGTCACCGAGTCCATCCTCGAGGACACGACGTGGACGAAGAACAACGTCTACGTCCTCGGCGACGATGCCCTAATCTACGTCGAGGGCGACTCGGTGCTCACCATCGAGCCCGGCACCCAGATCCGCGGCAATCCCGGGTCCGCGCTCATCATCACGCGCGACGCGCGGATCGATGCCGAGGGTGAGCCCGACGAGCCCATCGTCTTTACGTCGAACCAGCCGGTGGGCCAGCGCAAGCCTGGAGACTGGGGCGGGGTCGTGCTCCTCGGCAACGACGAGCTCAACAAGGGCGGCGGGGTGCGCCAGATCGAGGGCATCTCGATCGAGGACGAGCCCCGGGCGCAGTACGGCGGCTCCGACCAGTTCGACAACTGTGGGTCGCTCGACTACGTCCGCATCGAGTTCGCCGGGTTCGAGCTGTTCGACGGGAAGGACGGCAACGACCTCAACGGGCTCACCCTCGGCGGGTGTGGTGTGAACACGCGCATCCGGCACGTCCAGGTCCACCGTGGCTTCGATGATGGCATCGAGCTGTTCGGGGGCTCCGTGGACCTCAAGTGGGTGGTGGTCACCGGCGCGCTCGACGACTCCATCGACTGGGACGAGGGGTGGGACGGCCGGATCCAGTTCGCGGTCATCCACCAGTTCGAGAACCTGGACCCGACGGTCCAGAACGTGGGCGACGAGGGCTTCGAGGGCGACGGCGCGCTCGGCGAGGACGTGGACAAAGACGGGCTCAAGGATGTCCAGCAGCCCTATACGAACCCGTTCATCGCGAACGTGAGCATCTTCGGGTCGGGTCGCAAGGGCACCGTGCACAACGGCATGGACCTCCGCGAGGGCACGGGGGCCACCATGACGAACATGATCATCGCGCGGCAGACCGGCCACGGCATCGACATCACCGATCCGCAGACCGCCGCCTGGATCGACAACGTCGAGCCCGACCAGCCGAGCGTCAGCATCACGTACTCGATCTTCCACGCTGTCGGCCCCAACGGTGAGCAGTGGGCGGTGCCCAACGAGAGCGACATCAACGGTGAGGGTGAGGACGCCGTCGACCCGGGCGACGGTCAGGTCAGCGACGACGGCGGCTTCGACGAGCTCCTCGACTGGCTCCAGCGGCCCGACAACGAGTACAACAACACCTTCGGTGACCCTGCCCTGCCGGAGCCCGACCTCGAGGGCGAGTGGGTTCGCGATCCGACGCCGCTGTGGATTCCCGCCGCGGGCTCCATCGCGAACAACGGCGGCCAGCTGCCCACCGAGAACTTCTTCACCACCTCGGCCGAGTACTCGGGCGCGATCCGCCCGGGCAGCGAGGTCACGTGGTGGGATGGCTGGACCGCCTTCCCGGAGAACTGAGCGATGGCCGACCGCACCTTCGAGAGCGCCAGCATTGCCCGCCGCATGCTCGAGGAGGAGTTCGACCGGAACGTTCCGAGTCGGAGCTCCGGCTTCCTCACCTGGATGGGCATCGGCGGCCTCTTTGCCGTGGTGTTCGTGGTGTGCGGTGGCTTCGGGGCGGTCCTCGGAGGGCGTCAGCTGCTGGTGCAGGCCGAGCAGACGAAGGACGGGCTGGCGCCGAGCGCCGCCGGCGATGTGGCGCCCGCCATGGGTGCGCCCGCGCCGGTTCCGCCAGCCGCGCCAGCCTCGGCGGTCCCCCCCGCCGAAGACGACGACGCTCGTGGCGTAGACGAGCCCGAGTCGGCCGAAGAGCCCGAGCCCGTCGAACCGCCCGAGCCGACCGAGCCCATCGAGGAGCCCGAGCCCGTCGAGGAGCCCGAGCCTGCCCGGGCTCCGGTGCGACGTCGCGGGTCCCCGCGCCCCGCGCCCCCGCGCCCCGCGCCTCCGCGTCCGGAGCCCGAGGTCGAGAAGCCCGACGACTTCGACGTCGAGACCAATGACCTCATCGAAGTGTGGGACGAATGAACGAGGAGTCGTCGAGCACCAACCGTCGGCCGCGGCCCAACGAAGACGTCTGGCTCGGACGTGTGCTCGGCGGAAAGTACCGCCTGCAGTCTCGGATTGGCCAGGGTTCGACGGGCTCCGTCTACGCGGCCGAGCAGACCCCGCTCGGACGACGGGTGGCCGTCAAGGTGCTCGATCTCGTCGACGCGAGCTCCGAGATGCAGTCGCTCGCGAAGGCGCGCTTCCTGCGCGAGGCGTCGCTGCTGTCGAAGCTCGAGCACCCCAACACGGTGCGGGTCTTCGACTACGGCACCTACGAGGACCATTCCTGGCTCGCCATGGAGCTCTGTCGCGGTCAGGCGCTGTCGGCGCTCATGGGCGCGACCCCCATGGACCCGCTGCGGCTCGTCCGCATCATCATCCAGGTGTGCGGCTCGCTTCAGGAGGCCCACGAGCTGGGGCTCATCCACCGCGATCTCAAGCCGGCGAACATCCTCGTCGAGAGCGCCGAGGACGGCGGTGACCGGGCGAAGGTGGTGGACTTCGGGCTCGTGAAGCCGTTCGACGACAGCGAGCAGCTCACCCAGCGGGGGCTGCTCGTCGGCACCCCGATGTTCATGTCGCCCGAGCAGGTGCGCGGGCAACAGGACATCGACCCCCGCTCCGACCTGTACGCGCTCGGCGTGCTCCTTTATCGCGGGCTGACGGGGGAGTACCCGTTCGACCAGTCGAGCATCGCGAACGTGCTCATCGCCCACGTGAAGGACCCGCCGAAGCGGTTTCCGACCATCACCGACGTGCCCCGGAGCCTCCAGCGACTGGTCGGGCTGCTCCTCGAGAAGGATCGCAACCGTCGCCCCGACTCGGTGGCCACGGTGGCCCACCAGCTCGAGCTGGTGGAGCGCGTCCTCGTGGGGGAGCTCACCGACCAGATGGCGCTCGCGGGAATCGAGCCTGCGTCGATGGCGGCCTTGTCGGTGCCCTACGGCAGTGGGATGTACGAGCGCTCCAGCATCGCATCGGGCTTTCAGACGCCGCCGCCCAGCGCTTCGCTCACCCCCCGCACCGTGGCGACCATCCTGTTCGCGCTTCTCGCCACGGGATTCGTGGCGCTGTCGGGCGGGTACTTCGTCGCCCAGATGCTCCTGCTCTACTACCTGGGGTCGTAGGCCCAGTCGACGATCATGGCGCCCCAGGTGAAGCCGCCGCCGAACGCCGACAGCACCAGCTTGTCGCCACGCCGCAGGCGCGACTCGTAGTCCCACATCAGCAGGGGCAGGGTGCCGCTCGTCGTGTTGCCGTAGCGCTCGATGTTCATCATGACGCGCTCGGCCGGGATCCCCATGCGCTCGGCGGTGTTGTCGATGATGCGCTTGTTCGCCTGGTGGGGAACGAGCCAGTCGACATCATCGGCGCTCAGTGCGTTGCGCTCGAGGAGCTCGAGCCCAATCCCCGCCATGTTGGTGATCGCGAACTTGAAGACCGCCTTGCCCTCCTGTTTCACGAAGTGGAGTCGCTCGGCCACCGTCTCTGGACTCGCGGGGAGGCGGCTTCCGCCGGCCGGCATGTTGAGGTAGCGCACCCCATCACCGTCCGACCGCATGATGTGGTCTCCGACGCCGACCTCGTCCTCGGTCGGCTCGAGGAGCACGGCGCCGCCTCCGTCCCCGAAGATGATGCAGGTGGCGCGGTCGTCGTAGTCCAGGATGGACGACATCTTGTCCGCGCCAATCACGATGACCTTCTTGGCCCGACCGGTCTCGATGTACTGTGCGCCGGTCGACAGCGCGTAGAGGAAGCCCGAGCACGCGGCCTCGAGGTCGTACCCAAAGGCGTTCTTGGCGCCGATGGCGTCGGAGACGATGTTCGCCGTGGCGGGGAACACGTAGTCCTTCGTGACGGTCGCGAAGATGACGAGGTCGATCTCGGCCGGGTCGGTGTCGGTCTTCTCGAGGAGCTCGCGCACCGAGTGGATGCCGATCACCGAGACACCCTGCTGGTCGCCTTCGAGAATGCGCCGCTCGCGGATGCCCGTTCGGGAGACGATCCACTCGTCGTTGGTGTCGACGATCTGCTCGAGATCTTGGTTCGTGAGCACTTTGTCGGGGACCCATCCCCCGACGCCGGTAATCGCGGCGCGCAGCCTTGCCATGTCCTACGCCCTCGCGCATCCAGGTGTGCAGGCGATGGTACGCGGTCGCGCCCGCGTTGTCCAACCCGTCGAGGTCAGGCTGGGTCGACCGACTCTTTTTCTGGAGGCGCTTCGTCGGGGGGCGGAGGCGGGGGGGCCTCCGCGGCGACCTTCTCGCGGAGCCACGCGATGGTGGCCTGCTTGCCGTCCTCGCCCGACACGAGCGGGGTGTACTTGAAGTCGCGCTTCGCGTTGGTGAGGTCGTACCAGTGCGACGAGCTGATCTGCTGAACGGTGAACCGCGTGATCGGCGGCTCGCCCTTCAGCGAGAGGCTCCACCAGACGCCCTCGGCAATCGAGGCGAGGGGCAGCGCAATCCAGCGCGGCACTTGACCCTCGACGGGGCCGAGCCCGGACTCGCGGAACACCTCCGAGAGCCACGTCCAGACGAACACGGGCTCCTCGTCGGTCACGAAGTACGCCTTGCCGGCGTTGGCCGACCCCGGTGCGAGGTGCTCGAGCGCCTGGAGGTGGGCCACCGCGGCGTTGTCGATATAGGTCAGCGCGACGCGGTTCTTGCCGTCTCCGAGCACCCGGAGTCGACCCGACCGCTGGCGGTCGACGAGACGGGGCAGCAGGTGGGGGTCACCGGGACCGTAGACGAGATGCGGTCGCAGGGCGGTGGTGGCCAGCGCGTCGGAGTTGGCGGCGAGCACGATCGCCTCGGCGAGGGCCTTGGTCTCCGGGTAGTGAAAGGGGAACGTCTCGGGGTAGGTCGCGTCGTCCTCGGAGAGGTTCTCCTCGTCGTGGCCGTGGAACGTCACGCTGGGCGACGAGGTGTAGACGAGCCGCGGGACGGCCGCCTTGCGCATCGCCTCGATGAGCCGCTCCGTCGCGACGACGTTGGCTTCGTAGTAGTCGTCGTGGTGGCCCCACATCCCGGCCTTCGCCGCCGTGTGGATCACGGCGTCGACGCCGACGAGCGCCGCCTCGAGCCTCCGACCCACGGTCAGGTCGCAGACCACGCCCTCGGCCCCCATCTCCTCGACCTCGGGGTACCGGTGGCGCCCGAGCACGCGGACGGCGTAGCCCGCGTCCAGCAGCTGCTTCGTGATGGCCTTGCCGAGGAACCCGCCCCCCCCGGTCACCAGAATCCGCATCACCCTACACCTCTCACGGAATGTCCGGCCCGGCCCTGGGCCCACCGGGCGAGCTCCGGTCGGTGGATCTTCGCGTTGTGTCGCCGGTCCACCGGAAAACCCGGATGGGTGAGCACCCGCACGATGGCGTCGGTGCCAGGCCTGTCTCGTCCGAGGGCGAGCACCTCGTGGAGGAGCTCGGGGCTCGCCGGGCCACCGGCCAGGAGCTCGACGATCAGGACGGCTTCGCCATCGACCCCCACGAGGGCGGTCCGCCGCACGGCAGGGTGCTCGTTGTAGATCCCCTCGAGCTGCACGGGAAACAGGGTCCGACCGTCGGCGAGCTCGACGCGGTGGCCCTTGCGCCCGCAGAACCAGAGGCGTCCCCTGCCGTCGAGGTAGCCGACGTCACCCATTCGGTGCCAGAAGGTGCCGGCGTCTGCGATCTTCGACGCAGCCGTCGCGTCCGGCCGATCCTTGTACTCCCGCGACACCTGGGGTCCGCGCACGGTGATCTCGCCGACGTCGCCCTGCGCGAGCTCGGTCGCGTCGTCCATCGTCGCGATGGGGGCGTCGGTGATCCCGAGGATGCGAACCTCGATGCTCGGGTCGGGCCGGCCGACGCAGGTTCCCTCGCCCCGGGCGGACCGCTCGCCCGTGTCGGCGAGGATCTCGGTGGTGCCGATGGTCGCGATGGGCAGCGCCTCGGTGGCGCCGTAGGGGGTCTGGATGTCCGCACCGTCGCGCAGCACCTCGCGGAACGCCGCGTGGAGGGGACGGGGGATCGGTGCACCGAAGGTGAGGATGCGGTCGAGGCTCGGCAGGGTGATCCCGTGCTCGGCGCAGTGGGGGGCGAGCCGCGCGAGCACCGCCGGGCTGGCCACGAGCTGCGATGCGCCGTGTTCCTCGACCGCCTCGACGATCGCGCGCGGCGCGGCGGTGGCGGGCTTCGCGAAGTCCATGTCCGGCAGCACGCAGGTGACGCCCATGGCCACCGAGAACATCGCGAAGGGCAGGAAGCAGCTGGCGTCGATGCCTCCCGGCACGATGCCGTACATCGCCTGGATGCGCTCCGCCTGGGTGACGAACATGCCGTGCGTGTAGCGCACCCCCTTGGCCGGTCCCGTCGAACCCGAGGTGAAGAGGACCGCGGCTTCGGTGTCGGCGTCGACAGTGGCGAGCTCGGTCATCGGGGCCGGAGCGCGGCACGCTTCCAGCGTGGTGCCGCCCCAGAACCAAGTGCTCGAGCCCACGGTGATGCGGTCTTCGACGGATCGGAAGGGACCCGGGCGCAGCGCGGCCAGAGCCATGCCTCGGGGAATGCCGACGAGCACCCGAGGACGGATCTGGGCGGTACACGCGAGGAAGCCCGACAGCCCCATGCCGGGGTCGACGAGCACCGGCACGGCACCGAGCTGCCACAGCGCGAGGCTGACCTCGAAGAACGAGAACCCAGCCGGAATCAGCAGCATCACCCGATCGCCCTCGCGGATGCCCCGGGCGGAGAACCCAGCCGCCAGCTGCTGCGACCGCTCGGTGAGGCTCCGGAACGTCATCTGGCGCCAGGTGGGGCCCTCGGCGACCCGAGGTCCCGGTGCCACGAGCGCGCGCGAGAAGGGCCGGGCGTCTCCGTGCGCGTGGACCCGTGCCGCGAAGTTCACGGGGTAGCCTCCGGGAGGGGATGGTCAGCGAGGAACTGGTCCATCCGGGAGAGCAGCCGCTCGGGGACGTCCTCGATGAGATAGTGCGCGGCGTCGTCGTAGCGTTCGACCTCGGCGTTCGGGAACCGGCGCTCGAACTCCTCTCGAAACGCTGGCGTGAAGCACCAGTCCTGCTCGCCCCACGCCACGAGGACCGGCTTGTCCTTCAGCGCGCCAAGGCCCTCCTCGACGGCCGCGAGCGCGTCGTAGCTCGGGTGCGAGGGCGCGAGCGGGATGTCCTCGACGAAGCGGAGGGTGGCGATGCGATCCGCCCAGCTGCCGTAGGGGGCGAGCAGGCCGGCCTTGACCGCGGGCGCGAGGGGCCTCACCGTGGTGCGGAGGGTGGCTGCGCGCGCGAACGCGTTGAGTCCGCGCACCGCGAGCGCCCCGAAGAGCGGGATGCGGCAGCTCGCGATCGACATGGGGATCGCCTGGGACCGGAACGCGGCGGTGTTGGTGATCACGATCCTCGCGATGCGCTCGGGCAGCCGTCCCGCCATGCCGAGCCCGATGGCTCCTCCCCAGTCGTGGACGACGATGGTGACGCGCTTCAGATCGAGCTGCTCGACGAGCCGTACGAGGTTGTCGACATGGTCGGCGAGCCGGTACGACCACTGCTGGGGCTTGTCCGAGCGCCCGCACCCGATGTGATCGGGAACGACGACGCGCGCCCGGTCCTCGTAGTGCGCGATCAGCGCGCGCCAGTAGAAGCTCCAGGTCGGATTGCCGTGGACCGCGAGGATCGGGTCGCCCGACCCTGCATCGACATAGCGCAGGGTGCCCGCGGGAACGGACAACTCCTGGGATGCCCAGGGAAACAACGCCGCGGCGTCCTTCGGCAGTGCGGTGACCACGCGCCCTCCTGCGTCGGCATGCTCCGACGCCTGCACCCGGCCGTGGTTAATGCCCCAGCCGGCCCGAGTCGACGACGAGGAGGCCCGACATTACTAGCGCGCCAATTTCCCTCTCACGAACGAACCTGTGGAGCGCCGGTGCTACGCTGGGCAGACCTGGCGCACCCGAAGCCCACGGACCGAACCGGTGGCAAGTCCGATGACCTTGTGGAAACCTGGGGGCCATCGGCCCGCGTTCACTCCGACCGAGCTGGCCGAGGCGGTCGGTCACTTCCGCCAACCCGTCCACGTGGTGCGGCGTGACCCGCAGGGCCCACTCGGAGTGGCCCTCGGGGGAGAGGCGCTCCGCGAGGACGAGGTCAACGGCGCGCCGACCTACCCCCTCGTCGCGAGCCTGCCGCCGCTCTACCCCGAGTGGCTCGGGGACCGCTCGTTCGCGGAGGTCCACGGGCTCCGCTTTCCCTACGTCGCCGGGGCCATGGCCAACGGAATCGCGACCACCGACATCGTGATCGCCATGGCGAAGGCGGGCATGCTCGGGTTCTTCGGCGCCGCCGGGCTCACCGTCGATCGCATCGCCGAGGGCCTCGATCGGATCGAGGCCGCGCTCGGCGGCTCCGGGCTGCCGTTCGGCTCGAACCTCATCCACGCCCCCAACGAGCCGCGCGTCGAGATGGGCACCGTCGAGCTCTACCTGAAGCGCGGAGTCCGGCGGGTCAGCGCTTCCGCCTACATGGGCCTCAACCCGATGGTCGTCCGCTACGCCTACTCGGGCATCCGCCGGCTCACCGACGGCACCATCCACCGGGACAACTACCTCTTCGCCAAGATCAGCCGGCCCGAGGTCGCCCGACGCTTCCTCGCTCCCGCCCCGCCCGATCTGCTGCAGGGGCTGGTGGAGGCCGGTCACCTCACGGCCCCCGAGGCGGCGCTCGCGCGGGAGCTTCCCGTCGCCGAGGACGTGATCGTGGAGGCCGACTCCGGCGGGCACACGGACAACCAGGCGCTGACCGCCCTGTTCCCCACCATCCTCGCGGTGAGGGACGAGCTCGCGGCCCAGCACGGCTACACCCGACCCATCCGCATCGGCGCTGCGGGCGGGATCGGCACGCCGTCGGCGGTGGCCGCGGCGTTCCAGCTCGGGGCGGCCTTCGTGCTCACCGGCTCGGTGAACCAGGCCTCGGTGGAGAGCGGGCTGTCGCCCCAGGGCAAGCGACTGTTGTGCGCAGCGGGACTGGCCGATGTCGTGATGGCACCCGCGGCCGACATGTTCGAGCTCGGGGTCGAGGTGCAGGTGCTGCAGCGCGGCACCATGTTCGGGGCCCGCGCCAAGCGCCTCTACGAGATCTACCGCGCCTACGACGGCATCCACGCCATCCCGACCGAGCAACGGCAGAAGCTCGAGAGGGAGATCTTCAAGGACGACCTCGACGTCATCTGGCAGCGGTGCGAGTCGTTCTTCTCGGAGCGTGACCCGGCCGAGGTCGAGCGCGCGAGGCGCGAACCCAAGCACCTCATGGCCCTCGTGTTCCGGTGGTACCTCGGCTTGTCGAGCAAGTGGGCCATCGCGGGCGAGGGCGGCCGCAACCTCGACTACCAGATCTGGTGCGGTCCGGCGATGGGCGCCTTCAACGCCTGGGTGAAGGGGAGCTTCCTCGAGCCCGCCGAGAACCGCACCGTCGTCCAGATTGCCCGCAACCTGCTCGAGGGCGCCGCCACCATCACGCGCGCCCACCAGCTGCGGGCTCACGGCGTGGCCGTACCGAGCCACGCGTTCACCTTCTCTCCCCGTCCGCTCGACGCCTGACAGGAGTCCCGATGAGCGTGCACGATCCCAGACTTACGCCGATCGCCATCGTGGGCGTGAGCGCCATCTTTCCGGGCAGCGTCAGCGCCACGGGCTTCTGGCGCGATATCTTCCACGGCGTGGACCTCATCGGGGACGTCCCCGATAGCCACTGGCTGATCGAGGACTACTACGACCCCGACCCCTCCGCCCCCGACAAGACCTACGGCAAGCGCGGCGGGTTCCTTCCGAGAGTCGAGTTCGACCCTCTTGCCTGGGGGGTGCCGCCCTCGATCGTGCCCGCGACCGACACGACCCAGCTCCTTGCCCTCGTCACGGCCAAGCAGGTCCTCGAGGACGCGTGCGGCGCGGGCCTCGCCGACCTCGATCGCGAGCGGGTCAGCTGCATCATGGGCGTGACCGGCGCCCAGGAGCTGATGCTCACCATGGCCAACCGGCTCCAGCGGCCGATCTGGGTCAAGGCCCTCCGCGAGATGGGCTACGCCGAGGACGAAGTCCAGAAGGCCGCCGACCGCATCGCCGACGGCTACGTGCCGTGGCAGGAGTCCACGTTCCCCGGGCTGCTCGGCAACGTGGTGGCCGGTCGGATCGCGAACCGCCTCGATCTGGGCGGCACCAACTGCGTGACCGACGCGGCCTGCGCGAGCTCGTTCTCCGCGGTGTCGATGGGCGCGAACGAGCTGTGGCTCGGCCAGTCCGACCTCGTCATCACCGGCGGGGCCGACACCATGAACGACATCTCGATGTACATGTGCTTCAGCAAGACGCCGGCCCTGTCGAAGTCGGGCGAGTGCGCCCCGTTCTCGGACCGCGCCGACGGCACGCTGCTCGGCGAGGGTCTCGGGATGGTGGCGCTCAAGCGCCTGCCCGACGCGCTTCGCGACGGCAACAAGATCTACGCGGTGATCAAGGGAATCGGCAGCTCGTCCGACGGTCGGAGCAAGAGCGTGTACGCGCCGGTCTCCGAAGGCCAGGCCCGGGCGATCCGCCGCGCCTATGACCAGGCGGGCTACGACGCCGACACGGTCGAGCTCGTCGAGGCCCACGGCACGGGCACCAAGGCCGGGGATGCCGCCGAGTTCGAGGGCTTGCGACAGGCGTTCGGCGCCTCGGGGCGCACCGACAAGCAGTGGTGTGCGCTCGGCACCGTCAAGGCGCAGATCGGCCACACCAAGGCCGCGGCGGGCGCCGCGGGCCTGCTCAAGGTCGTGATGGGGCTGCACAATCGCGTGCTTCCGCCCACGATCAAGATCGACCGACCGAACCCGAACCTCCATCTCGAGGACTCGCCGTTCTACCTGCCCGGAGAGGCGCGGCCGTGGGTGCGCGGCAGTGACCACCTTCGTCGCGGTGCGATCAGCTCCTTCGGCTTCGGCGGCTCGAACTTCCACATCACGGTCGAGGAGTATCGGGGTCCGAATCGGGCGCCTCGGCTGCGCACCGTGCCCTCGGAGCTCGTGGTCCTCTCGGCCGACTCCCCGCAGGCGCTGATCGCCGAGGCGCGCACGCTGGCTGGCCGCTGCGACGAGCCCGACTTCCTGGCCTACGCAGCCTGGTCGACCCAGCACGCGTTCGACGCGAGCAAGCCTGCGCGCATGGCCGTCGTCGCGAGCAGCACCGACGAGCTCGCCCAGCGGCTGGGTCGGGTGGCCGACAAGATCGCGGAGAATCCCGGTAGCCCCGTGGACATCCCGACCGGGATGTACTACGCCAGCGGCGCGGTGCCCGGCCCCGTCGCCTTCCTGTTTCCCGGTCAGGGAAGCCAGTACCTGAACATGGGCGCCGAGCTCGCGATGGCGTTCGACACCGTGTCGGACGGTCTCGATGCCGCTGCCGACTTGTCGGTTGGCGATCTGCCCCTGCACCGGGTCGTCTACCCCGTGCCCGTCTACGATGACGAGGCCAGGCTGGAGCAGGATGCCACTCTGCGAGCGACGGAGTGGGCCCAGCCCGCGATTGGCGCCGTCTCTCTCGCCATGCTCCGACTCGTCCGGGAGCTCGGGCTCGAGCCCGCGGCGGTGGGCGGCCACTCCTACGGTGAGGTCACCGCGCTCGGGGCGGCCGGTGCGCTGTCCGAGGCGGACGTGCTTCGCGTGGCGCGGCGCCGCGGCGAGCTGATGGCCGAGGCCGCGCAGACCGACGGGGCCATGCTCGCCGTTCCGCTCCCCATCGAGGACGTGCGCCAGTACGTCGACACCGTCGAGGGCGCGGTGGTGGCGAACCACAACACACCGAAGCAGGTCGTGGTCAGCGGCCCGACCGGGGCGGTCGCCCAGGTGGAGAAGGCCCTGCTGGAGCAGGGCGTCGAGCCCAAGCGGCTCAAGGTCGCGACAGCCTTCCACAGCCCGGTGGTCTCGTCGTCGGTCGAGCCTTTCGCGGCGTTCCTCCAGTCGGTCGACGTGAGCGTCCCCTCGGTCAGCGTGCTGCACAACGCCGAGGCTGCGCCCTACCCTGCTGACCCGCAGGCCATTCGCGAGCGGCTCTCGAGCGCGATCGCGAGGCCGGTCCGGTTCGTCGAGCAGGTCGAGGCGATGTACGCCTCGGGCGTCCGCACCTTCGTCGAGGTCGGGCCCGGGCACGTGCTCACCAACCTGGTGGGCGAGATCCTGGGGGATCGGCCCCACGTCGCGGTCCCCCTCGATCGTCGAAAGAAGAACGGGGTGACCACCTTGTTCCAGGCGGTGGCCCGGCTGTGCGTGGCGGGTCACGCGGTCGACCTCTCCGCGCTGTGGAAGGGGCAGGCCGTCCCCGCAGATCCCCACGACCGCACGAAGCCGAAGCTCTCGCTCCAGATCAATGGGGCGAACTACGGCAAGCCGTACCCGCCTCCGGGTGGCGCGGCCGAGGTGCCCAGGCCCAACCCCGTGCGCACGGGCGAGGCGAAGGCGCTCGACCCCGAGCCCCGTGTCGTCGAGCGGGTCGTGGAGAAGCCGGTGGCCGTGCCCGATTCGGCGGCACCGCCGACGCATTCCCCCGTGGCCGCCGGGGAGGCCGATCCCTGGATCCTGGCGTTCCAGCAAGCGCAGCGCAGCACGGTCGAAGCCCACGAGGCCTACCAACGCGCCATGGCGCAGACCCACGACCAGTTCCTGCGAACGGTCGAGGCCTCGCTGCAGAGCCTGCAGGGGATGCTCACGGGACAGCCAGGCCCGGCATTCGAGATGCCGGCTCCGATGCCGGCCCCGGCTCCGATGCCGGCCCCGGCTCCGATGCCGGCGGCGCCACCTTCGGCTCCGTCGCCCGCGCCCACCGCGGGTCCGCTCCCCGCGGCGGTCCCCGCCCCGGCTGCGGCGGCACCCGTGCCGACTCCGGCCCCGACCGCGGTCGGCGCCGACCTCGAGGGGCTACTGCTCGACGTGGTGGCCGACAAGACCGGGTACCCCGCCGACATGCTCGAGATGTCGATGACCCTCGAGGCCGATCTCGGGATCGACTCGATCAAGCGGGTGGAGATCCTGTCCGCGGTCCGGGAGGCGGCCCCGGGGCTGCCCGAAGTCGACACGGCGGCGATGGCCCAACTGCAGACGCTCGGAGAGGTACGCGACCACCTTCGGGCTGCGATGCCCGCGGGCGCG
>CAZZLC010000031.1:22349-80613 GCA_964655065.1 uncultured Enterobacteriaceae bacterium | reverse complement strand
GCTGCGACGACATCGGCGAGCCGGGGTCCGACTACATGGCGGTGAGTCGTGACGTTGGCGGGGTGATCTGGCCCATCTGCACCGACAACTGGTCGGAGGTCCTCGACGAGCTCGGCTTTCTCGCCACCGGTCTGAATCGCGAGTTCTTCCTCTCGGGCGCTCCCGTCGTCGCCAGCATCGAGGTCTCGGTGGTCCTCGGTGACGGAACGGTCCAGAGCTTCTCCCCCGAGGACTGGGATTACTTCGAGCTCCGCAACTCGATCCGCTTCCGCGAGTTCACCCCGGAGCCGCTCTCGGTCGTGACCATCACCTACGTAGACGGGGTGGTCGGAGAAGGGTCCTCGCGCGAGGAATGATGGCCGCGATGTCTGGGCGCCCCTCGGTCTCGGCCGGCAGTCGACTCCGTCGCCTGCTCCGCGCTCGGCGCGGAGCGCGGGAAGACGCACCGGGCGTAGGCCTTCGCTTCGCTGCTGCGGGCCTACGCGCGCAGTCGTCGTCGCTTCGCTCCTGCAGACTGCGGCCCCCGAGGAGGGCCCTCACTCCATCTTGTGAAAGCCACCGGTGTTGTCGATCTCGTCGAGCGGCTTCTCCATCAGCTCGGCATAGCGGGCGGCTTCGGACTTCAGGGGCGTGCGGCCTTCGTGGATGACGCGCCGGTCGCCGCCGCTCGTCACCGCAGCGACCTCGAAGCCGCCGTTGGAGCGCACCACGTACTCGAGCTTCTGGATCTCGGAGAACCGGAGCCGCTCGGTCTGCGGACCGGAGCGGTACTGGCGGGTCCAGATCACCGCCTCCTGGCTCTCGTCGACCAGGATCTTCTCGTCCAGTGGCTGGCTCACGATGTAGTACAGCGTTCCGCTGCCCACGACCGCCATCGCCGCGAACGCCCCCAGGAGGGCAAGAGGCCCGGCCCAGTTGAAGCGCTGCTTGATCTCGTCGTCGTCGAAGTCGTGGAAGCAGTTCTTGCAGCGCGTCGCCGACTCGGGAACCATCGTTCCGCACGACGGACATTCTTTGGTGCTCATGACCACCTCGTCGGGACGCACCTTAACGGATCTCCGCGTCCCACGGTCGTGCTTGGGGGTCCCTGACGCAAACCTGACAGCGATCTGGATACGTCTTTGAGGCCGAGACTCCCTGGAGACGCCCGATGCGCCCCCTGTTCGGACTTGCCGCCCGGCTCGCCGTCCTGCCCCTACTGATGGTCGTGAACCTACTCCGGAGGTTGGTCGTCGGACGCGAGACGATTCTCCGTGTCCGCATCAAGGAGGTCCCGAGCCTCCAAGATCGGCACCGGCTGCTCACGTCGCTGCGCCGCGTCGCCGACGACCCGCGCGTCGTCGGATTGGTGCTCGAGCTCGAGGAGCCGTTCGGCGGATGGGCGGCGAATCACGACCTTCGCGAAGTGCTCATCGAGCTCCGGGAGAGCGGTCGTCAGCTCTACGCGGTGCTCGAGGACCCGGGCAACGCGACCACGTGGCTCGCGAGCGCGTGTCACCGTGTGTTCCTCGTACCCACGGGCCAGCTCGGCGTCGTCGGCGTGGGCATGGAGCTCACCTTCTTCGGTGACGCCCTCGAACGCCTCGGCCTGCAGCCGGACTTCGAGGCCGCTGGCGCCTACAAGTCCTTCGGCGAGCCGTTCACCCGTGCGTTTCCCTCCCGCGAGAACCAGGAGGCGATGGAAGCCATCGTCGACGAGCTGCACGAGCTGCTCGTCGCCGGGATCGCCGACGGGCGTGGCCTCCCGCCCGAGCAGGTCCAGCGCTGGCTCGACCAGGCGCCGCTCGCGGCGGAGGAGGCGCTGGACGCGGGGCTCGTCGACCAACTCGCGTACGGCGACCAGGTCGAGGAGTGGCTCGAGGAGCGTCACGGCAAGGAAATCGCGGTCCGCGCCTTCGCCTCCTGGGCCCGCCTCGATGGAGCACGACGCTGGTTGCTCCGTGCAGGTGGCCCCCGCACCGCCATCTCGGTCGTCCACCTCCAGGGTCCGATCGTGGTCGAGAAGCAGACCCGAGGAGGGCCCTCCATCGCCGCGCGAGACGTGGTGCCGCTCCTGCGAGCGCTCCGCAGCGACGACAACGTGGGCGCCGTAGTAATGCACGTCGACAGCCCGGGGGGGAGTGCGCTGGCCTCGGATCTCATCTGGCGAGAGGTCGACGAGCTCGCCCGGGCCAAGCCGGTGGTCGCCGCCTTCGAGGACGTCGCCGCCTCCGGCGGCTACTACCTCGCTGCCCCGGCGTCGGAGATCCTCGTGCGCCCGGGCACCTTGACGGGGTCCATCGGCGTGTTCGGAGGAAAGATCGTGGTTTCCGAGGGACTCCGTCGGGTCGGCGTCCACACCCGCGAGATCCTGGGCGCGCCCAACGCCAACCTGTTCTCGGCGGGCCGGCGCTTCACGGACCCACAGCGGGCGCGTTTCAAGGAGATGCTCGAGCGCACGTACGACGGCTTCGTCAAGCGGGTCGCCGACGGCCGGGACCGTGCGGAGGAGGAGATCGAGCCCGCGTGTCGCGGTCGCGTGTGGACGGGCCGAGCCGCGCTCACGAACCACCTCGCCGACCAGCTCGGGAACGTCGATACGGCGGTCCACCGGGCACGAGCCCGAGCTGGCCTCGCCGAGACACCAGTGAAAGTGCGCCACCACTCGACCTACAGCATGCCCGCGCTCCAGCAGGTCGTCCGTCGGCTGCGTCCCAGCCTGGGAATCGAAGCCGACGAGTTCTCGTGGATCCGCTCCTGGCTGCGTCTGCTGCCGATGCCCCGATGGCTCGACCTGGTGGTGGCCCATCCCGACCAGCCGCTCGCGCTGCTGCCGTTCGAAGTGAAGCCCCGCTGACGGCTAGAGAGGCTCGGGAGGGGGCTCGGTGGGAGGGGGCGGCGTGGTGTCGCCGTACAGCCAGTGGTAGCGAATGACATAGCCGAGCACGCCCTTCACGTAGCGACGGGTCTCGGTGTAGCTGATGTCCTCGGACCACTCGTCGAAGGGCGGCCGACCTTCGCCCTCGGCTTCGTCGAGCCAGCGACGCACCGCCTCCTCGCCCGCGTTGTAGCTCGCGATGACCGCGGGTGCGCTCACCGGCTCGAGCGTGTCGCGAAGCGTCCGGTTGCGATCGCCGAGCTCCTGGGTGCCGAGCGCCGCGTTGTAGGGAGCGAGGTAGAGGTCGTCAGCGTCGTAGCGACGAGTAGGGAACAGTCGGGCGTGCAGCACGTCGCCGACCTCGGGCATGAGCTGCATGAGGCCACGAGCGCCCACCGCCGACGTCACCCGCGGATCGAGCGCGGACTCCGCCCACATCACCGCGTAGGCGACGGCTGGGTCGAGGCCCTCGGCCAGGGCGTAGCGCTCCACGATCGCGCGCTCGGGTCGGGGCAGACAGGCCTGCTGCGCGACGGGGTCGCCGGCGACCCACGGATTGCCCGCGTACCGACACGCGAGTCGAGAGGCCTTTCGATAGCTGCCCGACCGGAGGTGGTCCCACGCGAGCGCGAGCGCCGACGACTTCTCGGTTGGTTTGGGGAGGGTGTCGAGCTCGTCCCTGGCAAAGCTCCGCAGCCCCACGGCGAGCAGGGCGCGAGACCGCTGCACGGCGCCCCGCGAGGCCCAGCTCGCCGGCCACGCCGGTGGCTCCGCGTCGGGCTTGGCGGGAAAGGTCTTACCCAATCGCTGGGCCGCGAACCAGGCGTAGCCCGAGCCCGGCCACCGCTTCAGCACCTCCTGGAGCCCCGCGCGCTCACCCGCTGGATCGCCGTCCAGGCCGCGGGAACGGGCGCGCCAGTACGCACCGCCGGGCGCGAGCGACGACCGCGGACGCTTGGCCTGCAGCGTCTCCAGCAGCGAGATCGCCTTGCCGCGGTTGCCCTGACGCCAGTAGCAGCGGGCCTCGAACCAGAGCGCCTCGTCGAGGTGCCGCGAGGCAGGGTAGGCCTCCCGGTGCGCCGAGAACAGCGGAATGGCGTCGTCACAGCGGTCGCGGTCGTACTCCATGTAGCCGAGCTTGAAGCTCGCGAAGTCGGCCTGCCGGGTGGTGGGGTGGAACGCCATGACGCGTCGATACACCACGGCCGCCGTGTCGTAGTCGCCCGTTCTCGCGTGGCACAGGGCGTAGTCGAAGAGCTCGGTGGCGTTACCCCGCGCCTCTGCGGGCTTGCCGTACGCACTCTCCCACGCCCGCAGCGCCCCTTCGTAGTCGCGGGCTGCGTAGTGGACGTGCCCGAGCTCGACGAAGCCGGTCCGATCGCTCGGCGTCACGCCGTCGTACAGCGACTTCGCCAGGGCCAGCGCGTCCTCGGTGCGGCGATGCTCGTGGAGGCTCGCGAGGCGCCGCTCCAGCAAAGCACGTCCCTCGGACGAGGTGGTGTCACCGATGGCGATGCCGAGCGCCTCGAGTCGCTCCGCCGCGCGGCGATCCCAGCCTCCGGGTCGGGCGTCGGCGTACACGTCCTTCAGGGTGGCGATCATCTCGCCGGCCCGGCCCTGTACGCCGAAGCCCTCGGCGAGCCAGTAGCGGGCTTCGACGCCGAGATCGGTGTCGAAGAGGCTGCGGAGCAGCTCCGCCCCTGCATCCTCCCCGCGCTCCCACCGGAGCCGCCCACGAAGCATCCGAACCGTCCGACCGGCTCGGCCGGGGGGCGGTTCGCGCTCGAGGACCTCGAGGGCCTCGGAAGGCCGGCCGAGCGCAATCAACGCCTGCGCTTCGACGAGCGTGGCGTAGCCGCCGAGGTCTCCCTCGGGGTCCAGCGCGTCCAGCGCCGCCGCCGGAGCCCCTTCCCGAAGCAGACAGAAGCCACGAGCCAGCGCGCGCGCCTGGGCCTCGCGGCCCGGCTGCGGCTCGGGAAGCCGCGCCATGGCATCGAGCGCGCCCCCACAGTCGCCCAGCGCGATCGCCTCGGCCACCTCCGTGGGCGCCGACCACGAAAGGCCCATCACCATCAACCAAAGGGCGGTCAGAACGAACCTCCGAGCTGGATGTAGAAGGGCAGCACACCGTCTCGGGGACGGAATCCCCCTTCGGTCAGGCCCACCGCATAGCCCACGCGACCCGTCAGCGGGATGCCCCATGCAACCACCGCCCGCCACTGAATCTCCGCCCCCACGCCGAGGAGCGGGTCGGCGATCGCGGCTTGTCCCCACTCCGACAGCCGCGCGGGGCCGCCTTGGCCGAGGGACGGGTTGTTGAACGCGTTGCCGGCGTCGACGAACAGGGCGGCAGACAGGTTGCCGACGAATGCGGGCAGGGTGCCGAGTCCCCGGTAGACGTACCAGATCGGCAGCCGGTACTCGAGCGAACCGAGCCAGTACAGGTCGCCGATGTCGAACGCGAGCGGGTACCCGCGAATCATCCGGAGGGAGTCGGGGCTCACCTGGAACCCGCTGTCGCCGATGTTCCCGCCGAGCTGGTAGTTGCCGAAGAACTCGGAGTCACCCACCGTCACGCCGGCGGCCACCCGGCCGGCGAACACGTGGTTGGGTCGCCAGGGGGCCACGACGTACTCCCGGAGCTCGCTCGCCAGCTGGACCTGCGTGATGCCGGTAAGCGCCCCCGTGTCGAGGTCGCGCGCGAAGGTGCCGAGCCAGGGCGCGAACAGCGAACCGACGAACGAGAACGAGCGGGCGTCTTCCAGCGAGATCGCCAGCGGAGTCTGCTGCTGCCATCGGTAGCGCCACCCTCCCGACAGAGAGCCTGCGAATCCGATCAACGGTACGTTGGGCCGAAACACGTTCGCCGGGAGGTCGAACCGCGGCCGCCGATCTTCGAACGAGTAGCGAGCAAAGACCACGGTTCGCAGGCGATAGGGCCAGCTCACGGTCGCCGACCCGGTGGTCCGTCGCTCCCAGTAGATCGACGGTGGACTGGTCTGAAAGAGCAGGGGGTCACCGTTCTCGTCGACCTCGTCGGGGCTCTCGAAGGTGAGCTGGGCCGCAGCGGACACGCCGGTGGACAGCCGGAAGGTGTAGACGGGAAGGAAGCGGTTCACGGTGAACGTCAGCCCGCCTCCGAAGGCGTCGGCGTCGTTGCGGTACGACACCGACGCCGCCAGCGCGTAGCGACGCAGCGCATCGGAGGACGCCGTCGAGAGGTTCACGGCCAGTCCTGGGCAGAACAGCACCTCGTCGACGCAGGTGAACGCGAAGGGTCCGTCACGAAGCGGGCCGAAGGGCGTCGTGCGGATCGAGGGCAGCACGTAGCGTGGAATCAGGGACGGGACGGGGTTGTAGCGCCTGGGTTCGATGCGGAAGGGGTAGTCGCGCTCTTCGCCGAACACGTCCTCGACCCGCGTGTCGGCGAAGTTGTCGATCGAGTCGGGGTCCTGAGGATAGGCGCCCGGCGCGGGGAGCGGGTCCTTCGGCACCCGCCCGAGGTGGGCGATCGGCTCCCCTGCCTCCTCCCACTCCTCCAGGGCAGCGGCGGCGGTGGTTTCGGGAGGGCCCACGAGGCTCTCGAGCCTGGCCCCGTGGACGAACGGTCTCGGCAGGATGCCCCGAGGGACGAACGCATCGGGGTCCAGATCCACGACCACGATGTCCCAGCCGTCGGCCGAGTACTGCATGAAGGCCATTCGCTCGCCCGAGGGGTGCACGGTGGGCTTCACGGCGCCGGTGACCACGTTGGTGACCTGGAAGAGCCGCTCGGTCGCAACCTCGATGGCGTAGACGTTGGGGATGCCGCTGCGGTCGCTCGAGAAATAGAGGAACCGCCCGTCGGCCGACCACACCGGGTCGGCGTCGATCGCGTCGTCCATCGTGAGCCGACGCAGCGGAGCGCCCGCGGGGGTGACGATCCAGAGGTCCCGGCGCCCGTCCTGCCACTTCGACAGCGCCACCACGCGGCCGTCAGGGGAGTGGCGGGGAGTCGAGTACTGGGTGTGGTCGGTATGGTCGGTGAGCTTCGTGCGGCGCCGGTCTACGGTCAGGACCTCGAGCTGGTTGTTCTGCGCACGGTTGGTCACGTAGAGCAGCCGCGAGCCGTCGGGTGAGAAGTCGGGGTCCCGGGCGCGAGCGCCCGAGGTCAACGCCTGGTTCCCCTTGCCCAGCACGTGCATGTAGATGTCGGAGTACACGTTGAACTGGTTCACGATGTGATTCGAGGCGTACACGAACGCCTCGCTGTCGGCGCGCCAGGTGAAGTATCCGGCTCCGAAGTCCTGAAGCAGCTTCTCGGCGGCGTAGCCCATCCCGTCGGCCATCCACAGGGCGGAGCCCGTGCGCTGGTCGAAGCAGGACCACACCAGCTTCTCGCCGTCCGGAGAGAACGCGGGTGCGATGCAGCTCGCCTCGGGCGGGCTGACCAGGCGTCCGAGCGTTTCGCCCTCGGCCCGGACCCGTGCGGCCTGGGCGCCATACCGCTCTTCGAGATGGGCACGCCAGTCCCGATAGAGGTGCCGAAGTCGGCGGCCAAACACCTTCTTGCCCGGCAGCACGAAGGGGATCGAGCTGCCGTAGGTGTGGGTCCACTTGGTCCACGCCTTCTGCCCCCGCTGGTCCGCCACGTACTGGATGAAGTCCTGACCGAAGAGGTAGCGGAGGTTGCCCGCCGGCGGCATCGGCTGATAGCCGTCGAGGTTTCCGAGCGGAGGGAACGCATCCTCCACCACCGCCGTGCGCTTGATCATGTCGGGCCAGGAAGAACGGCCGCGCCCGCCCGGTGTGTGTCGCGTCTCCTGGAAGGTGGCGAGCCCCTCGATGATCCAGGACGGCGAAAGGTCGTTGGTCGAGGCGATGCGTCCCACCACCGCCCGCGCCGCCCGTACGATGCCGTGGTTGGTCTCGAGGTGGATCACGTGGGTGAGCTCGTGGGTGAAGATGGCCCGCGACCAGTCCTCGTACAGGTTGAGGGTGGAGTCCTCGGTGGGCGCCGTCACGTAGATCGTGATGGCATTGTAGGGCACCGAGCTCGCGAAGCCGTTGGCGACGTCGGTACGGTCGATCAGCGTGAGCTCGACCCGACCTCGGAGTCGCCACGCGAGCTCGTCGAGCATCTCGTCATAGACCTCCTCCACCATCCCGGCGAATTCGTCCGCGACCTGCTCGATGCCCTGATGAAAGTGGATATTGAAGTGTTGCGTACGAATCGTCCGCCACTTCAGATCCGGGTCGTAGGTCGCGGCGTTCGCGATCGAGCCGAACCCAAACCACCAGGCGGTCAACCACATCCAGACGAGTGCCATCGCGTCCCCAGACTACCCTCCCCGAGGGTGAGCGGCCCCAAGAGAGTGGGCTACTCACGGAAGCGCACCCGGCACGACGAGGAACACTGAAGTCCATGGAATACCGAGGCTTTCGCCTGGACCCCTTCCAGGAAGCCGCGATCACCACGCTGCGCGACGGCGGCTCCGTGCTCGTGTGCGCACCCACGGGCACCGGCAAGACCATCATCGCGGACTGGATGGTCGAGGACGCGCTGAATCGCGGCAAGCGCGTGATTTACACCGCGCCCATCAAGGCGCTCTCCAACCAGAAGTTCCGCGACTATCGCGCCTTGTTCGGTGACGAGCGGGTCGGCCTGCTCACCGGCGATCTCGTGATCAATCGCGACGCGCCGTGTCTCGTGATGACGACCGAGATCCTGCGGAACATGCTGCTGACCGGCGATCCGATCGACGATCTCGCCGCTGTGATCCTCGACGAGATCCACTTCCTCGACGATCGAGAGCGGGGCACCGTCTGGGAGGAGGTGCTGATCTACCTGTCGTCGAGCGTCCAGATCGTGGGTCTCTCCGCGACGCTGTCGAATGTCGAGGACTTCGCGGCCTGGCTGGAGCGCGTGAGGGGAACCGAGGTGCGCGTCATCGAGGAGCACGCCCGCGCCGTGCCCCTCGACTTCCACTACTTCTCGGTCGACACCGGGCTCGTGGACCCCGCACAGTACGATCGGCTGTTCCGCAAGAAGCGGGCCCGGGCCCGAGGGGCAGAGCGTGACGGACGAGGGAAGGAGCGTCACCGCAACCGCCGCAACCCCCGCAATCGCAAGACGGGGCACCTGCCCGTCTTTCACGCTCTACGCGAGCACGACCTCCTCCCCTACTTGTTCTTCGTCTTCTCCCGCCGGGACACGGAGATCCTGGCCCGCGCGCTCGCGCAGTCGCTCAGACGCAGCTTGCTGAAGCCCGAGCAGCAGGCCGACAGCGACCTGATGATCGCGGAGGCGGAGGTCGAGATGGGGTACACGCTCGACGACGATCTGCGACGCATGTATCGGCGAGGTGTGGCCTTCCACCACGCTGGGCTCCACGTCGGCCTCAAGGGCCTGGTCGAGCGGCTCTACGAGCAACGCCTCATCCAGGTGCTCTACACCACGTCGACGTTCGCGCTCGGCATCAACATGCCCGCCCGCTCCGTCGTGTTCGACAGCCTCCGCAAGTACGACGGGCGGGCCGTCAATCCGATCTCCACCCGTGAGTTCATGCAGATGGCGGGGCGCGCAGGCCGTCGCGGCATGGACAAGGTCGGTCACGTCGTGGTGCGGCTCGATCTCGACGACTACGACGAAGCAAAGCCTCATCTCGAGAACCATCGCAAGGGTAATCCCGAGCCCGTCCGTTCGTCGTTCAACCTGTCCTTCAACTCGATCGTGAATCTTCTCGATCGGTACGACGAAAATCGGGTCCGCGACATCTTGGACCGTTCGTTTCTCGCCTGGCACCTCGAACGTTCAGCAGCCGTGGACCACAAGCGGGCCGAGGAGATCGCTCAGGCCGCGACCAGCCGGAGCTCCGAGAAAGCAGCGAGGAAACTCGCTCAACGCGCGGAGCGGCGCCGGGGGCGGGTCTGGGAAGAGTACCAGTCGAAGGTGACGTTTCTGAAGAACATCGGGTATCTGGCGGAAGATCTGGCCTTCAACGCCGGGGCGAGGGTCCTCAGGCACGTGCAGATCGCCGAGATCTTCGTGACAGAGTTGTTTCTGGAAGGCCTGCTGGAGGAGCTCGACTCGCCGCATTTGTTTGGGATTCTCGCGGGAATCACCAATAGTCTTCCTCGTCACGCTCGTGCCGCATTCCGAATTGAGCCGGAAGAACGCGAACTGGCCCGGCGAGTCGGCCGGATCCGGGGGTCCTTCCCCGTGGTGGGTGCGGAGGAGCTGACGGGGATCGAAGTGGACTGGGACCCCGATGTGATGAGCCTCGGACGCCGGTGGGCCGAGGGGATCTCCCTGCAAGAAATCGTGGCACAGATTGATTGCGAAACCGACATCAGCGGTGACCTGATCACAGGGTTTCGAAGGGCAAAGGACCTGGCGTCGCAGCTAAAGGACGTCTATACGGACGTGCCGGAGCGTGTCACGCAGCTCCGACGCCTGGTCGCCGAAGTCAGTCGGGACGAGGTCGAGGTGGTAGGTTGACAATAAGGAGGAGCGCCACGCTGCGACGCGACGACGAGGACACCGAGCTGGAGCAGATCCGTACGCTGTTCCTGCAAATGTGCGTTCGTGCCGAGTCGATGGTTCGACTGGCCGTGCGCTCCGTCGTAGACCGCGATCCGTCGCTCGGCCGGTCCGTCGTGGCAGCGGACCGCGACCTCGACCAGCTCGAGCTCGACATCGACTCTCGTTGCTTCAACTACCTCGCCCAGCGGAAGCCGGTCGATATCGAGCTGCGAACCATCACCACCATCATGAAGATGGTGACCGACCTCGAGCGCATCGGTGACCTCTCGCAGAACGTGGCCGAGCGCGGTCTCGAGCTCTCGGCTGGCATCGGCCTCGAGCCCGGGACCGACCTTCGGACGATGGGCGAGGTCGCAGCCGACATGGTTCGGATGGCCGCGGACGCGTTCCTCGAGTCCAGCTCGCCCATCGCCCGCGAGCTCATTGCTCGGGATCAGCGGGTCGACGATCTCAACCGGCACATTCTTCAGAAGTGGCTGGCCGCCATGGCGGCCCATCCCGACCAGGCCAACCGTGCGCTCGCGGTCACGAGCATGTCCAAGTACATCGAGCGGATCGCCGACCACGCCTGCAATCTCGCCGAGATGGTGGTGTTCCTGGTCGAGGGCCACGACATGCGCCATGGACACCTGACCCGGACTCAGTAGCCGTCCGTCGGAAGGTAGCGGATGCGCACGACGGTGGCCGTCTCGGGCGGAGGCGCCTCGAGGTGGACGGAGTTGCGACCGGGTCGGTACTCGTAGTGACCGTGACGCTCGCCGGTCACGGGGTCCACGACCACGGGCTGGAGCACCTGGGTGACGTACTCGTCGGTCTGTCCCGGGATCCCGTCGAGCTCGACCCACACCTCGATCGTCTCGGGATCGGGCGAGCGAGAGAGGAAGAACTCCTGCCGGAGCCCTGCCGCGGCAAACCCGAGTCGCTCGAGAACCACGTCCCACTGCTGGGTGTCGATCGGCCAGACCGCGCCACCGATGCGGTGCGATGCCCGCTCGTAGTCGTGACCGAGCGGGCCCGTGATGGCGGAGAACGTCCGGAGCTCGGGCGAGACCTTGATGTTCTGGTACCAGTTCACGAAGCCGTCGAAGTGGATCTCCCCGTCGGCGATCTGGTTCGACTCGTCAGAGATGACGATCGTGTGAATCGCAGCCTGGGGACGGAAGAACCCGCGGTTCGTGTCCTCGAGCCGCTCCGTGAGGGCGGCGTGGGTCGCGGAGGTGCCGCGCTCGCTCGAGGACCCGCTGGTGCCCAGGTTCGCGATGCTGGCGAAGCGGGAGAGCGGGTCGTCGGTCTCGCTCGTGAGCCAGGCCGGGCCGCCCAGCATGCGCAGTCGCCCCATGCTCCCATCTTCGAGCACCCCGTCCATGTCCGTCGACGTCACCCCGACGTGCCAGTCGAGATCGGACTCGAGAAAATAACGGATGAAGCTTGGAAAATTCGTGGTCAGCGCATCCTGATAGGGACCCATCGAGCAGCTCGGGTCGATCACCCACAGCACGTCCACCTCGGGCGATGCCATCTGGATGATGCGATCCTCGACGGGCTCGGGCCCCGGAGGCTCGGCGTAGAAGGGAACGATCTCGGAGGGCGCATCGGCCCCGATGTGTGATTCCTGGCTGCAGCCGGTGACAATCAGCCCCAGCGACGCCCATCGCAGCATGACGAGCTCCCGGTTCGGGAGTCCCATCGAACGCGGGAGGCGTGGGTTCACTCACCTCTGCTGGAACCCTCCGAATCCGGCAGGTGGACCGTGAAGGTGGTGCCCTTGCCGAGGGCGCTGTCGACGCTGAGCGCGAACCCGCACGCCAGCGCGTAGTGCTTGACGATCGCGAGCCCGAGACCGGTGCCGCCCACCCGGCGGTTGCGGGCCTCGTCGACCCGGTAGAAGCGCTGAAAGATCCGCTCGTGGTGGGCCCGATCGATGCCGATCCCGTTGTCGGAGACCCTCACCTGGACGCCATCGTCCACCGCCTCGGCCACGACGTCGATGGTGCCGCCTTCGGGGGTGTAGGCGCTCGCGTTCGACGCGAGGTTCGAGACGATGGCCGACAGCCCGTCGGGGTTCACGTAGGCGACGAGCGACTCGGGACAGCGCAGGGTGAAGGTCTGGTCCCGCATGCGGGCCATCTCTCGCGCCGAGCTGACCGCCGACTCGAGGATGCCGAGCAGCTCCGCCCTCGCCATGGGCAGTTCCTTGCGGCGAGACTCGATGCGGTGGAGGCGCAGGAGGTCGTCGAAGAGCTCCCGCAGGCGCTTCGCGTTGCGGTCCACCGTGTGGACCATGACGCGCAGATCCTGGGGCAGTCGTTCCTCGTCGAACAGCAAGGTCTCGAGGTAGCCGAGGATCGCGGTGAGCGGGGTCCGCAGCTCGTGGCTCACGTTGGCGACGAACACGTTCCGCGCACGCTCGGCCTCTCGCTGGGCGGTCACGTCCTCCACCCGGAGGAGGAGCCCCGACGACAGGCGGTGCGCCTTCGCGACGAGGTCCGACGACTCCGTGACGAAGGACCGCTCGGCCTGACCGTGCTCCATCGCTTCCTCGACCACGAGGTGGACGTCGATGGACGAGACGACCTCGATCGGCCGCCGACCGACGGGGGCGGCCCGGAACCGGAACATGCGGCCGAGGGCAGGGTTGACCTGGGTGATCACGCCCGCGTGGTCGAGGAGGGCCACGCCGACCGAGGAGATGGCGATCACCTCGTGAGCCATGCGGGTCGTGCGAGTCAGGTGGTCGAAATCGGCGTTGGCAAGCCCGATCGCGTGGTCGAGCAGTCCGAGCTCCGGCAGGACGTCCATCGTGATCAGACGGCGGGCGCCGGGGTCGTGCAGCTGTCGTCGAAGGAGTCGCGCCGACGCCCCCAGGGGCTGGAGCACGAGCATCTCGACGGCGAGCAACGCCAGTCCTGCCGCGACCGCCGCGAGCCCGACCGCGTAGCCGACCGAGAGGCCCCCGAGCGAGCCCCCTACGACTACGATGGCGGCGAGCAGGGCCGCACCCAGAAACAGCCGAGCGCGAAGGCCCATCGAGCCTACTTGCTCTGGGCGGCGGTCGAGAAGCGGTAGCCCACGCCGCGGACCGTCTCGAGGTGGAACGCCGCGGGCCCCAGCTTCTCGCGGAGACGCTTGACGTGGGTGTCGACGGTACGGGTGTTGGTGTCGGGCGCCATGTCCCACACGTCCTGCAGCAGCGTGCCACGGCTCTGGACTCGTCCAGGCCGGGCGGCGAGCGTCTGCAGGAGCTTGAACTCCGTCGCAGTGAGGGCAATCTCGGCGTCGCCCACGAAGGCCCGGAACCCCGCCAGGTCGATTCGCAGATTGCCGTAGGTGAGGAGCTGGTCGTTGGCGGGGGGAGCGTCGGATGCAGGACCCGAGCGACGGAGCACCGCTCGCACGCGAAGGAGGAACTCCCGCATCGAGAACGTGCTCTTGACCACGTAGTCGTCCGCGCCGACCTCGAAGCCGACCACGCGATCGATCTCCTCGCCCCGAGCGGTGAGCATGATGATCGGCGTGTTGGCCCACTCGGGGTTGGCCCGGACCCGACGGCAGATCTCGGTGCCCGGGACGTCGGGCAGCATCAGGTCGAGCACGATGAGCGAGGGCTGCGTGCGGCCCACCATGTCGAGGGCCTCGTTGCCCGACTGCGCGAGCACGGTCTCGAAGCCCTCGCGCCTCAGGTTGAGGTCCAGGAGGTGACGAAGGTCGTCCTCGTCATCCACAATGAGGATCGGACCCGAGGACATCGGTGCCTCCATCGTCGTCCCAGTACCGGGCGCTTCGTGTCGACTGGTCGCTAACGGTAGCACGTGAGCATCGCAAGCTATGGTGCCCCGGGGGAGTGATGGGCGGCCGTCGCTACGAGGTTCTCGGAATCGTGGGTCGTGGGAGCACGGGCACGGTCTACCACGCGCGAATGCACGGAGATGGCGGGTTCTCGAAGGACGTGGCCCTCAAGGTGCTCCAGCCGGATGGCGACAGGGACGCGGCCGACATCGCACAGCGACTCCGCGACGAGGCCCGTGTGCTGGGCCTCGTGTCCAACCGGTCCATCGTCGACGTCGACGCGCTCGTGCAGCTCCGGGGTCGCTGGACGGTGGTGATGGAGTACGTGCCTGGGGCCAACCTGCTCGAGCTGATTCACGCTCCGTCCGACCCGAGCCTCCGAGACGTGAATCGCATCGCCCTGCCTCCTCGCGTTGCGGTGGAGATCCTGGGCGAGATGACGTCGGCCCTCGACGTGGCGTTCCACACCCGCGGTCCGGACGGTCATCCCCTGCGGCTGATTCACCGCGACATCAAGCCGAGCAACGTCCGGCTCACCCGGAGCGGCGAGGTCAAGATCCTCGACTTCGGCTTCGCGAAGGCCGAGTTCTCGGAGCGCGAGGCCCGTACGCGACACCTCTCCTACGGATCGCTCGGCTACGTGCCTCACGAGCAGCTCGAGGGCATCGAGTCCGCCAAGGGCGACATCTACTCTGCGGGGGTCGTGTTCTACGAGCTGCTGTCTGGCGAGGCGTTCGGTCAGACCCCCATGACGCCGGCTCGCCACGACCGTCGACTCGGGTCGCGGCTCACCGCGCTGCGCGACCGGGTTCCCGACCTGGATCCTGCTGTCATCGATCTCCTCGTGCACGTGTTGTCGTTCCGGCCCGAAGAGCGCCCGGCGGCGTCCGAGGTGGCGACTCGGTGTGCGGACCTCGCCCCCCGGCTTCCTCGCCCCGATCTTCGTCAGTGGGCCCGAGAGCACGTGCCCGTCGAGTCCGCCAGGTACCCGGCGAGCGACGACGCCATGGTCGGCCACACGCTGCGTGAGGACGCCACCGACCCCATCCGGGTAGTCACGGCGGTGCCGGCCCGGACCATCGACCGCCGGCCCCGCTCTCGCCTGCTCACCTGGGCGCCCCTCTTCGGCGCGTTGTTCGTGGTGCTCGTGACGGGCGCCATCCTCATCGCGTTGCTCGGCGTGTGGCTGGGCATGCTGCTTTGAGCGGTGACCCGGACGCCCTGCGCTGGGACGACCTGCGCGTGTTCCTCGCCGTGGCTCGCAAGGGCACGTTGACGGAGGCGGCGGCCGACCTTGGGGTCAACGCGAGCACCGTCCACCGGAGGCTCGCCCAGCTCGAGGAGACGCTGGGCGCGAGGCTGTTCGATCGCTCCGCCACCGGGCTCACCCCGACCGCGGCCGGTGAGGCCACGGGCCCCCTCGCCGAGAGGATCGAAGACGACGTGGCCGAGCTGTGGAGGCAGATCGCGGGTCAGGACGCGCGTCCGAAGGGCACGGTGCGCCTCACTGCCCCCGAGTCGATGCTGCCGCTGCTCGTCGAGACGCTGGCCCAGTTTCGCGAGGCGCACCCGGACATCGAGCTGTTGGTGGAGTTCTCGGACCGGTTCGTGGATCTCGCCCGGCGGGAGGCCGACGTGGCGGTACGACCGGTCCCCACGCCACCCGACGACGTCGTCGGGCGCAGGGTCGGCAAGGTGGCCTGGACCCTGTACGTCGCGCGTCGGTGGGCGGACGAGCCTCGCCCCTGGGTGCGCTACGCGCTCGCGCTCACGCGGCTGCCCGCGTACCGCTGGCAGGCCGAGCACGAAGACGGGGGATTCGGGATGGCGGTGAACTCGGTTCCCGCCATGCAGCAGGTCATCGCCTGCAGCCCCTGCCAGGGCCTGCTCCCTTGCTTCGTGGGCGACGCGGATCCCGAGCTCGTGCGGCTCAGGGACCCCATCCCCGAGGCGGAGAGCCAGCTGTGGCTGCTCGCCCACCCCGACCTGAGGCGCGCGGCGCGCGTCAGGGCGCTGCTCGACACGCTCTGGGACGGGCTGGTCACGTTCCGCGACCTGCTCGAGGGCGACCGCGCTCACGAGTGAGCATCGGCCCTACTTCGCGGCGCGGACCTCGTCTCCCGCGTCCGATCGATTCCCGAGCGCGATGCCCAGGTCCTCGGCCACCACCCGGGCCGTCATCTTGGCCGACATCATCACGCTCGGGGTGCCGGCGCCGGGCTGACACGACGCGCCGACCAGGTAGAGCCCCGAGATGTCCTGGCTGCGGTTGTGCGGCCGGAACCACGCCGACTGCGTGAGCGTGGGCTCCGGGCCGAAGGCGTTGCCGAGGTACGACTCGAGCGTGTGCTCGAAGTAGTCGGGGTCGACGTGCTCGACGTGCACGAGCCGCTCCATCAGTCCGGGGATGTAGCCGCGCTCGTCGAGGAAGCGGAGCACCTTGTCGACGAGCTTGGGGCCCTCGACCGACCAGTCCAGTCCCGACCCGTTGTGGGGCACGGGAATCAGGGTGTACGCGGTGTGGTGGCCCTCCGGCGCGAGTGACGGGTCCGTCAACGTCGGGACGTGCAGGTACTGGCTGAAATCCCCGGGCAGGGTCTTCTTGTTGAAGATCTCGTCGAGCAGGCCCTCGTAGCGGGGGCCGAGGATGATGTTGTGGTGCTGGAGATCGAGCGGCTCGTCGGTCTTCCGGAACCCGAAGTAGATGACGAGGAGGCTCATCGAGTACCTCGTGGACTTGACCCGCCAGTCCGGGTTCCAGGTCCGGTGCTTCTTGTCGACGAGCTTCGAGTAGGTCGTGCCGTAGTCGGCGTTCGAGACCACGATGGACGACGTGATCTCCTCGCCGCCCTCGAGGCGCACGCCCTCGGCGACCCGACCTGGACCGACGAGGATCTTCTCGACCCCGGCGTTCAGCCGCAGGGTGCCGCCGAGCTCCTCGAACTTGCGCACCATCCCGGAGACCAGCGCGCCGGTGCCTCCCTTGGCGAAGTGGATGCCCCAGGTCTTCTCGACAAAGTGGATCATCGCGTAGATCGCGGGGACACTGAGCGGATTGCCGCCCACGAGCAGCGTCTCGAACGAGAAGACCTGTCGGAGCTTGTCGGAGCGGAAGTACTTCGACGTGAACCCGAAGAGGCTCCGCACCGCATCGAGGCGGAGCAGGTCCGGAGCCACCCTGAGCATCGAGGTGACGTCGCCGAAGTGCGTGTAGCCGAGCTCGAGGAAGCCGCGCTCGAAGATGGCGCGAGCGTCACGGTGAAAGCGCTCGTAGCCTTCGAGATCGGCAGGCTCGATGGCCTCGATCTGGGCGCGGGTGTGCTCGGGATCGCCGTCGTAGTCGAAGTAGGTGCCGTCGTCGAAGTAGATGCGGTAGAACGGCAGGATCGGCATGATCTCGACGTAGCGCGACGTCTCCGGCCCGCCGGACAGGCCCTCGCGGACCCGCTCGGCGTCACGCACCGCCTCGGGGAAGTCCGGCTGATCCAGACCCGAGTCCTGGTTCGTCAGCGCGAAGAGCTCCTCGATGAAGTGGGGCACCGTGAGTACGGTGGGCCCCATGTCCCAGACGAATCCGTCCTTCTCGCGGACGTACGCGCGACCACCGGGCTTGTCGAGGCGCTCGACGATGGTGGTCTTGATGCCGAGGCTCTGCAGTCGGATGCCCATCGAGAGGCCGCCGATGCCGGAGCCGATCACGATGGCGGTCTTTTCTTCCACCCGATCCTCCGAAGTTGATCCGGACGTAGTTTTTTCTCGGTCGACCTGTCGTCTGACGGGGTCACACGTCGGCCGGTCCCGAGTCGGTGAGCCGCAGCGTAGCGAGCAGTCCGTGATGGTCCGACATCGGCACCTCCGAGGTGTCGACGCCCACGATGTCGATGTCGTCGATGGTGAACCCCCTCACCAGAACCCGATCGAGCCGTCGTCGGGCGCCGGTACGGCTGATCATCTTCGCGAGCACGTTGCGCGCGGGATCCCAGGTATAGCCTGGGTCGTCGGGATGGCTTGCGGTCCACGCGTCGGTGAGCGGCAGGTCGACGGGTTCGTCCTGGTTCACGTCGCCGAGGACGAGCGCGGGGCCGACGAGGAGCTTTGGTCGCAGCGCAGCGAGCTGCTTGGCCCGGCGCTCGGGTGCGTCGGCGTGCCGGTCCGAGGACAGGTGGACCACCGCCACGGTCACCCGCGCCGGGGGCACGGCCACCGAGGCGACGAGGTGCCGCTTGTCACCCCCGAGGAGGAGCACCTCGTGATCCACGATGGGGTAGCGCGACAGCAGCAACTGCCCGTACGGCTCGACGGTGCTGCCCGTGCCATCGTCGGTCGCCTCGTAGCGCCCGAACAGTCCCTCGTCGCGTAGCCGGGCGCACAGCCAGGGCTCGACCTCCTGGAGGGCGATCAGATCGGCGTCGGCTCGCTCGATGAGGGCGAGCAGCTTGGGCGTGCGCTTCGGGGTCTGGATCGTCTCGCGGTCGTAGCGGTCGAAGAGCACGTTCAGCGTGAGCACGCGCAGGGCGGCGTCGTTCGTGCGAGGGGCCGGGGTGGCGCCGAGCCCCTCGCCGGGAGTCGCGCCCGTCCCGAAGACCCGGTCGACGCGAGCGTCACGGTCCCAGACGGTCTCACCGTCGAGCCGGAACCCCACCACCCGAGACCAGGGAATGTCCCCCGAAGGATCGAACTCGACGAGGGGCACGGCGACGAGGCCCCGGTGTCGGTCGAGCACCACGACCTCGGCGGTGGACTCGTCGACACCAGGGTCCCACTTCAGTCGATGGAAGACGTCGTGGGCCGGACGCAACGCCATGACCCGCCCTTAAGGCGCGTGGACCGGTTTGACGCGCCCAGGTTTGCCGGCGTGCCCCTCGGGGCGCCGACGAGCGAGCTCAGGGGTGCTCGGAGACCTCGACCAGGTGCCCGCTGGCGGCGTAGTGCAGGGCGAGGAGCCGCAGCAGGCCGGGTCCCGGCTGTGCGGTGTGGCTCTGTCCCTCCCAGGTGACGACGAAGCGCCCCTGACCCACCCGACGCATCGCATCTTCGATCATCGCGCGATCCCCGAGATCCAACACGACGATGGTTCCGTCGTGCTCGACGATCCGCACCAGCAATCGCGAGGTACCGGTCTGCCGCACGGTGAGCCTGAGCATGGAACCCTCCTCGATTCTTACGACCGTATGCAGGTCGCGGGCGGTAGGATGTCCGACTCGTCTAGCACAGGAGCAACCTTGCCCAACGCCCACGTCTCGGGGACCGGCAGCTACGTCCCCGATCAAGTCGTCACCAACGACGATCTCCGCGAGAAGTACGGGATCGACACGACCCACGAGTGGATCGTGCAGCGAACGGGTATCGAGGAACGACGATTCGCCCCCGACGGGTGGTGCTCGGCTGACCTCGCGGTTCCCGCCTGTGAGAACGCGATCGAGAACGCGGGCCTCACCAAGGAAGACATCGACATGTTGGTCTTCTGCACCCTGTCCCCCAAGCACGCGTTCCCGGGCGACGGCGTCTACCTTCAGGAGAAGCTCGGGTTCCCCGAGCTCGGCCGCTTCGTTCCTGCCATGGACGTGCGCAACCAGTGCTCGGGCTTCCTCTACGGCCTCGCCGCTGCGGGCTCCATGGTGCAGAGCGGCATGGTGAAGAACGTGTTGCTGGTGGGGGCGGAGACCCACTCGGCCGCCCTCGATCTCACCACGCGCGGGCGCACGGTCTCGTCGCTGTTCGGCGACGGCGCAGCCGCCGTGGTGGTCTCTGCGACCGACGAGGACCGTGGGCTGCGGGGCTGGTACCTCGGGGCCGACGGCCGGTACGCCGACAAGCTTTGCCAGAAGGTCTGGGACATGAGCGCCCGCCCCTTCCTCCCGCAGAACGAGGAAGGCGTGGGCCAGGCGGCGCCCGAGATGATGTGGGCCTACATGGATGGCAAGCACGTCTTCAAGAACGCGGTCGAGCGCATGGTGTTGTCGCTCACCTCGGCCTGCTGGGACCTCCGGATCGACCTCGCCGACATTGATCTCTTCTGCTTCCATCAGGCCAACATGCGGATCAACCAGATGGTCGCGGAGATGATGAAGATCCCCGAGGACAAGCTGATCCACAACATCCAACGCTACGGCAACACCACCGCGGCGACCATCCCGCTGTTGCTCGACGAAGCGAACCGCTCGGGCCGCCTGAAGCCAGGGATGAAGGTGGCCTGCACGGGCTTCGGATCGGGCTTCACCTGGGGAACGGCGATCCTGGATTGGTGAGCACCACGGGGCCGAGCGTTCCGCGGGACGCGTCGAAGCACACCGGTGCTTCGGCGAGGCCGTGACCCTCGATGCCGAGCCACGGCAGCACGAGCTGCCAGATCTGGTCGGGCGTCACCCCCGCGGCGCGCAGGGCGCGGATCTCGGCCGAGCCGTGCGACTTGGACAGCTTCACCCAGTCCGCGTCCGTGACGAGCGGGGCGTGCAGCCAGGTGGGCGGGGTGGCTCCGAACGCGTCCCACAGCCGGATCTGGACCGCGGTGTAATCGAGGAGGTCCGCGCCGCGAACCACCTCGGTCACGCCGTCGACGAGGTCGTCGACGACGACGGCGAGGTTGTAGGCCCATCGGCCGTCACGTCGCTGCAGCACGGGGTCGCCGAACTGGTGCGGGTCCACTGTACGCGGTCCGAACTTGCGGTCCACGAAGCGCACGGGGCCGTCCGGGAGCCGAAACCGTCGCGATCCCTCGCGATGGCCCGCGTTGCGACACGTTCCAGGGTAGCGACCTCCGGTGGATCGCAGATCCTTGCGGGTGCAGGTGCAGCGGTAGACGAGCCCCCGGGCTTCGAGCTTCTCCATCCAGGGCCGGTAGTCGCGCAGGCGCTGGGGGCGGACCTCTCGATCCCAGTGAAGCCCGAGCCAGCGAAGGTCGTCGCGCTGGCTCGCCTCGACGTCGGCCCGTGCCCGCTCCTCGTCGACGTCCTCGATGCGGAGCAGGAGCTCGCCCTCCCGGGCCCGCACCGACAGCCAGGCTGCGGCGAAGGAGAGGACGTTGCCGAGGTGGAGGTGTCCTGACGGGGTGGGGGCGAGGCGGCCGCGGACCATGACGGTCAGCTGTACCCCAGCTCCGGAATGGGCACGAGGGCCATGCGCTTCAGGTACTGCAAGATCTCGTCAGCATTCTTCGCGGGGAGCGCCTCGGCGAGGCACGCCGCGGCGCCGGAGAGGTAGGCGGTGGCCATGCCCGAGCCCCGGTACCGCCCCACCTGCCCGTCGGGACTGATTCCGTAGCCGTGGGTGAGGAACTTGTCGGAGAGCACGCCCCACTCCTTGCGAGGAAACCGCTTCGGGTCGAAGTAGTACGACTTGTCGAGCGGACAGTCGGGGTGGGCGGCCACCCCCATCGTCTCCGGGAGGTCGGCGGGATAGGCCCGGTCGCCCTTGGGGTGGGCCGCCGCGAGCACCACGCTGCCATGATCCACCGCGTTGGCCACGCACTCGCGGAGGAGCAGCGCCTTGCCCATGTTGGGCGTGCCGAGCGAGAGGTTGATCACCTGGCAGCCGTTCTGGGCCGCGGTCTCGATGCCCGCGGCCATCAGCTCGGCCGACGTGCGCAGGCGCTCCCCCATGATCTTGATGCCGACGAGCGTCGCCTCGGGCGCGATCTTGTGGACGGCGGCGGCGATCTCGGTACCGTGGCCGTTCTGGTCGTGAAAGTCGACGGAGAGTGCGGCATGCCCCGTGGCTTCGAGCTTGATCGACCACCCCTCTACGGTGACCCCCTGGATTCGAGGGTCGCCGGGATCGATGCCCGAATCGATGATCGCGACCCGCACGCCGCGACCCGTGTACTCCTGTCCTCGGAACCGCATACCGCCCCATCGGCCGACAGCGAGTGCTGCCGCAGCCGTTGGTCCAACATAAAGGCACCAATCGCCGACCGGCAAGGCACGAACAGGCTATTCGGACGAGTCTGGGGGCGTCCCTGGAGGTCGCTTGACGGCAGAGGATCGCATCGCGGAGGACCTGCGGGCCCTGTCGGGCGTGGCGCACCGGTACGCGGGGACCGAGGGCGAGCGAGAGATGCTGTCCCGCGTGCGCAGTCGCGTCCCCGACGAAGAGAAGACGCGCATCGAAGGCTTCGTGGCCTACACGTCACCCTCGATGGTGATCGGGCTGCACGCCCTCGCCTTGCTGCTTTGCGGTGCGATGGGGTGGTTCACCCCGCTCTTCTCGGCGTTGGCCTGCGGGCTCGTCACGCTCTCGCTCGTGCTCGAGGGCTCCGAGCGCTTCAGCGTGGTGCGGCGCTTCTTGCTGAAGTCGGCGTCCTACAACCTCGTGTGGCGTCGGGAGGTCGAGGAGCCAGTGGGCACGCTGGTGATCACCGCTCCGCTCGACCGGCCGCGCTGGAAGCCCGCCCGCCCGAGCTGGCTCAAGCGCCCGCTGCGCTCCGTCGTGGTCTCGGGAACCGTCGTCTCGGTGCTCCTCACGCTGCGAGCCCTCGCCGAGCCGTTCGGGCGGCTCACCGTCGGCACCTACGCGATTGCGCTGATCGTGCTTGCCGCTACCGTCCTCGTCGGCGGCATCGCCCACCGGCGCAAGTCCAAGGCCGTGGGTGGTGGCAGCGGCTCGGCCGCCCTCCTCGAGCTCCTGCGACGCTACCGCGAGGATCCCCCGCCCGACGTGGACGTCTGGATGGTCTTCACGGGCTGCAGCTACGCCTACCAGAACGGGATGCACGCCTTTCTCGCCATGCGCGGGGACCGGCTGAAGGGGCCGGTGTTCGTGCTCGCGCTCTCCGACCCGGGCAAGGCCCCTCTGCACGCCGTGGTCCAGGAGGGAGCCCTGTTCTCCCGGCACCTGCGTTCGACGGGCCCCGCGCTGGTCGAGCGGCTCCGGTGGGCCGGCGTCGACGTACCGTCCATCGACTTTCCTGGCGCCACCGACGCGGGGGCGGCGAACCAGTGGCGGGTCCGGTCGCTCGCCTTGCGAGGCGGGCGAGGGCGGACCAGCGCTGCCGACACCCTGCGTGCCGTCGAGGTCGCGGATGCGCTGTGTCGCCTGTACGTCGAGGACCTGCACCGCATCCCCGTCGTGCATCCCTCGCTCGTCCGGCTCATTGGTCAGGACGAGGTCGTCCGCTCCGAGGCGGACGGAGACGACGAGGCAGCGATCCCCGTCCACGTGGTCGAGGAGGGGCGGTGACCGCGGAGGGGTCCCTCAGAGAAAGGGCCAGAGCGCCATGATCGGAAAGGCGAGCGTGCAGCTCACGCTCGCCAAGACCGCGAGCCCCGCCGAGCCGGCCCGGAGCACCCTATCGACCCAGGCGACTTCTTCGTCGTCGAGGGGATGACTCACGGCGTCACGGAACACGCGCAGCGCCGAGATGACGAGGAAGACCCCGAACGACGCGGGGAGCAGGTTCATCACCGCCCAGGCGATCGCTCCGGTGGGACCCCGCGAGAGCACGAACAGCGCGACCTGCGGCAGCGTGACGGTGACGAAGGCGAGTCCCGACACCATGGCGAGCACCGGGATGGTGTGCTGCCAGGGGGACAGGTCGACCCCCGAGACCTCCTCTTCACCGTGGCAGTCCAGGCAGACGCGGCCCCGCTCGCTGAACAACAGGTCGGTCCGCGGGGTCTGGTGCCCGCAGCTCGCGCAAGCCATGGGTTCCGCGCTGGTCAGGTCGATGGGGGCCATGGAGCCCCCGAAGAAGTCACGCTCCTCGGGGGTCGATGCGAGGTCGCCGGTCGCCTCGAGGGAGGAGGGGAGCGGCTTGGCGCTGGTGAGCTCGGTCATGCGCCGAGCGTACCCGAGTGGGCCGCACGACGGTGTCTGCGTGGGTCACGACTCGAAGAGGGGGAGCTGGTCGTCGGTCTCCTCGTAGACCAGCGGCACCTTGCCGGAGAAGCACGCGTCGCAGCGACCGTCGCCTGGGGTGGTGCCCGAGGCCACCTGCTGCAGCGCGGCGAGCGACAGCCACGCCACGGAGGTCGCGCCGAGCCAACGTGCGGGGTCGCCCTCGTGCTCGGTGGCGAGCTGCTCGGCGGCTGGCGAGGCCACCCCGTAGGGGCAGGCGGCTCGGATCTGGGCCGAGGCGATGCGCAGGTGGACCTCCTTGGCCCCTGCCTCGTGCAGCAGAGCCACCGCCTTGCGCAGGACGTGCCCCGTGGTGAGCGACGGCGCCACGAGGCACACCGAGCGTCCCTGGACCGCGGCCGGAATGGGGCGGAAGTGGGCCCGAGTGCCAAAGTGGGGCAACCCGGCGGGTGGCTCCTCGAGCCGCATCGACGCGTAGGGGTCGCGGAGGATCCCGTCGAGCAGTGGGCGAGCCATCGCCCTCGCGAAGCCGTGGGCGTGGGCCTCCGCGCCCGGCACGGGGACCACCACGTCGGCCTGCGCACACGGCGCCTCGCCGGCGAGTCGCTCGCCGAGCGCGACCTGCACGGCGTGAACCGAGCGTCCGAACACCTGGGCGTCGGGTCGCGCGAGGCTCACGAACTCGTGGACGCACGGGTGGAGCTCGGCGGGAGGAAAGGGGCGAACCCCCTGCTGGACGCGACCGTCGAACACCACCATCTCACCGGCCCGGATGTCGCGCCTCACGTCACCGCCCACAAAGCGGACGGCGCTGTCTTCGGTGGCCACCACCATCGCGTCGCCGAGCCGGCCCAGCACCAGCGGCCGGAAGCCCGAGGGGTCGCGAACCGCCACCACGTGCTCCTCGGTCATCACGATCAGGCTGTACGCGCCCTGGATCTTCCAGAGCGCGTCGACGAGTCGGTTCACGAACGTCCGCTGGCTCGACTGCGCCAGGAGGTGCAGGAGCAGCTCGGCGTCGGAGGGGCTCTGGAACAGCGCGCCGTTCTCGGTGAGCTCGCGGCGCAGGCGCGCGCCATTGGTGAAGTGGCCGGTCATCGCGCAGGCGACCTGGCCGGTCGCGAGCCGCCCGAACACCATCCGGTCTCCGGTGCTCGCCCCGGGGATCTCGGTGGTGGGCGCGGGGAGCAGCGCGGCCCCGGAGCCGTGGAGCACACCCATCGCGGCCTGCCCCTTCACGAGCTGCAGCCGTGGGCCGTCGAGCACCTCGGCCACGAGCCCCGACCCGTGACGGAGTCGGAGCAGCGAGCCGTCCGAAGACGCGATGCCGACTCCGTCGGTCCCGCGGTGCTGCTGCGCGTGCAGCCCGAGGTAGGTCAGGTGGACCGCCTCGCGATGACCCGCGACCGCGAACAAGGCGCCGGTGTGGGAGAAACCCTCCACGTCAGCTCCCCATCAGGCGACGGTGCAGCTCCCGGTACGCCTCACCGAGGTCGCCGAGGTCGCGCCGGAACACGTCCTTGTCGAGCTTCTCCCCGGTCATCGCATCCCAGAGGCGCGCTCCGTCGGGGGTGAGCTCGTCGGCGAGGAGCACCCGCCCGTCGAGTCGCCCGAACTCGTACTTCGCGTCGATCAGCTGGACTCCGGCGTCTGCCCACGCCCGACGGAGCGTCTCGTGGACGAGCAGCGCGGTGTCGGTCATGAAGAGCAGCTCCCAGCGCTCGGCCCACCCCATGGCCAGGATCGCGTCTTCGCCCACGAGGGGGTCGTCGAGCGCGTCCGATTTGTAGAAGAACTCGACGATGGGCCTAGGCAGCACGTCGCCCTCGGCGAGCCCGTAGCGCCGCGCGAAGCTGCCCGCGATCACCGAGCGCACCACCACCTCGATCGGCAGGATCTCGACCTTGTGGCAAAGCCAGTCGGTGTCGGAGAGCGGTCGCACCAGATGGTGGCGGACTCCCGCGTCGCCGACCCGCTCGAACAGCTTGGTCGAGATGGCACAGTTCAACCGGCCCTTGCCCTCGATCGTGGCCTGCTTCTTCGCGTTGAACGCGGTGGCCTCGTCGGTGAAGCGGACCACGACGAGAGCCGGATCGTCGGTCGAGAAGACCTGCTTGGACTTTCCCTGATACAAGAGGGGCCCTGGTTGCACGGATGACTCCTGGCGCAATGCCGGGCCGTATCCAGGCGTCAGAAGCCCAGCACCCGCACGGTGGAGAGCCCGTGTCCTTCCTGGTTCCCGTCCTGGTCGCGTGCGAGGTCGAGCCGGCGGCCCCGGATCCCTCCCGCCCGTCGGTGGTCTACGAACCGGTTTCTGACGGGTTCTTCGACCGTCCGTGGCCCTCGGACGAGCGTCTCGACCCCGATGGAACCCTGGAGCTCACCGGGTTTCCGAGCTCGGGCGACGCCATCCTCGAGGGCTACCTCGAGCGGGCGGACGAGCAGGTCGGCTTCGCGACCTCGGGCGCGATCTACCTGACGCTGACCGGGCCCATCGACCCCCTGGCGCTGCCCTCCCCGTTCGACGCGACGCAGGACGACTCCTCGCTCGTGCTGGTCGACATCGATCCCACCTCGCCCTACTGGGGCGAGCGCTACCCGTTGCGATGGGAGCAGAACACCCACGAGGGCTCGGCGTATCAGCCGCTGCACCTCCTCGCGGTCGCCCCTTGGGAGGGCTACCCCCTGCGCCCGGCCACCAAGTACGCGTTGATCCTCGGTCGCACCGCGGTGCGGCGCCACGAGGGCTGGGCGTCCCACCTCGACGAGACCTCACCCGAGTACGAGTCGGACCTCGTGCAGGCGCTGTTCCCGCTCGATCTCGAGCCCGAGGACGTCGCGTTCGCGACCGTGTTCACGACCATGGATCCCGTCACGGAGCTCGCCCGGGTCGCCAACGTCGTCCAGCAGTCGCTCCCGCCTGCCGATCTCGACGCGCTGACCCTCGAGCGGCTCGAGGTCCGCGACGCGTACACCGCCTACCGAACCGAGTACCTCACGCCCCGCTTCACCGATGGTTTGCCGCCCTACGTCGCCGAGGGGGGAGGATTCCTCGTCGGCGACGACGGGGTCCCGGAGATCACCGCCTGGGACCGTGTGCGCACCGCGGTGTGCGTCCCCCACGGCGAGCCGCCCGTCGCAGGGTGGCCTGTCGTCGTCTATCAGCACGGCACGGGCGGGCACTATCGAACCTTCTGCGACAGCGACCGCGCCCTCGAGGTGATGACCCGGCTCGGGGCCCGAGGCCTGGTGGGCATCGGTATCGACCAGACGCTGCACGGGACGCGCCCGGGTGCGGAGATCGCGAGCGACCTCTCCCACTTCAACCTGTCCAACCCCGACTCCGGCACCACGAACTTCCGCCAGGGGGCGGTCGACCTCATCTACCTGGCGCGAGCGCTCGCGAGTCGCCCCCAGCGCTTCGTGGCAGACGATGGGCGGCTCGTCCCGACCGACCCGGAGCGCATCCTGTTCCTGGGCCACAGCCAGGGGGGGCTCACCGGAGCGCTGGCGGGACCGTTCGTCGGCCAGGATCTGAAGGCGATGGTGCTCTCGGGGGCGGGAGCCGTGCTCTCGATCACGCTGGTGGAGCGCAAGGAGCCCCTCGACTTCGAGGCGTTCGTGAGGGCGCTCGCCCGCGTGCCTCCGGAGGAGCCGCTGACTCCGCTGCACCCCGTCCTCACGCTGGTGCAGACCCTGGTCGAGCCCACGGACCCCGCGAACTATGCGCGCTACTGGTTCGCCGAGCCGGGCTGGTGGCCTGGTCAGCAGAGCTTGCCCGTGCTGGTGACGTCGGGCACCGCCGATGCGGCCAGCCCCTACCGCACCGCCATCGCGCTCGCGACCGCGGGGCACGTGCCGTTCGTCGGCGTACCGGCGACCCGAGCCGAGGGGCTCCGGGAGCGGGTGGGGGAGCCGCGCGATCTCCCGGTGGCCGGCAACGCGATCGGCTTCGACGGACGCGTCGTCACGGCGGGATTCCACCAGTGGCTCGACGGAGCTCACGGCGTCCTCTTCCAGGACCGCGAGGCCTCGGACGTCTACGTGGGCTTTCTCGCCACCGCGGCCGAGGGATCGCCTCAGCTCCTCCCGCCCGGCTAAGGCGCGTGGCGGGCCGAGTCGAGGGCGAGGCCGGCGAGGTTCAGACCGCCCGAGAGCACGAGCAGCGCACCCGAGACGAGGACGGTGCCCGCGGCAAGCACCTGGCGCAGCCCGCCCGACGAGGCCAGGGCCGACTCGAGCACTCCCAGCCCCACGGCCGAGGCCAGCACGCCGACCACTCCGCCGCCGAGACAGACGGCGGCGAGCACGGTGCTGATCAGCCGTAGCGAGGGAGGCGCCCGGCGTCCCGCGAAGAGCGAGACGAGCGAGTGCAGCCAGGAGCCCAGCGCCACGAAGGTGGTGGCGATGACGAGGCCCGCCGCTCCGAGGAGCACGCCCCCCGAGCTCCCCATCGCGACGAGCGAGATCAGGACGCCGCCCGCACCCAGCGAGAAGGTGAACCCACCGACGAGGCTGATGCCTCGACGCACCCTGATGCTCCGCACCTCCAGAGGGTAGGTGGAGACGCGCTCGACTGGCGGCAGGGTCCGCGCCGCCACGGTGGCGCGCGCCACGGGGCCGGTGACCTCGCAGCCAGGGGTGGGACAGCCGCCGTGCTGGACGAGGCAGTGGTCGTGGGCGTGGGCACCGCAGGTCGGGCAGGGAAGGTAGAGCGTGGGGTCGACAGGATCGTCGCAATACCCGCACCGCGGCACCGGAAGCTCGGCGACAGTCGGCATGGCACGGCGCGGGTCGGTCGGCTCCTGCACGCAAAGCCCTCCAGTGGACGCAAGGTATCGCGTTGAATCCCGCACGACGCGCGCTTGACAGGGCGACGAGACCCAGCCACCGTGGTGTCTGGACGGCCTCGGTCTCCGGCGCAGAGCCCGAGCCCGTCCTGTCTGTACGACCGCCGGGGGGAGCTCGGCGGAACCGAGAGGTCTGGCGTGGAACTGCAGGGGAAGGTCGCGATCGTCACTGGTGGATCGCGCGGAATCGGGAAGGCCATCGCCAAGGCCCTCGCCGGCGCGGGTGCGCAGGTCGTGGTGGGGTACGCGAGCTCCCACGACGAAGCCAAGGCCGTCGTCGACGCCATCGGCGGGGTCGCGGTCCAGGCCAACGTCGGCACCACCGAGGGCTGCGAGGCTCTGGTCGCCGCCGCGGACGACTGGGGCGGCACCGACATCCTCGTCAACAACGCCGGGGTCACCGCCGACGGCTTGATCCTCCGCATGAAGGACGAGGACTGGGACAAGGTCATCAACGTGAATGCCGGCGGTACCTTCCGGATGTGCCGGGCGGTCCTGCCGGCGATGGTCAAGAAGCGCGGCGGATCGATCGTCAACATCACCAGCGTGTCCGGCGTCCGGGGAAACCCGGGCCAGGTCAACTACAGCGCCAGCAAGGCCGCGGTGATCGCGCTCACCCAGTCGTTGTCGCGGGAGATGGCCCGCCGCAACATCCGCGTGAACGCGGTGGCGCCCGGCTTCGTGCAGACCGACATGACGGACGAGCTCACCGACGCCCAGCGCGAGGAGCTACTGGCGCGGATTCCCCTGCGGCGCATGGGCCACCCCGAGGAGATCGCCCACGTGGTCCAGTTCCTCGCCGGGCCCAAGTCGGAGTACATCACCGGCCAGACCTTCATCGTCGACGGCGGGCTCACCGTCTGAGCGGGGAAACCCCTGGCCCATTGGCGGCTGATCACGGAACGGTGGGCAGAAGCCCCTCGTGACGGGTGAGGGCAGCGAGGAGCCGGTCCACCCCCATCGCGATGCCCGAGGTCGGCGGCATGCGGCCGACGGCCAGGATCAGGTCTTCGTCGAGAGGGTGGGCCGGCTCACCTGTGGATGCCCGCACGGCGTTGGCGTCGTCGAACCGTCGGCGCAGCTCCGGCCCGTCGACGAGCTCGAGAAAGGCGTTAGCGAGCTCGACGCCGTGAAGGTAGGCCTCGAAGCGCATCGCGGTCGGGCCGTCACGCGTCTCGACCACGCGAGCGAGCGCAGCCTGGCTGGCGGGCCAGTCTCGCACGAACACCGGCTCGGTCAGGGTGGGCTCCACGTCGGTCACCCAGCGCCGGGTGAACGCATCGTCCCAAGGCTCCTCGACCTCCGAGAGCTCGGCGGCGGTGGCCCGGACAGGGTCGAGTCCCGTGGCGGCCTCGAAGACCTCGGCGACCGTGGTCCGCGCGAACCGCGGCGGGGCGACCCCGAGGGCGGTGGCCGCGGCCGCGACCAGGTGCTCGACTTCGTCCATCAGGTCCTCCAGCGAGGCGCCCGGGCGGTACCATTCGCACATCGTGAACTCGGTGCGGTGCCACGGCCCCGACTCCCGGGCTCGGAAGCAGGGTCCAATCTCGTAGATGCGTCCGAGACCCGCGGCCAGGGCCCGTTTGAGGGCGAACTCCGGGCTGGTTCGCAGGAACCCGCCATCGGCCCGCAGCGGGTGCAGGTAGGGCTCCATGGCTGGCGACGGCACGACGCAAGGCGTGAGCACCTCGAGGTAGCCTCGGGCAGCGAACGTCGAGCGCAGCGCGTGAAGCACCCGGGCCTGGTCACGGACGGCCTGGGTCCTCACGCTCGGCCGGTCCCGCTCGCCCTCGCGAAGCGCGCTCCACGCGGTTCGCTCGGTCGTCTCCCCCTCGCTCCGCTCACGCGAGAACGAGATCTCACTTCTTGACGCGCTCGACGTAGTCCCCGGTGCGGGTGTCGATCTTGAGCCACTCGCCCTGCTCGATGAACAGCGGCACGTTCACGGTGTAGCCGGTGCTCAGCGTGGCCGGCTTGGTCGCGCCCTGGGCGGTGTTTCCCTTCACCCCGGGCTCGCAGTACTCGATCTGCAGCTCGACGAAGTTCGGCAGCGACACCGACACGGGACGCTCCTTGTAGAACATCACGTCGACCTGCATCTCCTCGACGAGGAAGTTCTTCGCGTCGCCCACGGCGTCGGGCGGCATCTCGATCTGGTCGAACGTCTCGAGGTTCATGAAGTGGAACGACTCGCCGTCGTTGTACATGAACTGGTGGGCGCCCTCGGTGATGTCCGCCGGCTCGAGCGTCTCGCCGGTCTTGAAGGTGCGGTCCAGGACGTTTCCGTTGAGCATGTTCTTGAGCTTCGTACGCGTGAACGCCTGACCCTTGCCTGGCTTGACGAACTGAAAGTAGGTCACGATGTACGGCTGGCCGTCAATCTCGACCTTCAGTCCGTTCTTGATGTCCGACGTCTGGTACATGAAGAGGGTCCTCGTTGAACGATGGTGCAGATGGCTGATGGGCGCCCGACTGGGCCCGACGGACCCGCGCCCCGCATGGTGCGGTCGGACGAAGTATCCCGATCACGGCCCGATCTAACCGATAGCCTGCCCTTGGTGGACGACGCGTTCGCGATCCGGATCACCCGATCGTTCTGGCAGCGACTGGACGCGACGGATCCCGATGACCCCCTCGCACGGCAGGTGATGCCGGACCCGAGGGAGCTCGCGCCGGACGCCGAGGCCGAGGCCGATCCCGTCGGCGACGCGGCGTGCAGCCCGCGACCGTGGGTGGTCCACAAGTACCCGGATCGGGTTCTCCTGCTCGCAACGAAACGGTGCCACTTGCACTGTCGGTACTGCTTTCGTCGCCATCATCACCCGAGCGCCGCCCTCGACCCGACGCCCGAGGAGTGGGAGGCGGCGCTCGCGTACGCGGTCGAGGCGAACGTCGACGAGGTCATTCTGTCCGGTGGCGACCCGCTGATGCTCACGGACCGGCAGCTCGCGGCGTCGCTCGAGGCCCTGGCGTCGGTGCCGGTGCGCCGCATCCACACTCGCGCACCCATCACGTTCCCCGAGCGCGTCGGCGACGGACTGGTCCGCGTGCTGAAGGCCCACCAGCCCGTGTGGGTCGCCGTCCACTGCAACCATCCTCGCGAGCTCTCGCCCGACGTGGACGAGGCGCTCGACAGGCTCGTCGGAGCCGGGGTTCCCCTCCTCAACCAGGCCGTGCTCCTGCGCGGGGTCAACGACGACGTGGACACGCTGGTGGAGCTCTGTCGGGCCCTGGTCCGCCGGCGGGTTCGGCCCTACTACCTGCACCTCACCGACCGAGTCCAGGGCAACGCGCACCTGCGCGTCGGCGCGGAGCGGGCTCGCGAGCTGCAGCGCGCGCTTCGGCAGCGGCTGTCGGGGCTCGCGAGGCCCCGGGTGGTGTTCGACCCACCCGAAGGAACCGGCAAGGTGGACGTCGATCGCATGCCGATTCCATCGAGCACGTTAAGTTGAAAACGGATTTCAAGAGCGCGACCCGCCATGACCCTCGATCAGCTGCCCCAGGGGCAAGACGCCACCATCGCCGCCGTTCACGGAGACGGACCGTTTCGTCGCCGCTTGATGGAGCTCGGAGTGCTCCCGGGAACCACCATTCGCCGCACGGGGCAGGCCCCGATGGGTGACCCGCTGACCTACCTCGTACGCGGGGCGGTCCTCGGCCTGCGTCGCACGGAAGCATCGCGCATCGACCTCGTGCCATGAACGCGCGGACGCGACGTGCCCGCATCGCGCTCATCGGCAATCCGAACGCGGGCAAGTCGACGCTGTTCAACGCGCTGACCAACGGTCAGGCGCAGGTGGGGAACTTCGCGGGCACCACGGTGTCGCTGACCACCGGCCGGCTGGTCGGGGGTGAAGACTCGGTCGAGGTCCTCGACCTGCCCGGCACCTACTCGCTGGCGGCGTCGAGGCCCGACGAGGCCGTGGCGATCGATGCCCTGCTCGGAATCGGCAGTGAGCGGCCCGACGGGGTCGTGGTGGTGCTCGACGCCCCGCGGATGCTGCGGTCGAGCTACCTGCTGCTGCAGGTGCTCGAGCTCTCGCGGCCCACGCTCGTCGTGGTGAACCTCCTCGACGAGGCCGAGGCACAGGGGATGCGCGTTGATCTCGCGCGCATGGCCGAGGAGCTCGGAGTGCCCGTCGTGGGCACCGTCGCGAGGGCGGGTCGCGGGCTGCCCGAGCTTCGCGACGCCATCCGCGCCCTCGCCGCGGAGCCCGGCGACTGCGTGGGCCGCTCCCCCCACGCCTGGTCCGACGAAGTCGCAGGCTGGGTCGACGAGTTGTCACACGAGCTGCCCGAGCCCTTCGCGACCCAGGCCGCGCCAGGGACCGACGAAGCTCACGCGGTGGCCCGCTGGCTGCTCCTGTCCGCCGACGAAGACGGGCACCTCCACGACGATCCCGAGCCGATTCCGGCCGTGGTCCGGGTGCGGGAAGCGGCCGCCGCGCGCGACCACGATCTGCAGGCCGAGCTCATCGCGAGCCGCTATGCCTGGATCGACGTGCACGCGCCGGGGTGGTTCGCGTCCAGCGGGCGCCCGGCCAGCACACCGCCGGCCATGCTCGACACCGAGCGGCTCGACCGGGTCGCGTTGCACCCCGTGTTCGGCAGCCTGCTCTTCCTCGGCATCATGGCCCTCACCTTCGCGGCCCTGTTCTCGTGGGCCGATCCGCTGATCGGGCTCGTGGAGACGGCCGTCGGCTATGTGCAGCGCGGGGTCACCGCGGGATTCGACCCGGTCATCGCCAGCGCTCCAGGGGTCGCGTCAGGACTGGAGATCGTCCGTGACCTCGTCGTCGACGGGATCCTCGGCGGAGTGGGCGCAGTGATCGTGTTCCTGCCCCAGGTCGGGCTGCTCTTCTTGTTCCTCGCCCTGCTCGAAGACTCCGGGTACCTGGCGCGGGCGGCCCACCTCGCCGACCGGGTGCTGCGGGCGGCCGGTCTGCCGGGACGGGCCTTCGTGCCGCTCCTGTCGGGCTACGCCTGCGCCGTGCCCGCGATCCTGGCCACGCGCACCCTCCCGCGGTTCCGGGACCGGCTGCTCACCATGATGGTGATTCCGCTCACCAGCTGCTCGGCCCGCCTGCCGGTCTACACGCTGCTCATCGCCGCGTTGTTTCCGGCCACCCTGTGGGGTCCCGTGCCCCTTCGGCCAGTGGCCCTGGCGGGCATGTACCTGTTCTCCACCCTGGTGGCGGTGGGCGCCGCGGTCGTGCTCGGCCGCACCGTGTTCGCCTCGGACGCCGAGCCCGAGTTGATCGAGCTTCCGCCCTATCGTTGGCCCAATCCGCGCGTGGTGGTCCGCACGGTGGTGACCCGGTGCGTCGATTTCCTACGGGAGGCCGGTGGAATCATCCTCATCGCGACGGTGGCGCTGTGGGCGCTGCTCGCCTTTCCTCGCTACGAGCCCGCCGACGTGCTCTCCCCCGCCGAGATCCAGGTCGCGCAGCAGTCCGGTCAGGACCTGGACGCGCTCGCGGCGCCCCGCATCCTCGAGCGCTCGCTCGGGGGTCGGCTCGGGCAGGCCATCGAGCCTGTCATCGAGCCGCTCGGCTACGACTGGAAGATCGGCATCGGGCTCATCGGGGCGTTTGCAGCTCGCGAGGTGTTCGTGGCCACCATGGGCGTGGTCTACGGAGTGGGGGCCGATGTCGACGAGGAGAGCCCTGCCCTCCGGGATCGCATCCGAAACGCTCGGCACGCCGACGGCTCGCCGGTGTACACCCCGCTCACCGCGCTCTCGATCATGGTCTTCTTCGCCTTGTCGCTCCAGTGCCTCTCCACGATCGCGGTCCTGCGGAAGGAGAGCGGCTCGTGGGGGTGGACGGCGTTCACGTTCGCGTACATGACCGCGCTCGCCTATGGCGCTTCGTTCGTGGTCGTCCAGGTGGGCCGAGCGCTCGGCTTCACTTGAGGACGGCGGCTCGTGTGGATGCCACGACGACGGCCTTCTTCAGCTGGTCCATGGGGAACAGGGGCCCTGGGTCCACGCGGCGGGGGTGAGCCTCGCACGGCGGGTCGAGCGGCCGCGGGTCGAGCTCGGAGTGCCCGTACACGTCGGCGGCCCCGAGCTCGTAGCGGACCGCGATCTCGGTGACCAGGTTTTCCAGCGCAGCAATCTGGGCGTCGGGGAACGGGTCGGCGCCGTCGCCGCGGTTCACGAGCTCGATGCCGATGGAGCGCGCGTTGACGCCGTCTCGCACGCCTCCGAACGAGACGTGGCCGGCCGTCCGCAGCTCGGGCCGTTGTTGGGCGACGTCGCCTTCGCGACCCACCACGTAGTGGATGCTCGTGCTGCCCTGGCTCTCGAACCAGTCCCGCCAGTAGCGGGCGTCTTCGCCCGCAGGGCTGAACCTCACCTCACCGCCCTCGCAGGTGGGGCCTCCGACGGTGTGGATCACGATCATGTCGATGTCCTCGGCCGCACGCTCGGTGCCGCCGTGGACGTGATCCTCGGGAAGCCGGTCGATCCCACCGGGGGCGGGAGCTTCTTCCTCTGGGGGCGCCGCGGTGACCGCGTCGTCGACGGCGGCGGCGGGCGGGGCAGACTTCGAGCAGCCAACGAGCAGGGCGATGCCGAGGATGCGCATGGGGGACCTCCGGTCCCCGAATCCTACGACACCCGACGACGGAAAGCCGCGAGCAGCAGGAGCGCGAGCGGGAGGGGGCCGGGCGTTCCCACCGTGCAGCCCACGCCGGCGAGATAGCCGCGGCAAAGGATCCGATCGGGATCGTCGTCGTCGCAGTCCTCGGGGAAGGGCACGCCGTCGCCATCGCGGTCCGGGGGCTCCTCGGGCTCCTCGAGAACCCCGTCGCAGTCCTGATCGATGCCGTCGAAGGGGTCGGGGGCGCCCGGGTAGATGGTGGGGTCGCCATCGTCGCAGTCCTCGGGCTCGTGAACGCCGTCGCCATCGCTGTCGGGGCCGTCGATGCCGTCGCAGTTCGAGTCGACGTCGTCGACGATCTCGGGCGCACTCGGGTTCCGACCTGCGTCCGTGTCGTCGCAGTCACCGGGGATCGCGGTGTTTCCGGGTAGCGTGCAGCCCCAGTCCGTGGTGGGGACGAGCTCGTCGGTCCCGAAGCCGTCGCCGTCGCTGTCGACGTAGCAGGACTCGAGGTCGTCGCAGTCCTGATCGAGACCGTCGCCGGGGATCTCGGGGGCACCAGGGTAGGCGTCGGCGGCGAAGTCGTCGCAGTCGTTCGCGAGCAGGAACCCATCGCCGTCGTCGTCGCTGCCGAAGGCTCCGGGGAACGGGGCCGTCGCGGGCAGCCAAGGCTCGGCAGAGAGGCACACCGTCGGCTGGGACCGCACCTCGGTGTCGAACGTGGTGGAAGGGACGGCAGGCAGGAGGTTCGGGAGCTCGTCCTGCGGGATGAGGTTGTCGGAGGCGTCGGAGGCGTTTCGGCTGACGAAGAGCGACGGGTTGTCCTGGAACAGGGTCACGGGAGCCGTCGACTGGTTGCCCACGAGCAGGTTGTCGGTGAGCGCGAGGTCCGCGTCGGACACCGCGATCACCGATCCCACGAGGGCAGGGCTCTGATGGACGTTGTCGGCAAAGGTGTTGCGGTCGACGGAGACGAACCCCGTGAGGTCGACCACCAGCGCGGCCGCGCTCGGCGGCTCGGGGGTCGGTGTGTCGGCCACTCGCGACTCGTTGGCGAGGAACACGTTGTGACGCAGCGTGCAGCCCCCGCTGCACTCTCCGACGAGCTCGAGGGCGCCTCGCGTGGAGCCCGCGTTGCAGAACCAGGAGCGCTGCACGTCGGCACTGGCGGGACTCTCGAGGACGACCGCGCCCTCCGTGTCGACTGCGCTGTTGGCGAAGGCGGAGTCCTCGATGCGGACATCGCCCCCGATGACGCGGAGCCCCGGAGCGGACGCACCGATCTGGCCCATCGTCAGGTCGGAGATGGCGGTGAAGGCGGCGTTCTGGACGAGGGCCAGGCCCGCCGACGGGGAGCTGGTGCCCCCGAGCGACAGGGACTTCAAGCTCACGAACGAGCTCGTCTGGACGTCGAGCAGCCCCCACTGAGGGGCCGTCCCGCCGTCGAGGCTCGAGTCGAGGACATCGAGGACGCCGTTCTGGACGAGGAGGTGCCCCGCCTTGATGCGGGCCACCTGGTCCTGGAACGTGGAATCGAACACGTAGACGTCGACGCCATCGGTGGCGATGGCCCCGCCGTAGTTGGCGGTCCCGCGGCGGAAGAGGCTGCCCGCGACCGCGAGCGCGCCGGCCCCGGTGGACCGCACGAACCCCCCGAAGCCCGCCGCCTCCCCGTCCTCGAACGTGGAGCGGTCGATATAGACGGTGGCGTCCTCCGCGAGCAGGGTGCCCCCGTCGGCCGCCCAGCGGAAGCCACGGGCCACGACGCCCTCGAGGGATAGCCCCTGGACGTTCCGCGCCACCACGGCCCGAGCGTCCACAGGGTCGCCGACCGGAGGGGGGCTCGCTCCGTCGAGCACGAGGTTTCGGAGCACCACCCCGTCGGCCTCGACCGACAGCAGCGGCCCGGCCTGGGTGAGCGCGGTCTCGGACAAGACGAGCTCCGCGGGCCGGGAGGGATCCTTCGACTTGATCGTCACGTTCGCGCGGTCGATTCGGACGTTCTGGGCCGGGTAGCGGCCAGGCTCGAGCTCGACGAAGTCAGGCTGGAGCGCGAGTGCCTCCTCGATGGTCGTCGCGTCGCAGCCCGGGCCCGGCTGGGGGCAAACGTGCACGATGGCGGGACCTACGATCCAGGACCACGGCGGCATGAACGTCCTCCTCGAATCCTCTACCCGATGTCGACCACCACGAGTGGTGCGCTTTCGTCGCGGGGGAGCGCGCTCGGGCGTGGGGCCGGACGAATCTCGGCAGCGTAGGGACCTCGGACCTCCGCGGCACCCCGGATGTCACGGAGAGGAAAGGTCGGGGGGAGGTGCCGCCATTGCGCTCGCCTCGCGTCACGGCGTGTCGAGCTGGATGCAGAGGGTCGTGGGCTCGGTGAAGAAGCGCAGGCTGTACGCTCCGCCCTCACGGCCCACGCCGCTGTCCTTTTGCCCGCCGAACGGAACGCGCAGATCGCGCTTGAGCCAGGTGTTGACCCACACCGTGCCCACGTCGAGCGCGGCCCCGACCCGGTGGGCTCGCGCGAGATCGCGGGTGAAGACCGAGGCCGAGAGCCCGTAGCGCACGCTGTTGGCGAGTCGGATCGCCTCGGCCTCGTCCTCGAACGGGTGCACGGTGAGGACCGGGCCGAAGATCTCCTCGGTGGCGGTGCGCGAGTCGGGCGCGAGGCCCTCGACGACGGCCGGCCGCAAGAAGGTGCCTCCGGCGTGCGGCTCGCCGAGCGTGGGACGGTCCCCGCCGGTGCGGACGATCCCTCCTTCCTCGCGAGCCAGAGCGAGGTAACCCTCGACCTTGTCGCGGTGGGCGGCGCTCGAGAGCGCGCCCAGGTCGGTGTCCGGGGCCCGCGGATCCCCCACCACCATCGCCTCGGTGCGAGCGACGACCTCGTCCACGACGCGGTTGTAGACGCTCCGGTGCACGAGGAGCCGGGAGCCGCACAGGCAGATCTGTCCCGTGTTGGTGAACGCGGCCCGCACCACGGTGGGGATCGCGAGCTCGAGGTCGGCGTCCTCGAAGACGATGCTCGCGTTCTTCCCGCCGAGCTCGAGCGAGAGCTTGGCGAACCGGGGGGCGACCGCGGCGGCGACCTGTCGGCCCGTGGCGGTGCCTCCGGTGAAGCTCACGCCCGCTACCGCGGGATGAGCGCAGAGCGGAGCGCCCACCCTCGGGCCCAGCCCGTGGACCACGTTCAGCACGCCGGACGCGACCCCCAGGTGATCGAACACCTCGGCGAGACGGTGGGCGGTGAGCGGGGTGAGCTCGCTCGGCTTGGCGACGATCGCGTTGCCGGTCACCAGCGCTGGGGCGATCTTCCAGGTGAGCAGGTACAGCGGCAGGTTCCACGGCGTGATCAGCCCGACCACGCCGAGGGGCCGGCGCAGGGTGTGGCTGACCGCGTCGGCCATGGTGAAGCTCGGCTCCGAGGCGCTGCGGACGGCGCTCGCGAAGAAGCGGAAGTTGGTGATGGACCTGGCGATGTCGAGGTCGCGTGCCAGCTTCAGGGGCTTGCCGCAGTCCAGGCTCTCGAGCTCCGCGAACGCCTCGGCATCCGCCTCGATGGCGTCGGCGACCGCGTCGCAGAGGTCCGCCCGCTCGGCCGTCGACGTCCGGCCCCACGGTCCGGCCATCGCACGCTGGGCGGCCGCCACCGCGGCATCGACGTCGTCTGGTCCAGAGTCGGGGATCGTCGTGATCACTGCTCCGGTGGCGGGGGCGTGGTCGGAGAGGGTTCCGCCCTCGGACGCGGCTCGGAACTGGCCGTCGATGTAGTTCTCGACCGGCCCGAGCATCACGACTGCTCCCGCCAGGCCTCGAGCTTCGGCGCAACCTGCGTGGCCCACGCCTCCATGTTGGCGACCACGCGGTCGGAGTCGTGGTTGAAGAAGTCGAACCACAGCATGAGCCGATCGTCAGGGTGGAACCGCTCCATCGCCTGCTGGGCGACCTGCTCGGCGTCGCCCACGAGTGCGTTGTCGGCGGCCTTCTCGACCTTGGACGAGTCGATGGTGCCGTCGAGGGCTTGCCAGTAGGCGCCGAGTGCGGCGCGGGCCTCGTCGTGGGCGGAGGCGCGGCGCTGCTCGGCGGAGAGCCCAGGCTGCTCGTTGAGGAACACGAACACGGTGCGCGGCATGTACTGCCGCTTCCACGGCCCCCCGTCGGGATGGAACGCCTCGGTCATGCGCTGGTGGGTGGCGTCGATCACGTCGGACCTCGTGATCGAGAGGTTGAAGACGTGCACGGGGAGGATCTCGTTGACCTCCACCTGTACGACGGGGTCGTGGGACCCCACCACGAGCTGGAGCAGCTCGCGCCGCCACTCGCGAGGCACGATCTGCAGGATCTCGAAGTCGAAGAACGGCGGAATCTCGACGTGGTCGGTGCCCGCGAGCTCTCGGACCGCGTCGAACTGCTCGGGCTTCCGAAAGTGCTCGGCGCGGAGGACCACGGTCGGGACCTCGGCGCTCGCGAGGGCGTCCCCGCGGAGCAAGCGCACGAAGATCCTGGCCGCGCGGCGGAACACCTGGCCCTTGAGGGCCGGCCAGGCGAGACGCTCGAGCTCGTTGCGGGGACCGATGCCGTAGGCGAGGTTCATGAAGTCGAAGCGGCCAGCCGCGAAACCTAGATGGATCCTGCGCTTCTCGTCGGCGTCGAGCCCGTGTTGCATCAAGAAGGCGGCCGTGCGCTCGGCGTGGGCCACCGGCCCCCCGTTGCACAGCACGTTCAGGATCGCGGAGCCTGCCTCGATGCGCTTCGTCCGCTGGAAGATCCTCGTGGCCAGCTGGTGGAAGTCGACGTTGAGCCCGACCTCGCCCTCCCAGTGGGGGATCACGGGCTGCGACGTCTGCTTCTGCACCTGGCTCGACAGGTGGGACTCCGCGATCCAGGCGGTTCCGAAGCCGAGGGCGTCGGCTGCCTCGACCTGCGCGAAGAAGTTCTCGAACATGACCGCCTCGGTCGGCGTGACGCCGTTCACCGGCGTCTGGGCGATCGAGAAGAAGACGTCGTCGGTCACGGTCAGATGCTCCTTAGTCGGCCCCCGTCCACCGGGATGGAGGTTCCTCGCACATAGCTCGCCCCGGGCGACGCGAGGAAGAGGATCACCTGCGCGGTCTCGTCGGGACTGGCCAGGCGACCCTCGGGCACGGTGGCGATCCACCCCTCGCGGATCGCGTCGGGGGTGGAGCCGGTGCGCGACGCGGCGGCTTCGGCGAGCTGGCCCAGGCGATCGGTGTCGGTGAAGCCGGGGAGCACGTTGTTGATGGTCACGCCGGGAGGCAGCTCGCGGGACATCGTCTTGGCCCAGCTCGCCACTGCGGCACGGGTCAGGTTGCTCACGCCCAGGCGGTCGATGGGTTCGCGCACGGAGGTGGACAGCACCTGCACGAACCGTCCGTAGCCGGCCTGCGCCATGCCGGGGAGCGTGAGCTGGAGCAGCCGGTGGGCGGTGAGGAGGTGGCGGGCGATCGCCATTTCGATGGCGTCGGTTCGAGCCTCGAGCAGGGGGCCGCCCGCCGGCCCACCGGTGTTGTGAACGACGACGTGCACGGGGCCGTGTTCGTCGAGCCACGCGGTGATCGCGGCCTCGAACGCAGCGCGGTCGTCGAGATCGAGGGGCAGAACGTGCACCGCGGGAGCGCCGCGCTCGACCAGCGGCTCGACCATTCCACGCAGGCGCTCTTCGCTTCGGGCCAGGATCGTGAGCGTCGCGCCGGCGGCGGCGAAGGCTCGGGCAGTGGCGGCGCCGATCCCCTGGCTCGCGCCGCAGACGAGGGCGTGGCGGGAGGCGAGGTTCAGAGCAGGGGTGGGCATGGCGACTCCCGGGTCAGGGCTTGCGGGGCACGTTGACGTGGCCGTAGGGGCAGTGTCGGCACGCCGAGCCACAGCAGGTTCCGCGCATCCGATGCGCGATCTCGGTGAACACCCGGTAGCCGGTCTCCGGATCCCGGTAGGTGGCCGCACCGGCGGCGAGAGCCCGAGCGTGGGCCTCGTGCCACGGAGGACGTGGGGGTCGCTCGCTCACGCGAGGGCCTCCTGGCAGGCTGCTTCGACGTCGGCGATCGTCTTGGGGATGCCGCCCGTGAGCACGTCGGGCTCATCGTCGGTGACGTGCACGTCGTCCTCGATGCGGACGCCGATGCCCCGCAGGGCCTCGGGCGCGGCCTCGTCGTCGGCGGCGACGTAGATTCCCGGCTCCACGGTGAGGACCATGCCCGGGGCGAGGGTACGGACCGCGGCATTCTTCGTGTAGGCACCGACGTCGTGCACGTCGAGCCCGAGCCAGTGGCTCGTGGAGTGCATGTAGTACTTGCGGAAGGCGCCGCTCTCGACGAGCTCGTCGACGTCGCCTTCGAGGAGCCCGAGATCGACCATGCCCTCGGTGAGCAGGTGCACCGCTGCGGCGTGGACGTCATCGAAGCTCTGCCCCGACCGGCAGGCGTCGATGCTCGCGAGCTGCGCACGCAGGACCACGTCGTACAGATCGCGCTGAGGACCCGTGAATCGGCCGTTCACCGGGAAGGTGCGCGTGACGTCACAGGCGTAGTAGGCGACCTCGCAGCCCGCATCGATGAGGAGCAGCTCGCCGTCCTCGCAGACGTCGCGGTTCGTGACGTAGTGGAGGATCGTGGCGTTGTCGCCCGAAGCCACGATCGGGGTGTACGCCACGCCCGTGGAGCCCGCACGCGCCCAGGGCTCGGTGAGCACCGCCTCGACCTCGAACTCCTGGACGCCGGGACGCGCGAACGCCATCGCCCTGCGGTGCCCCTGCTCGGTGAGATCGGCCGCCTCGCGCATGACCGCGATCTCGGCCGGCGTCTTGTGGAGCCGGAGCTCGTGCAGCACCGTCTCGAGCAGGTGGAAGGTGCGCGGGACCTCGAAGCTCCGGCGCCTGGCGTTGCGGGCCGCTCGGTTGATTGACGCCATGAGGACCCCGTCGTGGTCGGGGTCGACGGCGAACTGGTAGTGCAGGGACCTCACGCCCTCCAGCAGGCGGGGAAGCTCGGTCTCGAGCTCCGCGATCGGGAACGCCGCGTCGGCGCCGTAGCGCTCGACCGCGCCCTCGGGCCCCGGGCGCCGCCCGTCCCACACCTCGCGCTCGGGGTCGCGCGGCTGCACGAAGAGCACGAACGGCTCCTCGACGCCTGGGCGCAAGAACACGGCGCACTGGGGATCTTCCCAGCCGGTGAGCCAGAAGACGTCGGAGCTCGGGCGGTACCGGTAGTCCGAGTCCCCATTGCGGCGCCGCGTCGGGGACCCGAACACGAGCACCGCTTCATCTTGTTGGAGCTTGGCGAGTAATCGCTTACGATGGTCGCGAAAGTCGAGCGACTGGAACATCCGATCCCCCGCGGCATGGCCGCAAAGAACGAGGCAACGAGGCACGCCGCCCGTTGCGGCGCCCTCCCGATGGGCCTACGTATCGAGCATCCCCCGTTCAGGACACGAGGAGCCACGCACGTGGACAGCTTCCGGATCGACCAAGGCAGTGACCACGCCTACGCCATCCGAATCGAGGAGGTGGTCGATGTCACCGCGGAGCTCGTGCAGACCATCATCGAGATCGACCTGCAGACGTTCGCCGAGTCGACCTTCTCGCCCTACACCGCGGCTGCGTTCCTGAAGGCGGGCCGGGTGTTCCTTCTTCGGGCGAACGACCAGGCCATCGGTACCTGTGTGTGCCTGCGCAGCTGGGATCGCACCCACGAGGCGAGCATCCTGTCGATGGGACTCCGCCCGGGCTGGCGCGGCCAGGGGCTCGGTCAGCACTTCGTCCAGGAGGTGCTGGAGCGGCTCCGTCGGCGAGGCATCCGATCGTGCTCGCTCCTCGTGGGCCGCGACAATCGTCGCGCGATCAAGCTCTACGAGGATGTGGGCTTCGAAGTCGTGGGCGAGAGCGAGGTCGACGCCCACAACCAGGACGTGCTCCTGCTGCTCCGCTGCCCCCTCTCCGATGAGGACAGCCAGGATGGTGCCGTAATCGAGCTACCGCACGGCTGACCTTCGCTTCAGTCGTCTCGCGTGAGCTCGGTGGTGAGGCACGCGAAGGCCTCGTCGATCGTGTCGATGCGGTGGACCAGCTCGAGGTCCTCGGGGCTGATCGTCCCGAAGTCGACCATCGTGCTCAGGTTCAGCACGTTGTCCCAGTACTCGCTGCCGTAGAGCACGATCGGCAGTCGGTTCTTGATCTTGTTGGTCTGGACCAGCGTGAGGGTCTCGAAGAGTTCGTCCAGCGTGCCGAAGCCGCCAGGGAAGATCACGAGCGCCCGGCACAGGTAGAGAAACCAGTACTTGCGCGTGAAGAAGTAGTGGAACTCGAAGGCGAGGTCCTCGCTGACCCACGGGTTCACGCCCTGCTCGAAGGGCAAGGAGATCCCGAGCCCCACCGAACGTCCGCCTGGCACGTCGGCAGCGCCGCGGTTGGCGGCCTCCATGATGCCGGGGCCCCCGCCGGAGCAGATCACGTAGGGGTGGCGCTGCTCCATGCTCCACGCGGTGATCCGACGCGCGAGCTCGCGAGCGTCGTCGTAGTAGCGGGCGAGCCGCAGCGCCTGCTCGGCCTGGTGCAGAGTGCGCCTCGCGATCGCGTCCTCGGGGTCCTTCTCGGCGGCAGCTCGGGCCGCCTCGACCAGCGGAACCACGTCCTCGGTCGGCCGGGTGCGCGCGCTGCCGAAGAACACCACCGTGTCGGAGACCTGGTGTTGTCGAAGCCGCTGACGAGGCTCCTCGTACTCGCAGAGGATGCGGATGGGCCGTGCTTCGGGCCCGTTGAGGAAGTCCAGGTTCTTGTATGCTTTCTCGGGGTACTGCTGCGCGAACTCGGGATCATCCACTTGGGACATGGTCACTCTGCCGTCAGGAGGGCGTCGAGATCGTCGAGCTCGTCATCCGGGCCGTCGTCCTCGCGAGGGGCAGGCTTCTTCTTGCCCTTCGGAGCGCTGGACCGGGTCGACGGCTCCTCGGCCTCGACCAACATTGCATCCAGCTCATCGTCAACCCTGGGGGTCTTCTTTCGGCGCCGCTTCTTCTTCTTGGCCGGCTCGTCCGCCGAGGAGGCCTCGGGCTCGTCGGACACCAGCAGCGCATCGAGCTCGTCGAGCTCCTCGGCTGGCGCGGGCGACCTCTTGGGCCGGCCACGGGGAGGGGATCGCCGGCCGCCTCGACGGTCCGACGGGCCCCGGTCCTTGTCACGCTTGGCCTTGCGCTCGAGCTTCTCGTTGCGCTGCTGGACGAGCGCGCCGATCGAGTCGACCTCGCCCATCTCGGCCCGCCTTTGCCGGTCCCACTGGAAGAAGGCGCGCAGCGCCGCGGCGAGGAGCCGGTCTCCGTCGGGCCGCTCCTTCAGCGCCTTGACCGTGGGCAGGTAGGACTCGAACACGAGGCTGCCCATCGCGTCGCGGATCTGCCGGGCCTGCCGCTCGACGCGCCGCTGGACAGCCGCCTCGGCGTCGGGCAGCTCGCGCTCCTCGAACGTGATGTCGTGACGGTTCTCGAGGCTGTTTCTCGTCGTGAGGTCGGGCCCGCCGACGAGGCTGATCGCCGTGCCCTGCTTTCCGATTCTTCCGGTTCGACCGGTGCGGTGGAGGTAGACCGCGGGATCCTGGGGCAGACTGTAGTTGATGACGTGGGACAGATCCGAAATGTCGATCCCGCGCGCTGCCACGTCGGTCGAGACGAGGAAGCGCACCTCGCCCGCCTTGACCTTCCGCATCACCTGCGAGCGCCGGCTCTGCGACAGCTCGCCCGAGAGCAGCTGGACGTCCAGGCCCTGGCGGTCGAGGAACGACGCGACGGTCATCGTGTCTTCGCGGGTGTTGCAGAAGATGATCGCCGAGCCGGGGTCCTCCACGTCGAGGACGTAGAGCAGCGCGCGAATCTTGTGCAGCCCCATCGTGGTCTCGTAGAGAACGTGGGCGATGTTGTCGACGTTGTCAGCGTCGGTGGACAGCCGGATGTCTTCGGGGTCTTTGAGGTAGGTGTTCGCGAGCCGCTGCGTCTCGTCGGAGATGGTGGCCGAGAAGAGCAGTACCTGCCGACCTTCCTTCGTGTGGTCGAGGATCTTGGCCACGTCCTCGTAGAAGCCCATCGAGAGCATCTCGTCGGCCTCGTCGAGACACGCCATGGTCGCGGAGGACAGGTCGAGGTTCTTGCGACGGACGTGATCGAGCACCCGCCCCGGGGTTCCGACCACGATCTCGACGCCTTGCTCGAGCTGCTTCTCCTGCGGTCCCATCGCGACGCCACCCACGAGGACCGCGAGATTCACGTCCTTGAACTTGGCGATCGCCGCGCACTCGTCGCCGATCTGCTGCGCGAGCTCCCGCGTGGGGGCGAGGATGATCGCCTCGGGCTTGCGGGAACCTGCGGTGGCCCGCTCGACGATCGGCACGCAGAACGCCGCCGTCTTGCCGGTGCCGGTCTTGGCGCGAACGAGCATGTCGCGGCCCGCGGCTGCGGCCTCGATCGTCACCGCCTGGACGGGGGTGGCGGTGACGTAGCCGAGCTCGGAGATGCCCTGCAGGACCTCGGAGGAGATGGGAAAGTCGGCGAACGCTCGGTCGCTGACGTAGTCGGTGCCGGAGGGGACGTGGGGCGTCTCGTCGCCGCCCTTCGGCTGCGGGCTCTCCGACACGTCGTCCGCTGTCAGGGACGGATCGGTGGACATCGAGGACAGGCTCCTTGGCCAGTTTTGTTCGCCCTGGGGAGGCCGCTCGGTTCGGCGGAGCGGCCCAGGCCAGGGCCAGATTGCCACTTGCGGAGCCTTACTCTAACCGGGTGTGGTCAGCGGTCGACCGTGGCAAGCGGCGCGGAGCCGAGAGAAGGCAGGGGCAACACCGAGTCGTGCACGCCACCGCGGCGCATCGCCACTTCTTGTCCCTGCCACGTCACCATCACGACCTCGTCGGGAATGGGAAACCGCGTCTCGGTCTCGTACTCCATGAGCACGTCGGCGATCTGGATCCACGCGGGCAGGCTCGCCTTGCCGCCCGTCTCGCGATCCCCGAGGGTGCCGTAGCCGTCGGTCCCCACCCACACCGCGATCGTGTGCTCGGGGGTCACGCCGACGAACCAGGCGTCGACGAAACTGTTGGTGGTGCCTGTCTTGCCCGCCCGGTCGACATCGGGGCGGTAGGCTCGCCGGCCGGTTCCGAAGCGCACGACCGACTTCATCATGTCGAGGGTCTCGGCTGCCACGCCGGCGTCGAGCGCGCGGGGCTTCGGCGAGCCGGGAAGTCGCGGGCCGTTCGGGTAGGCCGGCTCCCCGGCCTTGGCGATGAGGCCGCCCGCGGCGTCCTCGACGCGCAGCACGAAGATGGCGTCGGTGGGGACGCCGCCTCGAGCGAGCCCCGCGTAGCCCGTCGCCTGGTCGAGGGGGGTCACCTCGGAGGTGCCGAGCGCCATGGTGAGGTCCGGACGCAGCGGCGTCTGGACCCCGAGCGCGCGAGCGAGGCCCGCCACCCGCTGGGGCCCGGCCTCGAGCATGAGCTGGACCGCGATCGTGTTCGTCGATCGCGTCAGCGCCATGCGGATCGGCATCCGGCCGCGGAAGCTCTTGCCATAGTTCTGGGGGGCCCAGTTCCCGATCCGGATGGGGCGGTCGACCATGATGTCGAGCTGGGACTTGCCCAGCGAGAGCGCCGATGCGTAGACGTACGGCTTGAACGAGCTGCCGGGCTGGCGCTCGGCCTGGACCCCGCGCACGAAGCCCTCGAGCTGGCCGGGGCCGATTCCGCCCGTGACGGTGACCACGCGGCCCGTGGGGTGGTGGAGCACCACGGCGGCGGACTGCGCCCATGGCGACTTGTCGATCGTCACCCAGGGTCGGCCATCGATCGGGGGCTCGTCGTGGTCTTCGGCGAGGCACACCGCGAGGATCTCCCCGCCCCGAATCTGGGAGGACAGGGCGGAGGGGAACTTGTCCTCGCGCTCGTCGAACACGCGCACGTTCCGGTCGGAGGGCACGAGGCTGTAGGTCATCGCCCCCGCGCGCAGGGTCGCGAGATCGCCGTCGACCTGGACCCGGAAGCACTCGCCGTCGGGGAACGGGGGCCGACTGCCCGAACGGAGCTTGATGGGACGGGGCCCCTGCCGCGCCAGGTGGGCCTCGGCGGCCTCGCGGGTCGCCCGCACGGCGACCTCCTGGACGGCCGCGTTGTAGGGGGTCACGATCTTCAGTCCGTCGATCGTCGCATTCGAGCCATAGTACTTCTGGATCTCCCGCCGGACGACCGTGATGTAGGCCGTCTTTGCGCCGCGGTCCTCACCGCGCCCCCCGGGTGAGAGCACGAGGGGCTCGTTGTTCCACTTCTCTGCGACCTCCTTGGCGTCGAGAAAGCCCTCCTCGACCATGGCTCGGAGCACGAGCCGCCGACGTCGCAGCGCTTCCTTTGGGTTGGTGCGCGGCGAGTAGTGGCTCGGGGCCGGGATGAGGGCGGCGATGGTCGCGATCTCGTGGGGCTCGAGCTCGGCCGCGGTCTTGCCGAAGTAGTCGCGCGCCGCGGCCTCGACGCCATAGTTGCCGGAGCCGAGGTAGATGAAGTCCATGTAGAGGCGCAGGATCTCCATCTTGTTGAGCTTGCGCTCCATGCGCCAGGCGAGGACCGCCTCCTTGATCTTGCGGTCGATCGACTTCTCGTTGGTCAGCAAGATGTTCTTCACGAGCTGCTGGGTCAGCGTGGAGCCGCCCTCCACCGTGCGACCCGCCCTGGCGTTCACCACGATGGCGCGGAGGATCCCGAGGGCGTCGACGCCCGGGTGCTCGAAGAAGCGACGGTCCTCCGCGGCCACGAACGCCTGCCAGACGTACTTGGGGAACGACGGATCCCGGATGTCGGCGACCGGGTAACGGCGCTCCAGATAGAAGCTGTCGAGCACGTTGCCAGCTTCGTCGGTGATCGTGCAGGCGGTGGGCGGCCGAAAGTCGGCCAGGTTGTCGAGGTCCTGGGGCAGGTCCGCCAGGTAGTTGCTCGAGAACCACGCGAACCCGCCGATGCCGAACGCCGCGAACACGAAGAAGAGCATGCCGATCAGGCGAAACCAGCGCATCACTGCTCCAGGGGGGGCTCGGCGGCGAGCCAGCGGTTGCGGGCCACGATGGCCTGATCCGAGCGACCGAGGGCCTGCAGCGCCCGGGACTTGAGCTCGAGGGCCTCGGGCCACCAGGGGCGGGTTCGCAGCGCCTTTTCGGCCTCGCTCAGCGCACGCTCGTGAGCGCCGTAGCCCATGGCGTGGGAGCCCCGCGCGAGGTGGGCCTCGGGCGTGTCGTCGTCGTGGAGATCGAGGGTGTAGCCCGCGAGACCCTCGAGGGCGGCGCGCGCTTCGATTCGGGCTGCGGTGACGGGATCGGCCGCCTCGGCTGCCTCTCGATAGCGCTCGAGCGCGAGTCCCGCGGTGACCTTCCACTGCCGGGCCTCTTCCCGGGCGCCGCGGCGCTCGAGCTCCGCGATGGCGCGCCACGCCTCCTGCCAGCGGTTCTCCCGTGCGAGGATGCCGATGAGCCGCCGCGCGGGCTCCGGGTCGTCGCTCGCTCGATCGGACCACCGCTGCACCCAGGACTCGTAGTCCTCGACGTTGCCCCGGGCCCGAGCGAGCTCGGCCAGCGTGCGAGCGACGTTGCGGTCGTCGGGGAAGGTGGCGTTGGCCCGCAGCCCCAGCGTCTCGGCCTCGTTGACCCGGCCAGAGCGCACCCAGGCATCGAGCCAGAGCGGGACCAGTCGCGGGTCGTCCTCGGCGCCCTTCGCGCCGTCGAGCAGAGCCACCGCGTCTTCGACGCGGTCGAGCTCGAGGGCGATCCGGACGGCATCGGCCACGATGCCGAGGTGGCTCGGGCACGCCGAGAGGGCCTTGCCGATCGCGGTGTCGGCGCTGTCGAACTCGCTCCTCGCGAAGCGCGCCCGCGCCGCCATCCAGTTCGCGAGGCCGCTCTTGGGATCGAGGTAGATCGCCCGCTCGCTCGGGTCGTCGTCGCGATCCCCGACCTCGTCGGGCTCCAGCAGACCGTAGACCACTGCCGCGCCGCGGCCCGCGACGAGGCTCGCGTAGTCGTCGCGCGACGGTGCGGTGGCCATGCACCGCGCCGAGGCCGGGTTCACCTGGACCTCGAGACGGTCCAGCACCTTGGTCACCGCTTCGCCTCCGAGAGCCTCGGGGGAGCCCTCACCGAACACCACGTCCTCGTCGCAGTTGCCGGTCGGGGCACAGGTCATCAGCCGCAGCTCCAGTGCGCTGCGGCTTCGCGTGACGGCGAAGGACAGGCCCCAGGGACCGGCCGGGGAGTCCGGGGCCCCCGCGATGCCCGGGGGAACATCCGCGCCCTGGATCCGTGGCACCACGCGGGGCACGGCCAGCAGCGTGCCTTCGAGCGTGCGGAGGACGCGAGCGACCGTCTCGACCTCGAATCGCCCGTCTCCGATCGCCGGGGGCTGGATCTCGAGCTCGATCGTCGCCGGCATCTGGGTGGTCGCCGTGGCCGCCTCCTCGACTTCCGCCGACGGGTCGGGCGGAGCAGAACTGCAGGAGAGCCACCACCAACTTGCCAACACCACGGTTCTGCCCCCGGTCGCCCCTCGCTCCGTACCCGGTTGGCTGGGCCCGTGCGAGTGTCGGTCGGTATGCTGCGGGGAGGAGGCAACTTGGACCAGGACGCTTTCCGGAGCGCGCTCGAGGGCCCCGACGCCCGTCAGATCCTCTTCGACGGAGAGCGGCCACGGTACGTGCTCGGCATCGAGCAGTTCGATCCGGAGGATCTCGACGAGCTCTGGCGTCGCGCGGTGGCGATCCGGTCGCTGGTGCACGCAGACCCACTGTCGTGCCGCGACCGTCTGCTCGGTCGTCGTGTGCTGCACCTGTTTGCCCAGCCGTCCACCCGCACCTGCGAGTCGTTCGTGGCGGCGACCGAGCTCCTCGGGGCGTCGGCTCGGGTGGTCAGCGACCTGTCCGCAACCTCGCTCGTCAAGGGCGAGTCCATCGCCGACGCCGTCCAGGTCTTTGCCCACGTGTTCGATGCGCTCGTGGTGCGTCACCCTGACCCCGACTTCGCCTGGCGAGCGGCTCACGGACTCCATCGCGGTCCTGCATCGATGGTCCTCGTCTCGGCCGGCACGGGTGCGTTCGAGCACCCCACCCAGGCGATGCTCGACGGGCTCGCCCTGCGCGACAGTCTCGGCGATCTGTCGGGGCGCCGGGTGCTGGTGGTGAGCGACCTGCACCGCAACCGCACGGCACGAAGCTTCGCCACGCTCGTGTCGCGCTTCTCCGGAACGCGGATCGACCTCGTGTCCCCGGAGACACACCGGCCCGACGATGCGCTCGTCGCGAGCTGGCGGGCGAGGGGTGCCGAGGTCGTGCTGCACGACGATCTCGAAGCGACGCTGCGCGACATCGGCCGCGAGCTCGACGTGATCTACATGACCCGCAGTCAGCAGGAGTGGGACCAGGGCGACTACGAAGCGCCGCTCGGGGCGGATCCCCGCTTCGTGCTCCGGCCGGAGTTCGCATCGCTCCTGCGCGACGACGTGCGGATCATGCACCCCCTGCCCCGGGTCAACGAGCTGCCCGAGGCCTGGGATCGCCATCCCCACAACCTGATCTGGGCCCAGGTGGACAGCGGTCGCTGGGTACGCGCCGCGCTCCTCGACTGGATGCTCGGCTGATGCGCCTGCTCGTGACGGGCAGCGCGGGGCTCGTCGGCCGCGGGCTCCTCGAGACGCTGGCCGCGCACGGGATCGCGACCCGCGGCTTCGATCTACTCGACGGCGACGACGTGTGCGATCGCGAGCGGCTGGCTCTGGCCACCCGGGACTGCGACGGCGTGGTGCACCTCGCCGCGGTAAGCCGGCCCCTGTGGGCGCAGCGCGATCCCGATGCCTGCTGGGCCACGAACGTCGGGGGCACGGAGAACGTGGTCGACGTCGCTCGCAGTCAGCGCCATCGGCCCTTCGTGCTCTTCGCGAGCAGCCGCGAGGTCTACGGCGAGCCACGGCACCTGCCCGTCGACGAGGATGCACCGGCCATGCCGGTGAACGTCTACGGCCGCAGCAAGGTCGTCGGCGAGCAACGCGTCGCGACGCTGGGCCCGCGCGGCGCGGTGGTGCGGCTCTCCAACGTCTACGGTGATCCCGACGATCACGCGGACCGGGTGGTGCCGGCGTTCCTCCGGGCGGCCATCGCGGGCGACGAGCTGCGCGTCGAAGGACCGGAGCGGTGCTTCGACTTCACCCACCTGCGCGACGTGGCCCGAGGCCTGCTGTGTGCCGTCCACAAGCTCGCCGGCGAGGCCACGTTGCCCACGCTGCACCTCGTGTCGGGGCAGTCCACCACGCTGGGTTCGCTGGCCTCGCTCGCCATCGCGATCGCCGGTCGAGGCCGGCCCGTCGAGCACGAAGGACGGAGCTGGGACGTGGCGCGCTTCCGAGGCGATCCCCGGCGTGCGGCCAGGGTACTCGGCTGGCACGCGACGGTGCCGCTCGACGACGGGCTGCGGGAGCTCGCGCGCGCGCTGATGTCTCGCTGATCAGCGTTGCCGAATCAGCCCTTCCTGGGCGGTCGAGGCCACGAGGCGACCGCTCTGGTCGTAGAAGCGTCCGGTCACGAGGCCTCGGGCGCCGCTCGCCGACGGGCTCTCGATGACGTGCAGCAGCCACTCGTCCATGCGAAACGGCCGGTGAAACCACATCGCGTGATCGAGGCTCGCAATCTGGATCTGGCTCACCAGGTAGGACACCCCGTGCGGGTTGAGCGCCGTGGTGAGGAAGTGGAAGTCCGACGAGTAGGTGAGCAGCGCCTTGTGGAGCTGGTCGTCGTCGGCGAGGGGGTCGACCGCGCGGTACCAGACCTGCTTGACGGGGTCGGTGACCCGCGGCTCGAACGGATTGCCAGGTCGCACGACGCGGGCCTCGATAGGGCGCTCGGCGGTGGCGCGCTTGCGGAAGGGCTCGGGGATGGTGTCCCCCATGCGCTTCGCGATCTCGTGCTCGGCGAGCAGCTCGTCGGGGCGCTGGATCGCGCTCGCGTCCAGGTCCAGGTCGGTCTGGTGGTCGAATCCCTCCTCGACCAGCTGGAACGAGCACGAGAGGTTGAAGATCGCCCGGCCTCCCTGGATCCCCACCACCCGTCGCGTGGTGAAGGACCGACCGTCGCGGATGGGGTCGACCTCGTAGATCACGGGCCGCGACGCGTCGCCTCGCCGCAGGAAGTAGCCGTGCAGCGAGTGGACCTGGCGGTCCGAGTCCACGGTCTGCGTGGCGGCCGACAGGGCCTGGGCGAGCGCCTGGCCGCCGTAGATCGCGCCCCAGCCGAGGTCCTGGCTCTGACCACGAAAGAGATGCTGCTCGAGGCGCTCGAGCTTCAACAGATCGACGAGTTGGGCGAGGACTGGACGCACGAGCCCTCCTACCCTCGCGCGAGCCTTCTGTCAGTCGTGCGCTTGCTCCATGCGGATCCCGACCGCCTCGAGGCCCCAGATCTCGCTGGCGTAGCCGCGAATGGTCCGGTCGCTCGAGAACTTCCCCGCCGACTCGATGTTGCGGGCGACCTTCGGCCACCACGCCGCCGGGTTGGCGTAGTTCGCGGCGACCTGCTCCTGTACGTCGCAGTAGTGGTCGAAGTCCGCGCAGACCATGAAGGGGTCGGAGTAGCGCAGGTAGTTGGCGATCTGACGATGCAGCTCGCGCTCCTCGCGGTTGAACAGGCCTTCCTCGAGGCTCTGGAGCACCGTGGGCAGCCGCGGGCTGTCGGCGATGACCCTTCCCGGGTCGTAGCCGGCCTCGAGCCTGGCGTTGACGTGATCGACGTCCATGCCGAACAGGAAGAAGTTCTCGGGACCCGCCTCTTCGCGGATCTCGATGTTGGCGCCGTCGAGGGTCCCGATGGTGAGCGCGCCGTTCATCATGAACTTCATGTTGCCGGTGCCGCTCGCCTCCTTGCCGGCGAGCGAGATCTGCTCGGAGAGGTCGGTGGCAGGGATGACGCGCTCGGCCGTCGAGATGTTGTAGTTGGGGAGGAACCACATCTGGAGCTGACCACGGACGCGCGGGTCGCGATCGAGGTGGTCGCTCACGTCGTTGATGAGCTTGATGTGCTTCTTGGCTTCGGCGTAGCCGGGCGCGGCCTTGCCACCGACGAGGATGGTGCGCGGCACGATGTTCCGGTCCTCGAAGCGGACCTGGTGGTACAGCCACATGGCGTGCAGGCAGACCATCAGCTGCCGCTTGTACTCGTGGATCCGCTTGATGTGGACGTCGAGCATCGCGTGGGGGTCCAGCGACACCCCGTGGTGGCTGCCGAGCTGGTTGCACAGGTCGACCTTGTTGGCGTGCTTGATGTCGGCCAGGGCCTTGTGGTAGCCGGAGTCGTCGCGGTAGGCGCCCAGCTCCTCGAGTCGCTCGAGCCGGGTGACCCAGCCCCGGCCGATGCGCTCCGTGATCTCGCCCGCGAGGCGGCGGTTGCACTGCAGCAGCCAGCGACGCGGAGTCACGCCGTTGGTCTGGTTGGTGAACTGCTTCGGGTCGAATCGGGCGAAGTCGACGAGCACGCGGTCCCGCAGGAGCTGGCTGTGAAGCTCGGCGACCCCGTTGACGGTGTGGCTGCCCACGGTCGACAGGTGGGCCATGCGGATCTGGCCCTGGTCGTCGTCGACGATGGCCATGCGCCGGATGTAGTTGTGGTCACCCCCGCACCAGACGTGGACCTCCTTGAGGAAGCGACGGTCGATCTCGCGGATGATCTCGAGGTGCCGCGGCAGCACGCGAGCGAACAGCGGGAGAGGCCACTTCTCGAGGGCCTCGGGGAGCAGGGTGTGGTTCGTGTACGCGCAGGTGCGGCGCGTGAGGTCCCAGGCCTCGCTCCACTCGAGGCCCTCGCGATCGACGAAGATCCGCATCAGCTCGGCCACCGTGATCGCGGGGTGGGTGTCGTTGAGCTGGATGGCGACCTTGTCGGGGAAGATCTCGAAGGTCTGGTGAGCGGCCTTGTAGCGGCGCATGATGTCGTGCAGCGAGCAGGCCACGAAGAAGTACTGCTGCTTGAGGCGGAGCTCACGGCCCTCGTACGAGGTGTCCTTGGGGTAGAGCACCTTCGAGATCGACTCGTCGAGCGACTTGCTCTCGACGGCGCGGCGGTAGTCTCCGTCGTTGAAGACCTCGAGGTCGAACTGCTCGGAGGCCTTGGCCGCCCACAGCCGGAGCGTGTTGACGGTCGGTGTGCCGTGGCCGGCGATCGGCGTGTCGTAGGGCACGCCGAGGATGCGGTAGTCCTCGACCCAGCGGGCCTTGAAGCTCCCGTCCTCCTCGACGTGGTGCTCCACGTGGCCCCCGAAGGGCACCGAGACGGTGCGCTCGGGGCGCGGAATCTCCCACGGATTGCCGCCCTTGAGCCACTCGTCGGGCATCTCGATCTGCCAGCCGTTGTCGATCTTCTGGCGGAACAGGCCGAACTCGTAGCGGATCCCGTAGCCGACGGCCGGCAGGTCCAAGGTGGCCAGCGAGTCCATGAAGCAAGCGGCGAGCCGCCCGAGGCCCCCGTTGCCGAGTCCGGGGTCCTTCTCCTCCTCCATGATGGTCTGCAGGTCGAGATCGAATTCCCTCATCGCCTCCTCGGTCATCTCGTACAGTCCGAGGTTGAGGAGGTTCGCGCCGAGCTGGCGACCGAGCAGGTACTCGGCGGAGAGGTAGTAGACGCGCTTGACGTCTTCTTCTCGGTACTGGTGACTGGTGGTGATCCACCGGTGGACCAGACGGTCGCGGACCGTGTGGGCGATGGCCAGGTAGATGTCCCGCATCGTCGCCGACTGGAGATCTTTGGCCTGGGTGTACCGCAGGTGCTCGAGCACCGCCTTGCGCAGGGTCTCGCGGTCGAGGCCGGTGCGGTTGGCCACTCCGCGGTCGAGTGCTGCATCCATGTACGCACCTCCTCGTCCGGTGTAGCACCATGTCCGGCGCCGCAAAGGCACGTGAGTGTGGCCGGTGGGGATACGGCGGCTCGGACGCCCCAGGAGACCGCAATGGGCAGGATCACAGAGGAAGAGGCCAAGCAGGCCGTTCGCACGCTCATCGAGTGGGCGGGCGACGACCCCGAGCGCGAGGGCCTCATCGACACGCCGCGTCGGGTGGTCGAGGCATATGGAGAGTTCTTCGAAGGATACGGCCAGGATCCGTCGGAGCACCTGGCTCGCACGTTCGAGGAGGTCGACGGTTACGATCAGATCGTGGTGCTTCGAGACATCGCGCTCGAGAGCCACTGCGAGCACCACATGGTTCCGTTCACGGGCGTCGCCCACCTGGGCTACCTGCCGAACAAGCGCGTGGTGGGGATCAGCAAGCTCGCCCGCGTCGTGGATGCCTACGCACGCCGCCTCCAGATCCAGGAGAAGCTCACGCGCCAGATCGCCGACGAGATCCAGAGGCACCTGCAGCCCCTGGGCGTCGGCGTGATCATCGAGGCCACCCACCAGTGCATGACCTCGCGGGGCGTGCGCAAGACCGGGGTGAAGATGGTGACGAGCTGCCTGCTGGGCATCTTCCGCGAAGACGGCAGCACGCGGCGGGAGTTCCTGTCGATGGTGGGCCATGGATACTGACCTCGTGCGGGTCGTCATCGCGACCCGCAACCCGGGGAAGCTCGCCGAGTGGCAGGCGATGCTGGCCGGAACGCGGTTCGAGCCGGTGCCTTGGGACGGGCTCAGCCCCGACGAAGACGCGGACACCTACGAGGGCAACGCGCTGCTGAAGGCAACCGCGGCGTGCCGCGAGACCCGGACGACCGCGCTGGGCGACGACGTGGGCATCGCCATCGAGGCACTGCACGGGGGGCCCGGCCTGAACACGCGACGGTGGGCCGAGGAACACGGCGGCTTCGCGGCCGCCCGCCGCGACGTCGCGCGCACCGCCCTCGACAGCCCTGCCATCTATCGTTGCGGGCTCGCGTGGGTCGAGCCCGGAGGGCGCGTGCTCACGGCGCTCGGAGAGGTCCACGGGCGGATCGTGGACCCCGTGGTCGCCGGCGCAGGCTTCGAGCCGTGCTTCGCGCCGGACGGGGCGACCCGTGCCCTCGCGTCGCTGACGGGCGAGGAGCGGGCCGTGCACCATCATCGGGAACGAGCGTGGCGCGCGCTCCTCGCGCAGCTCACCGCCTGAGCACGGCGAGGGCCATCGCGAGCTGGGGGTCCTGGTCCAGGGGGGGAAGGGTCCCGTCAGAGGTCGGTCCGGTGTAGCGAAGCGGGCTTCCGTCGCGATGAGCGCGAAGGTGCTCGCGCCGGGCGAGGAGGACGTCGACCAGGACCCCCTCGGCGGGGGACAGCGCCACCCCGTGGTCGGGAACGAGCCCCCCAGCCGCGCGTGATGCGCCGGGGACCTCGAGCCGCCCGTGGGTGATCTGCCAAGCCACGGGGAGGGTGTCGTCGGAGCCGAGGACCTGCGTCGAGCGCTTGCCGAAGCTCTTCGCCCCGACGAGCACCGCGCCCGCGCGCTGTCGGAGGATGCTCGCCAGGAGCTCGGCGGCCGAGCCCGTGCCCTCGTCGATCACGACCACGACGCGCGCTCGCCGGGCCTCGGCGAGGGACTCGAGCCGGTGACCGGGGACGGCGACGTTCCACGGCACCTCGCCCTCGCGGGGAACCGGCTCCTCGACCGCGCGGCCCACGAGCTCGACGAGCACGCCGTCGGCGACGAAGCGATCCGCGATCTCGAGCGCGGCCTTCACGTCACCGCCGGCGTTCCCGCGCAGGTCGAGGACGAAGGCGCTGGGGTCGACGTCTGACACCAGCGCGTCGAAGGCCTCGTCGGAGTGCGGGCGCAGCGCACGGATGCGGACGTAGGCGACGCGCCTTTTCTCGTCGATCCACGGGATCCAGGCGTTGTCGGGGCCGCGCCGGTACCCGAGGACCGTCTCGGCCGGCACGCTGCGACGGACGAGGGTCGACGGACGCTCGGTGTCCCCGCGGCGGAAGGTCAGGCGGACCTCGGAGTCCGGAGGCCCGTGCAGCGCGTCCACGACGGCGTCGATGGCTGGCTCGGGCATGTCGGCGACCCGCACGCCCCCGACGCCCACGATGACGTCGTCCTGGCGCACCCCAGCGTCCCACGCCGCGCTCCCGGGGACCGGATACCCGACGACCACGGCTCCGTCGCGGTCGAAGATCTGGACTCCGATGCCGACCTGCACGCCATCGTGCTGCTGGGTCCACGCGGCGATCTCGGCCGGCCACACGGGCCGCGACCAGTCGTCGAGCGCTGCGAGCGCCGCTTCCGTGGACTCCCCGACCACGACCGCCTCGGGGAGCCCCGCCGCGAGTCCCGCGTCCCAGACGGCGGGGAGGGTGGCCGCCTCGGGCACGCGGACGTTCCAGGCCTGCGCCACGCGCTCGAGTCGCGTGTGGGCGGCCTCGAGCCACGCCGCTTCGTCGACAGGGTCCACGTAGCGCGCGCGGGTCGCGGAGAGCACCGCAGCCGCGTGGGCCCGGGTGACGCCGGCCAGCGCGTCCGGGATCTGCCGGTGGGCGTAGCGGGCTGCGATCGCGTGGTCTCGAGCCGTACGGGCCAGCAGGTCGGCGCGCGGATGGTCCACCGCGCGCGCGAAATCAGCGGCCGTGTCGGGGGGGAGCTCGTCGAGCAGCGGTTCGACGAAGCGAGCGAAGCGGTCCGGGGCGAGGGCGTGCCCGCCGGCGGTCGCGCTCGCGGCCTCCACCCAGTCCCCACGCTCGAACGCAGCGGTGGCGCGGGCGAGGAGCTGCCCGGTCTCCGCGGCGTGGATGGCCGCACGCTGGCGCACGAGCGCGTCGTCGAGACGCGGCGCCGGGGCGGCCGGGGCGGGCCAGGAACACGCGTGAGTCAAGAGCAGAGCGAGGATCGACATC
>CAZZLC010000031.1:0-22249 GCA_964655065.1 uncultured Enterobacteriaceae bacterium | reverse complement strand
GGCCGGGGCGGGCCAGGAACACGCGTGAGTCAAGAGCAGAGCGAGGATCGACATCCTCGGAGTCTACTCGCTCGAGTCGTCGCGGGTCACGTCCGGAGCACGGCCACCTCTGCCGTTCGCGGGCGTCGATCTCTTCGAGCGCGTCGAGCGCGGCGTCGACGGCCGGTGCGTCGAGAACGAGCGCCGGCGTACCCGGAACGCTCGAGAGGGGGAGCGGGCTCAGTCCTCGATGGTCCAGGGGTCAGCAGCGCTATCCGAGTACAGGCTCATGGGGAAGGCCGCGAGGTTCACGTGGTAGACGCGGTTGGGCCGCTCCTTCGCCACAGTGCGGAGGATGTGCAGCAGCAGCGCCTGGACCTGCTCGCGGAAGCGCTCGTAGTCGTCCTCCGAGAGCGCGATGCAGCCCGCGACGAAGGTCCGCTCGTTCTCGGGGACGGTGTCGAGGGCCTTCGTGGCGCGGGCGAGCGTGTCCCGGTGGTAGGCGTCCGCGCTCTCGGGGGTCGCGACACAGCCGGGCTCGGCTGGGCCGTGGGCGACGGGCACGCGGCCGTTCTCGCCGAGGAGCCCGCGCGACTTCAGCACCTCCAGGGCGAGCCGCACCCCGGACTCGTCCAAGCGCGGGCGGATGGTCGCTGCGATCCAGGCGGGGTCGGGGCAGTATTCCTCGCACTGCGCGAGCTGATACACCGCGCAGAGCTCGAGGCTGTCGAGTCGCGGCTCGAGGGGCTTGTCGGTGACGAGGCCGGGCTCGCACTGTGCGAAGTGGGCGGTGTCGGGCTCGGGGTCGAGGAAGGCCCGATTGTCCTCGGACTCGACGAGCGCCTGCAGCTGCAGCTGCTCTCGCGGCGTCATGTCCAGGGCCAGGCCGACCTGGCGCGCGAACGCGGGTCGGAGCGAGCGTTTGCCGGTCAGCATCTGACTGACCCAGGCGGGCGAGCGATTCACACGACACGCAAACTCCTTCTGCAGGAGCCCGTGGCGTTGGAGGTAGGCCTTGATAAACCGCCGGTAGTCTCTGGACTGCTGCAACACCATGGGTCTCTCCTCCGGTCGCGCCCGGGGGGGCGAGGGCGGCGCGATATCGGTTGGTGTTGCAGGGCAGCGTCGGGTCACACCTGGCTCGCCGATCTCTCCTCCGGGCCCTCTTGGACTGCATGGAAAGCTACTCGTTCGAGGTCGTCCGTCCCCCCGCCAGTCCGCCGGAGGCGTTCCACTCGGCGCTGTTCCTGGCTGGTCCGTCGCCTCGCACGCCCGACGTGCCTTCCTGGAGGCCTCGAGCCCTCCAGATCCTGCAGGAGCGTGGCTACACGGGGGTGGTATTCGTCCCCGAGCCCGAGCACCTCGCCGAGCCCGTCGAGTACGACGAGCAGCTCGAGTGGGAGCACCGAGGCCTCCACCTCGCCGATGCCATCGTGTTCTGGGTGCCCCGCGAGCTGTCCACCCTGCCGGGATTCACCACCAACGTGGAGTTCGGAGCGTGGGTCGAGTCTGGCAAGTGTGTCTACGGCAGGCCCGCCGACGCCCCCAAGACCCGCTACCTCGACCGTCTGTACAGCATCGACGCCAAGGCCACGCCTCACGAGACGCTCGAGGCGACGCTGGCCGAGGCGGTGGACCGTCTGGGGGCTGGGGCGCTGCGAAGAGCCGGTGAACGCTGGATTCCGCTGCACCTCTGGCGCACACCGATGTTCCAGTCGTGGCACGAACGTCAGAAGCAGGCCGGCAACACGCTGCGAGAAGCCCGGCTGCGCTGGGCGTTCGTGCTGCCGGGCACCCAGCGGCTGCTCGCCGCCGTCACCTGGGTCGACGTCTGGGTGGACAGAGAGCAGCGAGCGAAGAGCAACGAGTGGATCTTCAGCCGCGCCGACATCGCTTCGGTCGTGCTCTTCGAGCGACCTGAGGGGAACGTGACGTCGCTCGAGAAGCTGATGAAGCGCCCCGTGGTGTTGGTTCGGGAGTTCCGGTCTTCCGCCAGGTCCGAGGACGGCTTCGTCCGCGAGCTGCCGGGGGGGTCCAGTGTCAAGCAGGATCTGGATCCGCGGCTCGTCGCTGCCGCCGAGGTGCGAGAGGAGACCGGGTTGGAGGTCGACCCCGAGCGCTTCCAGCTCCTCGGAAGTCGCCAGGCGGCGGCGACGGTTTCGACCCACCACGTCCACCTCTACGCCGCCGCGCTCACCCGGCCGGAGCTCAAGCGGGCCGAGCACGCAGCACGTACCCAGCAAGTACACGGCAACGAGAGCGAGACCGAGCGGACCGTGCTCGAGGTGTTGTCGCTCGAGCAGATGCTGAAGTCGGACCAGATCGACTGGTCGACTCTCGGCATGTTGGTCAAGGCCCTCTTCGAGTGGCGGAACGACCCGTCCCGCCAAGGGGCGAGGGGCGGAGCGGATCGTGCCCAGGAGTGACGTTTCCGCCCTGCGCGCCCCGGATCGTTGGCACGCTCAACGAGGAGAAGTGGAGGCGGACGGAGTCCTACCGGGAATCGCCCGATCGCGAGACGTGGTAGACGAACGAATATGGTTCGACGTCGTGGGGCGGCGTGAGGTGGCGTCGAAGCGCCTCGACGAACCCGATCCAGCACCGAGGTGTGTGCGCTGGGTGTGCAGCACGAAGAGCCTGTTGTCCGCCTGCCGACGTCAGCGTCGGCTCATCTCCGACGACGCTTCTTGGGGGCCGGAGGTGGCACCGGGTGTGGACGCGGGGGTGAGCCGACCCGAGTCGTGCGCCTGCTGGGTACGGGTGGGGGCCGCTTCGCGATCCGGGGGACCGCCGCGACCACCTGTTCGAGGTTGAGCGCTCGGGGGTCGATGTAGCGCTCGCGGGCGCCGCCACCGAGCTTGTGGCCCTGGAGGAAGTCGATCGCGTCGGGCATCACCCCCAGGGCGAGGAGGTTGCTCTTGAACCCTTTCCGGAAGGCACGAGACGGACGGCGCTGCCAGATGTCGGCCGGGACGCCGGCTCGCTGCCAGGCCTTGCGGAAGTCCTTCGCCCGTGGCTGACGATGGCGGAGGCGGATCGTGGAGCCGGTCCGGATGATGTACTCGTCGTCCCGCTCCCACCGGCGGAGGTGGGCGACCAGATACGGGCTGATCGGGATGGCTCGCCCGCGGCGGGACTTGTCGACCTCTTTGCGGATCGTGAGCGTCGCCGCGTCGAGGTCGATGTCGGTCCACTTCAGCTGCATCACTTCCCCGATCCGGAGGCCGGAGTAGCGCAGCACGATGCCGACGCGCTTCGACCATCCGGAGAGCGCCTTGACGCACCGATCCATCTGCTCCCAGGTCGGTGCGCGCACGGTGGATGACGACTCCCGGCGCATCTCGATGCGCTTCGCGGGCGGCACCTCCGCCCACCGCTCGACGTTGTGTGCCCACTTCCACGCGAGCTGGGCGCCCTCGACGATCTTCCGCGCAAACCGTCCCCCGGGTGTCGCGAAGTGCTGGCCGGCGCGCCCCGCAAAGGCGGAGGGGAGTAGGCTGCGAGCGCTACTCGTCTGGCTCACGCGAGCCTCCGAGGCCCCACCCGCACGTGAGGGCTGCACCAGCCCTGACGAAAGAAGGGGCGCCCGTCCTGCGACGGGCGCCCTCCTGGGGGATCAGGCGAGCCAGATGGTCAGCATGCTGCCGATCGCGACGACGATGCCGACCACCAGGTTCACGACCATCGCGACAGGCAGGCGCTCCTCGTCGACCCACTGATCGAGTTCGGCGAGGCATACCGGCCACCGATCGTGGGCCTCGTAGAACGCCTTCTCGTCAGCCGAGGCGATCCGTCGCCGGACGCGGAAGAAGTGGCGACAAGCATCATCGGTCGACCGGTCGATCGACGCGCTTTCGTTGCGATCTCTGGCGATCTGCGGATCGTCAGGCAGGTGCCCCGGACCTCCGGCTTGACTACCGGAGCCTCGATCTCGTGCCGGTCGGACTTCGTGGCGAAGCACGGCGTAGCGGTTCAGGCGCCAGTGGCCCTTGCGGGTCGTGGTCGCCGAGATCCAGGAGTAGCAGTCCGCCCGGTACTCCCGCGGACGCGAGGGACGGCGTTCACGCTTGGCGACGGTGGGGAGCGGAAGGGGAACGACGTTGTTCTCGTCCATGAAGATCTCCTCAACCGGGGGATGCAGCCCCGTGGAGGGCGCACGACGACACGGCGTCGTGCGGCATGCTCGACGTTGCAGTCCGAGGTGATCGAAGCTACGCACGGTTGTCTCGCGTGGGCACCGGAACGCGGAGAAGCCCTGTGACAGTGCTTCGACGTACGACGGGAGACGCGATCGGGCTCTCCCTCGACGAGCTTCGGAGTGCCCGTCTGGCCGACCACGACTGGCACCGGGCTGCGCTGTCCGGACTCGACCTGGACCACGTGGACTTCTCGGGCGCGAACATGAGGAACGCCGAGTTTCGAGGCGCTGTCGTCGTGGGCGCCCAGTTCTCGGACGCGAATCTCATCATGGCGTCGTTCAGGGGGGCCGTGGCGCTCCAGGCGTGCTTCCGTGAGGCGCGGCTGCGTCACGCGGACCTGACCGGCGCCGACCTGCGTGACGCCGACTTCACCAACGCCGATCTCACTGGGGCATCGCTCACGGGTGCCGACGTCGAGGGCGCCAGGTTCGTCGGGGCTTCGCTAGCCGATGCCGTGCTCAACGGCAGCAACATCACGGCGGCGCAGTTGGCGAAAGCCCATGCCACCGGTTCGGAACCTGGTGTCGAAGGTCGGGCCACCGTTCGGTGCGAGGTCACGACCGATCTTGCAGAGGATGCGATGGTGGTCGAGGTCTGGCGCGACGGCACGCTGGTGGCCGAGATCTTCCAGCGCGAGGGCTCGGACGACGAGATCCGGGTCTACTCTCGCAACGACGAAGGACCTGGGGCTCTCACCCGCTTTGTGGGGCGCGGTGACGCTCGACCATCCAATGGAATCGCGGAATTCGCGAGGACTGCGAGGGAGTTCTGCGTCCTGGTGGAGAGCGGTGGCGCGGGGCCTCGTCATCTTCTGGCCGCGATGGCCCGCCTGCAGCTCGGGGTTCTCCAGCTCCCGGACGTCGACGACGACACCATCGAGGCGCCCGATCTGTCTTTGCCACCGCTCCCCCCGAACGGGCTGTCCCGCGACGTCTACGGCATGGTCTTCGACCCGCTCGTCGCACCCCCGGGGGAGCCCGTGTGCGGATCGCTGGTCGATGACTTGTCGGACATTCGCGCGGACCTTCGGCGCGGGCTGCACTTGTTCGACGCGGGCCACGAAGCAGCGGCCGTGTGGGAATGGCGGTTCCACTACGCCGTCCACTGGGGCGCTCATCTGGCCGCGGCCCAGATGGCGCTGTTCCACGTCTTGGTGTCGTGACGTGTGCACCGCGTGTGCGGCCCATCACACCCTGGCGCGGAGGACCCCGTTTTGGTCGGGGTGCTCAACCGGCAGAAGTGGAGGCGGACGGATTCGAACCGACGACCGCCCGCTTGCAAAGCGGGTGCTCTCCCAACTGAGCTACGCCCCCGGAAAACGAGTGCGCCTGGGCTGACTTGAACAGCCGACCTCACGCTTATCAGGCGTGCGCTCTAACCAGCTGAGCTACAGGCGCTCACGATCAGTCCGGCAGAACTGACGATGGGGAGATAACGCTTCGGCTGCGCATCGCAACCCCCGCTCGTCGCACCACCGGGGAACACCGGACGGGTTCTCCGGTGTCTCGACCGTGAGACCCGTTGGAGACCCCCATGATCCGTGGACGTTGGATTCTGCTCGCCGCCTGCGCGCCTGCCGCCGCCTGCTTCGTCGAGCAGGGAAGCGGCAACCCCGCCACCGAGACCCTCGACCTTCCCGCGTTCGAAGCGCTGCGCGTCACCAACCAGGTCGACGTCGAGCTGGACGAAGGCGACGCGGTCGCCGGTGAGCTCACCTGCGACGACAACCTGCTCGACAACATCCGAATCGAGGTGCGCAACCGCACGCTCGTGATCGACAACCCCGTGAACCAGGGCTTTCGGCCCCGGACGGACTGCTTCGCGACGATCACGTCCGTGGGTCTCGAGGCCGTCGAGGCGACGGGCTCGGGCGACATTGCAGCGGCCGACTTCCTCGCCCTGGATTCCATCCGCACCACGGGCAGCGGCAGCATCGTCGTGCGCTCCACGGACGCGAGGACCCTCGACGTCGAGGTGACGGGCTCCGGCGGCGTCGACGTGGCCGAGGCCTCCGGCGCGGCTGACGTCTCGACCACCGTGACGGGCTCGGGCAACGTCTCGGTCGCGAGGATCGATGCCGAGCTCGTCGACGTCGCGGTCACTGCGTCGGGAGATGCGACCCTCGAGGGCCTCGCCGACGATCTCCTGATCAGCTCCAGCGGCTCGGGCGACGTCGACGCCGGCGACCTCGCGGCCATCGACGTGGACGTGAACCTCTCGGGGAGCGGAAGCGCCACGGTCGACGCCTCGCGCTCGGTGACGGGGCGCATCTCGGGCTCGGGTGACCTCATCGTCCGTGGCGATGCGGTGGTCGACGTCAGGACGACGGGGTCGGGGGACGTCCGCTGAGCGCGGGACGCCCGAAGACGGCCCGCAACACGCTGGTGTCCACCCCGAGCCGAGCTCGCAGGTTGGCGACCAACCACAGGTTCCAGGCCGAGAGCGCGAGCGCGGTGCCGGCTGCGGCCCCGAGCGGCCCCAGCACCGGCACGAGTGCGACCGACACCACGACGTTGAGGGTGAGCGAAGCCGCGTACGACAGCGCCACCAGGCGCTCGTAGCCGCACATCAGCAGGGTGATGCCCACCGACCCGGACGCGACGTTGACGAGCTGACCCGCGACGAGCACCCCGAGGATCGGGATGCCCTCCGCGAACGCCCACCCGAGATCGACCCCCCAGGCGTAGGCGACCATCACGCCCGCGGAGGCGGGAATCGCCCCGGCGAGCGCGAACCTCAGGCTGCGGCCGAGCACGGCGTGGACGTCGTCGATCCGTCCCTCGGCCCACGCTCGCGAGACCCTGGGCATGATCACGGCGTTGGCAGCCGACAGTGCGTAGGCCGGCACCAGGGCCAGAGCGGCGGCGTTGAAGTAGACGCCCGCACCGTCGGCCGAGTCGAGGCTCCGGACGACGAGGATGTCGATGTGGCCGGACAGGACGCCGAGCCCGCCCATCACCATGAGCGGCAGGGAGGTCGCGACCCACGGCGCGGACGGCTTGGCGACCGCGGTGGGTGGCGTGCGCCGGGTGAGCATGCCAGCCGCGGTGAGGGCAACCACGACGATCAGGGCGCCGAGCTGGGCGAGGAGCGCCCGGTCGAGATCGAGCGTCGACACCGCCGCCACGGCGCCGAGCGCCACCAGGCCGGTCAGCGGTCGGAACGCCTGCAGCGCGAGACCAGCCCACACCACCCGACCCGTCCCCGTGAGGGCCCCGGACAACGCGATCTGCAGACCGAGGAGCGCCATCATCGCAGCCCCCACGGCGGTCCGTGCGAACCCGTCGATCGGCGTGCCGAGTGCGAGCCACAGCCCGCCGAGCCCCGTCGCCACGACCACCACGGCGAGGAGCGACCGCCGCACGAGCGGGCCGGCCTGGGCGACGAGAGGGAGCTGCCGCGTCAGGTAGAGGCGCTGCCCCACGTCGGAGAAGATGCTGCCCACGTTCGCCAGCGTGACGATCACCGCGTAGCGACCGAGGTCGGCCTGCGAGAGCGCCTGGGTCAACCAGGCGACCAGGGCGAGGTTGGCGACCGCGGCGAGCAGTCGTCCCGCGACGATGGTTGCAGACGCGCCGAACACCCTCGCTCGCTATGCGACTTCGCGGATCTCGGCATCCTTGAGACGGCCGAGCGCCTCGCGCTCGATCTGCCGCACCCGCTCGCGCGAGAGGTTCAGACCCTCGCCGACCTCCGACAGGGTGCGGAAGTGGTCGTCCTCGAGCCCGTACCGTCGCGCGAGCACGTGCCGGTGCCGGTCGGTGAGGACCTCCGACAACGCAATCCGGAGCCGCGAGAGCTCCTGGACCCGGATCGACTCCTCCTCGGGATCGATCGCCTCGTCGTCCTCGAGGAAGTAGTCGAGGCTTCGCTGGCGAGGCCCCTCTTCGACCGGCTCGTCGAGCGAGACCGTCTTGCCCTGCTGGAGGAGGAACCGGGCGCGACGCTCCTCGATGCCGACCTCTCGCGCGAGATCGGCGATCGTGTACTCCTGACCGGCGAGCTCGAACTCCTGGATCACCTTGCGCAGGTTCCGCGTCTGCTCGACGGCGCCGCCGGGCAGCCGGACGGGCCGACCGTTGTGGTCGATCGCACGGGTCATCTGAGCACGGACCCACCAGCGGGCGTAGGTGCTGAAGCGGATCTTCCGGTCGGGATCGAAGCGCTTGGCCGCACGAAGCAGGCCGATGTAGCCCTCCTGCACGAGATCGGCCTCGTCCATGAAGGGACCCGCGAGCTTGCGGGCCTCGCCGTGGGCGATCCGCTTGCCCGACATCGCCAGGTTCCACCGGTGCATCTCGGCTTCGTCCCACGCCGCCTTGGCCCGGGTGGCCGGCTCTCGGTAGGCGTCGTCCGTCGTCGCCGCGGTGCAGATGGCCTCGATCGCCTCTTCGAGGCGACTCACGGCCCCCGCCTTGGTCTTCTCGGCGCGACGCGGCGTCCGGGCGAGGATGTCCGCGCAGAGCTCGACGTTCTCGATTGCGTGGAGCGCTCGGGCTTCGGCGTCGCGGATGGCCCGCCCCGCTTCCTTCTCCTGCTCCGCAGTCCAGCGGCTTCCGCGGCGTCCCGACTTGTATGGGGCCATGGGAATCTCCTGGGGGGGTTACAATTCAAACGTCGGCGCGACCCGACCCTCCGCTTCCGACCCCTCGCTGATCGGTGGGGGATCCCTTCCGGTTGCGAGCGCGATCAAAAATGCGACATTCCGTGACAACCGGAATGCTTCAGAGTTCGTGTCGCAGCTGACGTGTCCATCCACAGGACACCGCGGCGGCACGGGTGAGGCCGCCACGAAGTGACATCGTCCGTCTACGCGCGTCGCGTCGGAATCACGGCGGAGACTGAATGAGCTGCCCGGCGAGGAATTCCCGGCGTCGGATCACGGTTCCGGTGGTGTCGTAGTCCAGCCACTCGCCGTCGCGGACACCGCGGTCCCAGCGGCCCTCGATGCGCACGCCCGCCTTGGTGTAGTACGTCCACTCGCCGTCGGGCACGCCCTTGTACCAGGACCCCTGCGACGCCATCTCTCCGTTGTCGAACCAGGTCATCCACAGTCCGTGGCGCTCCCCTTCGAGGTACGGACCGCGGCCGATCAGCGTGCCGTCCTCGGCATGGAGCACCCACTCGCCCGCGCGGCGGTCGTTGACGTACTGCCCGCGCTCCGCGATGGTGTCGTCGTCGTGCCACCGCAGGTAGAGCCCGTGGCGTACGAGCCGCCCTTGTTCGTCCTCGCGCGCGCACCACGCCTCGCGACCTCGGGGAGGCGGCACACCGATCGCGTAGGTGCCGGGGTCGCAGAACAGCTGGGGGTGGCTCGGCAGGCTCGTGGACAGGCCCGGTGCCTCGGGCTCGGCCGGCGCGATCTCGGCGACCTCGGGCTCGCGCTTGCCGAGGCCGTCGAGCTTCCCGAACCGGGCGGTCACCGAGAGCACGAGGGCCAAGGGGAGGCGGATCGCCTCGTCGTCACGGATGCCCGCCCGCAGGCCGAGCGAGTAGGCGAGCGAGCGCTTGTCGACCCAGGAGCCACCGACCATGGCTCGGGGTTCGAGGCGGAGGGTCCGCCCATCGTCGCCCGCCGACTCGTCGACCACCCGGTTGAGGCGGCCCGAGAACTGCCCGAAGAGGGTGAGGCGCGAGCTCGCGCGCAGCGCAAGGACCCAGCCGACCCCGGCCCCGAACTGGCGAATCCTCCCGTCTGCGCTCGTGAAGTCGAATCGGCCCACGTCGACGTCGACGCCCGTCCAGGTTCGCTCGCGGGGGCCCGCGAACGCGACCCCACCCTGAACGCCAGCCCCGGTGCCGAAGGAGGCCGCCCGCACCGGCACGAGGGCCGACCCCTGCAGCCCGACCGACCACTGGAAGCCGGGTGTGGGTCGCTCCACCACGCCGAGCCAGAGCCTCGGGACGACGGGGACGACGCCGAGGTCAGCAGGAGCGGCGTTCGCGAGTCGCATCGACGAGAGCTGGGCTTCACCGACGATGCCCGGCATTCGGGCGGCCGCGGCGGTGCTCCCGAGCGACACGGGCTCGATGCTCAGCTGAAGGTCGTCGTAGCTTCCGGCGAGGGCCGGGCCAAGCGCCATCCACCAGAACATGCCGTTCCCTCCAGCCTCGACCGTACACTCGCGAGCGGTCAGTTGGCGACTGCTCCGTGGGACACCAGCCAGGCTCGCAACCAGCCCACGAGATCCGAGACGATCGCGTCCGTCTCGTGATGAACCTCGTGGCGCGCTGCCTCGAAGATGTTCATGGCCTTGTCCGCTGCGGCGACGCGCTCGAAGAGCTGCGACGTGCCGAGCGGGTTCGAGATGGGATCGTCGGCGCCGTGCCACATCAACGTGGGCCGCGTGAGCAGGTGACCGCGCTCGAGGAGCCTCGGCGGATCGTCGAACAGCGAGCGCCCGAGGGCCACCGACGCGCGATCGTGGATCAGCGGGTCGGCGCGGTAGCGCTCGACCTCGGCGGGCACGCTCGAGATCCCCTCCGCCTGAAGGTTCGTGGGCATGGTGAGATCCGGGGTCACCCCGTCGAGGAGCCTCGCAGCACCCCGCTGGAGTCGCCGCACGAGCCCCAGGTCGACGACCGTGGGGACGGCCGAGAGCCACACGCCGTCGACGAAGTCGTGGACCTCGTGGGTGGTGAGGTAGTGCCCGACTGCGGCCGCGCCCATCGAGTGCCCGAACAACACCACCCGAGATGCCCCGGAGCGGCGGCGGAGAGTGGGCAACACCGCGTGCAGATCCTCGGCGAGCTGCTGCAGACCCCGAACCACCCCGCGAGCCCCGTCCGTCTCGCCGTGGCCACGAACGTCGTAGGCGACGATGGGGAGCTCTTCGGGAAGCCGGTCAGCGTAGCGCTGGTAGCGGCCTGCGTGCTCGCCGAGACCGTGGTGGATCAAGAGCACCGTCTCGGCATCGTCAGCGCCTGGCCAGTAGAGGACGCGGGCGTTGAGGCCGTCGGGGAGGAGGGTCCGTTCGATGTGCGGTACGCGGGCCATGGCGACTCCTTGGGCCAGCCCATTAAGGCCGCGCGCGAGGAGCCGCGAGTCTCGTCAGCGCGCCTCGAGCATCGATCGGGCAGCCTGGTAGCGGAGCTGGTCGAAGTCGTAGGCGTCGCGAGCCGAGCCCGACAGCAGCTCCGGATCGACGTCCATCCACTTGAGGGTGTAGAGTTCGACGAGTCCTTCCACGGGACCCCGACGAGCGGGATCGATGCGGTGGGCGCGCCGCAGGTGGGCCTCGGCCTCCCGCCAGAGCACCTCGAGGTTCGTCCGCAGCAGAGCGTCGTCGTCCGACGGAGACCCGATGCCGAGCGCGCTCCGCATGGAACGCGCGTGACGGGCGAGCGAGCGGCCGAGCGCGTGATGGGCGGTGAAGTGCTCGGGATCGAGCTCGAGGACCCGGGACCACATGAGCCGGGCGAGCCCGTCGGCCTTGATGCGGGCGTACAGGCGCGCGGCCCGCGAGGCGCCGTCGACCGACTCCGACAGCCAACCGCGTCGGTCGTCGACGATCGCCTTGGCGGTGACGAGATCCCCGAGCTCGATCGAGAGGCCGATGCGCACCTCGAACAGGTCGAGCTCGCTGGGGAACTCCACGCTCGCTGCGTCGGCGAGGGCGCGAGCCCGGTGGGGCCGTCCGCGGTCGGCCAGCGCCAGCACCACGTCCAGCACGAGCGGCATCTCGTGGTGCTGCGTGATCGCGACCAGGGCTTCGTAGTGGTCGGCCGCGCGAGCCACGTCGCCTGCTTCGGCTTCCACGCGACACGCCAGGCGCCGCAGCGCGACCTCGCGCTGCGCGTCCGCGGTCCCGATCGACACGTTCACGCGGTGGATCCGCTGCGCGAGATCGAGCTCGCGGGCCGCGTTTCCCCAGTTCCGTCGGTCGACGTCAGTGGCGAGTCGGTGCTGCACGACGGCCTCGAGCTCGGGGACCTCCAGTCGCATGCGATCGCGGATGGGCCCGTCGGCCCCGAGATCGGTCGCCGCCTCGAAGCTGCGGAGCGACAGCTCTACCGGGTCTGTCTCGAGATGGGCCAGGGCGGGGTCGCCGAGCTGGGCGAGGTAGACGGTGCCGCGGATCGCCCAAGCGGCAGGGTCTTCCCGGGTCTCCGGGTCGAGCACCGCGGCTTCGGCGACATAGCGGGCCTCGTGCCACGCGTGCGGCTCGCCATCGCCGAACCGGTCGAGTGCCCGCTCGGCTCGCGTCACCGGGCTCGCGCAGCCCGTCACCGCCAAGATCGCTGCCCAACACCACTGCCGCAGCATGCCGTTCCTCCGAGCATCTCTGCCGGGATCGGCGCGAGCGTCGGAGGCTTGACCTACCGTTGGCGGCGCCGTCGCCATCGACGGTCATCACGTCGCCCTCGTGAGGCGACTGGCTGGCGAGGCCGCCCGGAGACTACCGCAAGATGTGGATCCCGAGCGACAGCGTGCTCGCGGCCATCAGTCCGTAGGAGGTGAGTCCGAGCGCGCGCTGACCGTCGAAGCGTCGGGCGAGCGCGTCGCCCGCGTCTGCTCCGGCGTCCTGGACCGAGGGCCCGGTGGTCGCGGCGAGGCCGGCCGTCACGAGGGCCCCGACGCCCGTGATTCCGGCCACGACGAGAAACGCAGGGGAGCGACGCCGCGGTGCTCTGGGCTCCCCGGCAGGCCCTGGGGGTGGCTCCAGGGCGGCGAGATAGGGCACGTCGAGGATGGTGGTCTGGTCGGGCTCGGTGCGTACGATCCTGGCGCCGGCGACGTCGTCTTCGGAGCGGCCCCACTGCACGAGGTGAAGGCCGGCCTCGATGAAGCCCGGCGGCTGGAACGGGAGCCCGTCCACCAGGAGGAGCGGGAAGGTCGGCTCGCGGGTCTCGACCTCGATCCGGCTCGGAAGGATCGGTGAGGTGTGGGCGTCGTTCCAGCGCCGCGCCAGGGCGATGCCGTAGCGGTCGTCGAAGGCATCGGAGAGGCGACGGGCGCTGCGCAGGGCGAGGTTGGCGTCGTCGAGTGCTCCCTGGCCATATCGGCGGGCGGCTCGGGCGAGCCAGAAGCTCGCGAGCTCGTCGGGAGACGCGCGGAGGCCGCAACCAAAGGCCTCGACGAGGCGAGACTCGAGCATCTCCGCCTCGTTGATGGCCCCGGCTGTGACCGCATCTTCGAGGCCGCGCAACAGTGGGCCACGGTCCGCGCAGGGCTGGGCCAGCGCCCACGAGGCCAGCCACCACACCATCGTCCCCCCTCTCGGCGGCAAACCCCTAACGCGCGTGGTGCGCGGGGAGTTACGGTGGGCAGCACCTCGGAGGTGCCCCATCGTCCGGATCGTAGGACTCGTCGTCCTCGTGTTGGCCTCCACCGCATGTCGCGGGGCCGTCAATCGCTTCACGATCAACCAGCTCGTCGATCAAGCCACCGATGGTCGTGATCTCGACGCGGTCTGTGGAATGGGACGCAGCCTGACCCTGCCTCTGGCCAGCGTGTCCGACAAGGCCCACCGGGCGCTGGTGATCGCCGAGGGCGTGGGCGCGATGTGCGCCGAGATCGATGCCTGGGACTTCGAGCTCGACGCGATCCGCGCCAAGCGCAACCTCGAGTCCCTGGGCGCGTCTCGCACGAGCGAGATCATCGACGCCCAGATCCGGGCTCGTCGTGCGCACGAGCGGGCTGCGCTGCGGTTCGAGCGCGCCTACGGGAACCTGGCCGAGGAGTTCGGTCCCCCCGGCGAGGAGACCTGCGCCAAGGTCCCCGATCGCCACCACTTCGTCTATCAGTTCGGGCTCATCACGGGCGTCCTGGCCTTGTTCCACGACCGGGCGGCCGAGGGCGCCACCGGGGTCCCTATGGACCGTCCCCCCGAGATTGCTCGGGCAACCCTGTGTCTCGACGATACCGAGTGGTGGGGCCTGGCCAAGGGGCTCCGGGGAGCGGCGTGGGCCACGATCCCCGGGTCCGCTCCCGAGGGCGTCGACCCTTGGCAGCTCATGGCCGAAGCCGCCGACAACGACACGAGCGGCATTCGCGTGGCTCGCGCCGTCCAGGTGCTTCTCGCTTCCAACGCGGGCGACGAGGAGCTCGTGGTCGAGGGGATTCGCAAGTTCGTCGAAGCTGGCGATGCGCAGACCGCCGATCCCGACTGGCTGCTCCTCGACGAGTACGCCAAGACCGTGGTCCTTCATCAATCGGACCGTCTGTGGATGCAAGAGGCGGGGCATCGAACCGAGCGCCTGGGTGTCCTCCCCAGTGACGAAGCTGCGTCTCCAGACGTGCCCGATCTCTTCGAGGACGACCCGTTTGCCGGAGGCGACGACGACGCCTCCGACGTGGAGTGAACCCCATGACGATCCGAACCTTCCTCGCCCTGTGCGCGATCCTCGCCGCCGTGCTCTCGGCCCCGACGGCGCAGGCGGCGGAGTCCCGCACGCTCTGCGTCTACGACCCGGGCGGTCGCTCCGGCGACTTCTTCGCCGTGATCAAGCGCTATGCGACGAAGGCCTCGGCGTGGGGCTACGATCTCGAGCTCCGCCCCTACACCGACGAGGAGACGGCGGCCAAGGACTACGAGGCGAAGCAGTGTGACGGCGTCACCGCGACGGGCGTTCGACTGCAGCGCTTCAACAAGTTTCCGACGACCATCGAGGCGATCGGGGGGCTCACCAGCTACCCGATGCTCGAGCAGATGATCAAGGCGCTGACGACCTCGGATGCGGCGGCGGCCAAGCTCACGGCCAACGGCAACACCACGGTCGGCTTCATCCCGGCCGGCGCGGTCTACCTCTTCGTGCGCGATCGCAGCATCGATACCGTGGGGGAGCTCGCAGGCAAGCGCATCGCGACCCTCGCCTACGACGAACCGAGCCTGTTCATGGTCGAGCGCGTCGGGGCAATCGTGGTGCCCGCCGACCTCGGCTCGCTCGGGCCCAAGTTCAACAACGGCGATGTCGATGCTTGCTACGCTTCGGCCCCCGCCTATCGGCCCTTCGAGCTTCAGCGAGGGCTGGGCACGAACGGCGGCATCGTCAAGTCGCCCCTGGCCCAGGTCACGATGCAGATCATGCTGCGCACCGACCGGTTCAACGAGGAGTTCCTCGAGAAGTCCCGTGTGGACATCGCTGGGCGCTTCGACGAGGCGCTCGCCTTCATCAAGAAGGCGGAGTCGGAGATTCCGGCCAAGTACTGGATCGAAGTGCCGGCCGAGCGTGAAGAGGGCTGGGCCGAGCTCTTCCAGTCCGTGCGGATCGCCCTTCGCGACCAGAGGAAGGCGTACTCGGGCTCGATGCTCTCGGTGATGCGGAAGCTCCGCTGTGCGGAGGACCCCACGCGCTCGGAGTGCGCCGAGAAGAAGGAGTAGCGCGGGTCGGACGACGGACGGGAGCGGCGGATCGACGGTACGAGCACTGGCGCGCTGGCGTTCAGCCGATAACGCAAGCCCTCCCTGTCGACCGGTCCCGCTCGCCGTCGCGAAGCGCGCTCCGCGCGGTTCGCTCCGTCGTCTCCCCTCGCTTCGCTCACGCGAGAACGCGGGACCCCACCTGTTCCGCCAGCACCGAGGTCGCCGTTGTCCAGTCCGGTCCAGGAGCCGCTACGGTTCGTCAACCCCGTCGCGACGGGAATCATCCTCGCCTCGCTGCTCATTGCGCTGGGGATTGGCATCGCCCCGAACCTCGACACGCGCTTCGTCGAGCTGGGGGAGTCGATCTGGCCCGGCTATGCCGCACAGCTCCGGCAAGACCCCGCGCCTCCGGAGTGCGAGCTCGAAGAGGCTCGGGCAAAGCTCGCGACCTGCCCTGCCGAGGGTGACGAGCCGGCCGACGAGGATCCCTTCGGAGGCGACGATCCCTTCGGCGGTGACGATCCGTTCGCCGAGGACGACGCCGACGATGCCGACCCGTTCGGCGGCGACGATCCGTTTGCCAGCGACGAAGAGAGCGGTGGCGAAGCGCCGGATCTCTTCGCCGGGGAGGACGACGATGCGGTGAACTGTGCGGCTCAGCGGGCGTTCGTGGAGCGCTGTGAGCAGCGTCACGAGAGCTACGAGGCGACGGCGGCGCGCCTCACGCCGAGCCTTCGGGCGTACCGGGCGCTCGAGCTCGCGGTCGGCAACTTCACCCCGTTCCCCTTCGAGAAGCACCTGCTCGTCATCGTGGTGCTGCTCGGTGCGTTGTCGACGACCGCTCATCGCATGCACATCGCGCTGCGCAACACGGAGACACGGACCGAGCATGTCGTGGCCCAGGTCACGCAGCTGCTGGCTCACCTGTTCTGGTTCGCGAGCTGTGCAGCGGACTACCAGATCCAGCTCGCGAGCGCAGCCGAGAACCAGAACCCCGAGCTGTCGTTGCTCTGGGCTCTGGGCTTCCTGCTGCTCGCGGGCGTGAACGTCGTGCAGTTGGTGAGGCCCCCGGCGGACCTCGAAGAGTCGCCAGCCGACGCGCTGCGGTTGCTCATGGTCGTACCGCTCTACGTCTACATGGCGTTGATCGCGGGCCTGTACTTCGTGCTCGTCGAGGGCCACTACAGCGGCCAGGCCGTGTTCCTCCACAAGTTCACGCAGATTCCGAACATCTACCTGGGGATCGGGCTGTACATCTGGGCGGGCATGATGCTGTCCAGAACTCGTCTCGCCACCTTGGTCTTCGACCTCTTCGCCCCTCTTCACCTGCCCCCGGCGCTCCTCGCCTGGCTCGTGGTGGTGCTCGCCGCGATCCCGACCGCCTACTCGGGCGCGTCCGGCATCTTCGTGATCGCCGCGGGTGCCGTGATCTTCGAGCGACTGCGGGCGGTCGGTGCCTCCCCGCGGCTCGCGCTCGCCGCGACCGCGATGTCGGGGAGCCTGGGGGTGGTGCTTCGGCCCTGCCTCGTCGTGGTGTTGATCGCGGTGCTCAACAACAAGGTGACCACCGACGAGCTGTTCGGCTGGGGTGGCTGGGTGTTCGCGCTCACCGCGGTGCTGTCGCTGATCGCGTTCGCCTGGTGGAACAAGGAGCCCGTGAAGCTCGCCCCGCTCGGTGAGGCGGCTCCGGCCACGCTGCGTGCGTTCCGACCGCTGTTGCCCTACGTCGGGCTGGTTCTTGTCGTGGGGGTCGTCTACTACGGGCTCTTCAAGATGACGGTGAACGAGCACACCGCGCCCGTCATCCTTCCGGCGCTCATGCTCGTGCTGCTCGTGTACGACCGGATCGCGCACGTCTCGGAGGGCACCTGGCGGGAGCGGTTGCGCACCAGCGTGTGGCCGTCGCTGCGGAGCTCGACGAGCGAGTCGTCGCATCACGTCGGGGCGCTACTCATGGTGATGGCGGGCAGCGTGGGGCTCGGTGGGGTCATCGAGCGGGCCGAGGTGATGGCGCTCGTGCCCGAGTCCTTCGGGAGCCTGTTCCTGACGATGACCGTACTCGTCGTGGTCATGGTGCTCGTGGGCATGACGATGGACGCGCTCGGTGCGGTGGTCCTCGTGTCGGTCACCCTCGCCAACGTCGCCGACGCCAACGGCATCGACCCCGTCCACTTCTGGATGGTCGTGCTCGTCGGCTTCGAGCTCGGCTACCTCACGCCCCCGGTGTCGCTGAACCACCTGCTCGCTCGACAGGTCATCGGGCCCGAGAGCGAGGTCGAGGTCGTCGACCCCAAGGCTACGTTCTGGGAGGCCAACGAGCACCTGCTCGTGCCCATGGGCATCATGGGCACGGCCCTGCTGATCGTGGCCTACGGACCGCTCTTCTTCTACTGATCGGCGGCGGGGGCCGCGGTCTCGGGGGCCGCAGTCTCGGGGGCGGCCGGCTCCGGCGCGGGAGTCACGGGCGTCGGCCGTGCGGTGGCGCGCTTCTTCATCTCGTCCTTGGCGATGGCTACGCAGCCGTCGAAGCCCGCCTTGAGGCCCGACTTGATCACGCTCGGCATCTGGCTACCCGCGCGCGCGATGAAGCCCGAGCCCCTGTCGAAGGTGAGCTTCGAGACGAAGGTGACGCGCGAGGTTCGCTCTTCGCCCTTCGTGACGACGAACATCCCGTAGACGTCGGAGACCTCGGTGTAGCTGTTGAACAGCCAGCGCCGGTCGACGCTCTCCTTCGTGGCGTTCATCTTCTGCTGGTAGCGCAGCCAGGTCCTGCCATCGACGAAGCTGGGCTCGATCTTCTCGAACCACATGACCCACATCTTGCGGCCTTCGTCGTACTTCCGGTACATCCGCTGCGGGAAGAAGCCGTAGAAGAGGGTGAAGTCGAGGACGTAGAAGGTGTCGCGGTACTCGGCGCCCGTCGTCTCGTCGAAGCCGGAGCCGAGGTTCACGATGGCCTCGGCACCGCTCATGAACTTGGGCAGGTCGGTGTTGCGCTTGAAGACGATGTCGGCAACCACTTCGTTGGGGAAGTCCTCGTCGCCCTGGCCCGTGATCATCGGCACGTAGCCGGTGTCGGTGCCGAGCAGGCGGATCTCGTCGTAGAGGTAGTCGTCGTAGGTGGTCGAGGAGGCTTCCTTCCAGAAGTCGTCTTCGTTGAGGGCCTGGTTGAGGACGGTGGAGCCCTCGGGGTGGCGCATCTTGATCGAGACCTTGCCGATGGGCGCGTCGACGAAGCAGGTCCCGGACGGGCAGGTGTGTTCGAGCACGGGGCCTCGCGAGGCTTGGGCGTCGGTCGGCATCCCGTGGACGAGAAGCAACATCAGTGCGTGCAAGAGAGGCTCCAGCGTTCGTGGACACCCCGTAGCGGAGCGCCGGGGGGGTGCGGCCAATGTACAATCCCAGGACACCCCTTTCGAACAGGACATGCCAGTGGGCTTTCTCCTGGATTCCATTCGACACCTCCTGGCCAGCGATCCCGCGGAGAAGCAGGAGGCGCTCGCGAGGATGCTGGGCCGGGTTCTCGGGACGGAGCCGGTCGCGCTGCCGTTCTCGAGGGTGGTGACCGGGGAGCCGAGCGACGAGACCGCCCCGGTCTCCGTGTGGCACTACCCCAAGGTGGTCGGCCGTCCGTTCGCGTTGACGTTGACCACCGGAGCGGCGGCCGACGTAGCGCAGGAGTACGCGGCTCTGTCGCTGGCCGACGCGCGGCCGGGCTCCGACCATCGCTTCGCCGAGCTCCTGGCCGTGGCGTGGCAGGCTCGGGCCTCGGTTCACGACGTGTTCCCGCTTCCCGAGGGGCTGCTCGGGTTGTCGAGCCACACGCACGCGGTGGTGCTGGATCGTGCGTCGCCGCTGCGTGAGGAGGCAGAGTACGAGAGGATCCTCGGTGTGCCCGTGGCCTGGGTCGTGCCCGTGACGGCGCGAGAGGCCGAGTGGATTGGCGGGCGCACGGCATCGGCGTTCGACCTGGCGATGCGCGAGCAGAGGGTGGCTCCCTACGTAGACCGTCCCGCCGGCCAGACCGAGCTGTAGTCCGCCTCGTCGTGGCCATCTCGTGGCCCGTCGGGTAGTCTGTCGGCTGCCAAGGAGGGAGCCATGAGGCTGCTCGTATGGACCGCCTGGGGGCTCGTGGCTTGCACGGGCGACGCGACACAGGACCAGGCGCCGGTCAACATCAGCGACGTCGACGAGGACGGGTTCTCCAGCGCCGAGGGCGACTGCGACGACACGGATCCGACCATCTTCCCCGGCGCGGACGACGTCGTGGGCGATGGCATCGACCGCAACTGCGACCAGTCAGATGGCGTCGACGCCGACTTCGACGGCGACCCCTCCCAGGCGTCGGGAGGCGGCGACTGCAACGACAACGACGCGTCGATCAACAGCGAGGCCGAGGAGATCGGCTGGGACGGGATCGACCAGGACTGCGACCTGGAAGACCAGTACGACTTCGACGACATCTGCGCGGGCGACCGGTTCTCGTGTGGGGTGAACTCGATTGGACAGGTCTTCTGCTGGGGCGACGACTCGGACGGTGTGGTCTCGAACCGGCCCCAGACGGGGGAGTTCGTGCAGATCGACTGCGGCAACGAGTTCGTTTGCGCCCGCAGGGCTGACAACGTGGTCGAGTGTTGGGGCGGCGACGACGACGGCGGAGTATCGGACGCACCGGACGTCCCAGCGCTGGGCCTCGCAACTGGCTTTCGGCATGCCTGCATCATTCGTCAGGTGGATGGACAGCCCGAGTGCTGGGGTGAGGGGGAAGCTTACGAGGGGGTCGCGACCATCAACGTCGCCGTTCGGGACATGGCGCTCGGCTCTCGCTACAGCTGCTTCACGCGAAACAACGGCGGTCAGATCGCTTGTGTCGGTGTGCCCACGGTGGTGCCGGTGAATATGGCAAATCCCGCGCCGACTCCCAACGACGTCGCGGAGTGGATCAAGATCTCGGGTGGAAATCAGCACATCTGTGGGATCGGGAACGACCAGAACATGTACTGCATGTCCCAGGTCATGCTCACCAACGGTGAGCGGGCCATTCCCAATGCGCAAGGTCCATACTCTTGGATCGACGTCTACAATGACTGGGCGTGTGCCATCAAGGAGGCCACCGAGCTCTCCTGCTGGGGTTCGAGCTTCAATCAGGTGGCAAGCAGCGGGTTTGCCTTTGGGCAGCCTACGGCGGACGTGAGCCTCTTCCAGGTCGCCGTGGGTCGTGAACACGCCTGCGCCCTGCGGAACGAAGACGCTGAGGTCATCTGCTGGGGCATCGACAACGCTGGTGAAACCTTGGTGCCCGACTTCGCTGGCTACGCCGAGCAGTAGCGGCTTCGCCCTCGTGTGCCCTTGCTCGGCTTGCAACGAGCGGCGCGGCCAGAGTGCGAGATCGTTATGCTGAAATCAGGCTTATCTCAATCCGGCTTCACTCGAACAGGGTTCGGCCTCGAAGAACGAAGACCTCACCACGAAACTCGTTGTCGTAGGGGGCAGCGTACACGAGGTCAGCTCTGCCGTCTCCGTCGACGTCGCCGACGTCGAGCCTCGGTTCGTTCAAGAACAGATTCTCGTCGCTCAGCCTGATGATGACGTCGCTGTTTCGGCCCTGGGCGCCGCCCGAAACAGGCCCTTGCACGAGGTAGGCGTTGCCCTCCGTCGTCGTATCGAACCCGTCCTCCCGAGACGCGAAGCCGAATTCGTCCTTGCCGTCGCCGTTGAGGTCGCCCGGTCGGACGAGTCGCGACACGAAGCTGCGCCCAGGGAGCTCGCCAGTGATCGAGAAGTCTGACGTGGTCAGCTCTCGGCTTCCCAGCAGTGGACCGTGGAAGAGGTGCACTCGCGAGAGCTCCGTGCTGGAACGCAGCTCGGCGACGACCAGGTCGTTCCAGCCGTCGCCGTCGATGTCCCCACTCCCCCTCGCGTAGCCAAGCGTCGACGCTGCCTCTTCGAGCACAAAGGTACCCTGGGAAGACGATTGAGCTCCAGACGAATTCCCGGGAAACCCGTAAATTCCACTACCATTTGGCCCAACGAGCTGGACGAAGAGGTCCGCGCGACCATCGCCATCAACGTCGCCGAGCGGGCCAGCGTGGACAAGGTTGGTGCCAGGCTCGGGGAGGAAGACCGCCGATGAGGCGTCGTCTAGCAGCTGGACCCCGCTCGCAACAGTCGTCACCAGGTGCGCGACCCCCTTGCCGCCACCAGGAGGATGGGTAGACCTCGTGACAACCAAGAAGTCATCTCGATCGTCGAGGTTTGTGTCACCAACTCGGCTGATCTGGATGTCCGGCGGTCCGCTGATCGTTTGACTCACCAGGACCACTGCATCAGCATTGTCGACAGACGCGACTCCGAGTGGTGAGTCGAGGAAGATGTGGATGCCGTGATGCTCTTGTGTGTCTCGATACTCCACAATCAAGGCGAACTCGGCCCGGCCATCTCCGTCAACATCGCCGACCCCTTCGATCCCGAGGATTCGGGTCTCTTGGGTGCCAGTGAGCTTGGTGGTCGCCTTCGCCATCGAAGAGATGCCGAGTGGATCGAGCAGAACATGGGCGACGAAGTCGTTGACACCGGCGTTAGCCATCACGCCGACATCGTCACGCCCATCGTTGTCGAGGTCACCGAGAACAGTCAGTTGTAAGCCAGTTCGAGAATCGGGAGACTCTCCACGGATTCGATTGTCGGCGTCATCCTGGGTGAACACCCTTTGTTGGCGGCAGGTGGGGCCACATCCGTCCGCCCCGAACGGGTTCCCATCGTCGC
>CAZZLC010000030.1:72354-83419 GCA_964655065.1 uncultured Enterobacteriaceae bacterium | reverse complement strand
CCTTGGCGATTTTCATCACCTTGCGCACTTTATCCAGCGGCATGGCGAGCTTTTCCGCCAACTCCTCCGGCGTCGGCTCGCGGCCGATCTCGTGCAGCATCTGCCGGCTGGTGCGCACCAGCTTGTTGATCGTCTCGATCATGTGCACCGGGATGCGGATGGTGCGCGCCTGATCGGCGATGGCGCGGGTGATGGCCTGGCGGATCCACCACGTGGCGTAGGTCGAGAACTTGTAGCCGCGCTTGTACTCGAACTTGTCGACCGCCTTCATGAGGCCGATGTTGCCCTCCTGGATGAGGTCGAGGAACTGCAGGCCGCGGTTCGTGTACTTCTTCGCGATCGAGACCACCAGACGGAGGTTCGCCTCGACGAGCTCGCTCTTGGCTTGCTCGGCGAGCGCCTCGCCCTTGCGGAGCTCCTGGGCGCCGATCCAGAGCTCGTCGCGGGTCATGCCCGTGACCTGCTCGACCTTGCGGATCTTGCGGAGCTCGCGCCGCACCCGGCTATCGAACTCCTTCCACTGCTCCTCGTCGATCCCCGTGCGCTCGATGACCTCGCGACCCGCCGTCTCGAAGTTGCGACGCACCTTCCGGATCGAAGGCCGGAGCTCGCGAACGGGCAGCCGAGCGTCCTTCGCGACGAGCTCGATCTCCTTCTCGGCGCGAGCGACGTGGATCCACGCCTCTTGGATGCGGTGCGAGATCACCGCGATCTGCTTCTTCGAGAGCTCGAGGCTCTCCATGATGTCGAGGATCTGCTCCTCGAGCTCCTCGATCGCGTTGGCGATCTCGGTGCGCTTGCGCTTGGACTTGGCCTTGGTGAGCGCCTCGCGCTGGACCTTGAGCTGCTCCAGCGCCTGGTGCGCGACGTCACGCGCGTCGACGAGGGAACGACCGTCCTTCGTGCGGGCCGCCTTGGGCTTCTTGCCGCTCTTGAGGGCCTTCTGGACGCGCTCCTCGTCGTCGGCCACCAGGTCGTCGATGAAGTGGACGCCGAGCGCCGACGTGAGCGCGAAGCGCTTGACGGTGAACTCGCCGTCTTCGATGCGCTTCGCGATCTCGATCTCGCCCTCTCGCGAGAGCAACGACACGGAGCCCATCTTGCGGAGATACACCCGGACGGGGTCGTTGCTCCGATTCGCGTCGGGCTTGCCGTCGTCCTTCCCGTCGCCGCGGCGCTCCGCTTCGGCACGCTTGCGTTGCTCGTTGACGATCTCGATGTCCATGTCCGAGAACATGATCATGACTTCGTCGAGGCGCTGTTCGCTGGAGATGAGGTGGGTCGGCAGGGCGTTGCTCATTTCCTCGTAGGTCACGTACCCACGCTGCTTTCCAATCGTGATCAGCTGCTGGACTTCAGGGTCCTCCTGCATCTTCATGGGCAGCATCTCTCCTTGGGTGCGTGGCGTGGATACCGAGTTGGCCTGCGAGCGAACACCACCGGCTCGTTAACGAGGAACGTTCGACAACGCCAGACGGGCCGCGCGTCGAACGTGACACGACCTCTCAAGCCGTGCCGAGAATCGACATCGCTTCATCCAGATCGGGCGCCCGCAACGCCTGTTCCAGCGCTTTCTCCCTTCGCTGGAGCTCCATCTTCTCGCGCACGACGTCGGCCAGCTCGTCGTAGCGGCCTTCGGACTCGAGTCGCGTGACGTCCTCCTGGATGCGGGCGAGGTGGGCGGCGCGGAGGGGCTGGGTGAGGCGAACGAGTACGTCGACGATGGCGCGGGGCGCCTGCTCTGCGGTGTACAGCTGGTCGCGCGCCACGACCGCGAGCAGGGTGCGCTTCACGCCCGGGTCGCCCGTCTCGTCGATCACCGACGCCACGGGCTCACCAGACAACAGCCGCGCGAGCGTGGGCTTGACCTCCGCGTGACCGTCGAACAGGGCGGGGTCGGCGCGAGCGAGCAGGTCGGCCACTCCATCGCGCTGGTGGACGAGCAGCCACATCAGGTGCACCATGTCGACGTGAGGCCTCCAGCCCTGGGGGGCGGGCGCGGCTGCGGTCTCGTCCGGACGTTCCCGGGGACGCCGCAGGAACTCGCGAAGCCGCTGCTTCACCGTGGCCTCGGACACGCCGAGCCGAGCGGACACCCGGTAGGTGAGCAAGTCGTCGCCGGCCTTCGCGAGCAGGGGCAGGACCTCGTCGAGCACTCGATCGCGCGACATGGTCGAGGCCCCGTAGCGGTCGAGCCGCCGGGCCACGACCCACTCGAAGAGGGGCTGCCTGCGGTCGATGGCCTCGGTGAGCGCCTCGGGGCCGGACTCCCGCACGAGCTCGTCCGGGTCCTTCGCGCCGGGCACGGTGACTCGCCAGGGCTGGATGCTCGCCTCGACGAACGCCTCGAGGGTACGCTCGGCCGCGCGCTGGCCCGCCTCGTCGGCGTCGAGCAGCAGCAGGACGTCGCGCGACAGCCTCCGGATCTTCTCCAGGTGGTCGGGAGTGAGGGCGGTGCCGCAGGTGGCCACCGTCTCCTCGAAGCCGGCCTGGCGCAGGGAGATCACGTCGAAGTAGCCTTCGACGACCAACGCGCGGCCCTTCTTGGCGATGGCCGCTCGAGCGACGTCGAGTCCGAAGAGAACCCGGGACTTCTGATAGAGCCGAGTCTCCGGCGTGTTGAGATACTTGGGGCCATCGCCCTCGAGCAGTCGCCCCCCGAACGCGATGGTGCGACCACGCTCGTCGCGAATGGGGATGACGAGCCGCTCGCGGAGGGTGTCGTAGAAGCCGCCGTGGTTGCGGGGCCGCGCGAGCCCCGCCTCGGCCAGCTGCTCGGGCGAGAACCCGTCGCGGTGCAGCTGGTCGACGAGCCGGGTCCACCCGCCGGGGGCCCAGCCCAGGCTCCACGCGCGACTCGTCTCCTCCGTGATCTGCCGTCGCTCGAGGTAGGCCCGGGCCGGGCCGCCCGAGGCCTTGGTCCAGAGCTCGGCCTCGTAGAACCGCTGGGCGGCCTCGAGGACCTCGAACAGCGTGGCGCGCTCGCGCATCGCCCGCCGCTCCGCCGGGGTGAGCTCCCGCTCCTCGATGGTCACGCCGGCGGGTCCGGCGAGCTCGCGGACCGCCTCCACGAAGTTGAGGCCCTCGAGCAGCATGAGGAACTTGAAGACGTCGCCGCCGGTGCCGCAGCCGAAGCAGTGGAAGATGTCGCGCTCGGCGACCACGTTGAACGAGGGCGTCTTCTCCTGGTGGAAGGGACAGAGCCCCACGAAGTTCTTGCCGCGCCGGGTGAGCGCGACGTGCCGCCCGATGACCTCCACGATGTCGGTCCGGTCGCGCACGGTATCGATGATGTCGCGAGGGATCTGGGACACGGCTCGGGAGCCTTAACCCCCACCCCGGTCGGCAACTGTCCGCGTCAGGTGGTCGCCATCTGGTCGGCCTGGTCGGCTCGGTCGAGCTCGCTCGCCATCGCGTCGCGGTCGGTCATCGCGTCGGAAACCCGAACGATGCGAGCGCCGACCCCGCGCAGCTTGCCGACGAGGTCTTGGTAGCCACGGTCGAGGTGGTAGATCCGGAGCACCTCGGTGAGGCCCCCCGCCGCCAGCCCGGCCAGCACCAGCGCGGCGGATGCCCGCAGGTCCGACGCCATCACTGCGGCACCTTCGAGCGAGGGCACCCCGCGAATGGTCGCGTGGCGCCCGGTGTGGGTGACGTCGGCGCCGAGTCTGACGAGCTCGGCGGCGTGCATGAACCGGTTCTCGAAGATGGTCTCCTCGATCGTCGACTCGCCCTCGGCGAGGGTGGACACGGCCATCAGCTGGGCCTGCATGTCGGTGGGGAGGCCGGGGTAGGGCTGGGTCTGGGCCGAGAACGCGGCAAGCGGCGTGTCGCGACGCAGTCGGACCCGGTCCTCGCCCACGTCGAGGGTACACCCCGCCGCGCGCAGCATGTCGAGGGTGGCCGTGAGGAGCTCCGGCTCGCAGACGACCTCGACGTCGCCTCCCGCGATGGCCGCCGCGCACAGGTAGGTGCCCGCCTCGATGCGGTCGCTCACGATGGCGTGGGGTCGGGAAGCGGGCCACAGTCGGGGCACCCCCTCCACCACCAGGGTGCTCGTCCCCTCGCCCTCGATCTTCGCTCCGAGCGCACGCAGGAACTTCACGAGGTCCACGACTTCGGGCTCGCGGGCGGCGTTGTGGATGGTGGAGGTCCCCGAGGCGAGGACCGCGGCCATGAGGATGTTCTCGGTTCCCGTCACCGTGGGCATGTCGAGGTGGATGTCGGCGCCGCGGAGGTCGTCGGCGTGGCCGTGGATGTAGCCACCCGAGAGCTCGAACCGGCAGCCCAGCGCCTCGAGCCCCTTCAGGTGCTGGTCGATGGGGCGGGTGCCGATCGCACATCCGCCGGGCATCGACACCTTCGCCTCGCCGCACCTGGCGAGGAGTGGGCCGAGCACCAGCACCGAGGCGCGCATCTTGCGAACCACGTCGTAGGGCGCCTCCTTGAAGGCGATGCGGCTCGTGTCGATACGGATTCCGCCCTGCACGAGGCTCGGACAGCCGATCCGCCCGAGCAGCGACAGCGTCGACGAGGTGTCGGCGAGCTCGGGCACGTTCGCGAGCCGGTGCTCGCCCGGAGCGAGCAGGGTCGCGATGAGGATCGGCAGGGCGGCGTTCTTGGCGCCCGAGGCACGGATGGTGCCGTGTAGGGGCTGTCCGCCGGCGATCACGAGCTTTTCCACGAGGACTCCTTTCAGGGGGCGCGACCGGGCGGTGCAGGAAGCGCGCCAGGCTCAGTCGTCGTCCGACATCGCATCGGGATGGTCGAGCGCCCACTCGACGCGGTGGACCATACCGCGCAGGGCCTCGACGTGACGGACCGAGAGCTGGCCACGCACGAGAGCCTGCTCGGCGGTGAGCTGCACCTTGTGGGCGGGCGTTCCGCGGAGGTAGCCGACGCGCCCGAGCAGCTCGACGATCTCGGTCGCTGCCGGTCGGACCACCGAGAGGTCGGCGAGCCGGTCGCGGGGGGCCGGGCGCTCGGCGCGGGCGGTGGTGGTGGGGCGAGTGCCCCCCAGCGTGCGGCCCGAGGCGGCCGCCCCGCGCCGCCGCCCCTCCTCGAACAGGGCGTAGCTGACGATCACGGCGGCCTGGGCGAGGTTGAGGCTCGCGTGCTCCGTGGTCGGGATGCGTACCAGCGACTCGCAGCGTCGGGTCGCCTCGTTGTCGAGCCCGAAGTCCTCGCGCCCGAACAGAATCGCGTGCATGCGGTCGGCGTCGTCGTGGATGGTCTCGGCCAGCTCTCCGGGCTCCATCACCGGCTGGCCATCCCGCCGGTGCCGGGCCGTCGTGCCGAAGGCGCGATGAACGCCCTGCAACGCATCGTCGAGCGTCGCCACGATTCGCATATTCTCCAGGATCTCCGCGCAGCCAGGGGCCATCCACCGGGCGCGCTCGGGATCGTGCGCCGGCGGCGCCACGATGACGAGCCGGGAGAGTCCGAAGTTCTTCATCGCCCGGGCCGTGGCGCCCACGTTGCCCGGGTACTGTGGCTCGACGAGTACGACGACGATGCGGTCCACGTGTCGTTCAGACGCGGATGCCGAACAGCGACAGGAGCCAGGCGATGAACCCCTTCGGCTCCACGGACTGCATCGGCGAATCGTCGGCCAACCCCTGCGACAGCGGAGTCTCCTGCATGGAGATGTTCGGACTCGCCGGCTCGGGAGCCTGCACGGGGGTGACGACCTGTGACGAGGGCTTGGGCATGTCGAGTGCCGGCGGCGGGGTAGCCTCCGGCTCGGCCTCGGGGCGAGGCTTGGATCGGGGGTTGGCCGGCTTCGAGGCGGACGAGCTGCGGCCTTCCTCCTTGCCGAGCTTGAGGCGGGACTCGACGAGCTGCCCGGTCTCGATGTCGCGAGCGGTCAGGTTGAGGATGCCCTCGCTGTCGATGTGGAAGGTCACCTCGATCTTGACCTCGCCCTTGGGCGCCTCTCGGAGCCCGCTGAACACGAAGGTCCCGAGGAGCTCGTTCTCCGCCACGAGCTTGGATTCGCCTTGGTAGATGCGGAGCATGATCGAGCGCTGGTTGTCCTTGCTCGTGGTGAGCTTCCGCGTCTTGTAGTCCGGCAGCGGCTGGTTCTTGGCGAACAGAACGTGCATGGTGCCGTCGGTCTTGTTGATTCCGATGGCCATGGGCAGAACGTCGAGGAGCGTCATGTCCTGCGGGCCCGCCTTGGACGACAGGCTGTGGGCCATGATCGCCGCCCCGATCGCAACGGCCTCGTCGGGGTCGACCTTGTCGGAGGGCTCGCGGCCGACGAAGGCGCCGAGCTTGTTGCGCACGAGCGGCATACGCGACTGGCCGCCGACGAGGAGCATCTCGTCGATGTCCTGATTGGTGGTACGGGCCTCCTGGAGGATTCGCTCGCACGTCGCGATGGAGCGGTCGATCAGGTCTTCGGTGAGCTCCTCGAGCTTCTCGCGAGTGACGTTGATCCGGAGATCGACAGGGTTCCCGTCATCGTCGTCGCAGATGTGGTCGAGGACGATGTCCGTCTCCTCGACGTCGGAGAGCCGGATCTTTGCCATCTCCGAGGCGTCGCGGATGCGCGTGACCGCCGAGCGGTCGTAGGACACGTCGATGTCGGTCTCGTTGACGAACGTCTGCAAGACGTACTGCATGAGCCGATCGTCGAAGTCGACGCCGCCAAGGAAGGTGTCGCCGCCGGTGGCGATGACCTCGAAGATCTTGTCCTTGATGTCGATGATCGAGATGTCGAAGGTGCCGCCGCCGAGATCGTAGATGGCGACGCGCTGGTTGAGCGTCTTGCCGAGCCCGTAGGCGAGGGCCGCGGCGGTGGGCTCGTTGAGCACCCGGAGCACCTTGAGCCCGGCGAGCTTGCCCGCGAGGCGCACCGCCTGGCGCTGGCGGTCGTTGAAGTAGGCGGGAACCGTGATGACCGCTTCTTCGACTTCGGTGTTCAGCGCGTCTTCGGCTGACTCCTTGATGCGGCGGAGGATCGCGGCCGAGATCTGCTCCAGCGTGAAGACCTTGTCGGCGACCTTGACCAACACCTCGGTCGACTCGCCCTCGACCAGCTCGTAGGTGAAGACCTGCTGCATCTTGTCGATGGCGTCGGAGCCGAAGGAGCGGCCGATGAGGCGCTTGCTGGCGGCGATGGTTTGATCGGGGTTGTCGGAGGCCTGGGTCTTCGCATCCTTGCCGACGAGCCGATTACCGTTCTTGTCGATGGCGAAGACCGAGGGGATGGTTCGCGACCCGTCACGGTACGTGACCACCTGCGGCTTGCCGTTCTGGACGTAGGCACAGCACGAGTTGGTCGTCCCGAGATCGATGCCGATCGCCTTGCTCATGCGCCTTCCGGGTTTGGCACTTCGGATCGGACCGTGCACAGCCCGACTGTAGTGTGAGGGGGCATAGCACAGTACGAATTCGTCGGTCAACGCGAGCCCCTGCCCATCGCGGGGCGGTCGCCCGAGACCGGTTGGACACGACGGTTACGTGTGAGCGTGGAGCGAGTACCATGGGTGAGCGTCGATCCCGCCTCGGTTCGCGGTTCAAGCGCGCGGTCGAGCAGGCCGAGGATGCCAAGGAGCAGCGTCAACGCTCGGCGGCAGAGGTCGAGCGCCAGGCGAGGCTCGCCCGGGCGGAGCTCTTCGCCGAGCTCGAGTCCCTGGCCAGCGAGATCGGGGTGCTCACGGTCCAGCGCACCAAGCAAGGCCTGACGCTCCGGTATCGCGAACGGTACCTCCACTTTGCCCCGGAGGGGGTCGGCGACGTCCTGGTCGAGTTCGAGGGCACGGGTGACGACGAGCACCGCCTCTACCGAGAGGCCGAGCTGGGCCAACGCTGGGTTCACCACCACAAGCGACGCTTCCGCGAGCTCCGGGTCCCCCTCTTCGACCAGGGCCTGGAGGAGCTCCTCGTCACCGGGCTCGGGCTCCCGAGACCCGACGAAGGCGACGCCGAACCGACCGACGACGAGGAGAACCCGTCGCGGCGGCTGTAGCTCAGTCGGGGTGGACGACGACACGAACCAGCTGGATCGCTCGCTCCGACGAGGCCTCGACGTGGAACGCGAGCCGGCCGAGCCGGATCACCTCGCCGACCTCGGGAATGCGGCCCGCGATCTTGAGGACCAGTCCTGCCACGGTCTCGTAGTCGCCTTCGGGTAGCGGGCGGTCCAGGGCGTCGGCGAGCTCGTCGATGTGGGTGCGGGCGGGAACCCGCCACTCGCGCTCCCCGAGCCGACGGACGCCGGGAACGCGCTGGTCGCGTTCGTCCTCGATGTCGCCGAGGATCTCCTCGAGGAGGTCCTCGAGGGTGACGATCCCCACCGAGCCGCCGTACTCGTCCACGACGACCGCGAGGTGGTTGCTCTCCCCTCGCATCTCCCGGAGCAGCTCGTCGACGCGCTTCGACTCGGGCACGAACGGCACGGGCCGGACCAGCGGCAGGACCGCCTCGTCCTGGGCCGTGTGGAACAGCAGATCGCGGTGCTCGATCTGACCCACGATGTTGTCGACGCGGTCGCGGTACACGGGGATGCGCGAGAACCCGTCCTGGAGAACGATCTTCACGCCGTCTCCGACGCTCGCCGTCTCGGGGAGGGCGCGAACGTCGACCAGAGGGGTCATGCAGGCCTCGACCGTGGTCTCGTTCATGGCGAGGAGTCGCTGGATGAGAACCCGCTCGTGGGGATCGATGTCTCCCTCGTCCCCGTCGAGCAGCTGGACGATGTCCTCGCGGCGGAGCTCGTCCTCCTCGGGAGGCGCGAGCACCCGGTAGAGGCTGTTGCTCCACCCGCGAATCAGCCACAGCGCAGGTACGAGCGCCCGCTGGGCGTAGCGGATGGGCCCGGCGAGCACCGGCGCGAGTCGGTCGGCATAGTGACGGAAGACCTGCTTGGGGAGCGCCTCCCCGAGGAGCAGCCCGAGCGGCATGTAGAGCAGCGACAGCATCCAGTCGTGACCGACCTCGTCGCCGCCGATGGTGAGGCCGAACGCGGTCACCCCGGCCACGAGGCAGACGTTGGTGCCGATGAGGCAAGTTCCGAGGAGGGCGTCGTCGTGTTCGAGCATCTCGAGCGCGAGCCGTGCCCCGGGCACGCCATCGTCGGCACGGCTCTGCAGCAGGGCCCGATTCGCGCTCACGAGCGCCATCTCCGAGCCAGAGAAGAAGCCCTGCGCGAGCAGGCAGAGGCCGACCAGCGGCCAACCGAGCTCGGGACTCAACCCGTCCTCCTCACACCGCTTCCTGGTCGGCTCGGGTGGTGCGAACGACGACCTCGGCGATGCGACGCCCCTCCATCTTGGCCACCACGAAGCGATGGTCTCCGAACGCGACCACGTCACCCTTGCGAGGGAGCCGGCCGAGCTCGTGGAAGACGAAGCCCCCGAGCGTGTGGTAGTCCCCCTCGGGGAGCGCGATGGACGTCTCGTCGGCGAAGTCCTCGACGTCGATCGAGGCCTTGACGGTCAGAGCATCGGGACGCAGGCGGAGGATGTCGCTCTCGTCGGTCTGGTCGTCTTCGCCGAGCAGCTCGAGGAGCAGATCGTCCAAGGTGACGATGCCGACGAACGTGCCGTGCTCGTCGACCACGATCGCCATGTGCGACCGCCGAGCCAGGAACTCCTGGAGCATGGAGTCGGCGGACTTCGATGCGGGCACGATGTGCGGCTGGAGGAGCAACGAGCGCAGCTGGCGAGGTCCGGACGGAGGGACGATCCGGAATCGGAGCAGGTCCTTGAGGAGCATGATTCCGACGATGTCATCGTCGGTGTCTCCGACCACGGGGATCCGACTGTGCGGCTTCTCCGCGACCAGCCGGAGCATCTCCTCGAAAGGCATGTCGAGGGGCAGGGAGAACACGTCGGGCCGCGGGGTCATGAGTCGCTCGACCGTGAGCTCGTCGAACTCGAACACCGCCTCGATGATGTCCCGCTCCCGGGGGTCGAGGGCCCCGGACTCTGCACCGTGGTGGACGTAGACCAACAGCTCCTCGGGCTGAACGCCCTGCGGATCCTCGCGGCCCGCTCCGAGCACGCCGGCGACGATCCCCACCAACCCCGACACGAGCACCCGCACCGGCGTCACGAGCCAGAAGAAGACCGTGAGCGGCCACACCACGGCCGATGCCCACTGTCGGCGGTAGCGTCGGGCGAGGACCTTCGGCGTGATCTCCGAGACCAGGACCAGGATGGGCGGCAGGACGAGCACGTTGAGCAAGCCCGCCCACGAAGCCAGGGCGTTGCCTTGGGTGAGCTGGTGGATGAGCGCGGCCGAAGTGGCGGTCAGCGCGACGTTCATCGTCTCGTTGCCCAACAGCACGGTCGGGATCAAGGCCTGCCGCTTGGAGAGCAGCGCGACCACCTGCCGGCCGCTCGCGTCGAGTCGAGCGAGGATGTCGCGGTCGACCTTCTGCAGCGAGAAGAAGGACGTCTCGGTGCCCGAGAAGAAGAACGAGCCAGCGAGCAGCCCCACGGCCACGAGCAGCAGCGTCAGCGCGGACGCCGACTGGATGGCTGCGATCACCGTCACGGGCGGGCCGCTCCCAGGTCGAAGTGGGCGAAGCCCGGTTGGGGCAGCGGACCCTCGGAGGTGGACACGCCCCCACCCTGCGACACGGACCCAATGCAGGTCAGGGGCACACCCGCCGCCCTCGCTCGGGCGATCAGCTCGTCGTGGGCGGCCGGGGCAGCGGTGAACAGGAGCTCGTAGTCCTCTCCCCCCGTGAGCTGCGCGGTCCGGAGCTCGCGAACCGGGACTCGGGCCAGGGCCGGGGCAACGGGGAGCCTCTCGAGCGCCACGTAGACGGCGACCGCAGAGGCGGCGGCGAGACGGGGAAGGTCGCTCGCGAGGCCGTCGGAGAGGTCCATCGCCGCGGTGGCGAAGCCGGCCAGCGTGTCGACGAAGGCGAGACGAGGGTGGGGGCGTCGCAACGCGTCCAGCGCAGCCGGAGGCGGGTCGTCCCACATCCACCCCGCCCCGGCGAGGCCGGGGGTGCCCGTGACCCAGACCTCGTCGCCCGGCTCGGCGCCGGCTCGGGTGACCGGTGAGGGGCAGGGACCCGCGACCACCGAGGTCACGACCCGGGGTC
>CAZZLC010000030.1:0-72254 GCA_964655065.1 uncultured Enterobacteriaceae bacterium | reverse complement strand
CGGGTGACCGGTGAGGGGCAGGGACCCGCGACCACCGAGGTCACGACCCGGGGTCCCCGACCCCCGGTGACGTCCCCGCCCACGAGCCTCACGTCGAAGCGGTCACACGCCACTCGCACGCCCTCGGCGAAGCCGTCGACGAAGACGCTCGGGTCGACGCCGCGGGGCAGCGTCAGTGCGAGGAGGGCCCACTCCGGAATCGCCCCCATGGCCACCACGTCGGACACCGACACGGCAATGGCCTTGAACCCCACGTCGGCGGGGGACAGCCGCTCGTCGAAGTGCGTTCCCTCGACCATGGTGTCGGTGCTCACCGCCTGACCGTGGAGCACGGCGGCGTCGTCGCCGGCGTCCACGGTGAGCCAGGCCGCAGGGGCCGCACGAGACGCCAACAAGCGCGCAATCACGCGCTGTTCGTGGTCGTCTGGGGTTGGAGGAGGAGGTTCCAGAGGTTTTTCGAGCCCGTCGGCTCCTCTCGGGAGCGCTGGTTCACCATCTTACCCCGAACCGCTCGAAGGCAGGAACCCTACTCGAAGGGCGACGGCACAACGTCCGGTTGGGCGCTCTCGAGCGGGGGCGGTACCGGCTGCGGGACCGGAAGGAGCTCGGGGTCGACCTCGACGGTCCGGGGTTCGGCGCCGTACAGCGCGACGTCTCCGACCTGGGCCATGGTGTCGCGAGTGAAGGTGAGCATCAGCAGGTTGCGCCGAGCGCGCAGGGTCTCGGGATCGAAGCCCGTGGCCCCCGTGATCGACAGCGGGACCTCGGCGGTGAGCAGGGCCTGGTGGAACTGTCCCCGGTCCCGAGGGACCTGATCCATCGCGGCGCCAAGCAGCCTTCCCGCATCCGACACGGCGATCTCCAGCGCCGTCGGCGTCCGCCCGAAGCGCTCCCGGAACTCGGTCACGATCGGGTCGTCCTCGGGACGGATGGCCGCAGAGAAGACGTCGGGGAACAGACAGCCTCGGTTGTAGCTGCCGCCCCGGGAGACGAGTCGGGTGTTGTTCCAGAAGGACAGGCCGAGGAGCGGGATCATGGGTCCTTCGTCGACGGGCTGGAAGCCACCCATCGGAAACTCTTGATAAGCGAGCGCCGCCGTGGCGAGGGGCGTGTTGCGAGCCGCCTCGGGGATGAAGATCGCGTGGAAGTCCACGAGCGGGGGCAGCACGACGGTGTTCGGGTTGCCGCCGGTCGCCGCGGCGCGACGCTTGAGCTCTTCGAGCTCCTCGGGGCCCCCCATCCGGGTGCCGAAGTCGGGGGCCACGGCCATCGGCTCGCGCGACGGCGGCGGTTCTTCACCCCGCTCCTCCATTTCCTCGAGCTCCTCTTCCGACGGGGGCTCCTCGAGCGAGTACACGCCGGTGGCTCGGATGGTGCCGCCGCGCTCGACCACACCGTCGATGAAGGTGGTCGCGGACTGGTTGCCGTAGTCGGTGTCCGGGTAGAACGTGGCGAACGCGGTCATCCCGAGCTGGTCCATCGTGAAGTCGAGGAGCGCCTGCACCTGGTCACCACGGGTGTACATGCCCTGGAAGGCGAAGCGCGGCGACTCGGGCTCGTAGGACTGCGACAGCGACAGCAGCGGCACGTGAAGTCGTTCGGCGGCGGCCACGACGGCGTCGGTCTCGTCGGACAGGAGGGGGCCGACCACGGCGATGGCTCCTTGCTGCAGGACGGCCATCTCGAGGGCCGCCACCGCCGTCTCCGGGGTGCCTCCCGAGTCGACGACGTTCAGGCGAACGTCGCCCGCGCCCCACTCGAGCGCCTCCTGCACGTTGCGGCCGACGGCCTTGAACTTGCCGGTGAGCGGCAGGAGCACCGTCACGAGGTCGGGCCGAACCGGAACCGCGTCGAGCGTCTGGAGAAGGCCCCGCGCCCGCTCGGCGACGAGCTCGTTCTTGTCGTCGACCGCCTTCTCGGCGAACCGCCGTGCCGACGTCAGGTCGCTCGCCAGGTAGGCTTGGACCGCCTTCTCGTAGGGCCCACCCGGACCCTCCACCACCGTGGAAGGAGCGATCTCCTCTCGAGGGACGGCCTCGAGGTTCTCGAGGGTGCCCGAGATGCGGAGAGCGACCTGGGGATCCGCCTGGGCGAACAGCAGGGCCTTGCGGGAGTAGGTGCCCACGAGACCCTTCTTGCCGCGCTGCGCCGCGTCGACGGCGAGGTACATGTAGCGATCGGCGTTCTGCGTATCGAGCGCCACCTTCTCGTCGAACGCAGCCAGGGCGGACATCGCGGCGGGTGATGCGACGCCCGCGTTGAGATCCACGAGCGAGAGCCCCAGTCTCGAAGCGTCGGCCGTCGGTGCGGCAGGGTCGAGCCCGAGCGAGCGGTTGAACCACTCCTTGGCCTCGGTCCAGTTTCCGGCGAGACGACGCTGCTCTCCGGCGTGGAGCATGATTGTCGCCGTGTCCTTGTCGGGCTTGCGGCCGGCGAGCGAGTCCTCGAGGAGCCGGATGGCGCGCTGTCGATCCGTGGCCGCGTAGGCGAGCGCGTTCTCGACGACCTCGGGCGGGCCCTTGCGGCGCTTGGCGAAGCTCGGGGACTCGACCGTGCCGAGCACCAGCGCCGAGACGACGACGAGTCCCAGCGTACGGAGAGGGCGACGGCGCAGGGACGGAGCAGACAAGTTGATCATGAGCGATCCTGAACGAGTTTTTCGAACTGAGCCCGCCGGGGATGGGCGTTCGCAGGGAGGCCTTCGGCCCACGCCCGAAGGGACGCTTCGTGTTGGTCGAGCAGGCCGGAAGGTACTTCGAGAGTGAGTTGGATGTGAAGGTCTCCCGGTTCACCCGCAGCCAATCTTGGTAATCCCCGACCTCCCAGGCGAAGGACCTTGCCGGGCTCGCTCGCGGGGGGGATCCGGACGACGGTGGTGCCCTCCAGGGTGGGCACCGTCACGTCGGCTCCGAGGACCAGCTCGTCGTAGGCGAGCGGCACCTCCACCAGCAGGTCGTCGCCCCGCCGACGGAACAGCGGGTGGTCGGCCACGCTCACGATCACGTAGAGATCGCCAGGCTCGCCTTCATGGGCACGGGGCGCGTTGCCCTTGCCGGCGACCTTCAGCTTCTGGCCGGTGCTCACCCCGGGCTTGACCTTCACGCGGATGGTCTCGCGCACGCCCTCGCGCCCGTCGCCCCCACAGGCGGTGCACTTCTTGATGACGAGGAATCCCTGCCCGTCGCAGTGGTAGCACTTCGAGCCGAACAGACGGCTGCTCGCGGCCTTACCGGTGCCCCCACAGACCTCGCAGGTCTGCTTTCCACCATCCGGATCGGCGCCATCGCCCGCGCAGCGCGAGCAGTGCACGAAGCGCGGGACGACGATCTCCTTCTCGGTGCCGCTGGCGACCTCCTCGAGGGTCAGCGACGCCGTGTAGCGGAGGTCCTCGCCGCGCGGCTCCTTCTTGCGTCGAAAGAGGTTGTTCCACACGTTGCCCACCACCTCCTGGATGTCCTCGGGTCGTGGGGGTCGACCATCTTCGGTGTACAAGGGGCCGAGCCGGTCATAGCGTAGGCGGCGGCCAGGGTCCGAGAGCGTGCGGTAGGCCTCGGTGATGTCCTTGAAGCGGACCGCGGCCTCGGCGTCGCCGGGATTGACGTCGGGGTGCCAGCGGCGGGCGAGGGCGCGATAGGCGCGCTTCACGTCCTCGGCCGAGGCGCTTCGCTCGACGCCCAGGATGTTGTAGTAGTCACGGGTCGCCACGTCGGCGCCTCCAGGAGTCGTTGAGGCCCCTCGCCAGACGGGACCTCAACGACTCCTTAGCGGCAACGGCAGTCTTAGGCGCGGGCTGCGGCGACGATCCCGAGGAACGACTCCGCGGTGAGGCTCGCGCCGCCCACCAGTGCACCGTCGATGTCGGGCTGGGACAACAGGTCGGCCGCGTTGGCGGGCTTGACACTGCCCCCGTACTGGATGCGAACGTCCTCGGCGACGGTTCCGGAGCGGCCTCTCAGCCAGGTCCGGATGGTGGCGTGGGCCTCCTGGGCCATCTCGGGCGTCGCGACCTTCCCGGTACCGATGGCCCAGACCGGCTCGTAGGCGATGGTCAGCGCACCGAGCTGATCGGTCTCGAGCTTCGACAGGCCGACCTCGAGCTGATGGTGGAGCACATCGTCGACCCGACCTGCCTCTCGCTCCTCGAGGGTCTCGCCGATACACAGGATCGGCAGCAGACCGGACTCGAACGCCAGCGCGAGCTTCTGGGCGCAGCTCTCGTCGGTCTCACCGAAGTACTGGCGACGCTCGGAGTGTCCCACCAGCGTGTACGTACAGCCCGCCTCGCGAGCCATCGGGGCCGAGTTGGTTCCCGTGTAGGCACCCTTCGGGTGGGCGGCGATCTCCTGGACGCCGACCCCGATGGCGGTGTCTCGCAGCACGTCGACCACCGTGGCGACGGACAGGGCGGTGGGAAACACCGCGACCGTCACCCCGTCGTCGACGGAGGCACCCGCGAGCTCGGTCGCGAGTGTCCGCGCCTCGGCCGGCCCGAGATTGAGCTTGTAGTTGCCGGCGATGAAGGGACGACGCGCCATCACGAACCCCTCAGCGCCTGGAGGCCCACGAGGTCTCCCTGCTCGAGGAACTCGAGGGACGCCCCGCCGCCCGTGGAGACGTGGTCCATCCGGTCGGCCAGCTCGAACTTCGCGACGGCGGCTGCGCTGTCCCCGCCGCCCACCACGGTCCGAGCCTCGGAAGCGGCCATCAGCTCGGCGATGCCGCGCGTTCCGCCCGCGAACGACGGCCACTCGAACACACCCATCGGGCCGTTCCAGAAGATGGTCCGACAGCTCGCCAGCGCCCGACCCCAGGCATCGAGCGTCGCAGGCCCGATGTCGAGGCCCATGCTCTCGTCGTCGATGGTGGTGACGGTCCTGGGCTCGGCATCGGCCGAGAACTCGGCGGCGACGACGTGGTCGACGGGTAGGTGGACCTTGACGTTGCGGGACTCGCACTTGGCGAGGAGCTCGCGAGCGAGGTCGAGCTTGTCGTCTTCGACGCGCGACTTGCCGACCGGCACGTCGGTCGCCGCGAGGAAGGTGTAGGCCATCGCCCCACCGATGAACAGGTGATCGATCTGCTTCGAGAGCGCGTCGATCACCGCGATCTTGTCGCTCACCTTCGCTCCGCCGAGGATCGCGCCGAACGGGGCGCGACTGGCCTTCTCCGCCGGATCGACGAGCACGGAGAGCGCTTCGACCTCGCGCTGGACGAGGAATCCTGCGTAGGCGGGCAGAAGCTCGGCCACGCCGCTGATGGAGGCGTGGGCGCGGTGCATGGCACCGAACGCGTCGTTGACGAAGATCTCGCCCGTGGCGGCAAGCCCGCGTGCGAAGTCCCGGTCGTTCTTCTTCTCGCCGGGGTCGAACCGGAGGTTCTCGAGGACGAGAACCCCGCCTGGGGGTAGCTCCTTGGCGAGCTGGACGCTGTGCTCGCCGACCGTCTCGTGGGCGAACACGACGTCGGTGCCGATCAGCTCGGCGAGCCGGGTCGCGGCGGGCATCAGCGACAGCGCAGGGTCGGCCTTGCCCTTCGGGCGCCCGAGGTGCGAGGCGAGCACGAGTCGGGCGCCCTGCTCGCGCAGGTGGGTGATCGTGGGCAGCGCCGCCCGGATGCGCGTGTCGTCGGTGACGGTCGTGCCATCGAGAGGGACGTTGAAGTCCACCCTCACGAAGACCCGCTTGTCAGCGACGTTCGCGTCCGCGAGGACGGGAAGTGGGGGTCGGGTGGCGGCCACGTCAGCTCCCCATGACCAGGGCCATGTCGATCATCCGGTTCGAGAAGCCCCACTCGTTGTCGTACCAGCTGAAGACCTTGACGAACCGACCGTCGATCACGGAGGTGAGCGGCAGGTCGACGATGGACGAGTTGGGGTTGCCGATGATGTCGCTCGACACGATCGGCTCGGTGGTGGTGGCGAGCACACCCTTCAGGGGACCGTTCGCGGCGGCGATCATCGCCTCGTTGAGCTCCTGCACGGTGGTCTCGCGGCCGGCGTCGAAGGTGAGGTCGACGGCCGAGACGTTCGGAGCGGGGACGCGCACGGCCATGCCGTTGAGGCGGCCCTTGAGGGCGGGCAGGACGAGGCCGATCGCCTTGGCCGCGCCGGTCGACGTGGGCACGATGTTGAGGGCGGCGGCGCGGGCGCGACGGAACTTCCCGCCGGGGTGCGGGGCGTCGAGGAGGTTCTGGTCCATCGTGTAGGAGTGGATCGTCGTCATCAGCCCGCGCTCGATGCCCACTGTCTCGTGGAGCACCTTGGCGAACGGGGCGAGGCAGTTGGTGGTGCAGCTCGCGCAGGAGATGACCTTGTGGTTCTCCTTGTCGTAGTCCTGGTGGTTGACGCCGTAGACGAACGTGCCGTCGACGTCCCCCTTGGCCGGGGCGCTGATGAGGACCTTGCCGGCGCCGGCCTCGAGGTGGACCTTGGCCTTCTCCGCGTTGGTGAACACGCCGGTGCACTCGAGCACCACGTCGACCTCGGAGGCCTTCCACGGGAGGTTCGAGGGGTCCCGCTCGCTGCTCGTCGGGATGGTCTTGTCGCCAATGCGGAGCCCGCCGTCGACGTGCGAGATCTCCTGCTCGAAGGTGCGGTGCACGGAGTCTCGGCGGAGGAGGTACGCGAGCATCTCGTCGGAGGTGAGATCGTTGATGTGGACGAACTCGATGTCGTCCCGGTTCCACGCCGCGCGCAGGATGTTGCGGCCGATGCGGCCGAAGCCGTTGATTGCGATGCGCAGTGCCATGTCGTCCTCACTTGCAGGGATTGGCAAGCCTGTATCTGGGCCCCTCGATCCCGGCAAAAACAGGCAGAGCCGGGAACTCCGGGCGTCTTCCGGTCCGCACTGGTGACCGGTCCCGCTCGCCGTCGCGGAGCGCGCTCCGCGCGATTTGCTGGTCGTCTCCCCTCGTCGCTCACGCGAGAACGCAGGAGCTCGGAACCAGGCGACACTGGCCGTCGCCCCGGGCGTCGGGCCACACTCGGGTCTGCATCGGGATCGGCGACGTGTGACGCTGGTCGTGACGCGAGAGGTGTCGTTTCCGAGTGGCTCGCATCGCCATGCGAGGCGTCCGGTCGCTGCGGCGACGTCGAGGGCTCGCCGCAGTATGACTGGAGGATGGCGCTGCTCGTCTCCAACGTCGCCTTCGACCCGGTGGCCTCGAACGCCGACCACCTGGAGCGGATCGCGGGTCACCTCGGCGTGGCGATCTCCGTGGTCCGCGACCTTCGACTCGTGCGCAAGAGCCTGGACGCTCGGCATCGCAAGCCCCGCTGGGTGGGGGTGTTCCGCGTGGAGGTGGCCGACGAGGAGCGCCTGCTGCGCGATCCCCCGTCCGGGGTGCGGAGGTGGAACCTCCGGGACGAGGGTCGCTACGGTCTCGATGCCGACGCACCCACCCCGCGGCAGTTCGATGCCGACGTGCGACCCATCGTGGTCGGGATGGGCCCGGCCGGGATGTTCGCGGCCATGTACCTCGCCGAGGCGGGCGCCCCGGTGCGGGTCGTGGAGCGCGGAGCCGCGGTCGACGAGCGCATCAAGACGGTGAACGCCTTCTTCCGTCGCAAGGCGGAGCTCGACCCGGAGACCAACCTGGTGTTCGGCGAGGGCGGGGCCGGGACGTTCTCCGACGGCAAGATCTACACCCGACGGCGCGACGGCGAGCTCGGCTACATCTTTCGGAAGCTCGTCCAGTTCGGAGCCCCCGAGGAAGTGCTGCAGGACGCGTGGGCTCACCTCGGGACCGACGCCATCCGTTCCTTGCTGCCGCCCTTCCGTCGCCGCCTCGAGGAGCTCGGCGCGGAAGTCCACTTCGGCCGACGGGTCACCTCGCTGATCGTCGACGGCGGGCGGTGTCGGGGCGTGGTGCTCGACGATGGCACCGCGCTCGAAGGGGCTCCGGTGCTCGTGGGTACAGGTCACTCGGCGCGGGACACGCTCGAGATGATGGTCCGGGCAGGGGCGGCGGCGAGGCCACGCGGCATCGCGATCGGCGCCCGCGTCGAGCACCCGCAGGCGCTGATCGATCAGGGCCGCTACGGGCGGACGGACCGAGGAGAGCTGCCTCCGGCGAGCTACCGGCTCGCCTGGCACCCCAAGGAAGGAGCGGCCGCCCGGACCTTCTGCATGTGTCCAGGTGGGATGGTGGTGCCCGCCTCGAATCACCTCGAGCGCGTGGTCGTCAACGGCATGAGCTTCGCCGCCCGTCGCTCGTACTGGGCGAACTCGGCCGTCATCGTCGAGATCGACCCCTCCGCCTTCGAGGACACGGACCCCATGGCGGGGTTTCGCTTTCAGGATGTCATCGAGGCCCGCGCCTATGCGCTCGGGGGCAGCACCTACGCGGCCCCCGCGCAGCGCGTCGTGGACTTCCTCGCCGGACGGGCCTCCGCCGAGGTGCCCCGCTCGAGCTACCCGCTCGGCATCACCCCCGTGGACCTGCACGAGGTCCTGCCCGACACCGTCACTGGCCCCATGAAGCACGCCCTGCGCGACTTCGACAAGAAGCTCGCGGGATTCGCGGGCGGCGACGGGGTCCTGATCGCGCCGGAGACCCGCACGACCTCCCCCGTGAGGTTCGAGCGGACCGAGGACCTCCAATCCGTCAGCCTGCCCGGGCTCGTGCCCGTCGGCGAGGGGGCGGGCTACGCGGGGGGCATCATCTCCTCGGCTCTCGACGGTCTTCGAGCGGCTCGAGCACTCGTTGCCGCGGCCCCCCCGAGGGGCCGCCACGGCCCTGGGGATAACCCTGGGGAAGAAGCTGCACGAGACCGTCACATTCGCGATACCTGACTGTTTCCAGCCGGTACGCGCGTTTCGAGCGCCCGGATTCCGGGGTGTACGCCGCCGCTCGAGCCGTTTGGCCGATTTCGGGCGTCGGTGCGCTGTGGATAGTGCGCGATGAGGGGAGGGAAGGGGGAAGAGAGCGGGTGATCAGATTCGAACTGACGACAGCCACGTTGGCAACGTGGGGCTCTACCACTGAGCTACACCCGCAGCAGGTCGAATAGTAACTGGCGGCGCGGGGCCGTCAAGGCTCCGGCCACCGGATGCGATCCCTCCGGGCGGCCAGCGCGCGGGTCAGGCGACGCGGGAGTCCGGGCCCCTCGTAGACGAACGACGTGTAGAGCTGGATCGCGGTGCAACCGAGCTCGAGGAGCTCCGCGATCTGCGATGCCGTCTCGATCCCGCCGACGCCGACCACCGGCAGACCGTCCGCCGCCGCGACCACCGCCGCAATGCGGTCCCTCGCGAGCGTCCACAGCGGACGCCCCGAGAGTCCTCCGGCCTCGGTCGTGGTGACGCCGGGGCGGGTGATGGTGGTGTTGGTGGCCACGATTCCGGTGACCCCTGCCTTCTTGGCGATTCCCACCGCGTCGTGGATCGCCTCGTCGGTCAGGTCGGGAGCCAGCTTCACCAGGACCGGCGTGTCGCGAGCTTCGACGAGGACGGCGTCGAGGACCTGTCCGAGCGAGTCGGCGTCCTGCAGCTTGCGTAGACCCTCGGTGTTCGGGGAGCTCACGTTCACCGTGAACCAGTCCACGAGTCCGCCGAGGCGTCGAGCCGACATAGCGTAGTCAGCGGGAGCCTCGTCGAGCGGAGTCACCTTGCTCTTGCCGATGTTGGCCCCGATGGGCACGCGGGGCCATCGTCCTGCCTGACGAAGCGCTCGCAGCCGCCCCGCGAGCGCCTCCGAACCCTCGTTGTTGAACCCCAGGCGGTTGACCAGCGCCCGCGCCTCGGGGAACCGGAACAGCCGGGGACGTGGGTTGCCGGGCTGGGGGTAGGCAGTCACCGTACCCACCTCGACGAACCCGAACCCCAGGGTCGGCCAGAAGTCGACGCCCACTCCGTCCTTGTCGAGCCCCGCGGCGAGGCCGACGGGATTCGGCAGCGTCAGTGGCCCCAGCCGCACGTCGAGCCCGGGAGGCGAGGGCTCGTCGAGCAGCGGGCCCACGGTCGAGCCGAGGACCCGTACGGTACGCATCGCGAGATCGTGGGCGGGTTCGGCCGCGAGCGCGAACACCAGCGGCCGGATCCAGGGCCAGACACCGTCGACGTTCATGGCGCCACCGCCTCGTCGTTCCACGCAGCCCGGAGGATGGGCAGGTTGCCGACGAAGTAATCGACGAGCGAGCCGAGCGTGACCAGCGTGACCACCCACATGATCACGTTCGGGGTGCTCTCGGGGAGCCCCCAGTCCGGGGCGAGCTTGGCGATCAGCAGGCTGACGAAGATGAGTTGGGTCCCCACGCCCTGCACGACGGCCTTCAGCTTGCCCGAGAATCGTGCCGCGACGACGACGTTGCGGACCGCGGCCACCGAGCGGAAGAAGGACACGGAGGAGTCGCGGAAGAAGATCGCGACCAGCATCCACAGATCGGCAACCCCGATGGCGTACATGCCGAGGAAGAGCGTGTAGCGAGTGACGGCGTCGGAGAAGGGATCGAAGAGCTTGCCGAACGCGGTGACCAGCCCGTAGCGACGGGCGATCTGGCCATCCAGGATGTCGGTGGCTTCGAGCAACAGGGCGAGCACGGTGGCGACGACGATGCCGGTCGGCGTGTCGAGCAGCATGAAGCCGACGGCTACGGGGGCCAGCGGGATGCGCGCGGCCGTGACGACGTTCGGGTGGATGGGCGGGCGTGAGCTCACGTTGCGGCCTCCGGGCCTTCCAGGGCGTACTCGAGGAGCGAGATCACGGAGAGAGCCAGGCTGATGGTGCCGATCACCGTGCCCACCGTCGGCCAGTGGGTGTTCAGCCAGGGACCGTGAAACAGGAGCACGCAGATCGCGACCCCTTCGAAGGACACCATCACCTGGCCGAGCGGACGTGGCGTCCACTGAAGCTCGAGGCCACGCAGCCAAACGCAGGCCCACACGGCGACAACGAGCGCGTCGCGGGCCACCATCGCCACGCACAACCACACGGGCGCAAAGCCGACCCAGCCGAGCGCCACCCAGCAGGAGTCGGTCAGCACCTTGTCCGCGAGAGGGTCGAGCCACAGGCCCGCGGGGTGGAAGGCGTCCAGGAGGCGCGCTGCCCAGCCGTCGAGCAGGTCCGTCACGATCGCGAAGAGGAACACCCAGAAGGCAACGAGGTTCTCGCCCGGGCCGATCATGAGCCAGGCGACGATGGGTCCGCACGCCCCCCGGGTGATGGTGATCGCGTTGGGGAGGTAGCGCAGCAAGAGCAGAGCCTCCGCGCCGACGTTATCGGTCCCGATGGAGGTGCGCCATCGCACGACAGACCGACTTCCTCGTCATCGGCTCCGGCGTGGCGGGGATGTGGTTTGCGCTCCGGGCGGCCGAGCACGGCAAGGTGCTCGTGCTCACCAAGACGGTGCCTCGGGAGAGCAACAGCTGGTACGCCCAGGGCGGAATCGCCGCGGTCTGGTCCGATGACGACGCGTACGAGCACCACGTGCGCGACACCTTCGTGGCGGGCGCGGGATTGTGTCGCGGCGAGGCGGTGTACCAGACGGTCCGGGAAGGACCGGACAGGGTGCGAGAGCTGATCGAGGTGGGCGCGCAGTTCACCCGGAGCGACGCCGACCCCCACGCCTACGACCTGCACCGCGAGGGCGGGCACAGCCACCGGCGAATCCTCCACGCAGCCGACTTCACGGGTCAGGAGATCGTCAGGGCGCTCAACGCGGCCTGCGTGGCACATCCCAACATCGAGATCGTCGACCACTACATGGCCGTCGATCTCGTGACGGAGCGCTGGCTCGCGCGGCGCCAGCAAGAGGTCCCGCCCGAAGACGACCGCGTCCTCGGCGCCTATGTCCTCGACCTGCGGCGCGGCCCCGGAGCGGTCGAGGCGATCGCAGCCAGAGCGACGGTGCTCGCCACCGGGGGGGCAGGCAAGGTCTACAAGTACACGACGAACCCCGAGATTGCGACGGGCGATGGCCTCGCGATGGCGTGGCGAGCCGGGGCGCGCATCGCGAACATGGAGTTCGTTCAGTTCCACCCCACCTGCCTCTACCACGACAAGGAGCACCACTTCCTCATCTCGGAGGCCCTCCGCGGTGAGGGCGGCAAGCTCGTGCTACCCGACGGCACCCGGTTCATGCCCGAGGTCGACCCGCGAGAGGAGCTCGCCCCGCGCGACATCGTGGCCCGGGCGATCGACGACCAGCTCAAGCGGCGTGGGCTGGACTGTGTCTACCTCGACATGACCCACCTCTCCCGCGAGCAGTCGGAGCACCGGTTCCCCAACATCGACGCCAAGCTGCGGTCGCTCGGCATCGACATGTCGACCCAGCCCATCCCCGTCGTGCCTGCCGCGCACTACCTCTGTGGCGGTGTGCAGACCAAGCTCAACGGCGAGAGCTCGATCCGGAACCTGTTCGCGATCGGCGAGGTCTCGTGCACGGGGCTCCACGGCGCCAACCGGCTCGCCTCGAACAGCCTGCTGGAGGCGCTGGTCTTCGCCCACCACGCAGCCAGGACCTGTATCGAACGGCTGCCCGGCCTCGACTGCTGTGCGACCATCCCCGAGTGGGATCACGGCTCGGCGACCACGTCGGACGAGCTCGTCGTCATCCAGCAGACCTGGAAGGAGATCCGGGCGTTCATGTGGAACTATGTGGGCATCGTGCGCACCCACCGGCGGCTGAAGCGCGCGCTGCGGCGCATCCGGCTGGTGAAGGACGAGGTCAACAGCTACTACTGGGACTTCAAGCTCACCGGTGAGCTGGTCGAGCTGCGCAACCTCGTGAACGTTGCCGACGTGATCATCAAGTGCGCACTGCGTCGGCGCGAGAGCCGCGGGCTCCACTTCAACCTGGACTTCCCCGAATCCGACGCTCGGTTCCTCGACGACACCGTGGTCGAGCGCTGGTTCTGACGAGAGCGTGATCGTGGACGCCATCCGACTGCCCGCGGAGCGACGCTGGCAAGCCGAGCTCGACGCCCTGAAGGCCACCGACGACCGGCCACGCCCGGAAGGCTGGCAGCTCTCACCGAAGGCGGTGTGGAGATTCGTGGTCGGGGACACCGCCCCGATCCGCTGGACCGACGACTCCGGTGCCGAGCACGAGACGATGGTCGAGCGCAAGGTCGTCGGCCACGACGTGCTGATCCAGCGTGCGATCACCACGCTCGCGAGCGATCGCGCCCTGTTGCTCATCGGAGAGCCAGGGACGGCCAAGAGCTGGCTGTCCGAGCACCTCGCGGCCGCGATCAGCGGGACGTCCCGGTACACCATCCAGGGAACCGCGGGGCTCACCGAGGACCAGATCAAGTATGCCTGGAACTACGCGCTGCTGCTCGCCGAGGGGCCGTCGGAGCGCGCGCTCGTGCCGGCCCCGCTCTACGAGGGCATGCGGCGCGGTGCCATGGTGCGCTTCGAGGAGATCACCCGGGCGCCTCACGAGGTCCAGGACACCCTGCTTCAGGCACTCTCCGAGAAGCTCTTGCTCGTGCCCGAGCTCGCGGGTGACGCCGGGCTCGTGCTCGCGCGGCCCGGGTTCAACGTGATCGCGACCGCCAACACGAGAGACCGCGGCGTGCACGAGATGAGCGCCGCCTTGAAGCGCCGGTTCCACTTCGAGACGGTGCCGCCGATCGCGGATCTGCAGCAGGAGATGGACGTCGTCCGCGCCCAGGTCGAGCAGCGGGTCGCCCGGACGCCGGCCGCGAGCGTCGCGCTCGACGAAGGGGTTCTCGAGCTGCTCGTCACGACGTTCCACGAGCTGCGCGACGGCAGAGCGACCGACGGGACCCAGCTGTCGCGCCCGGCGACCGCGATGTCGACCGCGGAAGCGGTGGCCGTCGGGCAGAATGCGGTTCTTCACGCCGCCTTCTTCGGCGAGCAGGTGGTGGAGCCTGCTCACGTCGTCATGCAGCTCGCGGGCACCGTGGCCAAGGAGGACGACGCCGAGGCCAAGGTGCTGAAGGACTACTTCGAGGTCGCGGTCAAGCCCCGTGCGGCCCGTGACGTGGGGCTGTGGAAGGCCTACTACGCAGCTCGCGACCGGATCTGACCCGGTGGCGCGTCGCAAGCGACTCGCGCCGTCCCCCGAGGACGTGGCGGGAGGGGTGCAGACCGTCCTCGACGATCCCGGCATCGTCTGGATGGGCGTCAAGCACTACAGTCCTGCCTGCGCGTTCCACGTCGAGCGGCTGATCGAGGAGCGCGCTCCCGTTGCGGTGCTCATCGAGGGCCCCGACGACGCGAACGACCTGATCCCCTGGCTACGGCACGAAGACACCGTGCCTCCCGTCACCATCCTCTCGAGCTGGGTCGACACGAGCAACAAGCTCGGGCAGAACGGCGTCCTCTCGGTGTCTCCCGACGTCCCGGCGCGGTTCCGAGGTTGGTGGCCGTTCGTCGGGCACGGCCCCGAGTACCGCGCCGTGATGGCCGCGGGACGCCACGACATTCCCACCTACTTCGTCGATGCGTCCCTCAAGGCGCAGCTTCCCACGTTGAACCAGCTCGAGCAGCGGCCGAGTGACGGCGGACTGGCGCAGAGCCGGTACTTCGAGCGTCTGGCGGCCCGGACTGGCCATCCCTCCTTTCAGGCGTTCTGGGACGCTACCTTCGAGGCAGGGGCGTTCGGGACGGCCACGGAGGCGTTTCGGCGGGCGGTTCTGACGTTCGCTTGGTGTGCGCGTCATCTCGGCGGGACGGACGACGATCCTGGGAACGCGCTGCGCGAGGCCCACATGCGCTGGTGGATCGACAAGCTCCGCAAGGCACATCCCGATGGTGAGCTGCTCGTGGTCACGGGCGCCTACCACAGCGTGGCGCTCCCGTTCACGAAGGGGAAGCGGGCGCCCGGCAAGCCGGATTCCAAGTCGAAGACGCTGTTGTGCGCCCACTCTCACCGCGCGCTCACCCGGCTCGCTCGTGGCGCTCCGAGCCCGGCCTTCGGTGACGCGGTGTTCGCGGCTGCGCACCGCGAGGTGGCGTCTCCCCACGAGGAGGCAGTGCTTGAGACGCTCGTACGGACGGTCGACGATCTCCGGGGCCAGGGGCTCGCCCTCGGTACCGCCGACGCCGTCGGAGCGCTTCGGGTGGCCCGCGGACTGGCCTCGCTCCGGGAGCAGCCAGCTCCGACGGCTCGCGACGTCGAGGACGCCGCGACCAGCGCTTTCGTCAAGGGTGACGTCGGGACGGCAGGGCCCGCGGTGCGACGGGCGGTTCGCGAAGCGCTCCGGGGCGACGCTCTGGGACGTGTGGCCGAAGGGGCTGGTCAGCCGCCGCTCCTCCAGGACTACTACGCGCAGGCGAAGCAGCACCGCCTGGACGTGTCCGGGGTCGAGAAGGTGGTGCGGTGCGACATCCACAAGCAGCCCAAGCACCAGCCAAAGTCGGCGTTCCTGCACCGGTGCCGGGTGCTCGGGGTCCCTTGTCTCGGGACGCTGCCTGACCACGATGGGCCCTACAAGGGCCCGGACTGGGTCACCGGCGAGCGGCTGGACCTCACGACGGAGACCTGGGCCTTCGCGTGGACGGAGGAGGTCGACGATCGCCTGGTCGAGCTCTCGGATCGAGGGCCGTCGATCGCCGAGGCCGCGGCCACGTCCCTTCTGGAGGACCTTCGTGGCGCGGGGACCGACGTCGCCGCTGTCGCGACCGCGGTGGCCGCCATCGCGCAGACGCAGTCGACGGACCTCCTTCCCCCGGGGCTCGACGCGCTTCTCGCGGCGGCGTCAGAGGACGACGCCTTCGATCACCTGGTCCACGCCCTGGGCCAGACCGGACTCCTCGCCGGCTATCTCCAGGCCCTCGGCCGCCGCGACGAGCAGGCTCGCATCGCTCTTGCCTCCGATGCTCTGTTCACCCGCGCCTGCCTCACCCTGCCATCGGTACGCAACGTGCCTGACGAAGAGGCCACCGCCACCGTCACGCGGCTGCAGTCGCTGGTCCGGGTCGGGGTGTCGCCGCCGCCGGGCGCCGAGCTGGACCGCGGCCTCCTCCTCGATCGGCTCGCCGAGGTCGGCGACGACGGCGCCGCCCAGCCCATGGTCCGGGGGGCGGCCCAGGGGCTGCGGCTCACCTTCGGGGCGGTCTCGGAGCGCCACGTCGTGGGCTCGCTGCGCGCGTACCTGCAGGGCCCGACCGAGGAGGTGCTGAAGGGAGGGGCGTTCCTCGAGGGGCTGCTGCGAGTCGCCCGCAGCACGCTCGTCCACTCGGACCGGCTCCTCGCTGCCGTTGACGAGTCGCTCCAGCGGCTCGACGAGGAGGCCTTCCGACGGGTGCTCCCCGACCTCCGCCGCGCGTTCTCGGTGTTCGTTCCCGCCGAAATTGCCACTTTGGGAGACCGGGTATCCGGGCTCGTCGATCCACAGCCGGTGTCAGTCTTGGAGTTCAGCGCTGAAGAACTGGATTGGATCCGCAAGGTCGACGCTGAGGTTCATCGAGGGTTGAGTGCCTGGATTTCCAGTTGCGGCACAGCCGGGGGTGGCTAAGCTCTGAGTGCAGGGTTGCAGCGGATTCCACAGGTCTCTGCTCGCGATCCGGGCTTCCCGGGTGGGGGATGGGCCACCCGGGGGGCCTCCTGCCGGCCGCTCAGCGTGCTGGCTGCAGATCGACGACGACCGGGAGATGGTCGGACGCGGTACGCGACACGGCCCGCTCGAGCGGCTCCCCTGCCTTCGGGACTCCGTCCCGGAAGGACTCGTCCCGGCTGTCGTAGATCTCGGAGGCGACGGCTTCCAGGCCGTCTCCCACGAGCACGTAGTCGATGAGCCGCCCCGAGTCCCTCGAGGCCGAGCGACCGTCGGACTGGAGCGCATCGACCACGGTGAGGCCGAACCCGGCGAGCAAGGTGAAGGGCTGATTCGCGAGTCCCCCGGCGCCGAGAATCGCCTCGACGTCGTCGCCCAGGACGTAGTCACCCGGGAGGCCCCCGGGAGGAAACGACCATCGTGCGGGAGACGGCGGCGAGGCCTCGATCTCGGCGCGGTCCTCGTTGAGGTCACCCATGGCGACGACGCGGTCGGCAGGCACCCGGGTGGCGGCCTGGCCGAGCCGGTGGGTATCCACGCTGCGCCGGAAGGCATCGTCGAGGTCGAACCCGGCTTTGCAGTGCTGGACCGTCACGGCGACGACCTCACCCCACGGGGCGGAGACCGCCGCGGACACTGGCCAGCGAGTGACGTCGTTGGCGCCAGGGTCGCCCGAGAGCACCGCGCTCGACGGAAATGCGCCCACCTCGATGGGAAGCCGGGACAGCATCGCGTTGTGCGATGTGCCGAAGGGGTTGGTTCGCGGCTGGACGACGTCGTAGCCGAGGTCGACCGCGAGGGCGACCAGCGCGTCTTCCTCGCCCGCATCAATCTCGTTGAGGCCAATCACGTCAGCATCGATCCGCGCCAGCACCTGCCGGGTCGCCGCGTGCTCGTCGCTGCCGGCCGGGCCCAGACCCTCGACGTTCCAGGTCGCGACGCGTAGGGCCTCGGGGCCGGTCGTCGGTTCCGTCGAGGTGGACGCTTCGCTGCCATCCGGACCGGGGGGCGTTCCGACGCACGCCCCCAACCACCACAACATCATCGCCACCCTCCGCGGGGCAGGCGTAATGCGCCCTACTGCAGCAGGCGATCCCGGACCTTCGGCCAGAGCTCGGCGTCCGCCGCCGACCACGACAGCCCATCGCCAGCCGTCGCGTCGACCCAGGCGAGGGCCTGGTGCTCCAGCGCCCGTGGCTCCTCGTCCCCCCGGACCTCGTAGACCCACAGCTCGAGCGTCTCCGAGCCGAGCCACCTGGAAACCCGGGCGATGGCATCGCCGCGGACCTCGATCGTGACGCCGAGTTCTTCGACAAGCTCGCGGCGGAGCGCCTCGTGGTCGGTCTCGCCGGGCTCGACCTTGCCGCCGGGGAGCTCCCACTGACCCTCGCGATCCGAGCCCGGTCCGTGCTGGGCGGCCAGGACCCGGGGGCCCCGGATCCAGGCTCCGGCGACGACCCGCACGTCAGAGGCTGACGGCGACGCTCACGCCGGTGGGGGCCTTCTCGAAGGTGAGCTGGGCGAGCGAGCCCTCGCGGCGGAACATCAGGTGCATCATCGGCGTCTCGGACTCTCCCTCGATCTTGTCGACCTGCTGCCAACCGACCTTCTGCATCGCTTCGGCCCACTGCTCCATCAGCGGCTCGAGGCTTCCGCTGCCGTAGTCCACGATCACCGTTTCCGGATTTACGTCGGACGTACGAAGCGAACTACCCTCGAGGGGGAACTCGTAGTCGGGCCAGGGATTTTCGATGGACATGAGGACTCCTCCGTCGACCGTGGCGGCGACGCTCTCGCGTCGATGGCGGGCGTGACCCCTCCAGCGGCTGACTGTATCTGAAAGGAGCCGGGGCTGGGTGAACGGATGTGACCCAGCCCCATCGGGAGGGCGTGTTGGCCGACGATGAAGCGAAGATCACTGCCGCGAGGCGGTGGCGCCTGGTCCTCGGCCACCATGCCGACGACGCCCTGCCGATATCGAAGGACGAGGCCGAAGACGCCGAGGCGCGGTCCATGGACCGGACCCTGCGGTTCCTCTACGACCGGGAGTTCGCCGAGCGGGGCCACCAGCGAGCGGGGATGTCTCACGACGACTTGACCGTGCCGGCCTGGCTCGCCGGCGTCCGCGTCCTGTTCCCGCGCGAGGCAGTCCAGGTGATCGAGCGGGACGCGCTCGCGCGCTACGGACTCACCGAGCTCGTCACCGACCCCGAGGTGCTCGCCTCGCTGGACCGAAATCCCGATCTCGTTAGGTGCATCCTCCAGTTCAAGCACTTGATGACGCCGGCGGTCCTCGAGCAGGCTCGCGGCATCGTCCGAGAGGTGGTCGCCCGGATGGCGGAGCGGCTTCGGACCGAGACGCGCGCCACGCTTCACGGGACCGCATCCTCGGCCCGGGCGGGAGCGCGCCGCAGCTTCCGGAATACCGACTGGATCCGGACCATCGAGCGAAACCTCAAGCACTACGACCGAGAGCGCGAGAGGATCGTGGCCGATCGCATCGAGTTCCGGCACCGCCAGCGGCGCCAGATCTCCTGGCGAATCATCGTCGCCGTGGACCAGTCGGGCTCGATGCTCGACAGCCTGATTCACGCCGCCATCACGGCCGCGATCCTGGCGAGTCTCCCCGCGGTCACCGTACACCTGTTGCTCTGGGATCATCGCGTCGTCGACGTCTCCGACCAGGTCCACGACCCTCTCGCCGTGTTGATGGGGGCGCAGCTCGGTGGCGGAACCTCGCTGCTCGGCGCCATGGCGGCGTGCGCGGAGCGGGTCACGGATCCGGAGCGGACGATCGTGGCCGTGGTCAGCGACTGGTACGTCTACGACGACGTCCCCCGGAGCCTGGCGATTGCCCGGGAGCTCGCGACGGCCGGAGTACGTGGCCTGGGCCTGTGTGCGATCGATGCCGAGGGGCGCGCCGACTACGACGCCACGGTCGCGCGACGGCTCGCCGCGTGTGGCTGGTGGGTGGGCGTCGTGACCCCCAAGCACCTCGTGGAGCAGATCGCCCAGCACCTGGCCGGCTGAAGACCGCGCCTCGCCGATCCGACGAGCCGGCTGACGGACGGATCATGAGCGATCATCGGTATCACAACCCCGACCAGCCCCCGGCGCCCCCGCTCGACGGGCTGCTCGGCCCAGTGGAGGCCAGAATGTCGTTCGCCAGCGCGGACCGACGCGAGCGTACCGACCCTGGCGTCTCCGATGCCCGACCGAACTGGCTCGACCCCACGCCCGCCCCCGAAGCCCGTCGCCGGTTGACCGAGCTCGAGCAGGGCTCCCTTGCTCCGCCGGTCAACGAGAGGGACGATGCGGTACGGGACGCACCGATGTGGCCGTGGGTCGTCGGCGGGCTCCTGCTCGGGACGCTGGCGTCGGTGGCCGCGATCCTGTGGGTCAACGCTCTGATCTTTCCGGACGAGGAGGGGCTCGTCGCTGCGCCCCTTCCGGTCGCGGAGCAGCCGGCTGACGGCGTGGGTCAGCTCACTCGGTGACTTCGCGGACGCGAATGCGGATGAAGCGTCGGCGGCGCTCGATGAACCAGGGGTCGAACCCGGCCTTTCGGATCTCCGCCCGGAGACGGTGGACCAGTACCTTCAGCCGGTTCGCTCCGTCGGGAAGGCCCGCCCGGCCCCACACCCCGATGATCACGTCGTCGTCGGGCAACCAGCCGATCTCGTCTCTCGCCACGTCGCCCTTCTGGTCTTCGGAGACGCGTCGGCCGAGCAGGTAGAGCAGCACGGCCCGGGTCTCTGCCTCGATGCGCACGCGGTTGCCGGAGATGATGTTCGAGAGCTCGGCGACGGGACCCGTGGGGCCGTCGAGCGTCGCACGAAGCGCGTAGGGGAACCGGTCGCGCTGCGGCTGGATGGTGGGCTGGCGCTGATTTCCTTCGACCCGAACCAGCCGGAACTCCATGCCCGCAATCTCGATGACTCGCCCGAGCTCTACGGGTGTGTCTTCGGTGTCGACCATCATCCAGATGTCGTCGGGGCCGTGGACCGCGAACTCGGCCGCGTAGAGCGTGGCTCCCTTGATGCGCAGGTCAGCATCTTCGGCGCTGCCGACCGTGAAGCGGCTCGAGCGAAAGATGTGCTGCGACCTGGTGGACAGCTCTTCGAGCGCCACGCCGAACTCCGCCTCGGAGTTGGCGGTACGCTCGCCGTGGGACTGAAGGTGCAGCTGGAGGGGGCCGACCACGATCTTGTCGCCCTCGGTGATCTGCACGGTGCCCCGAATGCGCGCCCCGTTGACGAACGTGCCGTTGGTGCTGCCGACGTCGGCGAGCCAGACGGTACTTCGTTCCGACCACACCTTCACGTGGTTCCAGGAGACCATGCCGTCGGGGACGACCAGGTGGTTGTCCGGGCCGCGCCCGATGGAATACGGCTGATCGCCGACCGTCACGGAGTGGGGTTGCACCCCCTCTCCTTCCACAACGAGTTCATAGGACGCTGGCATGGGTCGGAGCATAACCTTCCAGATCGGGAAAAATCCAGCCAGACCCGGGCAAAGGCGGAGGCCTGATCCTCCGTTGAGGGCCCTCCCCCCTCGGCTTTCCATCGCCGGCCCACGAATGGCCAAAGAAGGCTCGCATCCGAGGCTCCCCTCCCGGGTTTTCTGCAGGTGACCCAGAGTACGACGGAGCGTGACCGGCGGCTGGAGAGGGTGGAGCCCGCTCTCGACCAGGTCCGAACCCTGCTTCGGCGAGTCGCCGAGCACGGCTGGCAGCGCGTGACGCCCCTGACGCTCCGCGAGGTGAGGACGGTGGCGCAGGTGGCCCACCATGCTCGTCTCGTTCGCATCGAGCGAGAGCTCACGCGGCTCGAGACCACACTCGAGCGCTACATCTCGCGCGATCCGTCGTTCACCCCTTCGGCGCTGCTCCGGACGATGAATCGCTTGTGGCTGCTCGAGCTGGCCACCCGAGCCGTGGTGCCCGACGCGGTCGAGGTCGCCGACATCGAGAGCGTCGCGGGCACGCCGCGGCGCACGTACCATCCGCAGGACGGCATGCTCGACGTCGTGGTCGCCGGGGCGCGCGGCTGGGTCTCGGACACCGGATTCGTAGGGGTCACCGCTCATCTCTGGGAACGAGCCACCGATCGATGGCTCGAGGCCACGATGGCCCGGCCGGACCGGATGGTGGGCCCGGATCCCGCAAGGCTGCTCCGGATGCCGCTCTCGGACGCTACTCCGCTGACCATGCAGGAGTTCTGTCACGGGGCTTGGACGCTCGATGACGTTCGGCTGTCCAGTGACGCCCGAGTGTCGCTGCACCGCGAGCTCGTGGTGATTCCGACCGCCATCCCGCCCCGCCAGGCCCTGAGCCGAATTGCGGTCAGGGATCTTCAGGCGATCGTGGACCGGCTCGAGGCGGCACCGTCGGGTCCCCTCGACGGACATCCCCAAGCGCTCGTCTACCTCGAGGAGATCCGGATCGAGCGACCGCTGGTGGACGAGACGCGGGCCCGGGTCCGGGCGGCCATTCTGGACCGGCACGGCCATCGCCTCGACGTCACGGTGCCCCTGCGGCCAGAGCACGACGTGCTGATCGACAACCTCGAGCAGTGCGCGACCCCGGCGTGGGCCCCGGACGGGCTTCTCGCCGAAGCAACCCTGGGCCGCGAGACCATCGGGCTGTCACCCATCTCCGCCGTGTTCTCCCGACCCGTCAACGTGGGCCGCCGCGTGAAGAGTGCCCACCTGGTGCACTTGACGGTCGAGCCGCTGAAGCGGGCTCGGCGGTGAGCGTCGACCAGGTCCTCGCCGACCTTCGTGAGGAGCTCTCCGCGTTGTTCGGAGCGGGGCTCGCCACTCCAGGTCCGGGGCGGTCCGAGGCCCTGCGCTCGCTGGCCGAGACGATGTTGGCCGCAGGCGCGATCCAGACCGCCGACGAGCTGAAGCAAATTGCGGACGAGCTGGACGCCGTCGTGGAGGGCCGAGCGGATCGCGAGCGGTTGGGTGCCCTCTACGACCGCGTCCAGCGGATCGTGGTCTGGGAGGGCCAGTTCCGGCGTGCCTGGGCGCTGCGCCGCTGTCGCGTGACGCTGGCGTCCGACGCGAACGACGCGGACGCCACGCGCCGTCGTCCGCCGGGGCTCGACGGGACGCTGATTCCAGCGGGAATCACCGCGATTGATGGCCGAATCCTGTTCGTGGCGAGGCTGGAGGGACCTGGCGACAGCGTGGTGTTGCACGACGAGTGGCCTGGGGCCCGCGGCCCGGATCCTCTTCGCACCTTGCAGCCGAGTCGCTTGTTCCAGGAACCGGTGGTTCCCCTCGAGGTCCTGAAGAAGAAGTGGCGCCTCGAGGACCATCCGGCGGTTCGTCGTGGAGACCGCTGGGTTGCGGGCCCCTCCTTCTTCTCGCGGCCTCGCGTGCTGGACGAGGGCGTGACGCGTGGTCCCCTGCCGGACACCCTGCACGTCGGGTGGTCCAGCGACGGATTCGTCGTCTCGCGTGACGCCCAGGACGAGCCGATCGAGATCGTCGACAATCCAGTGCTCGACTTCAATCTGCGAAAGTGGCGCGTGTTCGGGGACACCGTCGACGTGAGGCTCGCCGACAGCGGAGACCGTCGGGCGATCGTGGCCATGGCTGACGATCTCGGCGACATCTGCTTCCCGACCGTCGACCCGGCCGCGATTCGGTGGCCGCTCGGGTATGTCGCGGCGCTGGCTCGACGCTTCGAGCACCCCGGTATCCAAGCCCTCGTCGGGGTGTTGATCGGCGAGCCCGAGCCTCCGACCCTCCTCGACACCTTGGGCGAGGCGGTGGTCGCATTGCGCCTCGGGCGGCTCGGCGAGATGCCCGCCGGGGCCGACGAGGCAGAGCTGGTGCGTGCGGCCGCCGGGCTGGCCTCTCCCGAGCTCGTGGAGCGCCTCGCCTTGGCCACGCTTCCCAGCGAGCCTCGGGCCGAGCACATCGTGCGTCGCGCGCTCCACACGAACGACCCCGCGGCGCGTCAGCGGTTCGTGCAGGCCCACGTCACCGCGATGGCCCGCGCGATTCGTCGAGGAGGCGTGGTCCCTCCGGGCCGCGACCTCTGGCTCCTCGACCTTCTCGGGCGGCGTCACGCCGTGGATGCGGAGGCCACGTCCCTGGTCGACCTGGGCCGCTTGCGTCTCGCTGCCGTCTCCCCGCTCGTGCGAGGTCTACTCGGTGCTCCGGTGAGCGTCCGAGAGCTCGAGGACGCACTGATCCTCGTCGTGGGGTGGGAGGACGGCCCGCGCTTCGTGCGCTGACGGCCAGCCGTCAGACGCCAGCGAGGTCCTCGAGCGGATCGTCGTCGAAGACACCGCTCTGGGGCTGCGACTGCCCGGTGGCGCGACGGGACCAGCGGAGGGCCGGGTGCTTACCCGTGCGTCGCCAGCGCCGGCCCTCGGAGCGGTCGATGCCGAGTCGAGCCAGCAGCTCGCCGATGGGCGGCTCGTCCGATGCGAGCGATGCGCCGACCGGAGGAAGTTGATTGCCGCGCTGGGGCTGCGGACGCGGCAGGTCCCGCTCGTCGATGCGCTCCTCGTCGTCGAGCTCGAGCGGGTCGGCGGCGGGAAGGTCGACCGAAGGGCCCTCGCGCTCGTCGAGCCAGGCGCGGGCCTCGTCGGCGTGGCCACTCCGCGGACGCCAGTGACCTCGAATGTACTGGCCACCGCGTTCGTAGGGAGCCACCCAGATGTGGTAGGGGGTCGGGGCAGGACTTGCAGCTTCCAAACTCATTCGTTCACCAGAGTACGACCTTGGTCCGAGGGGACGGCTGAGTCCCGTAATCGTACGATCATTCGCGTTGGCGTCAAGCACCCGCTGGGGCCGACATGGGCCCACTCGCTCGTTGCTGGGGATGTTGCTCGGGAAACCCGAGTGTTTCCTTTCAATCTCAGGGGCGATCGCGCTCGTCGGGGATCGCGCTTCGATCCCGGGTGGTGGTTCGCCGTCGACGCGTGACGAACGTCGGGACTTCCGTCATCTTCGGCGCCTCGCAGTCCAGCCCGTCCGCCGGATTGTGGTGCTTGGACCAATGAGTCCGCTTGGCACGATCCTCGCTGGGGGCGGTTCCGAACGCACGAGCGGTCGATCGTGAGGTCGACAGGGAGGGTCAGGTGGCGGTCACCGTCCTGTCGGGAGCGCTGGAGGGGGTGGAGGCCCTCCCCATCGAGGTCGAGGTCGATCTGCTGGCTCGACTGCCCAGCGTGTGCATCGTGGGACTCGCCGCCTCCGCCGTGAAGGAGAGCAGCGAGCGCCTGCGCAGCGCGTTGCAGAGTGCCGGCGAGGAGTTCCCACGTCGGCGAATCGTGGTCAACCTCGCGCCGGCTGACGTTCGCAAGGAGAGCACCGCGCTCGATCTTCCGATGGCCCTGGGGATCCTGGCTGCCGCGGGTCGGATCGAGGCGCACGCGCTGTCTCGGGTCCTCGCGGTAGGCGAGCTGTCGCTCGCGGGTCAGCTGCGGCCGGTTCGGGGGGCCTTGTCGCTCGCGTTGCTCGCCAGGCGCCTGGATCGCACCCTCGTGGTGCCCCGGTCGAGCGCCTCGGCGGCCATGCTCGTGCCGGGCGCCCGGGTCGTGGGGGCGCGGTCGCTCGAAGAGGTCGTGGGCTGGTTGTCCGGGAAGGCCCTCGAGCCAGTCGGGGCGCCACCGGCCCAGCCCCCGGCGGCCAGCGTCGATCTCAGCGAGGTGCGAGGCCAGGCCGTAGCGCGACGGGCGCTCGAGATCGCGGCCGCCGGGGGGCACCACCTGCTGCTCCTCGGGCCGCCAGGGTGTGGCAAGTCCATGCTCGCACAGCGTCTGCCCACCATCCTGCCTCCGCTCGGCTTCGACGAGGCGCTGGAGACCACGCGCATCCACAGCGTCGCGGGCCGGCTGGCGGACGGGCAGCTCCTGAACCATCGTCCGTTCCGGTCTCCGCACCACTCCGTGACGGTCGCGGCGATGGTCGGTGACCGCTCGCTTCGGCCCGGCGAGGTCAGCCTCGCCCACAACGGGGTGCTCTTTCTCGACGAAGCTCCCGAGTTCTCGCGGTCCGTGATCGAGGTGCTGCGTCAGCCCCTGGAGGATGGTGTGGTGAGGCTGTCGCGCGCTCGTGGGGCCGTCACCCACCCTGCCGCGATCACGCTCGTGATGGCCGCGAACCCCTGCCCGTGCGGCCTCCGGGGTGTCGCCGGGTGCGGATGCACCGATGCCGTCGTGCAGCGGTACCTGCAACGCCTCTCCGGGCCGCTCCTCGACCGTGTGGACCTCCACGTCCACCTGCCTGCGCTGACGGCGACCCAGCTGTTCGAGGGGCCGCCGGGCGAGTCGAGTGCGGTGGTGCGCGAGCGGGTGGTGGCCGCTCGGGAGCGTCAGCGCGCTCGTGGCCAGCCCGCCCCCAACGGTCGGCTCTCGGCGGACGCGATCCACCAGGGGGCTGGTCTCACCGAGGAGGCTCGGCAGCTTCTGGTGCTGGGCGCCGAGCGCCACGGGCTCTCCGGCCGCTCGGCGACCCGAGTCCTCAAGGTCGCACGCACGGTGGCGGATCTCGAGGGTTCCGCCAACATTCTGTCCCAACACGTACGGGACGCGCTGGCGTTCCGACCCACCGAGCTCTGAAGGAGGTTCTGTGTCGCGTTCTTCTGCATCTTCGTCCACCCCTCACGAGGCCCTTCCCCCTGCTGCCCGGGATCGGGCGCTCACCGATACCCTCGGCGGCATCGAGAAGCGCTGGGGCAAGGGCGCGATCATGCGGCTCGGCGAGCAGCGTACAGCCGACGTCGACGTACTGTCGTCCGGCTCCCTCGCGCTGAACGAGGCGCTCGGGGTGGGCGGATACCCACGGGGACGTGTCGTCGAGGTCTATGGCCCCGAGTCGTCCGGCAAGACGACCCTCGCCCTGCACGCCATCGCCGGGGTTCAGGCGCAGGGCGGTATCGCAGCCTTCATCGATGCAGAGCACGCGCTCGACGTCGGCTACGCGGTCAAGCTGGGTGTCGACGCCGACTCGCTGCTCGTCGCGCAGCCCGACCACGGTGAGCAGGCGCTCGAGATCGCCGAGGCGCTCGTGCGGTCGGGGGCCGTCGATCTCGTCGTGGTTGACTCCGTGGCGGCCCTGGTCCCCCAGGCGGAGCTCACGGGTGAGATGGGCGATCACCACGTGGGGCTCCAAGCCAGGCTGATGTCCCAGGCGTTGCGCAAGATCACCGCGATCACGGCACGAACCCACGCGGTCGTGCTCTTCATCAACCAGGTGCGGCAGAAGATCGGGGTGACCTTCGGCAATGGCGAGGTCACCACCGGCGGCAACGCGCTCAAGTTCTACTCCTCGGTGCGGATCGACATCCGCCGCATCGGGGCGATCAAGAGGGGCGACGAGCACGTTGGAAACAAGACGCGCATCCGCGTCGTGAAGAACAAGCTGGCCCCTCCGTTCCGAACCATCGAGGTCGACATCGTGTACGGGCGGGGGATCTGTCGGGCCGGTGAGGTGCTCGCCCGGGCCGAGGCCGAGGGGCTCATCACGCGCAGCGGTTCCTGGTACAGCCTCGGCGAGGAGCGAATCGGTCAGGGTCGGGAGTCCGTGAGGGATGCGATCCTCCAGGAACCGGCCTTGCTCCAGAAGATCGAGGGTCTGATCCTGGAGGCGGGTGCTGGATCGGCGTGAGTGCTGTACAAGTGAGCAGTGCAGACGACTGATCATGCGTTCATCGTGTCGGATCCGTTCCGCGAGCTCGACGGCGGGTGGTGGTTCCTCGTCTGGGGGCGTCGGTGCGTTCGTCACGGGCCGTTCTCGTCCGAGGCGCTGGCCCGCGACGGCGCTCACGAGACGTTCCGCCGCTGGGCCGCGCGGGCGCGCGTGCTCGGGGGGTGGGCGTGGCGGCGAACGCATCGTGAGTGGATCGTGAGCTTACCGCCCGGCGTGCCGTGCGCCGGGTTGCCGTTCGAGCCCCGCCCCATCTCGAGCCACCGGCGATGAGGCGCCGGAACGCCGAACGCGGGTCGACGGGCACTTGCCCGATCCGTAGAGGTGGCGTCCGGCTTTCGGTCGGGCGCCTCTTCACGGCACGGCCGGGATGGTCCCGGCCGTGCTCTTCTCCCCTCCGGGTCGCCAGCCGTGCGACGTTACGAGGCGGCAGAACGTGGAGGCTTCGTGCGGCCCGGGATCTGGTGGGGAGGAGGCGTGCTCGCCGCGATGGCATCGTTGGGCGCCGCGTGGTGGGCCATCGGCTCGGGGGCGGCCGACGAGGCGCCGAGCACGAAGGTGAAGCTCACCGCGGCGGAGCTCGCGAGCCTGCCCGTCAGCCAGGAGGGAGACCGAATCGCCGAGCTCCGTCACCTCGGTCCTGCCGCGCCCGGTCTGACTGCCGACGCGGTCGATGCGGCGCTGGACGACCACCGCGAGGGCATCGTGGCCTGTGTCGAGGCGGCGCGGGTCCACGGGGTGGTGCCCGAGCCGTTGTCGCTCGTCCTGGAGCTCGGGCCGAGTCCTCGACTCGCGGTGCCCGGCCTTCGCATCGAATCCGTCGCCGCGGGCGTGAGCGCCACCCTCGACGGGTGCCTGCGCGACGCGCTCCGCCAGGTCCGGTTCGACGGCCGCGAGCGCGTGGAGATCCGGGCGAGCTGGACGGCCAACCCATGAAGGTCCACTGGCTGGGCCGTCGCGGCTACTCCGAGGTCCACGAGCTGCAGCGGAGCTGGGTCCACGCTCGTGCGGAGGAGGAGATCGGCGACCGGCTGCTGCTCGTCGAGCACCCCCCCGTGATCACGGTGGGCCGGGGACGCGACGCTGGCGACGACGTACTCGAAGCCGACGTCGAGGTGATCGAGGTGGAGCGCGGCGGTCAGTCCACCCTGCACGCCCCCGGGCAGCTCGTCGCCTACCCCATCGTCAAGCTCGAGGGAGCGGACCGAGACCTGCACCTGCACTTGCGCCGACTCGAGGACGCGGTCATCGACACCCTCGACCTGCACGGACTCCGCGGCCAGCGCGATGCCCGAAACACCGGGGTGTGGTTGCCGTTCGAGCCCCTACCCCTCAAGGTCTGTTCGGTGGGCATCGCCTGTCGGCGCTGGGTCACCTGGCACGGGCTGGCGCTGAACATCGACATCGATCTCGCGCGATTCGGGGCCCTGCGTCCCTGCGGGTTCACGGCCGACGTGATGACCCGCGTGGCCGACCACCTCGAGCCCTGTCCCCCTGTCGAGGACTGGGTCTTGCCGCTTGCCGACGCGCTCGCCCGTCGTCTCGGCCGTGCCTGGGACGGTGCGGTGGTCGACAGTTCGGCCCCGGCGGGCGCTATCGCTCCAGCGTGACCTCGGCGATTCGCTCGGCCTGCCAGAGCATGTAGACGTCGTCCGGCGACAGCCGCGCGGCCCGCCGAGCCGCCCTGCGCGCCTCGTCGTACTCCTCGCGGGCGAGGTGCACCATCGCCTTGGTGTCGAGAAAATCGGCGCGTTCCCCTGTCTTGTCGAGCGCGCGGTCGATCCGGACCAGCGCGTCGTCGAGCCGGCGAGACGCCAGGGCGAGGTACCACGCGGTGCAGTTGTCCTGCTCGGGACCCGTCGCCATCGGCTCGCAGTGCTGGGCGAGGCCTTCGGCGAGCCAACGGTCGACCTGGGGCTCGTCGCCCAGGATCGCGTGTGCAGCGACGAGGAAGTCGAAGGGCCGACTGTGTGGGTGCAGTCGCGACATCGCACGTCGCAGATCGAGGCGGAACGTCTCCGTGTCGAGCTCCGACTCGAGCAGCATCGCGTAGAACCAAAGGTAGGGTCCTCCGCCCGGATACAGCTCGAGCAGCTTGCGGATGTGGGCCATCGAGCCGTACCGGTCGCCGGTTGCGAGCGCCACGCGCGCTCGACGCAGCAGGTGCGCGTCGCGGTACTGCTCCAGCCGCGCCGCGGTCAGCAGGGAGGTCCGGGCGCGCTCGGTCTGCCCGAGAAACAGCATCACGTCTGCATGGGCAACGTGCGCCCAGCCGTCGTCGGGCCGCGACTCCACCGCCGCTTTGGCGAGCATCAGGGCGTCGGCGGCTCGACCGTTGAGGAGCAGGCCGTTGACCGTTCCGACCACCTGCTTCTGGTCCACGAGCATTCCCGGGTCGAGGTCGTCGAGGAGCTCCCAGGCCTGGTCGTGTTCACCCCGGTGGCGGTAGACTCTCGCCAGGAGCACGCGCGCTTCGGCTCGCTTCGCTCCATCCGGGCCGAGCTGCACGAAGCGGAGGAGCTCCTTGATCGCCGCTTCGTCTTCGCCGTGTCCGAGAAGCAGCTTCGCGCGAAGCAGTCCTCGCTCGACGGGGCGGCCGCGGGCGGCGATCTCCTGCGCGTACAGGACCTCGTGGCCGTTGAGCTGCCGGGGCGTCCGCCGCGACTTCCGCAGCGCGATCTGTCCGCGTCGGTAGTCCAGCCACACCCGGTGTCCTGCGAGGTACTCGTGCCCGATCAGCGCTTTCATGCCGCCGCCGCAGGTCGAGGTGCGCCGGTTCTCGTAGGCCATCCACCGGGCCGGGAGGCCGAGCTCCACCGACGCTCCGCCGATGTTGACGGACGAAAGCGGTATTCTTCGGGTCATCTCCAGGAACCGGAAGGGCGGCAGGGTCTCCGATGCGCCGATTCCGCGCACCGTCTCGAGTCCCTGCGTGTAGTCCCGCTCGAAGGGCTGCCCCGTGGCCGCGCAGAGGGTGAGATCGCTCGCGCCGGTGTCCACCTGCGCCACGAGCTTCTTCGTGGTGGGCCGGTCGCCGGCGGTCCGAAGCTCGATCGGCGTCTCGATGTGAGCGCGGCCCCGGAAGAACATCGGCTCCGAGCCCCGCGGGAGCCGGACGCTCGACGGATCGTGGAGCACCATCAGGTCGGCTGGATAGTCGAGCTCGACGGTGAAGCGGCTCCACACGTTGTTGCCGAGCAATCCGTCGAGCGGCACGTAGCCGAACCTGTCGTGCAGGCCGGGCACCCCGACGGCCACGTGGACGCCGGTGACCAGCATGTCGCCAACCTGGAGCGACGGCAGCGTTCCGAAGCGGACCCGAGCCGTGCCGGACAGGCCCCAGACCTCACCCTCCTCGAGATCGGTCATCCCGAGGCGCTCGGCCGCTGCCTCGCTGAGCACCGAGATGTCGGCGCCCGTGTCGACGAGGAACAGGCCGGGCTCGCCGTCGGGCAGCTGCGCCTGCACATAGATGCGCGGCGCCCCCCGGGTCGGCCGAAGGAGGTCGACCTCGCTGCGATCGGGTCCACGGAACTCACGCGGTTCCGAGGCCTTGGGCTTCGCGAGGGCGAACGAGACCAAGCAACACAGCAGGCACGTCATATGACCGTACGGTAGCCTGGTCGGCGGCCCGGTGGAGTCGCCTGGGAGAGGCCATGATTGTCGTCATCGACGTTGGCAACACCAACACGATGCTCGGCGTCCTCGAGGGCGACGACGTGCGGTTCACCTGGCGTCTCACCACGGCCCCCCGCACCACGGCCGAGCTCGGCGCGCTGTGGCTCCAGCTCTTCGACCACGCCCGGATCCAGGCCGAAGACCTGGAAGGAGCGATCTGCTCCTCGGTGGTGCCGAGTCAGGTCTACACGGTGCAGAAGGCCTGCCTCCGCTACCTGTCCGTCGAGTGCCTGGTCGTCGGTCGGGGGATCAAGACCGGCATGCCGATCCGAACCGACAATCCGCGAGAAGTCGGGGCGGATCGCATCGTGAACGCGGTCGCCGCGATCGCGATGGGTGGGGGCCCGGCGATCGTCGTCGACTTCGGCACCGCGACCACCTTCGACTGCATCGACGGGTCCAACGCCTATGTCGGCGGCGTGATCGCGCCGGGACTCCGCATCAGCGAGGAGGCCCTGTTCGACCGGACTGCACAGCTGCCACGGGTCGAGCTGAAGCCGCCGCCGAGCGTCATCGGCCGGAACACCGTCCACGCCGTGCAGTCGGGCCTTCTCTACGGGTACGCGGGGCTCGTCGACGCCATCGTGGACCGCATCGCCACGGAGCTACCGGGGGCGAGGGTGATCGCCACAGGTGGGTACGCCCACCTCATCTCCACCGTGTCCGAGCGCATCGACGTCGTCGATGGACACCTGACGCTCCGGGGCCTCGCCCGGCTGTACCGCCGGAACCGCCCCTCCGAGGACCGTCAGTAGGAGCACCAGTTGGTGTCGAGCTGCAGGACGACGTTGTTCCGCGCCGTGCGGAGCAGGTCCCGGGCCGTCACGTCCACCACGAGATCCTCGGAGTTCCGGAGCAGGGCCTGCTGGAACGCCGTGCAGCGCGCGGGATCGTCGATGGTCCGGGTGTCGCAGGCGAACTGGAGCTCCGCGAAGACGAGCTGCTTGTCGAGCGTGATCTGCAGCGGCTCGCCCTCGTACTCGACCTCGTACTCGCCACACCCCACGTGGGTGAGGATCCCGCGACCGTCGACCCGCGCGTCGACCGGAACGGTGAGCGTGGGGTCGTCGATGTTGTCGGGCTCGACCTCGAGATCGTCGATGTCGATGGTGGCCTCGGTGATCACGAGCGGCATCTCCTGGGAGGTGACGCCCGACGTCGGGCACCGGCACTCGAGCCAGTCGAGGCTCGAGCGAATGACGTCGGACCCGGGAGGATCGTCGGGGGCGACCTCGGCGGCGGACCGCGCGCCGTGGACCACCGTGATCTGCTCGTCGTCGCCGGAGATCTTCGAGGTGCCCCACACGGACCAGGTCTGGTTCGAGAAGCTGACTGCCGCGCCGCCGTCGAACGTGATGCCGGACCGTATGCCTGGTCCGAGGGTGACCCCCACCTCGGTCCGTGCGTCGAGGCCGGGGTCGTTGGGCTCCGTGTCGTAGACCACGAAGGAGAACGGCACGTCCTCGGCCCGGCCCAGCGTGTCGAGACCCAGCGTGCCCGACATCTCCCGACCCTGGATGGCGAAGTTCTGGAAGTTGAAGAGCAGCTGCTGCTGCGGATGGCGACGAATGCCGGCCGCGCCCTCGATGTCGAACTGACCACACGCGTCGCCGAACGTCAGCGTGAACGTCCACTGAGGGAACTGGGGCCGCGTCCAGCACTGGAAGGCGCCTCGGGGAACCTCGCCCGCCCCACCAAAGGAGCGAAGCTCGTCCTGCACCTTCTCGTCGGCGACGATCAGGCGCTGCGCGGAAAGGAGCAAGTTCGTGGCCTGGTGAGCCTTGACCGCGGCCTCGCTGATCTCGGACGTCAGCGAGGTGACCGGGACCTGCGAGACGAAGTCGAACGACAAGGGCGGCGGGGCGGTATCGACCCCTCCCGGACCCGGACCGTCGTCGCTTGCGTCGCCCGAGCAGGCGGTGAGAAGCACGGCAAGGCCAACCAGACGCATCGATTCCTCCGACGGGCGGTTGTAACCACCGCACGCTCGCGGGACCGCTACGGACGCACGCGTCTCGCGGACCCTCACGAGGCACCCATGCCCGAGCATCCTGTCCACCGTCACCGCGAACGTCGGCCGGAGGGCGCCTGGTCAGTTGCAGAGCAGTCCAGATGGCTTACGGCCCACACCGGAGACGGCGATGAACTTCCAGGACGTCATCCTGCAGCTGCAGAACTACTGGGCCAGGCAGGGCTGTGTGATCCTCCAGCCCCACGACCTCATGATGGGAGCCGGCACCTTCCATCCGGCCACCACCCTGCGGTCGCTCGGTCCTGGTCGCTGGAACTGTGCTTACGTCCAGCCTTCTCGGCGCCCGGGCGACGCCCGCTACGGGGAGAACCCCAACCGGCTCGGCCACTACTACCAGTTTCAGGTGATCATGAAGCCGTCGCCCCTCGACGTTCAGGATCTCTACCTGGGGTCGCTCGAGGCGATCGGCATCGACCTTCGCCAGAACGACGTTCGATTCGTCGAGGACAACTGGGAGAGTCCCACGCTGGGAGCCTGGGGGCTCGGCTGGGAGGTGTGGCTCAACGGCATGGAGGCCACGCAGTTCACCTACTTCCAGCAGATGGGCGGCATTCCGTGCAAGCCCGTGCCCGCCGAGCTCACGTACGGGCTCGAGCGCCTCACCATGTCGCTGCAGGGCGTCGACAACGTCTACGATCTGCAGTGGGTCGAGGGCGTTCGCTACGGAGACGTGTTCCACGTCAACGAGGTTCAGCAGTCGAAGTACAACTTCGAGGAGTCCGGTGAAGCGGGGCTATTCCAGGAGTTCGAGCTGCACGCGGCGGAGTGCGAGCAGCTGGTCGAGAAGGGGCTCGCCCTGCCAGCCTTCGACCGGGCGATCGCGACGAGCCACGTCTTCAATCTCCTCGACGCCCGGGGGGCCATCTCGGTCGCCGAGCGACAGCGCTTCATTGGCCGGGTGCGCGACCTCGCCGTCGCCTGCGTCAAGGTCTGGCACGAGAGCACGGCCCAGCACGACACCCCCGTCCAGGCTCCGGAGCCCGTCGCCTTCGTGCCCGACGACGCAGAGCCCAGAGGCTCGGGTGAGCTGATCGTCGAGCTGTTCACCGAGGAGCTGCCCGCGACCTACGTCGAGCCGGTCACCGAGGGACTGCGCGCCGGGGTCCTGGAGCTGATCGAGGGCATCGAGCACGGCGAGGTCCGCACCTTCGGGACGCCCCGGCGGGTCGCGGTCACGATCGCCTCCGTCGCGGCGAGCCGCGACGAGAAGACGGAGCTCGTCACGGGACCTCCGGCTGATCGGGCCCTCGACGCCGACGGTCAGCCCACCAAGATGGCTCTCGGCTTCGCGCGCGGCAAGGGCGTGGGCCCCGAGGCGCTGCAGGTCGTCGACGGGCCGAAGGGCAAGGTGGTCGCGGTCGAGGTCACCACGGGCGGCGAAGCGACGAGCGAGCTCGTGTCGGAGGGCTTGGACCGCGTGCTCCAGGGGCTCTCGTTCCCCGGTCGCACCATGACGTGGGCCCACGGCGAGGTGGCGTTCGGCCGGGCCGTGCACAAGGTCAACGTGGTGTTCGACGGGGTGCGGGTCGAGGGTCGGGCCCTCGGGCTCCCCTTCACGAACGAGACGGTCGGCCATCGCCTCGCCGACGACCGCAGATTCAGCTTCCGCACCATCGAGGAGTACGAGTCGGGCCTGCGCGCCCGGCAGGTCGAGCCCGACGTGGCGATCCGACGCGCGCAGATCGAGGCGCTGCTCGCCAAGGCGACCGAGGAGCTCGGCTCCGACCCGATCGTCGATGACGAGCTGCTCGACGAGGTCGTCCACCTCGTGGAGGCGCCCACGCTGGTCATCGGCACCTTCGACGCCGACCTGCTGGCGCTGCCGAGCCGCCTGCTCGTCGAGACGATGAAGAAGAACCAGCGCTACTTCCCCGTGTTCAAGCACGGCAAGCTCGATCACCACTTCGTGGTCATCTCGAACAACCCGTTCGGGAACGCCGAGCTGATCGCCCGAGGCAATGCCGCGGTGGTGCGAGCCCGCTTCGAGGACGCGAAGCACTTCCGCCGCGAAGACCTGCGACACCCCCTCTCCCACTATGCAGGGACGCTCGGGACGATGCGCTGGATTCGCGGGCTCGGCGACATGGGACAGAAGCAGCAGCGCGTGGCGGCGCTCGCCGAGCGTCTCGCGAAGCGCGTCGGCGCGCGTGCCCCCCTCGCTCGGCGCGCTGGTGAGCTCTCGAAGGCCGACCTCGTGACCCAGATGGTGGGGGAGTTCCCCGAGCTCCAGGGCCACGTGGGAAGGCTCTATGCGGAAGCCGGCGGCGAGGACCCCGAGGTCGCGTTGGCCATCGAGGAGGCCTACCTCCCTCGCTCGGCCGACGACGAGACCGCAAGGTCTGCCGAGGGGATCGCGGTCGGTCTCGCCGATCGCCTCGACACCTTGGTTGGCTGCTTCGGCATCGGGATGATCCCCAAGGGCGGTGACCCGCAGGGGCTGCGCCGCGCGACGATGGGCATCCTCCGCACGGCCCTGGACCGCGGCCTGCGTCTCGACCTCGACGAGCTCGTTCAGACAGGCATCGAGGCCTTCCACGAGGCGGTGGTCGCCGACGGCGAGCGCTTCGGCGCGTGGACGAAGGCCCGCGGTGAGGGGGCGACGCCCGATGACGCGGATGCCCTGCACCAGCAACTCCGCGAGTTCTTCGCCGCCCGCTACCGGGCGTGGGCGACCGACGGGGTCGTCACCAGCGATCTCGTCGACGCGGTGCTCGCGGCTGACGCGCCGGCGGACGCGGTCGTGTGGCACGCGAAGGTCGATGCGCTGGCCAGCCTCTCCGGCCAGGCCGAGTTCGCCGAGGTGATGACCACGTTCAAGCGCGTGCTCAACATCACCCGCGACGTGGACGCGCCCTCGCCGAGCGCCGACCAACTGGACCACGACGCCGAGCGAGCCCTGCTCACCGCCATCGAGGCTGTCGAGGACGACATCGCCGAGGCGGTGGCCGCGCTCGATTTCACGCAGGCCCTCCACCACATCCTCACGCTCCAACGACCGGTGGCCGAGCTCTTCGACGCCGTGATGATCGACGACGACGACCCCGACGTGCGGGCACGTCGCAAGGGCCTGCTCCTTCGCGTGGCCCGCATCTTCCGCAGCGTCGCGGACTTCTCGCGCATCTCCACGCGCTGACCCCCTTCCAGGATGCACTCATGAAGTGGATCGTCGACTTTGACGATGACGCGAAGCCCGACCGCAGCCGACTCGGCGACAAGGGGGCCGGGCTCGCCGAGATGACGCGGCTGGGCCTCCCGGTCCCCCCTGGCTTCACGATCGCGACCGACGCCTGTGCGGCGTTCCTCCGCACGTCAGAGAGCTGGCCCGAGGGGCTGCGCGAGGAACTCCAGCAGGCGATCACGCGGCTCGAGAACGCCACGGGACGCCGCTTTGGCGACGCCCAGTCGGCGTTGCTCGTGAGCGTACGGTCCGGGGCCGAGGTGTCGATGCCCGGCATGATGGACACCGTCCTCAACGTGGGCTTGAACCGCGACACCACGGCCGCTTTGGCGGAGGCCACGGGGAACGCACGGTTCGCTTGGGACAGCTACCGGCGATTCGTCCAGATGTTCGGCGATGTCGTGCTCGGCGTGCACTACACCCGCTTCCATCGTGTGCAGGAGCAGTTCCTCGCCGGTCGACGCATCGAGGAGCTCCCGCTCGAGGAGCTGCAGGACCTGTGCCGCCAGCTCGAGGCCGAGGTCGCCCACCAGGGCCTGAGCTTCCCGACCGATCCTCGTGAGCAGCTGGAGCTCGCGATCGAGGCCGTATTCCGGTCGTTCAACAGCCACCGGGCCCGCTACTATCGCAAGTCCCAGGGGCTCGACGACGCGGTCGGCACTGCGGTGACCGTCCAGCAGATGGTGTTCGGCAACATGGGCTCCGACTCGGGTACCGGGGTGGCGCTGACCCGCAACCCGAACTCGGGTGAGCCAGGACTCTTCGGAGAGTGGCTTCCCGACGCCCAGGGCGAAGACGTCGTCTCGGGAACGCGGACGCCGTGGCCGCTCGTGGGGTCGGGGGCCGACGGCGCGCCCTCGCTCGCGCAGGCGATGCCCAACATCTTCACCGAGCTCGAGGAGCTGCGCAAGAAGCTCGAGGGCCACTTTCGCGACATGCAGGACATCGAGTTCACCGTCCAGTCGGGTCGGCTGTTCGTGCTGCAGACGCGGCGCGGCAAGCGCACCGGCCAGGCCGCGGTTCAGATCGCCGTCGATCTCGTCGAAGAAGGGCTCATCGACCGCCGCGAGGCCCTGATGCGGCTCGAGCCTCGTGAGCTCGAGTACGTGCTCCGCCCGGTGCTGCGTCCCGATGCGCAGCGTCGGATCATCGCGAAGGGGCTCGACGCGTCGCCAGGAGCGGCCACCGGCAAGGTGGTCTTCACGCCGCACGACGCACAGGAGTTCTTCGACCGTGACGAGCCCACGATCCTCGTCCGCCTCGAGACCTCGCCCGAGGACATCCAGGGCATGACGGTGGCCGCGGGCGTGCTGACCGCCCGAGGCGGACAGACGAGCCACGCGGCGGTGGTCGCCCGCGGCATGGGCAAGCCGTGTGTCGTCGGGTGCAGCGAGATCCAGGTCGACTACGCCCGCGAGCTCTTCTACGCGGGCGACTCCGTCATCCGCAAGGGCGACTGGATCACGATCGACGGTGGTACCGGCGAGGTGATGGAGGGTCGGGTCGAGATGCTCGCCCCCCAGACCGACTCGGGGGCGATGGCCAAGCTCCTCGGGTGGGCCGACGAGATGGCGCGCCTCAAGGTTCGCGCGAACGCCGACACGGGCAGCGACGCCGAGCGGGCTCGCCAGCTCGGGGCTACCGGGATCGGGCTGTGCCGCACCGAGCACATGTTCTTCCAGCCGGCGGCGCTGCGCGCGATTCGTCAGATGATCCTCGCCGACGATCCGCGCTCGCGAATCCGTGCTCTCAACGACATCCTGCCCCTGCAGCGCGAGATGTTCCGCGAGCTGTTCACCGTGATGGACGGCCTGCCGGTCACCATCCGGCTCCTCGATCCGCCGCTGCACGAGTTCCTTCCCGACCACGACTCGGATCTCGCCGATGTCGCGACGGAGCTCGGGGTTCGGCCCGAGACCATGAAGGCGCGGCTCGCCCAGCTCCGGGAGGTCAACCCGATGCTGGGGCACCGCGGGGTCCGGGTCGGGATCACGCAGCCCGAGGTCTACCAGACCCAGGTCCGCGCGATCTTCGAGGCGGCTTGCGAGGTTTCGCGCCAGGGGGTCACCGTGGCTCCCGAGGTCATGGTGCCGCTGGTCGGCGCGGCCGAGGAGCTCGAGCGCGTGCGCGGCCTCGTCATCGAGACCGCGGAGTCGGTGATGGCCGAGTACGGCGCCGGCCTCTCGTACTCCGTGGGTACGATGATCGAGGTTCCACGAGCGGCGATGACTGCCGACCGCGTCGCGCAGTTCGCCGATTTCTTCAGCTTCGGCACCAACGACCTCACGATGATGACGTACGGGTTCTCGCGCGACGACATGGGAAGGTTCTACGCCGAGTACCAGCGCGAGGGGATCCTCCCGAGCTCGCCGCTCACCACGTTCGACGTCGAGGGGGTGGGGCAGATGGTGAAGATCGCGATCGAGAAGGCGCGGCCAGCCAAGCCCGGGATCGGCCTCGGCGCCTGCGGCGAGCACGCAGGCGATCCCCACGGGGTCAGGTTCTTCCACGCTATCGGCGTCGACTACGTGAGTTGCTCACCCTACCGGGTGCCCGTGGCCCGGCTCGCGGCGGCTCAGGCCGCCCTGGAAGAGGCTGACTCCTGAAAGAGTTGTCGCGTATTGGTTGACGTGAAAATACGGGCCTGAGGACAAGGAGGGTCGTATGCTCGCGTGGATGGCGTTCTTGGGGATGGGCTGTGCCGTGATCCAGCCCGGTGACGTGGGGATCAAGCGTCGGCTCGGCTCGCTCGCCAACAAGGTCCACGATCCGGGGCCCGTGGTGATCAACCCGCTGTTCACGAAGATGATCCGCGTCCCCGTCCGCACCGTGAACCTCGAGGTGAGGTTGTCGCTGCCGAGTCAGGAGGGGCTCAACGTGCAGGCCGAGGTCTCGATCCTCTACCGGGTCAAGTCGGACCAGGTGCGGGAGGTGCTGCTCGAGATCGGCCCGGACTACGAGCGGTCGGTGATTCTCGCGACCTTCCGCTCGGCCGCGGCGGATGTCGCCTCGAGGTACCTCGCCAAGGACATGCACACCGCCAAGCGGTACGAGATCGAGCAGGCGATCCGGGAGCGGATGATGACCGTAGTCGGCGAGCGCGGCTTCGACATCGAGGCGGTGCTGCTCAAGAGCATCCAGCTTCCGGCTGGCCTCTACCAGGCGATCGAGGACAAGCTCTCGGCCGAGCAGGACGCCCAGCGCATGCAGTTCGTGCTGGAGCAGGAGCGGCTCGAGGCCGAGCGCAAGCGCATCGAGGCGCAAGGCGTCCGTGACGCCCAGGAGACCGTGGCCCGGACCCTCGACGAGGACATGCTCCGCTACACGGCCATCCAGGCGTTCGAGGCACTGGCGACCTCGCCGAACGCGAAGGTGATCGTGACCGACGGGCAGTCACCGCTGCTCGTCACCCCGAAGTAGGGAGAGACCGTGAAGATAGCCGTGGCACCTGGTGATGGTATCGGACCCGAGGTCATGGGCGCGGTGCGCCGGATCCTCGACCACGCCGGGGTACCGCTCGAGTGGATCGAGGTCGACATGGGGCTGTCCGTCTGGGAAGGCGGGGTGCCGAGCGGCATCACCCCCGTGGCCCGCGCGACCGTCGAGGAGCTCGGTGTCCTGCTGAAGGGCCCGATGGCGACCCCCAAGGGCAAGGGCGTCAAGTCGATCAACGTGACCGCGCGCAAGACGTGGACGACCTACGCGAACAAGCGCGTGTTCAAGGCGATTCCCGGGGTCGCCGATCTGCCCTTCCCCGATGTCGACATCACGATGATCCGCGAGAACATCGAGGACACCTACGGGGCGATCGAGCACCTGCAGACCCACGACGTGGCGCAGTGCCGGCGGCTGATCACTCGTCCGGGATGCGAGCAGGTCCACCGCTACACCTTCGAGATGGCCCGGCGCAAGGGCGCGCGGCGCGTCACCTGCGGCCACAAGGCCAACATCATGAAGCTCACCGACGGCCTGTTCCTCGAGACGTTCCGTGAGGTTGCGGCCAAGTACCCGGACATCGAGAGCGACGATCGAATCGTCGACGCGCTGGCCATGGAGCTCGTGATGAAGCCCCAGGCCTTCGATGTCATCGTGCTTCCCAACCTTCAGGGAGACATCCTCTCCGACCTCTGCGCGGGACTCGTGGGGGGGCTCGCCTACGCGCCGTCGGCCAACGTCGGCGACCACGTCGCCATCTTCGAGGCCGTCCACGGCACCGCGCCCGACATCGTGGGTCAGGACAAGGCGAACCCGAGCGCGCTCCTCTTGTCGGCGTGCATCATGCTTCGCCACCTCGGCCTGCTGCGTCACGCGACCCGGGTCGAGCGGGCGCTGAACCAGGCCCTGGTGGCGATGCAGGGGCACGCGATCTCCACGAGCGGGCTTACCGAGCGGGTCTGCCAGGAGCTCGACGGCATCCCGCGGCCCGACGAGGCGCCCACGCCCTTGCAGGTGCCCCATCGAGACGAGCCCCGCATGATGGTGACGCCCCGCACCGGGCGCGAAGAGACCGTCGGCGTGGACCTGTTCATCGACTCGGACAGCCCTCCGGACGTGGTGGCTCGGACCATCGACGCGTTGTGTCCGGTGCCGCTGCGGGTGACCATGGTGTCCAACCGGGGCACGCAGGTATGGCCCACCGGATCGGGGTTCACCGACCTCGTGAACCACCACCGAGTGCGGGTCGAGTCCGACCACGCCGTCAGCTCCAACGTGATCTTCGACCTTGCCGCGCGAGTGAACCGAGAGCTGCGGGTCTGCTCGCTCGAGGTGCTGATGACGGTCGACGACCAGCCAGGCTACTCACTCGCCCAGGGGCAGTGAGGGCCGGCGTCGCCGTGGTCCAGCGGGCACGCCTACTCGAGGGGCGTGTTCGAGTACTCGGTGTACGTCGATGTCGTGACGCAGTCTTCGGTACCCGTGCCCTTGACGAGCTCGAGTCCGAACTCGCCGCAGACCAGGTCACCGCAGTCCACGCTCTCGACCACCGCGCCGGCGCAGTCGCAGGGCACGTCGGCGGCGGTGAGGGTCACGTCGCGCGGGCAGGGCAGGAACTCGCATCCCGCCAAGGTGAGGACGACGATCAACCAGGGACGCATGCTGTCTCCTCGGATGTCCGGGGCGGCTCCGCCCCCTGTGCGCGGTAGCTTAATCGTGACGCGTCGGCTCGAGGGCTCTCGGCGGAACCTCAACCCTGCTTGGTGCCCGCCGGCAGCTTCTTGAGTGACTGCATCATCACCCAGCCGGGGCCTTTGAGCTCCGTCACGAACACCCCCTCGCCGCCGAACACCATCTTGCCGCACCCGCCGACGCCGCGGATGCCGTAGTCGATGTCGCCCGAGAAGAGCGCGAGGTTGCCGGTGGACACCAGCACCGACTCACCGGCGGCGAGCTGGCGTTCGACGAAGTCGCCGGCCCCGTGGACGATCGCGATGCCGGTGCCCGACAGCCGCTGGAGGAACAGCCCCGCGCCCCCGAACAGCGCTGCTCCGGCCGACCGCGCGATGGTGACGTCGATGTCGACGTCGCCGAGGGCCGCCACGAAGCTACCCGACGTGCACACGATGGGCCCGCGGTCCAGGTCCCAGGTGGCGAGACGGCCCGGCTGGTTGGCGGCCAGGGTGAGCGACGCACCGTCGGCCCGCGACTCGACGTAGGTCAGGGTCACACCCTCGCCGCTCATCATGCGGCTCACCGCTTTGGTAGCGCCGCCCGGGATCTTGAGCGACCAGTCGATGGCCGGGTCGTAGGCGAGCAGCGAGCCTCGACTACACCACAGCGTCTGCCCTCGGTCGAGGCCGATGTGGACGGTCTGTGCGATCACACCGTCGATGGAGATGCTCCTGCAGTACCGACGGAGCTCTTCTTCCTCGAGGTTATGTAGGGCGTCGAGCACTCGGGTCATGGGTTCACCCCCAGGGGTTCGGGTTTGTCGGCGCTACGCGTGGCCTCCCCCTTCTCTTTCCGGCGAGCCTCGATCTCCATCCAGATCAGCTGCACGAGCCCGTACACCACGAGCATCCACGCGAGCGAGCCGATGAGCACCATGCGGTGCTTGCCCACGTTCACGGATGCCCAGTTGGTCAGGACCTCGATTGCGAACAGCATCACGAGGCCGGTGCGGTGCCGCCAGCTGCGCTCGAAGTCGGCGGCATGGGCGAGGATCAGCGTCACCCGGGCCACGTAGTAGTAGTAGCTCGCGGTCGTGATCCAGAAGAAGGGCAGGAACCCGTAGGCGTAGGCCTCGTCGTCGCGGACTCGCCTCACCACCCAGCCGAGCGCCAGCACGAGGAGGGCCGCGATCGCGTAGCGGTAGGGCTGCTGGGCTTCGATGAGGTTCTTGTGCTCGCGGGAGATGTTGGTGGGGGCCTCGGTGCCCGCCGAGAGAGGGGTCGACATCGCGAGGGCGAGCCCCACCCGTCGTGAGGAGAGCTGCTGCGGGTCGTTGTGGTCGACCATGTTCTCGACGTGGGTGCGCACGCTGTGCGTCCCGAACGTGGCCGTGGCGGCGAGCTGGAGCCCGAGCCCCGCGACGAGGAACCCCGCAGCCAGCACGAGGAGCGGTCGCCGGACCACCCCGCGAGCCAGGCCCGCGACTCCCTTTCCGAAGGGCCCCCACATCCACACCACGGGGAAGATGCGGAGCACCGCCGTGTAGCCGGCGAACAACCCCCCCACGAACGGCCAGCCCCGCTTCACGAAGGCCATGGCGAAGAGCAGCGCGGCGACCCAGTCGTAGCGGAGGAACACCCAGCTGAAGTAGGGCCAGCGCGTGGAGTAGGTCGTGACGAGGAACAGCGTGATCCAGAGTCCGGGCACCGTGCCGTAGGCCCACACCACCGCGCCCACCGCCCCGGCGAGCAGCAGCACGTCGAGAAACCCGAGCAGCTTGATCGACTCGACGGGCACGACCTGCGCGATGGGCCGCGCGATCAGGGTCCACACGGTGGTGCCGTTGAAGCCGTGGTCGACGATCAGCTGGCGCCACAGTCCGTCCGAGAGCTCCGCCCTGCACTCTCCGCGGGAGTTCTTCTCCATGCACCCCCGGACCCGCTGCAGGTAGAGCGCATCGTGCTCGAACGCCTTCCAGCGCTCGGGGGTGAAGCGGGACTCGCGGACCACTCGTCCACGGGCGATCGCGTTGTCGACGGTGTCCCAGTAGTGCCCACGCGCTTCGGACTGCGCGAGGTAGCGGTTGCCTTGTCGCTCGAAGAACGGTCCGTCGTTCTCGTGATCGGCGAGCAGCATGGCCGGGTAGAGGTCGAGGTAGCCGAGCTCGTCGAAGTACTTGGCGTTCAGGTAGTAGTGGATGACGTCGTAGGTGTCGATCCGGACACCGATCGCCTTGGGTCCCCAGCGGGCATAGTTCCACCCCGCGAACAGCGTGAGCAGGACGAGCGCGGCCGTCCACGACCTGCGGACGCGCGGCGACGCGCGTCGCGGCCAGAAGAGCGCCAGGGCGATGGCCCCGAGCGCGATGAAGATCTTCACCTCTTCGGTGAAGGTGCGTCCGACATCGTAGGGCAGTTCCATCGGACGCACCGTACCCGAGGAACCGCGAGCCGGCTCCTCGGGTGGGTCAGGCGTCGGGGTTCTCGAACACCGCGGCCGCGCCCATACCGCCGCCCACGCACATCGAGACCACGCCGTACTTCACGCCCTGCCGCTTCATCTCGTGCAGGAGGGTGGCGGTGAGCTTGGCGCCGGTGCAACCGAGCGGGTGACCGAGCGCGATGGCGCCGCCATTGACGTTGACCTTCTCGGGGTCGAGCCCGAGGTCGCGCACGCAGTACGCGGCCTGCGACGCGAACGCCTCGTTGATCTCGAACAGTCCGATGTCTTCGAGCTTCAGACCCGCCGCCTCGACCGCCTTGGGGATCGCCCTGGCGGGACCGATCCCCATGATCTCGGGGTCGACGCCGACCACCTGGTACGACTTCAGCAGGCCGAGGATGGGCCAGCCGTTCTGCTCGGCCAGGCCCTTCTCGGCGATGAGCACCGCTGCGGCCCCGTCGGACATCTGCGACGAGTTTCCGGCGGTCACGGTACCGTTCGCCTTGAATGCAGGACGGAGCTTGCCGAGACCCTCGGGCGTCGATGCGCGGGGCCCCTCGTCCGTGTCGACGGTGATGTCCTGCCACTCGCCGTCCTTGAACACTCGGGTGGTCACCGGGACGATCTCGTCGGCGAACTTGCCGGCCTGGATCGCGGCGATGGCGCGGTTCTGCGACGTCGCGGCGAACCGATCCTGCTCCTCGCGCGATACCTCGAAGCGCTCGGCCACGTTCTCGGCGGTGATGCCCATGGGGGTGTAGGCCCCGGGACGCTCCTCGAGCAGCTTCGGGTTGGGCGCCGGCTTCTCGCCGCCCATCTCGATGAGGGTCATCGACTCGACGCCCCCGGCGAGCACCACGTCCTGCCAACCCGCGAGGATCGAGGATGCGCCCTGGGCGAGCGACTGGAGCCCCGAGCTGCAGAACCGGTTGATGGTGACCGCGGGGACCTCGTCGGGAACCCCGGCCATGAGCGCGCCGATACGCGCGACGTTCATGCCCTGCTCCGCCTCCGGCATCGCGGTGCCGACGACGACGTCGTTGATCAAGTTCGGATCGACGCCCGACCGGTCGACCGCAGCCTTGAGCGCAGTCGCGAGGAGGTCGTCGGGGCGCGTGTCCTTGAACACGCCTCGCTTGGCCTTGCCCACCGGCGTACGCACGGCGGAAACCACGGCAACTTCACGCATGGTTCGCTCCTTGATTCAGTTTCGGAGGATCTTGCCGGTCTGGACGAAGTTCATGATGCGTTCCTTCGTCTTCTCCTCGCCAGCGAGGGAGAGGAAGGCTTCGCGTTCCAGGTCGAGCAGGTCCTGCTCGGTCCGTACGGTACCCCAGGGGATATCGCCACCCGCCAGCACGTGGGCGATGCGGCGACCCACCAGTGCGTCGTGCTCGGAGATGAAGCCGCCCTCCTTCATCTGGAACAGGAACAGCTCGATGGCCGCGGTGCCCGTCGGTCCGGGCAGCTTGGCGGTGCGCTGCCGCGGCGGGACGTAGCCCGAGCTCGCGAGCCCTCGCGCGGCCTGCTTCGCGTCGAACACCAGGCGGTCGATGTTCATGGTGACGCGGTCGGTGGGACGGAGGAAGCCCTGGTCGCGGCACTGCCCCGCCCCCTCGGCGGGGCGCGCGTTCCCGATCCGGTCGAAGGCCTTCTGCACGAAGGGATTCGGGTCGTACTCGATGTCCTGCGGGAAGTCGCCGAGGTAGCGCATCACGAGCTCCTTGCACCCACCCGCGCCGGGGAGGAGGCCCATGCCGGCCTCGACGAGCCCCATGTAGGTCTCGCCGGTGGCCACCGTCAGCGCCGACTGCATCGCGACCTCGCAGCCGCCGCCGAGCGTCATGCCGTGCGGGGCCGTCACCACCGGACGCCGGTGGTACTTCGCGCGCATCAGCAGATCCTGGAGATGCTTCATCTGCTGCTCGAGCTGATCCCACGCCGCCATGGCGATCGCCATCGCGATGCCGCCGAGGTCCGCCCCGGCCGAGAAGGCCCGGGGGTGCTGGTTGGCGACGACCAGCGCGTCGAAGTCGCCCTCGTCCAGCCGGTCGAGCGCCTTGCCGTACATCGCGATGATGTCCTGGTTCAGCGCGTTGAGCTGCTGATCGTTGCGGAACTGGAGCCCGAGCACCCCGTCGCCGAGGTCGAGGAGCGCCGCCCCGCCGTTCGTCTCGATCTCCCCGCCCCTCGCGATGACGTCGGCGAGGAAGAGCTGGCCATCGGGAACGGGCATCGGCGCGGCGGCGCTTCCGTTCCAGAACGTGGGATTGCCGTGGTCGTCGCGCGCGTAGAACGACGTGCGCCCCGCGGCGAGCATGTCGGTGACCATGGGGGGCACGGTGCGGCCCTCGGCCTGCATCTTCTCGACGCTCTGCTGCACGCCGATCGCGTCCCACATCTCGAAGGGCCCGAGGTCCCAGCCGAAGCCCCAGCGCATCGCCCGGTCGACGTTCACGATGTCGTCGGCGATCTCCGGAATTCGGTTGGCCGTGTAGACGAGGGAGTCGGCGGTGACTCGCCAGGCCGCCGCTGCCGCGTCGTCGTCGCCGTAGACCGCGAGCGGGAGCCCGTCGGCGGGGCTGCCCTTCTTGGCGGCTTTCAGGGCGGCACCGGTCGAGGGGTACCGCGGCTTGTCCTGCGGGGTGTACTCGAAGGTGTTCAGGTCGAGCGACAGGATGACCGACCTGCCGTCCTGCTTGACCTTCTTGTAGAAGCCCTCGCCGGACTTCTCGCCGAGCTTGCCCTCGGCGACCATGCGGTCGAAGAAGGGAGGGAGCGTGAAGATGTCTCGCTCCTCGTCCTCGGTCACCGCCGCGTGCAGGTTGGTCATGACGTGCTTGAAGGTGTCGAGGCCCACGATGTCGGTCGTGCGGAACACGGCCGACTTCGGGCGAGCCATCGCGGGGCCGAAGATCGCGTCGACCTGCTCGACCGTGAGCCCGGACTCGGTGACGTGGCGCAGCACGCTCGCCATGCCGTAGGTGCCGATGCGGTTCGCTACGAAGTTCGGGGTGTCCTTGCACCACACGATGCCCTTTCCGAGCACGCGATCACCAAAGTCGGCCAGCCGCTGGGCGACGGCGGGGTCGGTGTCGGTGCCCTGGACGATCTCGAGCAACCGCATGTAGCGGACGGGATTGAAGAAGTGCGTGATCAGGAAGTGCCGGCGCATCTCGTCGGGCATGTCCGCCGCCATGTCGGCGAGCGGGATCCCCGAGGTGTTGCTGCTGACGATGCTTCCCGCGGCGCGATTCTCCGCCACCCAGCGATACACCTGCTGCTTGATGTCGAGGCGCTCGACGACGACCTCGACGATCCAGTCACAGGTCTTCAGGAGCTCGGCGTGGTCGTCGTAGTTGGCGGGGGTGATCAGGGCGGCGTCCGCCTTGCGGAACAGCGGCGCCGGCTTGGCCTTGACGGCCGCGGCGATCGCCTGGCTCGCCAGCTTGGTTCGGGCCCCCGGATCGTCGCCCGCGTCTCGAGGCACGATGTCGTAGAGCAGGGATTCGATGCCCGCATTCGCCAGGTGGCAGGCGATTCCCGTGCCCATCACACCGGCGCCGAGCACGGCCACGCGTGTGAACTCCTTCATTTATCGACCTCACTTCGATTTCGAGTTCGTGGTGGGAGCGCTCCCACCAGGAGGAGACATGGTCGTTGCTGCCCTCGCGGGCACTCTCGCCTCCGCCACTCCGGACATATCGAGCCAGCCTCCGAGCTTCGCGGTCGAAAGCGGGGGCCTCGCGCTCACGGTGCAGCTCGGCTCACGGCCGATGCCGGCCGCGATCGGGGAGCTTCGGGCACGGGCGCGCGTCTGCCCCGTCGCGCTCCACGTCGAGGAGGGGATCGTCTCCGCCCGACCCGACGACGATTGCCATCCCCTGGCCAGGCTCCCCGTCGCCAAGGCCGTGTCGGCCTGGCACGTCGACGTCCGGGGAACGCCCGGTCGAGATCGCCAGGTCGCCGAGCTGATGTACGTGTTCGGTCCTGACGAGACGGCTACCGACCCCTCGCACACCCGACTGTACGCGGTTCCGTCGGCGGGCGTGCGATTCGTGGTCACCGACCCGCGGGTGCGGCAGTACCCGATCCGCGCCGACGCGATCGCCTTTCCGACCTACCCGGACGACGCCCCGGCCGACACCCGACGCACCACCTGCTCGGCTCGGCTCGAGGTCGATTCCTACGGCACGCCGGTCGACGTGGACGTGACGCGCTGCGACGCCCTGTTCGTGGCCCCGACCGTCGCCGCCCTCCGAAAGTGGCACTTCACGCCGCACCCCGGCGATGACCTGCCGTTTCGCCTCGTCTCGTTCCGCGCGCGCTACGCTCGCGCGCCAGAGAGCCTGGACGTCAGTGAGGTCACGCTCTTCGAGCCCTCGGGCATTCGCGTCGACGTCCTCGCCACGGTGCAGCCACCGGCTGCGCCCGAACCCGAGACCGCGCTTACCCGGGCCACCCCCGTGAAGCGGGTCGTGCCCCGATTGGGTCGTCGCGACGCGGCGGCCCTCACCGAGCGGACGGTGTGCCGCTTCTCCGTGGAGGTCGACGAGCGGGGCCGCCCGGGGACGATCACCGTCGAGAATTGTCCCGAAGGACTCGTGCCCGCCGTGAGGAAGAGCCTGCGTCGATGGCGCTGGAAGCCCGCCGAGCGCGACGGACGGCCCGTCCCGTCCGTCACGCAGGTGAGAGTGCGTCTCGATCCGGTGCCGTCCCGATGACGTGCAAGGCCACTCGGAACCACCCCACCTCGCCGGTCCGCGCATAGAGAGAGGGCATGGTTTTCGTACTGATGTCCGCCGCGCTGGCCGCTCCGTCCTGGCAGACCACGCTCGAGCGTGTCCAGAATGGCGTCGTGTCGATCAAGGTCACCGCGACGCGCGACTTCGACACCGAGGAAGCCGGGGTGAGCCAGGGTACGGGGTTCGTCGTCGACGCCGAGCGAGGCATCCTCCTCACCAATCGGCACGTCGTGCACCCTGGTCCCGTGGTGGCCGAGGCGGTGTTCCTCGAGAACGAGCGCGTCGAGCTCACCCCGGTCTACCGCGACCCCGTGCACGACTTCGGTTTCTTCACGTTCGATCCGGAGGAGGTCCGTCACACTCCGTTGGTCGAGCTGCCGCTGGCTCCGGAGGCAGCTCGGGTGGGCACGGAGATTCGGGTGATCGGCAACGACGCGCTCGAGAAGATCTCGATCCTCGACGGCACGCTCGCGCGGGTGGACCGGCCGGCGCCGGCCTACGGCACCGACACCTACAACGACTTCAACACCTTCTACGTCCAGGCGGCCACCAACACCTCGGGCGGGTCGTCGGGCTCGCCGGTCATCGACGTGCACGGCCGGGTGGTCGCCCTGAACGCGGGCGGCAGCAACTGGGCGGCGTCGAGCTTCTACCTGCCGCTCGATCGGGTGGTCCGCGCCTTCGAGCTGGTGCGCGAGGGGAAGCCGGTCACCCGCGGCACCCTGCAGACGGTGTTCGGGCTTCAGCCCTTCGAGGAGCTCGTGCGGCTCGGGCTGCCGAGCGACCTCGAGGAGAGCTTCCGGGCGCGCGCCGAGTCCCGGGGCATGCTCGCCGTGGAGGAGGTGGTCCCCGGCGGACCTGCCGACGACAAGCTCCAGGTCGGCGACATCTTGGTCTCGATCGGCGACCGGGCCGTCGCCAACTTCACCGCGCTCGAGTCCTGGCTCGACGAGCACGTCGGCGAGACGGCGAGCATCCACTTCGTCCGCGACGGCGAGGAGCGAAGTGTCGCGATCGAGGTGCAGGACCTGCACGAGATCACGCCGAGCCGGTACCTCGAGGTGAGCCGGGGCATCCTCCATCCGTTGTCGTACCACCTCGCTCGCAACCACCACGTGCCCGTGTCGGGCGTCTACCTGGCCTCGGCGGGCCACGCCTGGAGCGCGGCTGGCGTGCCCGAGGGGGCGATCCTCACCCACGTCGACGGGGAGCCCACGCCGGACCTCGCGACGATGCGCCGCGTGCTCGAGGCCCGCGGAGACGGCGATCGCATCCGCGTCCGCTTCCACGTCGTCGAGGACGACACCCAGCCGTACGAGACCGTCGTGGTGATGGAGCGCCGCTGGAACCCGGTGAAGGAGTGCGCGCGCAACGACTCGAGCGGCCTGTGGGACTGCGTCGAGTCGCCGCCTCCGCCGCCTCCGACGCCCCCGATGCCCCGGCCCCCGTTCCCGGTCGACGTCGAGGAACGGGTGGCGCGGAAGGTTGCGCGGGGGCTGGTGATGGTCGACTTCGACGTCCCCCACCCCACGGCCGGCGTGAAGGACTCGAACTATCGCGGCGTCGGCGTGATCCTCGACGCCCAGCGTGGTCTGGTCCTCGTGGACCGCGACACCGTCCCGGTGCGACTGGGTGACCTCCAGATCACGTTCGGGGGCTCACTGCGGGTTCCCGGGCGGGTTCGGTACCTCCATCCCGTTCACAACCTGGCGGTCGTCCAGTACGATCCGGCGCACGTCTCCGGCATCGATGTCGTGTCGATCAAGCTGGCGCCCGAGGGCCCGGAGGAGGACGACCGCGTCTGGCTCGTCGGCCTCGACGGGAGCCACGAGGTGGCGGCCCGCCGTACCAAGGTCGAGGAGCGGCAGCACCTGCACCTGCGGGCCACCCCTGCCACTCCCCGGTTCCGCGACGCCAACCTCACCGGGCTGTGGCTCGAGGACACGGTCGAGACCTTCGGTGGGATGTTGGTGGACCGGCGCGGTCGGATGGTCGCGATGTGGGCGAGCTTCGTCGATCAGGCCGAGGGGAGCCGCGGGTTCTACGGGATGCCGGTGGAGTTCCTCCGTCCGGTGATCGATCCGCTCCTCGCGGGTCGTGAGCCCGCCTACCGCGCACTCGGCATCGAGGTCGTGCCGCTGTCGCTCGACAAGGCGGCCGATCGGGGAATGTCCGCGACGCGGATGCGCCAGCGGCTCGACGCCGATCAGGACGAGCGCTTCGTCTATGAGGTCCTCCGGGTCCACGGAACCACGCCGGCTGCAGACCTGCTGCGGCCCACGGACATCGTGCTCGACATCGACGGAGAGCCGCTCAACGACGCCGTCGACCTCGAAGCGTGGTCCCAGCGCGAGTCGCTCACCCTGACCGTGCTGCGGGACGCCGAAGAGCACCAGGTCACGGTGCCGACCGTGGCCCTGCCTGGGCGCGGGGTGGACCGGATCGTGTCGTGGGCCGGTCTCGTCGTCCACGAACCGCACTACGAGGTCGAGGCACAGCAGGGACTCGTGGCCGATGGCGTCTATGTCGCGTGGCTGTGGTACGGCTCGCCGGCCGAGCGCCACGGGGTTCGCCCCACCCGACGGATCGTGGCGATCGACGGACGCCCCACGCCGACCCTCGACGCCTTCCTCGCGACGATCGCGGGTCGTGGGAGCCGAGAATCCGTGCGGGTCACCACCGAGGACCGCGATGGGGTGCGGGTTGTCAAGCCGGTGGAGCTCGACGGCCACTATTGGCCCGCGCTGGTCCTCGAGGAGGGGCCCGAAGGCTGGGTGCGGTATCCTGCGGGACGGGCGGGCGAGGCCGCGCCCGAATCTTCCCGACGGCCGTGAGGGCGGATGCTCCGCTTCATCGTCATGCGACACGCCAAGAGTGCTCCCGCGACCGTGGACCTTCCCGATCACGAGCGTGGCCTCACGGCCCGCGGAAGGCGGGATGCGAACGGGGTGGCCCGCATCATCGCCACCCGCAACTGGACGCCCGACCGGGTGCTGTGTTCGGACAGCGTCCGGACTCGCGAGACGTGGGAGCGCATGGTCGAGGCCTTCACCGACCCGCCGCCCGTGCAGTACTCCCGGCAGCTCTACCTGGCGACGGTGTCCGACTACGAAGCCGTGGTCACGGCGGAGAGCCGCGGCGCAAGAACCCTGATGACCCTGGCCCACAACCCTGGCTGCGAGGACCTCGTCGCCCACCTCTCGGACACGCAGCTCGCGATGAAGACATCGGTTGCCGTGCTCCTGCAGTCGGACGATGCGACCTGGCCGGAGGCTCTGGAGCCCGGGCGGTTCGTCATCGTCGACGTGATCAGCCCGCCTCCCCACGAGCGCTGAAAAGGGTAGAGGAGAGCATGACTGCGGACGACGTACTGACGTACTGGTTCGGGGGCTGGGACGACGCCCTCCCACTGCCCGACGACGACCCGCAGACCCGGCGGTGGTGGGGTCGCGAGCCCGAGGTCGATCGCGTGATTCAGGATCGCTTCGGCGCTCTCCTCACCGAGCTCGTCCACGAGGGATGGCGCGAGTGGAGCGACAGCCCGGAGGAGCTGCTGGCCTGCGTGGTCGTCCTCGACCAGTTCTCGCGGGTCGTGTATCGGGGCCAGAAGGAGGCCTTCGAGAACGACCCTCGCGCGTCGTTGCTCACCCGCCGGGCGCTCGATCTCGGCTGGTCGAGCGCGCTCTCGCCGATCCAGCGCACGTTCCTCTACATGCCGCTGGTCCACGCCGAGGACCGCAAGGTCCACGCCGAGGCAGAGACGCTGTTCCGAGCCCTCGTCGAGGAGGTCGAGCGCGCAGGGCTGGCAAGGGCAGGCTACTACCGCGGGGTGCTCGACCACGTCGCGAAGCACCGCGAGATCATCGAGCGCTTCGGGCGCTACCCGCATCGCAACATCGTGCTGGAGCGCACCTCGACCCCCGAGGAGCTCCAGTGGCTCCGCGACGAGTCACCCGGGTACTGACATCGGCGGCCACCAGTGCTCGGTGGCGGTCACCGTTTCGGGGCCGATGGTCAGCGCGACGTGGTAGCGCTCGCGGGTGCCCCGCCGCTCGCGCACCCCGGGGACCCGAGCCGCGTTGAGGTAGGCCACGCCGTCGCGCTCGGTCCACCAGCGGCGCTCGCCCCGATGGTGGACGTGCCCGGCGATGCAGGCCACGACGCGTCGGTCGAGCTGGCGGGCGCGGTGGACCACCGCAGCGTAGTCGGGGTCCCCGATGTCGGTGCCCGCGACGCTGAACGGCGCTCCTCCGTCCCGGCCCAGCCCCCGAGGCCCGTTGTGCCCCAGGAACAGCAGCGGGCCCGAGGTCGCGTCGAGCAGTGACTCGAGACGCGTGATCGACTGGCCCAGGCTGGAGACGTCGTGCGTGGCCTCGACCAGCGGAGCGAAGCTGACCCGCCGTCCGTCCATCGCGTGGGGCCGCACCGCGATGAGCGTCACGTCGTGCTCGGGGAAGGGGTGGACGGAGTACCCGACCATCTCGACCGGTCCCAGCCACTCCTGGAGCCGAGCGAGCCGCGCCCTGGCTCGGGGCACCATGCCTGGCCGACTGCGACCTCCGAGGACCTCTGCGAGCACCCCCCAGGGCGTGGTCCCGTCGTGGTTGCCGGGAATCACCAGGGCGCGGGTCTGCAGCTCGGCCATCGCGCGGGCGGTGGCCTCGAGCCCCTCGTGGAGGTGCCCGGGCAGATCGCCCACGAACAGGACGAGATCGTAGCCCGCCGCGTCGAGCGCGCGCGAGTCTCCTGCGGTCCACTGGGTGTGCACGTCGCCCACCACCGCGATGCGCATCGGCTGTCTCCTCCATCGTGCTCGGCGTTACCGATTGGCCTGGAGGGTAGCTCATGCTGTGGTGGTGGTTGGTGGCCACGGCCCTCGGCGTCGACGTCCGAGGGATGACCGTGTCGTGCCCGACCTGGGGCGGAGAGTGGGGAAGCGACGCGATGGCGGCCACCCTCGACGAGCTACGGTCCGACGGCGTGAACTGGGTGGCCATCCACCCCTACGCGCGAATCCGAGGCGACGGCGAGGTGAGCTTCCGGCCCTTCGACCCTGACGATCCGCCCCAGTGGCTGACGCGACCGATCCGGGAAGCGCACGCCCGGGGCATGAAGATCCTGATCAAGCCGCACCTCGCGTACTGGGGCAGCCCGTTCTCGTGGCGCGGGGAGATCGGCTTCGACGACCCGGAGGCCCACGCCCGCTTCTTCAGCACCTACCGAGCGTGGCTCACCTCGCTGGCCGCGGTGGTGAAGGACGCCGATGCTCTTGCGGTGGGAACCGAGCTGGAGCGCCTCTCGAGTCACGAGGGCGAGTGGCGGGAGATCGTCGCCGCTGTCCGCGCGGTGTTCCCTGGTCACCTCACCTACGCCGCGAACTGGGACGGGGCCGACGCCGTGCCCTTCTGGGACGCCGTCGACACCATCGGCATCCAGGCCTACTACCCAGTCGTGAGCGAGTATGCGGGGCCCGTGCCCACGGAGGCCGAGCTCGCCGCGGGCTGGCAGCGCATCCTCGACCGGATGCGCGAGCTGTCGACGCGGACGGGGAAGCCCATCGTGTTCACCGAGCTCGGCTACGACGCCCACCCTGCCGCACCGATGCAGCCCTGGTCTTCGGGTCGTCCGAGCGAGCGGGGCGAGGCCGTGCAGCGGGCAGCCCTCCGAGCCGCGCTTCGCGCCCTCGACCGGGAGCCATCCGTCGTGGGGGCGTTCCTCTGGAAGTGGTTCCCCGGCGAGGTGGCCTATGGCGACTTTCGAATGTCGACCCCGGCGAATCGGGCCGTGATTCGCTCGGTGTGGAAGCCGTGAGCCGCAGGAGCGCCGGTCTCCTCCTGCACCGCATCGAGGAAGGCGAGCTCCAGGTACTGATCGTGCATCCGGGAGGACCGTTCTGGGCGCGTCGGGACGCCGGCGCCTGGTCGCTGCCGAAGGGGGAGCCCGAGCCTGGCGAGGATGACTTGACCGCGGCGCGACGCGAGTTCGAGGAGGAGACGGGGTGGACGGCGGAGGGGCCGTTCGTCGACCTCGGCACGGTCCGTCAGAAGAGCGGGAAGGTGGTGCACGGCTTCGCGGCCGCGGGAGACGTCGACCCCGACACGCTGGTCTCGAACGAGATCGACGTCGAGTGGCCCCCGCGTACTGGGCGACGCCTCACCATCCCCGAGGTCGACCGCGCGGGGTGGTTCGACATCGAGACCGCGCGAGGCAAGCTGAATCCGGCCCAGACACCCTTTCTGGACCGGCTGGCGGCACACCTTCGCGGCATCGGCAGGTAGCCGCACGGGTCTGGTGGTTGCGGAAGGCCGGGCCACAGTGTACCGACGGGATGGAGCGAGGAGGCGACACCGTGTGGTGGATCATGGCAGTCGGGGCGGCATCTGCCGCCGAGCCGACCATCGAGATGCTGGACGGTGGGAAGGTTCGCGGGGTGATCGAGGTCCCTGCGCAGACCTCGGTGGTGCGGGCCCTCGTCGAGAAGCCCGTGGAGCTCGCGAAGGTCACCGCGGCCGATGCCACCATCACTTCCGAACCTGCAGCCCAGCCCGGATGCCGCAAGGTCACCACCCACAGCCCCCACCCCATCATGGCGGTCACCTACGTCTCGCGGGACTGCAACACGGACCGCGGGGTCACGAGCCAGCTCGTCGAGAGCAAGCAGCTCTCGGAGTTCGAGGCGGTCTGGTCGCTCGAGGCCAAGGGTGAGCACACGGTCGTGACCTACGATCTCGACATCAAGACGAACCTGCCGCTGCCGGGCTTCATCGTGCGGCGGTCCACCCGCCGGGCGGTCGTCGATGCCCTGACCGCGCTCGAGCAGTCGTTCGCCCAGTAGGGCCGAAGGCCGAGGCGGTCTGTCAGATGGCCGTCGCGAGCAGCAGGCCGACCCCGTAGCCCGTGCCCCGGTTCGCGTGAACGGAGGGGCCCGCCATGTCGACGTGACACCACGCACCCTCGAACCCAGCCGCGAACAGGTGGTTTCCGATGAACTGGCCCGCGCAGCTCGACTGGGCGTTGCTGCGGTCCTTCACCGAGTTGCGCATGTCGGCGACGGGGGAGTGGAACTCCTTGCGGAAGAGCTCCGGCGCGTAGGGCAGCGGGTGCACGAGGTCCCCGCTCCACCGCCCGGCTTCCACCATGCGCTGCTCGAGCGCCTCGTCCGAGCAGTACAGCGCAGCGTGGCGCTTGCCCGTGGCCGCAGACTGGGCCCCGGTCAGCGTGGCGAGGTCGATCACGGTGCGGGGCCGTCGGTGCTTCGCCATCCACGCCAGGCCGTCCGAGAGCACGAGGCGTCCTTCCGCATCGGTGTTGTTGATCTCGACGGTGCGGCCGCTCGCCATCTCGATGACGTCGTCGGGGCGGATGCTGTCGGGGCCCACCGCGTTCTCGGCGATGCAGAGCACGGCGGTCAGTCGATCCGGTGTCCCGAGCCGGACCGCGGCCCGAAACGCGGCGAGCACCGCGGCCGCGCCGGCCATGTCGGTCTTCATCCCGGGCATGCCCGTCTTGGACTTGATCGAGAGGCCGCCCGTGTCGTACACGATGCCCTTTCCAGCCCAGCCGACGTGATTCCGAGCTCGCTCGCCCGGATCGTAGTCGAGCACCACGAGGGCCGGCGACTGCACGGCTCCCTGCCCTACGGCGAGAATCCCGTTGAGCCCTCGCTCGCGGAGCTCGGGGCGTCGGAGCACCTCGACCGGGGTCCCGACGTCGCGTGCGACCGCCACCGCCTCGGCCACCATGGCGTCGCAGCCGAGCAGATTCGGCGGCTGATCGGTGAGGTGCGCGGCGTAGCGGACCCCCTCGATCGCCTGCCGCACCGGATCGATGCGGACAGTGCCGGTGCGGGGCTGCAGCCAGAGCGTCACCTCGCGGGAGACCCGTCGGCTCGTCGCGGTGTACGTGGGAAGGGCGCGGGCGACGGCCATGGCGCTGGGGACGTCGTGATCCGCATCCTCGAGGGCGAGGACCAGGCCGACGTTGCCCTTCTGGCCCGCGCTCGTGATGAGGCCCGGGATGGCGAACGCCCGGGAGGGGCTGTTGTGACGCGAGGACGCCTCGGGGAGCACTCCGGCCGCGATGCGGGTGGGGGCGTCACTGCCCCACGTCGAGACCACCCGCCCCCAGTCGCCAGGGTCGCAGCGGCGAACCATGGTGTCCCAGGTGGCGCGTGGGAAGCGCCCGGGGAGCAGCGCGAGGATGTCGGACTCGAGGAGTCGGGCCTTGCGACCCACGACGAGGAGGGTGTCGTGCTGGAGGATCGCCTGAGGATGAGGGGCGAGCGTGATGGCTGCTGGCATGCCTGCCCTCATATCGTGACCTGCTGCCCGGACGGGCAGTTGGCGGGCCACTCCGGGAACCTACCTTGCGCCCCATGAGCACCCCCGACTCCCCGCCCGCTCCGCCGTGGTCCCGCCGGCTGGCCGGCGTCTACCGCTACACTCTCCGCGCGATCGGCCTGGTCTGGCGGACCGACCGGCGCCTCCTCCTCGTCCTCGCCCTCGGCACCCTCGCCGCCGGAGCCCTGCCCGCCAGCATCGCGTGGGTGGGGCGGCAGATCGTCGACGGCGTCGTCCACGCGGCGGATGTCGGTACCGCGACCGCTCAGCGGGCCGCGGTGGGCTGGATCGCAGCCGAGTTTGGTCTCGTCGCCGTCCTCGCCTTCACGCAGCGAGGTCTCGACGTGGTCGACTCACTGCTTCGCGCAAAGCTCGGTCACCGCGTCAACGTCATGATCCTCGAGAAGGCCCTGCAGCTCGACCTTCCCAACTTCGAGGACCCCGAGCTCTACGACAAGATGACCCGGGCGAGGCGTCAGGCTTCGTCGCGCCCGCTGTCCCTGGTGCGCAAGACGTTCGGCTTGCTGCAGAACGGCCTCGCGCTCTCGACCTATGGTGCGCTGCTCATTGGCTTCTCCCCGCTCGCCGTCGTCGTGCTCCTGCTCGCCAGCGTGCCCGCCTTCGTCGCCGAGACCCGCTTTGCCGGCGAGGCGTTCCGCCTCTTCTCGTGGCGGGCCCCGGAGACCCGGGAGCAGTCCTACCTCGAGGTCGTGATGGCCCGCGAGGACTACGCGAAGGAGGTCCAGCTCCTGGGGCTGGGCCCGCGGCTCCTCACCCGCTACCACGCCATCTTCGACAAGCTGTTCGTCGAGGATCGCGACCTCACGCTGCGTCGGGGGCTGTGGGGCGCGCTGCTGGGGCTCGTCTCGACCGGGGCGCTGTACGGCGCCTACGCGTGGATCGCCTGGTCCACGATGCTCGGCACGATCACGATCGGCGCCATGACGATGTACCTGATCGTGTTCAAGCAGGGTCAGGGGGCGTTCTCGGCCATCCTGCGTGCGATCGGCGGGATGTACGAGGACAACCTGTACCTCTCGAACCTCTACGACTTCCTCGCCACCGAGACGCCGCGGCGCGAGGGAGGGGTGACGGAGGGGGCGAACCCCGGAGACGGCATCCGGTTCGTCGGGGTGACCTTCCGCTATCCGGGGGCCGAGGCGCCCGCCCTGAGCGACGTGGACCTCCACCTGTCCCCAGGCACCCGGCTCGCCCTCGTCGGCCACAATGGCAGCGGGAAGACCACGCTCGTCAAGCTCCTCACGGGCCTGTACGTCCCGGACGAGGGACAGATCCTGCTCGACGGCACGGACCTGCGGCAGTGGGACCCCGGCGCCCTCAAGGAGCGCGTCGGCGTCATCTTCCAGGACTTCGTGAAGTACCAGTTCACGGTCGGCGAGAACATCGGCGTCGGTGACGTCGCTGCCATCGAGGACGAGTCGCGGTGGGAGGTCGCCGCCGACCAGGGCATGGCGACGCCGTTCGTCGAGGGACTGCCCGAGGGCTTCCACACCCAGCTCGGCCGCTGGTTCAAGGATGGTCGGGAGCTGTCCATCGGCCAGTGGCAGAAGGTGGCACTGTCGCGGGCGTTCATGCGGCAGAACGCAGACGTGCTCGTCTTCGACGAGCCTACCGCCGCGATGGACGCCGAGGCGGAGGCACAGGTCTTCGAGCGGGTGAAGGCGCTCACCGCCGAGCAGATGGCGGTGCTGATCAGCCACCGGTTCTCGACCGTCCGCATGGCCGACGAGATCGTGGTGCTGGACGGGGGGCGCATCCTCGAGCAGGGCACCCACGAGGAGCTCATGGCGAAGGGAGGGCGGTACGCAGAGCTGTTCGAGCTACAGGCGGAGGGGTACCGCTAACGGCGGCCGCCGAGCTCGTCGTAGCGGGCCCGGACCGCCTTGAGGTCCTCGAAGGTGAGCCGCTTGTCCTGCGGCTTGCGAAGCAGGTAGGCCGGGTGGAAGGTCGGCATGGCGGGCAGCCCGCGGTACTCGTGCCACTTGCCCCGAGCCCGGGTGATCCCCGTGGCGCCCGGAAACAACGAACGGTAGGGCACCGAGCCCAGCACGAGCAGCACCTTGGGATCGATGGCCTCGATCTGTGCCCGCAGGAAGGGCATGCAGGCGTCGACCTCGTCCGGCTCGGGGTTTCGATTCTTGGGGGGGCGGCACTTCACCACGTTGAGGATGTAGACCCCGGATCGGGGCAGGCCGATCACGTTCTCGAGCATCTTGTCGAGCATCTGACCCGCGGCTCCCACGAACGGCTCGCCGCGACGGTCCTCCTCGGCGCCCGGCCCCTCGCCGACGACCACCAGGTCGGCCTCGGGGTCGCCGACCCCGAAGACGATGTTGCGGCGTCCCTTCGCGAGCTTGCAGCGGTGGCAGTCCCCGAGGTCGTCGCGGACGCGAGCGAGGCGTCCGGCGGGAGGGGGACCGGCTGCCCGGGCCTCCGACGCGAGCGAGGACCAGCCCGGGTTGGGGGCCGGCTTGGGACGGTCGGGCGGCGGCGCCACGGCAACGGCCGGGGCGGCGGGCGGAGTCGAGCGCTCGACCCGTTCCTCGGTGAGCGCGCCGCGCGCCGAGGCGTCGTCGAGGAGGGCGCGGAGGTCGGCCAGCAGCTCGCCGAGGTCGTCAGCCATCGGTGGCTCGCCAGCCGAGGGTGCGCAGGGCTCCGATCACCTTCAACAGTGGCAAGCCCAGAACGTTGAAGAAATCGCCATCGATCCGCTGGAACAAGAACCCTCCCCGTCCCTCCGCGGCGTATCCTGCCGCGCAGCCCGAGCCTTCGCCGGTCGCTACGTAGGCCCGGAGCTCGTCGTCGGTGAGGTCGGCGCGGACGTGCATCGTCGTGGTGTCGTGGTCCACGATCGTGGCGTCGGGGCCCACGAGGGCGAACCCGGTCACGAGCCGGTGGACCCGACCGCGAAGCGCCTGCAGACGAGCCAGGTGATCTTGGGGATCGTGTGGCTTACCGAACGGCGCTTCGGGTTCGTCGGGGTCGAAGGCGAGTTGATCGGCGCCGATCACCAGGTGACCAGGAAAGCGTTCCGCGACGGCTCGCGCCTTCTGCAGGGCCAGCTGCTCCACCACGACGGCTACGCTCTCCGGCCGATCCGGGATCCTCTCCTCGACGTACGAGGGTTCCGCGCGGACCGAGATGCCCGCATTCGTCAGCATCCGCAAGCGAACCGGGCTAGTGGATGCGAGGAGAACGGGGCGCATCGTGGCTCTCCGGCGGTTTGTCGCGACCAGCGCCTCCGATATACTCCAGCACACCCCGTCTGACCCCTGGGCAAGCGTCGGCTCCGTAGCCCGCAGGAGGCACCCTCAATGGCAATTGGTGCGGTCGGGATCGACCTCGGCACGACGTTCTCGGCCATTGCGTACGTGAACCAACACGGGGTGCCCGAGGTTCTTCCCAACGCTGAGGGCGATCGCATCACCCCGAGCGTGCTCCTGTTCGAAGACGATGCCATCTCCGTGGGCAGCTACGCCAAGCACATGGCGGTGGTGTTGCCCGAGCAAGTGGTCGAGTTCGTCAAGCGGCACATCGGTGATGACGACTTCCGCTTCAGCTTCAAGGGCAAGGACTACAACCCCCACGAGCTGTCGGCCCACATCCTCGGCAAGCTGAAGCGCGATGCGGAGCTTCGCCTCGGCGAGCCCGTCGAGCAGGCGGTGATCACCGTTCCCGCCTACTTCAACGACGTCCAGCGTCGGGCGACCCTTCGCGCCGGGGAGCTCGCGGGCCTCAAGGTCCTGAAGCTCATCAACGAGCCGACCGCGGCCGCGTTCGCCTATGGGCTCAACAACGCGGGCCGCGACCTGCGGGTGCTCGTCTACGACCTCGGCGGCGGCACGTTCGACGTCACGCTCTGCGACATCGAGGGCAACGACATCAACGTCATCGCGACCGATGGCGACCACCGACTCGGCGGCAAGGACTGGGACGATCGCCTCATCAAGCACGTCGCCCAGGCCTTCAAGGAGAAGCACGGGGTCGATCCGCTCGAGGAGCTGTCGAGCTACCACGACCTGCGCAGCAAGTGCGTGAGCGCGAAGATCAGCCTGACTCGGCGCCCGAAGTGCAACATCTTCCACGACTTCGGCGACAAGGTGATGCGGCTCGCGGTGACTCGCGAGACCTTCGAGGAGCTCACCCACGACCTGCTCGAGCGCACCGAGGTGCTCACCAGGTCGGTGCTCACCGAGGCGCGGTGTGCTCCCGAGGAGGTCGACGTGGTGCTGCTCGCTGGCGGCTCCACCCGCATGCCGATGGTGCGCAACATGCTCACCAACCTGTTCGGCAAGGCGCCCGCCACCGACATCAACCCCGACGAGGCGGTGGCCTTGGGTGCCGCTCTCACTGCGGCCATCGAGTCGGCCGAGCTCCGGGGCGAGGCATCGCCGGTCGACATCCGCACCCACGACGTGACTTCGCACTCGCTGGGCATGGTCGTGTTTCGCGACGGACAGCTCCACAACTCGAAGATCATCAGGAAGAACACGCGGATTCCCGCCGAGAAGACCCGCGACGACTACTCGACCACCTACGATGGGCAGGCGACCATCGATCTGTGGCTCGTGCAGGGCGAGAGCGAGAACCCGCTCGAGTCCACGGTGCTCGGGCACTTCGAGTTCTACGGCATCGCCCCCCGGCCTGCGGGGCAGGCCCGGCTGTCGGTGACCTACCGCTACAACAGCAACGGCATCGTCGAGGTCGAGGCCATGGACCTCGAGTCGGGCCAGATCCTGCCTCACCGGCTCGCCGGCGGGCACGTGTCGCTCGAAGATCTCGCCAACAACCGTGCGCCGATGTGGGTCTCGCTCGTCATCGACTGTTCGGGCTCGATGTACGGGTCGAACATCGAGAATGCCAAGCGGGCGGCGCTCGCCTTCGTCGAGCGGACGCTACAGTCGCCGAACCGCCAGGTCTCGGTGGTCGCGTTTCCGGGTGGCGTGAAGTCGACCCTCACAGCGAACCTCGACCGGCTGCGCTGGGCCATCGACTCGCTCACGCCGATCGGCTCGACGCCGATGAGCGAGGGCCTCTACGACGCGCGCACGCTGCTCAAGCCCAAGGCCGGCATTCAGCGCGTCTTCGTGGTGATGACCGACGGTCATCCCGACGACCCCGAGGCCACGATGAAGCAGGTCTACGACCTTCGGGCCATGGGCGCGCGCGTCATCACGGTGGGGGTCGGTGACCAGGTCCAGCACGGGTTCCTGTCGAACATGGCCAGCCGGCCCGGCGACTTCCACTTCGTGAACGAGTCGCTACAGCTCGAGGGCACCTTCATCAACCTGGCCACCGAGCTGTCGGCGCCGGGCGACGAGTAGCGTCGCCCCGGCGCGGCGGCTTCAGTAGGTGAAGGCCTCGACGCGGCAGTCGGTCGAGTTGACGTCCTGCGGGTTGGCGGGACCACGGCCGTTGACGACCTGGTAGCCGGCACGGATGAGGCCGTCAGGGTCGTCACCGGCGACCACGCAGTCGCCGAGGGAGTCGTTGGTGTCGTAGGCGCGGAAGATGTAGGTCATGACGCCCGCGTTGTGGTGAAAGCCTTCGGTGCCCTCACGGTCGCAGCGGAACAGGGAGTTCTGGTCCTGCACGATGTCGGACGGGGTGAGATCGTTGCCGGGGACCCGACGCGTGATCAGGGTCTGCTCCCACTCGCCGTTGCCCACCGAGGTGAGGTTGGTGTTCTCGCCCCACTGTGGCTCGATGTTCCCGGTCTCCTGCGAGTAGATCTCGGCCTGGGCGACGGGGCCCGAGGTCGACATCGTGAGCTCGACCTGCGTCTCGTCGAGGCAGTCGACGGTGCCGGCATCGACGCTGATGCCATCGACGGGACCGGTCGGCGCGAAGCCGATGCCGGAGTCGTCGTTGCCGACGAGCTCGTCGCAGGCCCCGAGGGTCAGCGACAGGGCGGCCAGGGTGATGATGCGGGTCATGGCGTGTTCCTCCGAGTTCGGTGGGCTACCCGGATGGACGACCCGGGTGCGGCGGCATTCACTTGCAGGCGGGGCGCTGGCCGACCTTGATGATCGGCTCGGACTCGTCCTCGTTCTGGCGGACCGTGATCGTGAGATCGTTGTCCTTCTTGCCCTTGGCGCAGAACTCGGTCTTGGTCTTGACCGTGTACTCGACCGGGGCCGTGTTCTGGTTGCCCGAAGGACGATCGCCCTTGCCGAAGCCCTTGGTGGACTCCTTTCCGGGCACCGCGAAGGTCACCCGGACGTGCGTGTAGCGGCCCTTCGGGATCTCGGCCGTGGCGAGCTTGATCGACTGTCCGCTCGCGAGGCGGTCCATCTTGGCGTCGCCGATGTTGGTGTTCACCTTGATCCAGCCGTCATCCTCGTGCTTGAGCTCGACCATCTGGGCGTTCGCGCTCGCGGCGCTGCCCTGGGCGGCGGAGAGGTTCACCGGAACTGTGGCCACCTTGCTGCAGCCCACCGTCATTGCCACGACACTGAAGAAAACGAGATTCATGGGTTGGGTCTCCGTGAGGCGAGTCACGCTAACATCGGCCGACCGATCGTCCCCGGGGTAGGACACCGGACCCGCTCCGGGACGCAACGGGTGCGCGGTTATAGCGGTCTTGGCATTCCGGGCGCAGGATAGGCAGTGACGGACTCGACCTCCGACGCATTGCGTCGGCTCACGCACGAGCTTGGCGAAACGCGGAAAATGGTGCAAGAGCGCCTCTCGAACGACAAGGTTCGAGAGAAGGCGTTCGACCAGCTCTACGAGGAGCTTCGCCAGTACAAGGAGGACTTCCTCTTCCAGGCGGAGAAGCCTCTGCTGCTCGACCTGCTTCTCTTCTACGACTCCATGAACTGGTTTCAAGAGAGTCTCGTCAAGCAGGAGATGTCGCCCGACGTGATCGCCGACAGCTTCCAGTACCTGATGGACGAGTTCCTCGAGGTGCTCTATCGGCGGGACGTCGTCCCGGTGGAGGAGCACGCGCGGTTCGACGCGACGGTCCATCGCGCGATCAAGGTGCAGGAGACCGACGAGGAGTCGTCGGACTACAAGGTCGCCCAGGTGCTCAAGCGAGGCTTCGCCCGCGCCAAGAAGCCGCTGCGCCCCGAGGAGGTCGTGATTCTCCGCTACCGCGGCAAGAAGGGCTGACCATGGCCGACGACAACAAGGTCGTGTTGGGCATCGATCTCGGCACCACGTTCTCCGCGATGGCCCAGGTCAACGACTTCGGCAAGGCCGAGATCATCCCCAATGCCGACGGGTTCCCGACCACGCCCTCGGTGGTCCACTTCTACGACGACGATGCCTGCGTGGTCGGCGAAGAAGCCGTCAAGATGGTGGTCATCGACCCCGAGAACGTCGTCCGCTTCATCAAGCGCCACATGGGTGAGGAGGACTTCACGCTCGAGTTCTTCGGGCGGTCCTACACACCGCAGGAGATCTCGGCCCTCATCCTCCGAAAGCTCAAGGAGGACGCGGAGGAGCTCCTCGGACAGCCCGTCGAGGACGCGGTGATCACCGTGCCGGCCTACTTCCACAGCGCACAGCGGGGCGCGACGGCCGAGGCGGGCGCGATCGCGGGCCTCAACGTGTTGTCGATCATCAACGAGCCCACCGCGGCCGCGATTGCGTATGGGCTCGACCGCATCGGCGACCAGCAGAGCCTGCTCGTCCTCGATCTCGGCGGTGGAACGTTCGATGTCACCGTGATGGAGATCCGCGGCACCAAGCTGTCGACCATCGCGAGCGACGGCAACGCGGAGCTTGGCGGCAAGGACTGGGACGATCGCCTGCTCAACTACGTTGCCGAGCAGTTCTTCGAGAAGTACCAGCTCGATCCTCGCGACGACGCCTCTCCCTACCAGGAGCTCTACGAGCGCTGTCTGCACGCCAAGATCAGCCTCTCGACCAAGGAACGCGCCGTGGTACCGGTGAACTACCGGGGCAAGCGGCTCGCGGTGAAGGTCACGCGCGACCTGTTCGAGGATCTCTCGCGCGATCTGGTGCAGCAGTGCGAAGACACTGCCCAGATCGTCCTCGAGAAGGCGCACCGCCGCTGGCAGGACCTCGACGAGGTGCTGCTGGTGGGTGGCTCCACCCGCATGCCGATGATCCGGGACATGCTGATCCGGCTGTCGGGCAAGGAGCCCGCGAAAGATGTCAATCCGGAGGAGTGTGTCGCGCTCGGCGCCGCGCTCGCCGGCGTGTTCCGGCACCGGCCGAACCATCCCGCGCTTCAGGAGAAGCGCCGGGAGATGGTGCAGCGCACCGAGAAGCTGAAGCAGCGGACCGCGACGAGGCCCGAACCCCGACCGGCGCAGTCGCCTCGCGGCGCCGTGATCGGCCTGGCGTACGGTGGCCACCTGGCCCAGGAGGCGGCGAGCTCGGCCGGGCGGGAGGGCGGCGGTCTGCCCGACATCGCGATCCAGGACGCCACCACGCACTCGCTCGGCATGGTCGTGCTCGACCACGCTCGACGCGAGCGGGTCGTCGAGCTCGTTCCCGAGGGCACGCCGCTGCCCTACGAGACGAAGAAGAAGTTCAAGTACGCGTTCGAGGGCATGACGGCAGTGCGCGTCGAGGTCACCGAGGGCACCGGCACGACGCGCGACGAGGTCACCGTCATTGGCAAGGTCGAGCTCACCGGCCTGCCGCCGCGCCCGGTGGGCACCCCCATCGAGGTGACCCTGCGCTACGGCGTCGACCAGATCCTGCGCGTGCAGGTGGCCGATCTCGACACGGGAGCCGCCCGAGAGGTCCGCATCCGCTTCAAGGGCGGCCTGCCCCCCGAGCAGCTCGAGCGGGCCCGGGGCCGGACCACGCGGATGAAGGTCGGCTAACGGCGGCGACGGCGGCGTCGACGACGGCGCCGCCCCTCGGGTGCGGGCGCGGGCTTGATCTGGGGCGGGCCCCACCGTTCGTTGGCCCCCCCGGGCCACAGCCGGGGCCAGCGGGCCACGAGCTCCTGGGCGAGGTCGGCGTGGCTGCCTCGGCGCAGTCCAGGGTCTGCGTCGAGAATCGCGCGAGCCTCCCGGCGAGCCCGCAGCACCCAGTCCAGGTCGCGGTCGAGGTCGAGCCAGGTGAGCTCGGGCAGCGGCACGCCGTGGTCGGTCACGACCTTGTTGACGCCCGAGAGCTCGGCCAGCGTCTCGGTGAGCGCGACTCCGCTCGGCGCGGTCTGGAGCCGCTCGAGCCGCGAGGTGGCCTCTGGCGAGGCGTGCTCGCCGGCCACGAGCCAGGCCTCCGCGGGCTGGCGGGCACTCGAGAAGAAGCCGATGATGCGGTGCAGGCGCCACGCGTCCACCGCCTCGGCCTGCTCGACCACCACGATCCGGGCTGCCGGGAGTGCAGGGCCATCCTCGATCCGCGACGTGCAGATCAGCACCTGGAGCCGGCGGTGCTGAAAGTCGTCGTGGACCCGCCGCCGCTCCTCTGGAGCGAGCTCGCCGTGAAGGAGCCCCACCGACAGTCCCTGGAGGCCGTCGCCCTGGAGCGCGCGCACGAGCCGGCGGGCCCCGAGCACGTCGATGGCGTCGCGGTCGTGGAGCATCGGGAACACGACGATGGCCTGGCCGCCGTCGGCGACGGTGCGGCGGAGTCGCGCGTAGGCGTCCTCGCGCTCCGACGCGGCGCACAGCGAGATGCGGGCGGGCTTGCGATCGTCGTTGACGAGGACGCTCACGTCGAAGTCGTGGTACGCGGTCATCAGGATGCGCGGGCCGACGGGGACTGCCGTCGTCACGAGGAGATCGGGCCGCGGCGCCGGCAGCGCGAGCTGGTGGACACCGACCTGACCCCAGGGCTCCCGCTCGGCCGCGACCACGAGCCCGAGTCGCCGGAACTCGACGGCGTGCTCCAGCAGGTCGATGGTGCTGAAGACGACGTGGATCTCGCCGCGCCGGATCGCATCCCGCTGCGACCCGGTCGGGGGCGAGGACACCAGGCGAGCCACGAGCCCGCCCTCGCGGAGCAGGGGCTCGTTGTGCAGGAAGCGCTCGTGGGCGCCAGCCTCGTCGTGGGCGAGCACCAGCACCTGGGCGCGACTCTCGGCCACGATCGCCGTGGCCATCAACGAGACGGCTCCCTTGCCGACGCCGACCTCGCCGGTGATCACGCGGCGCATGGGCACCGGCCGACGCAGCTCGCGCTTGACGTCCTCGAACACGACCTGCTGGCCGTCGTCGAGCTGCAGGTCCATCATCTGCCCGACGGTGCTGATGATGCCGTGGAGCACGGAGTGAGCGATGCCTCGCCCGCGCGACTGGTGGCCGCGGTGGAGCTGGTGGGCGAGGGCCACGATGATGGCCTCGTCGAAGGCGAGGCGCTGGCGGCTCGGCTCGTGAGGGGCTCGGTGGACGTGTCCCCACGCGACGTGTCGGGGAACGAGCGAGAGCCGCTTGAGGAGCGCAGGGGGAAGGGGATCCCGACCGCGCCGGTTTCGCTCGCGGTCCCAGCGGTCCACCAGCCGCCGGATCGCGCGGTCCACGTCGGCGTCGAGGAAGCGATAGCGAGCCTGCGTCACGCTCTCGCCCATCGCGGTGACGAGCTCGGCCTCCGTGACGCGACCTGCTCCGTCGTGAATCCCGACGAGGACCAGCCGGGCGCCGAGCGCGGTGGTCGCGGGAGCCTCCCGCCACACGACCTCGAGCGTAGCGGCGTCGTCAGGGTCCTCCTGGAGGCGCGCGCGATCGAGGGAGACGCGGGAGCCGTCGGGCGACAGCCGAGTGGCGCGGCCGATCAGGGTGACCCCGACAGCGATCCGTCCCGTGGCGAGGGAGGATCGGTCGGCTCGCACCACGGCGAGCTCGTCGAAGCCCGTGGGACGCTCGTTGAGCACGTCCGCCACCGAGGCGAGGCCTCGCTCGGCCAGCGACGCGGCCAGGGCCGGGTCGGCATCGACGAGGGGGGTCGATTCGTCGAAGGTCGGGGTCGGGTCGGCTCGGGGAGGCTCCTCGCCGTCGTCGTCGTCGTCCGTCTCGCTCGGGATCGCAGGTTCGCGGGGCGGGGCGACCGGCTCGGGCTCGTCGACCTGGACGGGCTTGGCGACGGGTGCGAGCCGGCGAGGCGGCAGAGGAAGGCCCATGACCGCGTCGATGCGGGCGAGGGCGGCGAACATCGTGGACAGCCGGCGCTGACGGGCCTCTGCCGTCTCCTCGTCGAAGCCGTCCGTGCGCTCCCGGAGCTCGCGAACGGTGTCGCGGAGCGGCTCGGGAAGGTCCAGGGCCTCGAGGAGCGCGAGATGCCGGTCGACGTTCGCCTCGAAGTAGCGAATCCGCGTGACCTCGCGCATGCCGTACTGAACCACGCGACGGACGGGACGCAGGGCGTGGTCCAGCGCAGCCAGGGGAACCCCGCTCTCGGGGCGCGGGCGTTCGGGCTCGGGCTGGTCCGGCGTCCCCGCCTCGCCGTCCCCCGGCGTGGTCATAGGTACCGGACCTCGACGATCTCCCACACCTGGCGGCCGCTTGGGGCCGGCACCACGGTCTCCTCGCCCTCGGAGCGACCGATGAGGGCCTTGCCGAGGGGGGACTCGAAGCTGATCGTGCCGTTCTCGACGCTGGCCTCGTCACCTCCGACGATGCGCCAGGTTCGCTCGTCGCCGTCGGCGTTGGTGATGGTCACCGTCGAGCCGAACACCACCCGGTCGCTCTCGGGAAGCTTCTTGACGTCGATGATCTCGGCGCTGGCGACCTTGCTCTCGAGCTCCTGGATGCGACCCTCGCAGAGCGCCTGGCGCTCCTTGGCGTCCTCGTACTCGGAGTTCTCGCTGATGTCGCCATGGGCGCGTGCTTCTTCGATGTCGCGCACGATCTGGGGCCGCACCACTTCCTTCTGGCGCTTGAGCTCGGCCACCAGGGCCGCATAACCCTCGGGGGTCACCGGGTTTCGGGTCATACCGCAGTATCCTCGGTCGTCGAAAGAGAGTGCCGCCTGGACGTGCGACGGCAGACCAGACAACCAATGTAGCAAACAGGCCGATCGCCAGCCACGCGTCTGCGTCCAATCGCGGTCAGGTCTGGGCCGACCGCGGAGACGGTCAGTCGTCGGAGACCTTGAGAACGGCGAGGAATGCCTCTTGGGGAACCTCGACGGACCCCAGGGCCTTCATGCGCTTCTTGCCCTTCTTCTGCTTCTCGAGCAGCTTGCGCTTGCGCGAGATGTCGCCGCCGTAGCACTTGGCGGTCACGTCCTTGCGCATGGCCTTCACCGTGGTCCGGGCGACGACCCGCGAGCCGATCGCGGCCTGGATGGCCACGTCGTACATCTGCCGCGGGATGAACTCCTTGAGCTTGCGGGCCAGCGCCGAGCCCTTCGGGTGGGCCTGCGAGCGGTGGCACAGGATCGACAGGGCATCGACGAGCTCGCCGTTGAGCAGGATGTCGACCTTGACGAGGTCGTCCGGGCGCCACTCGGTGACCTCGTAGTCCATCGACGCGTAGCCCCTCGACACGCTCTTGAGTCGGTCGAAGAAGTCGAAGACGACCTCGGCGTAGGGGATGTCGTAGATGAGCTGGACCCGGCCCGGGGCGGAGAAGTCGAAGGAGATCTGGGTGCCGCGGCGCTCCTCGCACAGCTTGAGCACCCCGCCGATGTGGGCCTCGGGCACGTAGATGGTGAGCCGGGCGATCGGCTCTTCGACGCGGTCGACCCGGGCGAGGTCGGGCAGCTGTGAGGGGCTGCGGATCTCGATGGTCTCGCCGTCCTTGGTGATGACCCGGTACACGACGCTCGGCGCGGTGGTGATCAGGTCCAGGTCGTACTCGCGCTCGAGGCGTTCCTGCACGATCTCCATGTGGAGGAGCCCGAGGAAGCCGAGACGAAACCCGAGGCCGAGCGCGTCGGAGACCTCGGGGTCGGACTGGATGGCGGCGTCGTTGAGCTGGAGCTTCTCGATCGCGTCGCGCAAGGCCTCGTAATCGCCAGACTCGACAGGGTAGACCCCCGAGAAGACCATCGGCTTGATCTCCTGGAAGCCCGCCAGTGCCCGTTCGGCGCCGTTGACCGCGTGCGTGACGGTGTCACCGACCCGGGCGTCGCGAATCTCCTTGATGGAGGCCACGATGAAGCCCACCTCGCCTGCGTCGAGCCGGTCGCGCTGGACCGCGGCGGGCATGAAGGCGCCGAGCTTGTTGACCTCGTAGCGGGCGCCGGTGGCCATGAGCTTGATCTTGTCGCCGAGGGCGAGCCGTCCGTTGAAGACGCGCACGAGGATGACCACGCCGACATAGTTGTCGAACCAGGAGTCGATGACCAGCGCCTGCAGCGGGGCTTCCTCGTTGCCCTCGGGCGGCGGAACGTAGGCCACGATCGCCTTGAGCACCTCGTCGACGCCGAGCCCGGTCTTGGCGGAGGCGAGCACCGCGTTGGAGGTGTCGAGCCCGATGCCGTCTTCGATCTGCTCCAGCACGCGGTCGGGCTCCGCGCCGGGGAGGTCGATCTTGTTGATGACGGGGATGATCTCGAGGTCGGCCTCGAGGGCCAGGTAGACGTTCGCCAGCGTCTGGGCCTCGACCCCCTGGGCGGCGTCGACCACGAGCAGGGCCCCCTCGCAGGCCTTCAGCGACCGGCTCACCTCGTAGGTGAAGTCGACGTGCCCGGGGGTGTCGATCAGATTCAGCTCGTAGATCTCCCCGTCTTCGGGGTGGAGATAGCGCAACGAGGCCGTCTGGGCCTTGATCGTGATGCCGCGCTCGCGCTCGATGTCCATCGAGTCGAGCAGCTGTGCCTTCATCTCGCGATCCGAAACCGCCCCGGTCTGCTGCATCAGCCGATCGGCGAGTGTGGACTTGCCGTGGTCGATGTGCGCGATTATTGCGAAGTTTCGGATGCGGCTGCGGCGTTCCAAGCGTCCTCCGGGGCGACGGAACCTCGACCGATGCCGTTCGTATACCGGATCGTCCGAAGAGGTTACGGGTAGCAGCCATCCAATGCGGGGGCTATGCTCTTTCCCCGTACAACGGAGACGTCTACGTGGCTCATCACAAGGATGCGATCAAGCGCATCAAGCAGAACGAGAAGCAGCGTGCGCGCAATCGCCACTACCGCTCTCGGATGCGCAACCAGATCAAGCGCCTTCGTGGCGCCGTCGAAGCGGGCAACCTCGAAGAGGCACACAGCGAGCTTCGCGCCACCGTCAGCATCATCCACCGGCTCGCCTCCAAGGGGGTCATTCACCGCAACCAGGCGGCGCGTCGCGTCAAGCGCCTGACCCACGCGGTGAAGAACCTCTCCACGGCGTCCGAGGCCGACTGAGCCTCGGTTCCCGTCGCCGACGTCTCTGCGTCAGCGCGGTCTGGGAACCTCCGGCGGTCGACGCAAGCGCCCGGTGAGCATCTCGAGGACGAGACCCTCGAGGAGCCGCTCCGCGCCTGCCCGATGGCTGTTCATGTGGCGGTTGGACGTGGCGATGCGACGCATCAGCTCCGCGCTGTCCGGAAATCCGTCCAGCAAGTACGGACGGACCTTGCGGAAGGTGTCGCTGCGCATGCGGAGCTGCTTCGTGATCTCGCGGTCGGGGACTCCCGCGAGCAGCAGCTGACGGACCTGGGCGAGCTGTCGCATCTGCCAGGTCACGAGGCCGAGCAGCTTGCGGGGGTCGTCACCGTCGACTTGCATGCGGTGCAGCGTCGACAGCGTGAGGTCCACGTCGCGCGCGGCGAGGCCCGTGGTGAGGTCCCAGTTGATCGCGGCCGCGGTGAGCGAAGTGGCGCTACCCACTGCCTTTGCGTCGATCGCCTCCGCCTGGCCCACGAACGTCACCAACTTGTCGACTTCGGCCTCGAGCTGGCCGAGGTCCGAGCCGACAGCCGCGACCAGCAGCTCGGCCTCGTGGCGTCCGAGGGTCTTGCCCTGGGACTTCGCACGGTCGATGACGAACGGGATCGGAGCCGTCTCGCCAAGCTTGGTCGGCCCGTCGAGGCCCGCGCCCTTCAGGGCCTTTGCGATGCGAACGCTGGGGTTCAGCTTCTCGATCTTGGGGTAGCGGGCGCCCGTGACGAGGAGGACCGTGGTCTCGGACGGTCGCTCGAGGTAGTCGAGCAGCGCCTCGACGAAGCCCTTCGAGGCCTCCTCGAGGTTCAGGATCTCGACGAGCCGTAGCTCGGCCATCACAGGGAGCGTGTTGGCCGTGACCAGGGCGTCGAGTGCACCCGACTCGGGGGCACGGTAACGGCTGTGGTTGAAGGCCGGCGGGCCGATCTTCGGCATCGCCGCCTCTCGCACCGCCTCGATCGCGCGGTCGAGCATCGGCCGAGCGCCGTCCACGATGACGTACACGGGCTGCAGCTTGGCGGACAGGGACTCGCGAAACTTGGACAGGGACATCGGGAGTGGGTATTCAGCGGGCGGAGAGGTCGCCGGTCACCGGACGGTCCTGGATTTCTCGTGCCGATCGGATACGGTGCGGTTCTCCGTGGGCGCCAGGTGACGATCGACCGCGGCGCGACCCGGGTTCCGGCGAGAGAGGCCGGTTGGAGTTTGACTCGTGATTCTGGTGACGGTTCGAGACAACGAGCCCTTCGAGAAGGCTCTTCGGCGCTTCCGGCGCAAGGTCGAGCGCGAGGGCATCCGCAAGGACATCAAGAAGAACAGCTTCTACCTGAAGCC